>CAZTTY010000005.1:0-98063 GCA_964616815.1 uncultured Gemmatimonadaceae bacterium | reverse complement strand
CATCTCGATGTCGAAGTTCGTGCGCGAGTCGAGACGCTGCGCCTCCAGCAGCTTCCCTTCGGCCCGCAACACTTCGAGCCGCTCCTGAAGCTCGGTGCGGATGAGGCGAACCGCACGCTCGAGCGTGGGACGCGACGTGACGAAGTGCTTGGCCGGGTAGACGGCCGTGCGCTCCAGTTCGGAGATCGTGTCACCCGTGACTACGTCGATCTTCGTGATGCGCTCCACTTCGTCGCCCCACATCTCGACGCGCACACCCTGCTCCTCGTACGCCGGAAAGATCTCGACGGTATCGCCGCGCACGCGGAAGGTACCGCGCTCGAACGCGACGTCGTTGCGCGAGTACTGGATGCCGACGAGCGCGCGCAGTATCTCGTCGCGCGCGCGCGTGTCGCCGCGCTCGATCCGCACCATGCGCTCGCGGTACTCCACCGGGTCACCGAGTCCATAGATGGCGGAGACGGTAGCAACGATGATCACGTCTTCCCGCTCCATCAGGCTCGATGTGGCTCTCAGGCGGAGCCGGTCGATGTCCTCGTTGATCGACGCATCCTTCTCGATGTACGTGTCCGTGGTGGGAACGTACGCTTCCGGCTGGTAGTAGTCGTAGTAGGATATGAAGTACTCGACGGCGTTGTTGGGGAAGAACCCCTTGAGCTCGCCGTAGAGTTGCGCCGCCAGCGTCTTGTTGTGAGAGAGAACGAGCGTGGGCCGTCCGTGCGCCTTGATGACGTTGGCGACTGTCATCGTCTTCCCCGACCCGGTCACGCCCAGCAGCGTCTGGAAGCGATCGCCCCGGGCAAGTCCGGCCGAGAGCTCCGCTATGGCTGCGGGCTGGTCACCCGCGGGGGAGAAGGGCGCACGTAGATCGAATTCAGCCATGAGTGAAATATAACACTCCCGGGTGGCTTCATTCCGTGGCGGAGAGGCGCTCCCTCCGCGTAACGTCCGTCACGCCCTTCACGCGCCGCACGGCGCGGATGACCTTGCGCAGGTGGGTGAGGTTCTCCACCTCCACGAGGATCGACCCCGACACCCCGCCATCGCCGCTGCGCAACTCCATGCTCTTGATGTCGGTGCCCGCGTTGGTCACCGCCTCGGCGACATCCATGTACAGGCCACGGCGGTCCGTGCCCTCGATCGCGAGCCGAACCAGAAAAATCTCGCCCTCCATCTCCTGCCAGTCGATATCGAGCCGGCGCTCCGGTTCGGCGGAGAGGAGGAGGACGTTGGGGCAGTCGCTCCGGTGGATGCTCACCCCGCGGCCGCGCGTCACATAGCCCACGACCGGGTCGCCGGGCACCGGCTGGCAACACTGGGAGTAGCGCACCATCAGCCCGTCCACTCCCTGGATGCGCACGCCCTTGGTGCTGCCGCGCATCCTCTGCACCAGCCGCTCGAACGCGCTGGTACGGGCGGGCTGCTCGGGCGTCGCCTCCACCTCGGGGTAGACGGCGCGCAACGCCTGCGAGACGTGAACATCGCCCTGGCCGATGGAAGCTATGAGGTGCTTCGCATCGTTCAGGTTCAACGACTTCGCCGCCGCGGCCAGCGCGGCGTCATCCGGTCTGGCAAGGTTGCGGCGCCGCAGCTCGCGGTCGAGCATCTCGCGACCCAGGCGCGCGGAGGTGCTCTGCTCCTCCTGCCGGATCCACTGGCGGATCTTGTGGCGCGACCGGCCGGTGCGCACGTGCGAGAGCCAGTCGCGGCTGGGTCTCGCGCCGGGGGACGTGATGATCTCCACCGTATCGGAGTTGCGCAACTGCCTCGAGAGCGGCGCGATCCGCCCGTTCACCCGCGCGCCCTGGCAGTGGATGCCGACCTCGGTGTGTACCGCGAAGGCGAAGTCGATCGGAGTCGCCCCCTTAGGGAGCTGGAGGACATCACCCGTGGGCGTGAATACGAAGATCTCGTCCTGATAGAGGTCGAGCTTCAGGAACTCGAGAAACTCGTCCGGGGTCTTGGCGTCGAGCTGCAGCTCCAGCACCTGGCGGAACCAGCCCAGCGCACGATCGAGCTCGTCGGCGCTCTTGGCGTTCTCCTTGTAGAGCCAGTGAGCGGCGATACCGTATTCCGCGGTGCGGTGCATGTCGAAGGTGCGGATCTGCACCTCGAACAGCTGCCGGCCCGGCCCGAACACGGTTGTGTGAAGCGACTGGTAGCCGTTGGACTTGGGCTGCGCTATGTAGTCCTTGATCCGCTCCTGCAGCGGCGTCCAGCCGTCGTGGATGACGCCGAGCGCGTGGTAGCAGTCCGGGACGGTGTTGACGAGCACTCGGATGGCGAGGAGGTCGTAGATCTCCTCGTACGGCTTCTCCCGCTGCTTCATCTTCTTGTAGATCGACCAGAGATGCTTCGGACGCCCCGTGACGTCGAAGCTCTGGATCATGGCGCGATGGAGCTCCTTCTCGAGCGGCTGGGCCATCTGGGCGATGAGGCGCTCGCGCTCGCCGCGCTTCTGCGCCACGAGCCGCGCGAGCTTGCGGTACTCCACCGGCTCCAGATGCTTGAACGCGAGGTCCTCGAGCTCCCAGCGCATCCGAGCCATACCAAAGCGGTGCGCGAGGGGCGCGTAGAGATCCATCGTCTCCTGCGCGATGCGCCGCCGCTTGTCTTCGGGGAGATAGTCGAGCGTGCGCATGTTGTGCAGGCGATCCGCCAGCTTGATGAGGATCACGCGCACATCCTTCGCCACCGACAGGAGGAGCTTGCGGTAGTTCTCCACCTGCCGCTCCTGCCGCGAGCGGAAGGAGATGTTGCCGATCTTGGTGACGCCGTCGACGATCTGCGCGATCTCCTTCCCGAACTCGCCCTCGATGTCGGCGACGGTGACCGCGGTATCCTCCACCACGTCGTGGATGAGTCCGCTAGCGATCGTGACGGAGTCGAGGTGCAGCTCGGCGAGGATCTTGGCGACCTCCACGCAGTGCGACACGTAGTCATCCCCGCTCGAGCGCTTCTGGCCCATGTGCGCCTGCTGCCCGAAGCGGAAGGCGCGCGTGAGCAGCTCGGTGTCGAGCCGCTCGGCGAGCGGGTCTTCGGCGAGATTCCAACCGGGGATGACCGTGTTCAGCACAGGTGCGGTCAAAGCAGCCCTGCCTCCGCGAAGCTGGTGTAGCGCCCACGACCGATGATCACGTGGTCGTGTACTGGAATATCGAGCAATCTTCCCGCCCCCACCAGTTGCTCCGTCACGAGGTGGTCGTCGGACGACGGCGTGGGGTCGCCGCTCGGGTGGTTGTGGATGAGGATTATCGCCGCGGCCCGTTCCGCGATCGCCTCGCGAAAAACCTCTCTCGGATGCACGAGGGAGGAGTTGAGGATCCCCCGGGTTATCGTGATGTCGCGCTCCATCCGATGCTGCGAATCGAGCACCGCCACGTGGAACTCCTCGGCCGGGAGATCCTGGAGACGATCGGCGTACTTCACGAACACGTCGCGCGGCGAGCGAAGTGGGACCCCCTCCTCGCGCAACTCGGCCGCCATGCGCCGGCCGAGCTCGAGCGCGGCGTGTACCGCGACGGCACGCGCCTTCCCCACACCACGCATTCCCGTGAGCGAAGCCACGGGCTCGGAAGCTATCCTCCGCAACGACCCACCCGACCTGTCCAGCATCTCCCGCCCCACGGTGAGGGCCGATCGCCCGCTCGCCCCGCAACCCAGAACGATGGCGAGCAGCTCGGTCACGCTCAAGGTGTGAGCGCCCAGAGTCCGGAGCCGCTCCCGCGGCCGCTCGGATCTGGGCATCTCTCTAATAGTTAACGTCTTACGGGGTTCCAGACCAGCTACCACGGACACGGTGCGCCTCCGGTTGCGGATGTGAAGTAACTATACCCGCATCGGGGGGCGAAACCGCCATCACTTCAACGCATGCAGCTACACCGTGGCTCCATGGCACTTCTTGTATTTCTTCCCCGAGCCGCACGGGCAAGGGTCGTTGCGACCCACGTGCGACCAGTCGGCGTTGACGGGCGCTTCCTGCGTGAGCGTACGCGCTCTACCGGCACCCACCACCGTGGGTTCCGGCTTGCGCGCGGTGCGCCTGGACGGTACCGGCGGCTCTTCCTCCGGACCGCTGTCCACCGCCCCGTCGCCATCCGGGCCGCCCTCGGGCGGGACATCCTCGAGCACGCCGAGTGCGTTGTAGCGCTTGGTGGGGCGATTCCCGCCCCCGCCACTTCCGCTACCCGCCTGCGCATGCGCCGGACCGCGGGCGCCGCCGGCCTGCGCCGGGAGCGGCGGCGGCTCGAAGACGAGCTGCACACGGAGGAAACGCTCGGTGAAGGTGTTGTACACGTCCGCCATGAGATCGACGAACATGTTGTACGCCTCCTTCTTGTACTCGATCAGCGGATCGTTCTGCCCCCATGAGCGGTACCCGATGGCGGCACGAAGCTGGTCCAGGTCGTAGAGGTGGTCCTTCCACTTCTCATCGAGCACCTGGAGCATCACCAGCGAGAGGAGGCGATCGGCGAACTCGTTGAGGCTCGCGAGCTTCGCCGCGAACGCGGCGCGCGCGACCTCCAGCGCCGCCTCCTGCGCGTCGCCCAGCGATTCGGGAGTCTCCTCCGCGCCCTCCTCGAAGCCGGGCACCATGAGCAGGTAGTGCATGAGCAGGTCCTGCCGCAGGAGCGCGAAGTCCCAATCCTCCGCGTTCTCGAACCCCTCCAGCGCCTGCTCCACCCGCCGCGAGACGGCCTTCTCGACCATCTTGAGCGCCTCGCCCTTCAGCTCCTCACCGCCTTCGAGCGCGAAGGAGCGCAACGAGTAGATGACCTCGCGCTGCTGGTTCATCACGTCGTCGTAATCGAGGAGTCGCTTGCGCTGCTCGAAGTTCTGAATCTCGACGCGCTTCTGAGCCTGCTCGATGGACCGGGTGATGAGCGGATGTGTGAGCACCTCCCCCTCCTGCGCACCCATCCGGTCCATCAGCTTGGCGATGCGCTCCGACCCGAAGATGCGCATGAGATCATCTTCGAGCGAGAGGAAGAACTGCGAGGCGCCCGGGTCTCCCTGACGTCCCGCGCGACCGCGGAGCTGGTTGTCGATGCGGCGGGACTCGTGCCGCTCGGAACCCACTATGTGGAGTCCGCCGATCTCCTCGATCGTCTGCGGCTTGCCGTCGGGATCCTCGACTTCGGACGGTTTCGATTCCGTCACTCCCGAGCCGAGCTTGATGTCGGTACCACGGCCCGCCATGTTCGTCGCGATCGTGACGGCGCCGGGCTGGCCCGCCTCGGCCACGATTTCCGCTTCGCGCTGGTGGTACTTCGCATTCAGCACGTTGTGCCGGATGCCGGCACGCTGGAACATGCGCGAGAGCGTCTCCGACACGTCCACGTTCACCGTACCCACGAGCACGGGAAATCCGAGCTTGTGGAGCCGCTCGGTCTCCGCGAGGATCGCCGCATACTTCTCGCGACGCGTCTTGTAGATCAGATCCTGGCGGTCATCGCGGATCACCGGCTTGTTCGTGGGAATCACGGAGACCTCGAGACGGTAGATCTGATGGAACTCGGTCTCCTCGGTCTCCGCCGTACCGGTCATCCCGGCCAGCTTCTCGTACAGGCGGAAGTAGTTCTGGATCGTGATCGTGGCGAGCGTCTGCGTCTCGCCCTTCACCTGCACGCCTTCCTTCGCCTCCACCGCCTGGTGCAGTCCCTCCGACCAGCGGCGGCCGGGCATGGTGCGTCCGGTGAACTCATCCACGATGAGCACCTGCCCATCCTGCACCACGTAATTGACGTCCTTCTCGTAGAGCGCGTGCGCGCGAAGAAGCTGGTGAACGATGTTCAGCTTCTCGCTCTTGAGCGCGTACTCGCGCTCCAGCTCGGCGCGGGCCTCGAGCTTCTCCTTCGCATCGAGATCCGGGTCGCGCTCCACGGCGTGCACCGCCTCGGAGATGTCGGGGAGCACGAAGGCATCGCGATCGTCGGGGGAGAGGAAGTCCACGCCGCGATCGGTGAGATGCACGGTGTGGTTCTTCTCATCGAGCACGTAAAGAAGATTCTCCTCGATATCGGCGAACTGCTGCCGGCTCGCCGGCTGACGCCGGTCGGCGATGTGCTCCAGCTCCATCTTCTGTACGGACTGCTTGTTCCCCTGCTCCTGCAGAAGCTTCAGCAGGCGCTTGTTCTTCGGTGCGCCGAGCTGGGCCTGGTACAACCTGAGTGCGGCTTCGCGCGATTCGTTCTGCTCGAGCAGCGCTTCCGCCTCGGCGACGAGGTGGTTGGCCTGCTCCGTCTGCTTGCGCACCAGGCGTCCCACGGAGGTGTTGTGCTCCCGGTAGGCGGCATCGCCTTCGTTACCCACGGGACCGGAAATGATGAGCGGTGTGCGCGCCTCGTCGATGAGTACGGAGTCCACCTCGTCGACTATCGCGTACCAGTGCGGCCGCTGCACGCGCTGGTCGAGCTGCGTGACCATGTTATCGCGCAGGTAGTCGAAGCCGAACTCGTTGTTGGTCCCGTAGGTGATGTCGCACAGATAGGCCGCGCGGCGCTCCGGCGTGCCCGGCTCGGAGTCATCGATACAGCCCACGGTCAGGCCGAGGTAGCTGTATATGTGCCCCATCCACTGCGCGTCACGGCGCGCGAGGTAGGAGTTCACCGTCACCAGGTGGGCACCGCGTCCGGCGAGCGCGTTCAGATAGAGCGGCAGGGTGGCGACGAGCGTCTTGCCCTCACCGGTGGCCATCTCCGCGATCCGACCCATGTGGAGCTGGATGCCGCCGATGAGCTGCACGTCGTAGTGGATCATGTTCCACTCCATCTCGTGCCCGGTCACCGTGATCGTCTGCCCCATGAGGCGGCGGGCCGCCTCGCGCACCGTGGCGAAGGCCTCCGGGAGGATCTCGTCGAGCACCTCGGCGATCTCCTCGCGCAACTGGCCATCCACGCCGCCGCGACCATCCTTGCCGCTCAGCTCGTCGTCTATCCTGTCGCGCTCGTCGGGGTCGGCAGTCTGCTTCTTCAGCTCCCTGAGCTCCGAGACTTTCGCGTCGAGCTCCTGCGTGCGCTCGCGGAGGATGCCACGGAGCTTCTCCGTCTGGCCGCGCAGCTCATCGTCGGGGACATCGTGCAGACGCTCGTACTCGGCGTTGATCGCCGCCACGATCGGCTGGACGCGCTTCAGCTCGCGATCGTGCCTCGTCCCGAAAATGGATGTGAGTAATGGCTTCAGCATGTGGTTCCTCTATGTCTGTACAGACCGGCCGCACCGATGTATCCGGCGACGGCCTCCGTCACGAATCCGTGTATGCTCTTTCCGGCCTGTACACGCGCGCGGACCTCGGTGGACGAGATCTCGACGCGACGCGTGGCGATGCGCGTGAGCGGCACACCCTCCGGGCGGCCACCGCCGGCGGCATCGACCGACGTGCGCGCCAGCACGACGATATCCGCGAGCGCCGCGATGCGCGCGGCCTCGCGCCAGCTCGCGATCTCGCCGGCCAGATCCTCGCCGATGAGCAGGAAACGCCGTGCTTCCGGATGTCGGTCCGCGAGCACGTCGAGCGTCTCGACAGTGAAAGATAATCCCTCCCGGTCGATTTCCACCGGGTCGGCGGCGAAACGCGGATCTCCGGCGATCATCAGCTCGACCATCCTCAGCCGCTGTGACGGCGATCCCTGCGCACCGCCGCGCTTGAAGGGCTGCATGCCGGCCGGAATGAACAGGAGCCGGTCCAGCTCCAGCATCTCGAAGGCATCGCTCGCGGCGAGGAGGTGTCCGATGTGCGGCGGGTCGAAGCTTCCGCCGAATATTCCCAGCCGCACTCTCCCTCAGCGTCGGAGCGCCGGCGCCGCCGGCTCCGAGGCTCTCCCTGGCGGCACCACTGTCGAATCGGCGTGCGCCGGCGCCGGCACCGAGCCGCACGCCTCCTGCACTTCGGAGTTGCCCGAGTACTTCTCGCGCAGCGTCGAACAGGTTTCGGCCACTTCCTCCGTGTATCCGATCTCGTCGTACGCCTCCACCAGCCGCAGGAGCGCCATGCGGGCGTGGTCGGTCAGAGGGTAGCCGGTGGCCACGTCGTTGAAATAGATGATCGCCGAGTCGTATGCCTTGCGTTTCAGATAGAACATACCGGCGTCGTAGCTCTTGATGGCGAACCACTCGTGGAGCTTGTCGATCTCGGCCTGCGCGCTGTCGGCCATAGGCGAATCCGGATACGCCGCCAGAAAGCTCTGAAGCGTGGCGAGTGCCGTCTGCCCGTAGTCGGAGTCCAGCGAAGGCTTGCGCCAGAGCCGGGAGTACGACATTCCCGCGTCGTACGTCGCCATGGCGGAGAGAGTGTCTTCGGGGAAGCTCTCGGGGATCCGCGAATACGCCTGCGCCGCGAGGATGTACTCGTGGCGCCCGGTATGCGCCTCGCCCAGGTAGAAGTAGGCCTGGGGGAGGAGCGGGTCGCGAGCGGGGAGCTGGGTGGTCAGACGCTGGAAGCCGTTCACCGCGTTGTCCCAGTGATGCTCCTTCAACTGCGCCAGCGAGGCCTCGAAGAGCAGGTCGTTCGAGCGAAAGTTCGCGGCGATGAACCTGTTTCGATGACACCCGGCCAGAAGCGCAACCGTGGCGATGAGCGTGAGGAATCGGCGCTTGTTAGCGGGCACGGACATGACCGTATTGATACCCGTTATATCCTGGTCTGTTCACGATGCCGCTGTCGGCCGGCATGAGGGGCCCGAGCTGCCGCAGGAGGCGGCGCGCTCAGACACGCTTCCCCAACTGCTCGGCTCCGAGCTCGCGAAAATAGCCTATGGTTTTCTCGAGCCCCTCACGCAGCGCGACCTTCGGCTCCCATCCCAGCATGCCGCGCGCACGAGTGATGTCGGGACGCCGCACCCTGGGATCGTCCTCGGGGAGCGGCTTCTCCACGATCGGAGCCTTCGAGCCGGTCAGCTCGAGCACCATCTCGGCGAGCTGACGCACGGTGAACTCCACCGGGTTGCCGATGTTCGTGGGCTCGGAGTCGCCCGACATGAACAGCCTGTAGATGCCGTCCACCTCGTCCGAGACGTAGCAGAAGCTCCGGGTCTGCGAGCCGTCGCCGTAGACGGTGAGCGGCTCGCCGTTCAACGCCTGGACGATGAAGTTCGACACGACGCGCCCGTCGCGAGGGCGCATCCGCGGCCCATACGTGTTGAAGATGCGCACGATCCGCGTATCCACGCCGTGAAAACGGTGGTACGCCATCGTCATCGCCTCGGCGAAGCGCTTCGCCGCGTCGTACACGCCGCGCGGCCCGACCGGATTCACGTTGCCCCAGTATCCCTCCGGCTGGGGATGCACCAGCGGATCGCCGTAGACCTCGGATGTGGAGGCGAGGAAGAAGCGCGCGCCCTTCGCCTTGGCCAGACCGAGCGCGTTGTGCGTGCCCAGCGCCCCCACCTTGAGCGTGGGGATGGGGAGCTCGAGATAGTCGATCGGGCTCGCGGGAGACGCGAAGTGCAGCACGCCGTCCACGTCGCCCGGGATGTACGTGTAGGTGGAGATGTTGTGTCGGAAGAACTCGAACGACGGGTTGCCCGTGAGATGCGCGATGTTGTCGGGGTGCCCCGTGATGAAGTTGTCCAGCCCCACCACCCGATGGCCTTCGGCCAGGAAGCGATCCACCAGATGCGAGCCGAGAAAGCCCGCCGCGCCGGTCACCAGAACTCTCACGTGCGCGCTCCCGGTCTGCCGATGGACAGGTACGTGAAACCCAGCTTCCCCAGCTTGACCGGGTCGTACAGGTTGCGCCCATCGATGAGGATCGGCCGCTCGAGCGAGGAGAGGATGCGCCCGAAATCAGGATGCCGGTACTCGTTCCAATCGGTCACCACGACGAGCGCGTCGGCCCCTTCCGCGGCTTCGTAGTTGGACGCGGCGTAGGTAATGGTGTCGCCGAGCCGGCGCCTCGCCTCGTCCATCGCGATGGGGTCGTGCGCCACCACGGTCGCGCCGGCACCGAGGAGATCCTCGATGAGCGTGAGCGCGGGAGACTCCCGCATGTCATCGGTCTGCGGCTTGAAGGCCAGCCCCCAGATCGCGATACGCGCGCCCGCCATGCCGCCGTCGAGCACCTCGCCGAGCTTCTCGAAGAGCCTGTGCTTCTGACGCTCGTTCGCGGTCTCGACCGCGTCCAGCACGCAGAGCGGCACCGAGCTCTCACGCGCGGTGCGCAGCAGCGCCTTCACATCCTTCGGGAAGCACGACCCGCCGTAGCCCGGGCCGGGGAAGAGGAACGAGGCCCCGATCCGGCCGTCGCTTCCCACGCCCTTGCGGACGTGGTCGACGTTGGCGCCCACCTTCTCGCAGAGGTAGGCGATCTCGTTCATGAAGGAGATCCTGGTGGCCAGCATCGCGTTGGCCGCGTACTTGGTCATCTCCGCGGACGGAATGTCCATGAAGATGATCGGCTTGCCGGTGCGAACGAACGGCGCATACAGCTCGGCCATGACCGAACGCGCATGATCGCTCTCCACTCCGAGCACTACGCGGTCGGGGCGCATGAAGTCCTCCACCGCGGCCCCTTCCTTCAGGAACTCGGGATTGCTGCACATGTGAAACGGGAAGCGCGCGTTGCGCGCGATGGCGGCCGCCGCCTTCGACGCGGTGCCCACCGGCACGGTGGACTTCGTGACCACCACGAGCTCGCGCTGCATGTGCCGGCCGATCTGGTCCGCCACCGCGAGCACGTGGCGAAGATCCGCCGATCCATCTTCATCCGGTGGGGTGCCCACCGCGATGAACACGACCTCCGCCGCCGCTATCGCACCGGCCACATCGGTAGTGAAGGAGAGACGATTCTGCGTCTGGTTGCGCTCCACCAGACTCTCCAGGCCGGGCTCGTAGATGGGAAGTACGTTCCGCTGGAGCCCCTCGATCTTGCGCTCATCCAGATCGGCACAGATGACGTCATTGCCGGTCTCCGCCAGGCATGCGCCAACTACCAGCCCGACGTATCCCGTTCCAACTACTGTAATTCGCAAGTGAGGCGGTCGGTTAGGTGTTCGGGAAGATGCTGCGTGTCCAGCCTGTCAAGCTATCCAGCGCCCGGAGATCGGGCAATATACGGATCGTCGCGGCCGCCCGTGCGGCGGCTCCGAACGACGCGTTCGACACCGCGTCCGACGCACGGCGCGGGCGGCTCACGGGAAGCGGAAGCGCCACGCCGCGCTGAGCGACGCACGCGCGAAGGCGCGCGAGGCCGTGGCCGCGCCGTTCACATTGCGCGCACGCAATCCCTCCAGGCGCAGCGTGACCGGCAGGATCGGGTCGAGCCACTGCGCGGCCACATCCCCGCCCCAGGAACTCTGCACCTCCGGTCGAGCGGCGTCGGTGGACGGGAACGGATCGCCCGAATGCCCTTCCCTCGACGGCACGGGGCGCGCGTCGATCCGGTTGGCGCCGCGGCGCCAACGCGAGACGCCCGCCGACAGGCGCAGCCGCCCGGAGGGCCAGAGCTCACCCGAGAATCGCGCCATGTCCGCATCGGGCCCCAGCTCGGAGCCGATCGGCTGGCCGTACCGCTGCCAACTGTTCGCGTACGACCAGCTCAGGTACGTGAAGCTCCCCGTTCTCCGGTACTGCAGCGCCACGCTGGCCGGGAGCGGCAGAGGGAGCGCGACCGAACCGACCAGGTTCCACGCGAGCTGATCGGGGAAGACTTTCCGGTCCTTCGAGTCGATCTGGATGTCGTCCACCACGAGCTCGCCCTGCAGCGAGGCGCGCCCCACGCTCGCGCGCACGGAACCGAACGCCGTCAGGTTCACGCCGCCGTTGCGGCCCGCCGTGGGCGAGCCGTCGTTCTGGGTGACCTGGTAGACCATGAGCGGGTTGGCGAACGCCAGATCCACGCCCCCGCCCTGGCGCGGGATCAACCCCGTTTCGCCTATCGTGAGCTCCAGGTTCGACGACGGGCGAAATGTCAACGCGTGCGCCACGAGCATACGGTGCCAGCGCTGGTTCCCCGCGCTGTCGCCGAGCATATCGCGCCCGGGCGTGAGCACCACGTCATCGAGCGAGCCGACCAGCGCGCGGAACTGAAACCGCGTCCACTCCGCGTCCAGCAGGATCCGGTCGAGCGGCGGGCCATTGGCCGAGAGCACCAGCGACTCTGCCGGGTCGCCCGGATCGCCGAGCCAGGCTTCGCGGCCTCGTCCCACCGAGAGCACCACTGGTCCGAGCCTCCCGGACGCGTACGCTTCGGCGAAGTCGATCGCTCCGGACGTGCTGCGGAAGCGCCTCGCCCGGATGGAGGGATCGTTGCGCCGGTCGGTCTGTCCGTACGCGTCGACGACGGCCATGATGTTCGGACCGCCGTTCCACGAGAGCCGGAGATCGGCGCGCGCCACCAGCGGCGGAGTGCCTTCGGCGGTGGGGCGGATGTCGCGCCAGATGGGGAGGAAGTCGCCGTTGCGCAGGGCCGTGGCCCGGAGCTGCAGCGCCGCCCCGAAATCGAAGCCGGCGGCCGCGGTGTCGTCCGCGATTCGCGACGCGCCGGGCCGGGTCTCCGCAGCGGCGGCGGGGAAGCGGCGGAGGAGCTCGTCGAGCACCGGTCCGCCGCAGCGCCGCGCGCCGCGCGCGGAGCGCAGCGCCTCCTCTATGTCGCCGATGGCGAAGGGGCGGAAGGCCGACACCCTCGCCTCGCCGCACCCTCCCCGGACGAGCGCGGCGAGCTGTTGGTACGCCGGATCGTCGAGGGGGAGTGACGCGAGCGGATGCTGCGCAGAAAGGGGTGCGGCCCCCGCGGCCAGGGCGACGGCGAGCGTCGCTGCGCGCACCCGGCCGCGAGCGAACTTCAACCGGCGGTGCGGCTGGCTCGCCGCTCCTCGGCGGCGGGGAGACGGTCGCGCACGCTCGCGAGGAGCGCCGCCTGCGGCGTGAATTCCGGAACGAGCTCCTGTAGACGTCTCAAGGTAGCGCGCTCGTCCCGCCCGACCACGGCGTTCCAGAGGTGCTCGATGGCCTGTTCCACCGGGCGCGGCGCGTCGGTGCGGACTATCCGGATCTTCTCGTAGCGCGTGGGCAGCGTCTCCTCGGTGTCCGATGTGAGCTGCTCGTGGAGCTTCTCCCCCGGGCGGAGGCCGGTGAAGATGATGGGGATGTCCACGTCCGGCTCGAGCCCGGAGAGGCGTATGAGGTTCTTCGCCAGCGTGACGATCTTCACGGGCTCGCCCATCTCCAGCATGACGATGCGGTTGCGCGCCTCCTCGAGAACCGACGCCTGGAGCACGAGCTGGACGGCCTCGGGGATGGTCATGAAGTAGCGCGTCACATCGGGATGCGTGACGGTCACGGGACCGCCCTCGGCGATCTGCTGCGTGAAGAGCGGCACCACCGAACCGTTGCTCCCGAGCACGTTGCCGAACCGGACGGCCACGAAGTGGTGCGTCCGCGCCGGATCGAGCGAGAGCACCAGGAGCTCCGCGAGCCGCTTGGTGGCGCCCATGACGTTGCTCGGGCTCACCGCCTTGTCGGTGGAGATGAGCACGAACTTGGCGCCGAAAGCGGCGGCGGCCGAGGCGGTATTGCTGGTGCCGAACACGTTGTTGTGCACCGCCTGAGCCACGTGCGCTTCCATCATCGGCACGTGCTTGAAGGCGGCAGCGTGGTAGACCAGCTCGGGACGCAGCGCGCGGAAGGCGCGCTCCACGTCATCCTCGTCGCGCACGTCGCAGATTATCGGCACCACCGCGAGATCCGGGTGTGCGCGCTTGAGCTCCTGCTCGATGAGGAAGAGAAGGTTCTCGCTCCGCTCCAGGAGACCGATCACCGCCGGGCCGTAGCTCGCCACCTGGCGCGCGAGCTCGGAGCCGATCGATCCGCCCGCGCCCGTTATCAGCACGCGCCTCCCGCCGATGTCGGCGCGAATCATGGAAGTGTCGAGATCCACGGGATCGCGTCCGAGGAGGTCTTCCACCCGCACGGCGCGCAACTGGCTCATCTGCACGTGCCCCGTGAGCGCCGCGATCGCCGGGAGCATCTTGAAGGGAATCTTGAGCTCGAGGCAGCGATCCACGATCCTCTGGACCTGGTCGCGCGAGGCGGACGGTATCGCGATGATCAGCTCGTCCACCGGATGTCTCTCGACGATCTGCGCGAGCGCCTCGGTGGTGCCCAGCACCGCCACGTCGTGGATGTGGAAGCCCGTCTTGCGTGGATCGTCGTCCACGAAGCCGACCGGAACGTAGCCCAGCCGTGGGTTGTTGTGCATCTCGCGCAGGAGCAGCTCGCCCGCGTCGCCAGCTCCGATGATCATCACCCGCCTGGGGCGGGGGGCGGCGGTGGTGGTCCGCCGGCTCTCGCGCAGGATCCGCAACCCGAACCTCACCCCGCCCATGAACGCCATCGTGAGGAGGGCGTCGATGACCAGCACCGAACGGGGGAAGCCGTTCGCGAAGCCGGAAAGGACGAGGTAGGAGGCGAAGAGCACGCTCGAGACCGCGACTGCCTTGAGAAGAGCGATCATGTCGCGCACCCCCACGTACGTCCACCACCCGCTGTAGAGCCGGTAGTAGATGAACGCCGCCAGTCGAACTACGAGGAGCGGGCCCACGGTCGCCAGAAAGAGCGCTCCGTAGCTGCCCGGGAACTCGACGTCGAATCGGAGAACGTACGCCAGGGCGTAGCTCACGACGACTATGAAAACGTGGAGGGCGATCACGAGGAGGCGGCGATGCCTGAACGTGAGGAGGAAGCCGAACGGCCCCGCCGCCTCGCTTCCCTCCGATTCCTCCACTTGCGACCGGTCCGGCGACGCCGGTCCGCCTTCTGATTTCGCTGCGATGTTCATCTTCGATCCACTATTGATCACCAGGCCTCGTTGCCTGGCCATTGACGATTCATGCCGCCCTTCGGCAATCCGGCTCCCTTACGAACCGGTCGTCCGCCATCATCTAGACTCTCGATGCAGGCATTCCGGGTCGCGCTGCCGCTCGGCGATTCCCGCGCGCCACCGTGGCTCCCGGAGCGGCGTCAGCGACCGTAGAAGCGCAGCACTGCCGCTATGACCTGGTCCTGCTGGTCGCGCGAGAGCTCCGGATACACCGGCAGAGAGATCACCTCGCGCGCCGCACGCTCTGCCTCGGGACAACTCCCTTCGCGATAGCCCAAATAAGCGAAGCACGGCTGCAAGTGCAACGGGAGCGGGTAGTAGATGGCACTCCCTATCCCTTGCTTCGTCAGATACCCACGCAGCTCGTCGCGTCGCTCCACGCGAAGCGTGTACTGATTGTAGATCGATTCGTTGCCCGCCTCGATCACAGGGGTGCGCACGTCGGCCAGGTCGGCGAAAGCGGCGTCGTAGTACGCGGCGTGCTCGCGCCGCGCGGCGCTCCATCCGGCGAGGTGCGGAAGCTTGGCCACCAGCACGGCCGCCTGCAGGGCGTCCAGGCGGCTGTTGTAACCCACCTCGTCGTGATGGTACTGCTTCGCGCCGCCGTGCACTCGAAGGCGGCGCAGACGCGTGGCGAGCGATTCGTCGTTGGTGACCATCATGCCGCCGTCACCCCACGCGCCCAGGTTCTTCGACGGGAAGAAGCTGAAGGTGCCGATGGTGGCGCGCTCGCCAGCCATGTAGCGGCCGCTCCCCGCATCCCTGCTCGCCCCTATCGACTGGGCCGCGTCCTCGATGATCGGCAGATTAGGGATCGCTGCGGCGTACCGCTCCAGCGGCGCCATCTGGCCGAAGAGGTCCACCGGTATCACGGCCCTGGTCCTGGTTCCCACGGCGGCGGCGGCGGCATCCACCGAAAGGTTGAACGTCTCGGCGTCGATGTCGGCGAACACGGGCCGACCGCCCACGTTGTGGATCGTCCCCGCGGTGGCGAAGAAAGTGAACGGGGAGGTCACCACCTCGTCGCCGTGACCGACGTCCAGCGCGCGCAGAGCCAGCAGGAGCGCGTCCGTACCGCTGGCGCAGCCTATCGCGAATCGCGTTCGCGACAGGGCGGCCACGGCGTCTTCCAGCTTCTCGACGGGAGCGCCGAGGATGAACGCCTGGTCATCCACGACGTTCATCACGGCCTCCGTCACTTCATCTCGTATCCGCGCGTGCTGCGCACGGAGATCCAGCAGGGGTACCGGCATGCGTGTGAAGGCCGCTCGGCCAGAGTCAGGAAGTGGGTACCGCGCCGCGCGCGAGCTCGTGCCATTCCTGCAGCGAGCGAACGCGCAGCGGGCGGAAGCGCGTCGCGAGGATCGCGTCGCACGCCGCGTTCGCGGCGGAGAGTGTGGTGGTGTACGGGATCCGGTGCGCAACCGCGGCCTGCCGCATGGAGTAGTCGTCGCGCTGCGAATGCTTCCCCATCGGCGTGTTGATGAGGAGCTGCACCTGACCGTTCACGATCAGATCTATCCCGTGGGGGCGGCCTTCGTGCACCTTGAACACGAGCTCCGCCGGGATCCCGCGTCCGCGCAGGTGGCGCGCCGTGCCCGATGTCGCCATGAGCGAGAAGCCCATCTCGTGGAAGCGGCGTACGATCGGTACCACGGAATCCTTGTCCGAGTCGTTGACCGTGACGAAGATCGCCCCCTGGGTGGGCAACCCGTTGTCCGCCGCCAGCTCCGCCTTCGCGAACGCGCTGCCGAAGGAATCCGAGATGCCCATCACCTCGCCGGTGGAGCGCATCTCCGGCCCGAGTATGGGATCGGCCTCGCGGAACTTGCTGAACGGGAAGACGGCCTCCTTCACCGACACGTACGGCGGCACGATCTCCTCCGTGAAGCCGGCGGCCTCCAGCGTCTCGCCGAGCATCACGCGCGCCGCTATCGAGGCCAGCGGGGCCCCGATGGCCTTCGACACGAACGGAATGGTTCGGCTCGCGCGCGGGTTGACCTCGAGCACGTACACCACGCCGTGCTTCACCGCGAACTGCACGTTGATGAGCCCCACCACGCCGAGCGCCTTCGCGAGCGCCACGGTGTGCTCGCGCATCACGCGCAGGTCGTGTTCCCCGATGATGTAGGGCGGGAGCACGCATGCCGAGTCGCCGGAGTGGATTCCGGCATCCTCGATGTGCTGCATCACGCCGCCGATCACCACGCGCTCGCCGTCGCTTATCGCGTCGACGTCGGCCTCGTAGGCGTCCTCGAGGAAGCGGTCGATGAGCACGGGACGGTCTTCCGAGACACGCACGGCCGAAGCGAAGTACGACCGCAGCGACTGTTCATCATACACTATCTGCATGGCCCGTCCGCCGAGCACGTACGAGGGGCGGACGAGCACCGGGTAGCCCACCTTCTCGGCCACGACCACGGCCTCGTCCACGCTGGTCGCTGTTCCGTTGGCGGGCTGCTGCACCTTCGTGGCGCGCGCGATGACGTCGAAGCGGCGCCGGTCCTCGGCGATGTCGATGGCGTCCGGAGAAGTGCCGAGGATCGTGACGCCGGCGGCCTCGAGCGGGCGCGTGAGCTTGAGGGGAGTCTGACCTCCGAGCTGGACGATCAGGCCGCGCGGCTGCTCCCGGTGCACTATCTCGAGCACGTCCTCGAGCGTCAGCGGCTCGAAGTACAGATTGTCGGAGTTGTCGATGTCCGTTGAGACCGTCTCAGGATTGGAGTTCACCATGATCGTCTCGTACCCCTGCTCGCGCAGCGCCAGCGCGGCGCGCACGCAGCAGTAGTCGAACTCCACGCCCTGCCCTATCCGGTTGGGGCCGCTGCCGAGGATGATCACGGGCTGGCGTCCCGACGGCGGCGCCTCGCTCTCCTCGTCGTAGCAACTGTACAGATAGGGAGTCGCCGAGGGGAACTCGCCCGCGCAGGTATCCACCATCTTGTAGACCGGACGAACTCCGAGCGACCAGCGGCGCTCGCGCGCATCGTTCTCGGACTCGCCTCGCAGCGCGCCGAGCTGCCGGTCGGAAAAACCGCGCCGCTTCATCCGCCGCATCGCCCGCTCGTCCACGCGCTCGAGCTGCGAGTAGCCGCGCTCCTCCTCCACGAGGGAGTACATCTGCGAGAGGAACCAGCGGTCTATGTGCGTGAGGTCGTACACTTCGTCCACGGTCAACCCGCGGAGGAAAGCGCGCTTGACCTGGAAAATCCGCTCAGGCGTGGGCTGGCGCAGCGCTCCACGCAGCGTTTCGAGCGAGTCGTCGGGCAGGCGGTCGTCGGCGAGCGTGGCGCCGATTTCCCACCCGCTCCTCCCGGTCTCCAGCGCGCGCAGGCCCTTCTGCAGCGCCTCCCGGAAGGTGCGCCCGATGGCCATGGCCTCGCCCACGGACTTCATCTGCGTCGTGAGTCTCGGATCGGCCGCCGCGAACTTCTCGAACGCGAAGCGCGGGCACTTCACCACGACGTAGTCGAGCACCGGCTCGAAGGAAGCGGGCGTGGTCTTGGTGATGTCGTTGACTATCTCGTCCAGGTCGTAGCCCACCGCCAGCTTCGTACCGATGCGCGCGATCGGGAAGCCGGTGGCCTTGGACGCGAGCGCCGAAGACCGCGAGACTCGCGGGTTCATCTCGATCACGATCATCTCGCCGTCGGCCGGATTCACCGCGAACTGGATGTTGCAGCCTCCGGCCGCGACGCCGATCTCGCGTATGATCGCCACCGACGCATCGCGCATCTCCTGATACTCGCGGTCGGTGAGCGTCATCGCGGGCGCCACGGTGATCGAGTCGCCCGTGTGAACTCCCATGGGATCGATGTTCTCGATGGAGCACACGATCACCACGTTGTCCGACTGGTCGCGCATCACTTCGAGCTCGAACTCCTTCCAGCCGAGCAGGCTGCGCTCGATGAGCACCTGGCTCACGGGCGAGAGTTCGAGGCCGCGCCGCACGATGTATTCGTACTCGGAGCGGTTGTACGCCACGCCCCCGCCGGTGCCGCCCAGTGTGAACGAGGGACGGATGATCGCCGGAAAGCCGATCGAATCGGAGAGCGCCAGAGCGTCGTCCCAGGTCCGCGCGATTCCGCCCGTGGCCACCTTGAGACCGATGCGCTTCATCGCCTCGGCGAAGAGCTCACGGTCTTCGGCGAGCTGGATGGCGCGCGCGTCCGCGCCGATCAGCTCCACGCCGAATTCCTCGAGCACGCCGCGCTCCGAGAGCGCCATCGCCACGTTCAGCGCTGTCTGGCCGCCCATCGTGGGGAGCAGCGCATCCGGCCGTTCGCGCTCGATCACCTGCGCGACTACGTCCGGGGTCACCGGCTCGATGTATGTACGATCGGCGAACTCCGGGTCGGTCATGATGGTGGCGGGGTTGGAGTTCACGAGGATCACCTCGTAGCCGTCCTCCCGCAACGCCTTCGCCGCCTGGGTACCCGAATAGTCGAACTCTGCTGCCTGGCCGATCACGATCGGCCCGGAGCCTATCAACAACACTCGTTGTATGTCAGTGCGCCGCGGCACGTATCACGTCTTCGATGATATTGTCCAGTGAATGCTCGGGCGTCCAACCGGTGGCGTCGCGGAGCCTGGCGGGGTTGCCTACCAGGATCGGGACGTCCACGGGACGTACGAGCGAGGGATCGCTCTCCAAACTAGCATCGGCGCCGGCGATTGCGAGGATTCTCTCCGCCAGCTCGCCGATCGACACTCCCTGCCCGCTGCCCACATTGTAGGCCTCGCCGGGTTCGCCGCGCTCGGCCAGGAGCATGTACGCCCGGACCACGTCTTCCACGTGGAGGAAATCGCGGATCGGCGCAGTATTTCCCAGCCGGAGCACCGCTCCGCGGTCGCCCCGCAGGGCGAGCGCGCGCCGGACGAGCGCGGGGATGACGAAGCGCGGCGACTGGCCGGCCCCGCTGTGATTGAAGGGGCGCGTGGCGATCACCTTCACGCCATCCGTCCGGCAGGACTGGAGCGCGATCACCTCCTGCGCCGCCTTCGACGCCGCGTACACGTTCGCCGGACGTTGTTCGGCGTGCTCGTCGAGCGGCTGCACCAACGCGTCGTGCGCCCCGTACTGCTCCCCGCTGCCCACCACGATCACGACCGGGTCGAGCGTACCCGCGCGCCTGCGCTCCCGGATCTGCGCGAGGAGACGGGCAGCGGAAACGGTGTTCACAGCCAGCGCCGCGGCAGGATCGTTGCCCGCGTCGGGTACGTATGAAACGCCGGCGAGGTGGAAGATCACGTCGGGCGCGGCCTCGTCGAGGGCGCGCGAGATGTCGGCGTGGCTGGTGACGTTGCAGGAGAGCCAGTGCACGGCTCGACGCTCGTCGGCGGCGAGGCCGCCGACGCTCGCCGCGCTCGGCGACGGAAGCGCATCCGCATCAAGCCGTGCGCCGTAGACTTCCCAGCCGTCGCGGAGCAGCGCGCCCGCGAGCCACTGCCCCACGAAACCGGCCGCTCCCGTGACCAGCGCGCGCAACGCGCTAAGCCCGTGCGCGGTGGCGCTTCAGGTCCGCCTCCACCATCATCGCTATCAGCTCCGCGAAGGAAACCGTGGGCTCCCAACCCAACTCATCGAGCGCCTTCGAAGGGTCCGCCACCAGCAGATCCACCTCGGCCGGCCGGAAAAAGCGCTCATCCTGTACCACGTAGTCGCGATAGTCGAGCCCCACAACGTCGAACGCGATCTTGCACAGATCGCGCACCGACCAGGTCTTACCCGTGCCGATGACGTAGTCGGACGGCTCATCCTGCTGCAGCATGCGCCACATCGCATCGACGTAGTCGCCGGCGAAACCCCAGTCGCGCCGCGAATCGAGATTGCCCAGTCGAACCTCGGTCGCGGTGCCGAGCTTGATGCGCGCCGCCGCGTCGCTGACCTTGCGCGTGACGAACTCCAGACCGCGCCGCGGGCTCTCGTGGTTGAACAGTATTCCCGATACGGCGAACATATCGTAGCTCTCGCGATAGTTCACCGTTATCCAGTGGCCGTATACCTTGGCCACGCCGTACGGACTGCGCGGGTAGAATGGCGTGCTCTCGCGCTGCGGCGATTCCACCACCTTGCCGAACATCTCGCTCGAGCTGGCCTGGTAGAATCGGGCCTTCGGAGCGGCCTTGCGTACCGCCTCGAGCGCCCGTGTCACGCCGAGGCCGGTGAACTCGCCCGTCAGCACGGGCTGGGTCCAGGAGGTCTGCACGAAGCTCTGAGCGGCCAGGTTGTAGACCTCGTCGGGAGAGCACCATGCCATCGCTTCGACCAGCGAGTGCTGATCGAGGAGGTCCGCGGAGACGAGCTCGATGCGATCCACCAGATGCCCGATGCGCTCGTACGGCGTGGTGGAGCTGCGACGCACCACGCCCACCACGCGGTAGCCCTTTTCGAGGAGGAGCTCGGCGAGATAGGAGCCATCCTGCCCGGTGATGCCTGTAATCAGCGCCGTGGGCATCGGATCAGTTCACCCCCGCCGGCGCGGGCCGGCGGCTGGCAGGCGCACAGCAAAAGGGGAGCTCTGCAGCTCCCCTTCCGGCACCCCGAGTCGCGTATGAGGCAGAGGGTTTCACGCTACCTGCTTCCCGCGGGGGGCACGCTCGATTTTTCCGGCGTTGAGGCAGCTCGTGCAGACCTTGATCCTGGTGACCTTACCCTTCACGAGGATGCGCGCCACCTGGAGATTGGGCTTCCAGACGCGGCGTGTCTTGTTGTGCGCGTGGGAGACGTTGTTTCCGAAGGCGACTCCCTTCCCGCACACGTAACAGCGTTTGCTCTGCATGGTCACTCCTGGATCAGTTCGATGCGCGCCATCTCGGCGCCATCGCCCTTGCGGTGTCCGGTCTTGAGTATGCGGGTGTAGCCGCCGGGGCGCTTGGCGAAGCGCGGCCCCACTTCCTGGAAGAGCTTGTCGGCCGTGGCGCGCTTCTGCACGTGCCGGCCGGCGAGCCGGCGGGAGTGGAGCGTGCCGGACCGGGCCTTCGTGATGAGTTTTTCCACGAAGGGGCGGAGCTCCTTGGCCTTGGCTTCTGTGGTTTCGATCGCGCCGTGCTCGATGAGCGATGACGCCAGATTCCGCATCAGGGCGAGCTTCTGCTCGCTGGTGCGGCGGAGCTGCCGTCCGGCCTTGCGGTGACGCATGGTTCCCTACTCCTCTTCTTCGTCTGGCGCGGCGGCAGCGGCCCGGCTCGGAGCGGTGCCCCAGTCGGTGATCCGTACCCCTTCCGGGGCTTCCTCGTACCGCATGCCGAAATTGAGTCCCTCTTTCTCCAGCAGATCGGCGATCTCCTGGAGCGACTTCTTGCCGAAATTCTTGACGTCGAGCATCTGCTCCTCGGTCTGGCGAACCAGATCGCCGAGGGAGCGGATGTCGGAGTTCTTGAGCGAGTTGACCGAGCGAACGGAGAGCCCGAGGTCGTCGATCGGCTTGTGGAAGAGCTCCAGCAGGCGCTCCGAGTCGGCTGAGTACTCGCCGTTCTGCGGAATCGCGCCCTGCGCGTGCGGACCGAAGTTGGCGAAGAACTGGAAGTGCGTCTGCGCCAGCGCGGCCGCATAGCTCACGGCCTCTTCGGGCGTGAGCGTGCCGTTGGTCTCGACGGTGAGCGTGAGGCGGTCGTAGTCCGTGCGCTGGCCGACGCGCGTCTCAGCGACGGTGAAGTTGGCGCGGCGAACGGGGTTGTAGATCGAGTCCACGCGAACCAGGTCGATCGGGAGGCCCCGCTCGAGCGGATGCTCATCGGCCTCGACGTAGCCACGTCCCTTATTGATGTAGAGCTCGACGTTCAGCTCGCGATCATCATGGAGCGTGAACAGGTGGTGCCTGGGATCGACGATCCGCACCGAGCCGGTAGACTCGATGTCGCTCGCCGTGACGGGCCCCGCCTCGGTCTTGCGGATGCGCAGGATGGCCTGCTCGAGCGACTCGTCCAGCGCCAGCGTGAGCAGCTTGAGATTGCCGATGATCTGGTGCACATCCTCGACGACGCCGGGGATGGTCTGGTGCTCGTGGAGCACGCCATCGATGCGGAAGGCCCAAACGGCCGAGCCGCGCAGCGACGAAAGGAGCATGCGCCGCATGGCATTCCCGAGCGTGTGGCCGAAGCCGCGCTCCAGGGGCTGCATGCGGAATTCCGCAACGTTGGGCTGGTCCTCCCGCTTGGTCGCTTCCACGACCTGGGGGCGGACGAGCCCCGTGAGATCTATCGTCTGTGCCATTTGAAAAGAGCCTCTTTCGGTCCTACCGGACAATCGCCGGCGACGCCCCACCCCGCCCCTAACGCGCGGTGGGCCCGTGAGGGAGTTAGGGTCCCGACCTGACTTACTTCGAGTACAGCTCCACGATCAACTGCTCCTGGGCAGCGATCGGGATCTCCGCGCGGCCGGGACGCTCGAGCATCCGGCCGCTGAAGGTGTCGCGATCCACCGCGACCCACGAGAGCGGAGCACCGCGCGAGGCCTGGTCCATGGCGGTGAGGATCTGCGCCTGCTCGCGCGAGGCGGGACGCACTCTGATTTCCTCGCCCGGGCGAACCAGGTAGCTCGGGATGTCCACCTGCTTCCCGTTCACCTCGATGTGCCGGTGGCGGATGAGCTGGCGCGCGGCCTTGCGGCTGGGCGCGAAACCCATGCGGTAGACCATGTTGTCCAGCCGGCTCTCGAGCGCGGCGAGCAGGTTGTGCCCCGCCACGCCGGGCTGCTTGGCCACGCGCTCGAAGAGGTTGTGGAACTGCTTCTCGCTCATCCCATAGATGCGCTTGACCTTCTGCTTCTCACGCAACTGCTTCGAGTACTCGGAAGCCTTGCGCCGGCGCGCGGTGGCCTGGCCATGTTGACCCGGCGCAAAGGGGCGCCGCTCCACCGGACATTTCTCCGTGAAGCATTTGGTGCCCTTGAGGAAGAGCTTCGTACCTTCGCGGCGGCACTGGCGGCAGCTTGGGCCCGTGTAGCGCATGACTCAGACCCTCCGCCGCTTGGGGGGGCGGCAGCCGTTGTGCGGGATAGGCGTGACGTCCTTGATCGAACGGATCTGGAGTCCCGCCGCCGCCAGCGACTGGATGGCCGACTCGCGGCCGCTGCCGGGCCCCTGCACGCGCACGTGTACGCGCTTCATCCCCATCCCCAGCGCCTCGCGCGCGCACTGCTCCGCCGCCACGGTGGCGGCGAAAGGCGTGGACTTCTTGGAGCCCTTGAAGCCCGCCTTGCCGGCCGAGGACCAGGACACCGCGTTGCCGCGCAAGTCCGTGATGGTGATGGTGGTGTTGTTGAAGGTGGCGCTGACGTGGGCGATCCCCTCCGCATCCACTACGCGCTTGGATTTCTTGCTCGAACCACTCTTCGCAGTTGCCATTATTTCGTGACCTTCTTCTTGCCGGCGATGGCGCGGCGCGGACCCTTCTTCGTGCGCGCGTTGGTGTGCGTTCTCTGGCCGCGCACGGGAAGCCCGCGCCGGTGACGAATACCGCGATAGGAGCCGATGTCCATCAATCGCTTGATGTTCATCGCCACCTCGGTACGCAGCGCGCCCTCCACGCGATAATCGCGCTCGATCGCCTGACGCAGGAGATTCACATCCGCATCGTTGAGGTCGCGGACGCGAGCGTTGGCATCGATGCCCGTGGATGCCACGATCTTGTGTGCCGCCGCGCGGCCGATCCCGAAGATGTAGGTGAGCCCGACCTCGACCTTCTTGTCGCGAGGGAGATCGACTCCAGCTATACGTGCCATTCGTCAGCCCTGACGCTGCTTGTGCTTGGGATTACGCTTGCAGATGATGCGCGTGACGCCATTGCGCTTGATGACCTTGCAATGCTCGCAGATCGGCTTGACACTGCTGCGGACTTTCACGAGTGCCCCACGTCCAGAGAGAAAATATTCCAGTCAAGTCTTACAGATTAATCGACTTAGGGACGGCATGCAAGGTGGCTCGGCGCACCGGCGTCAGGCACAGGGGGCGGAGCCCGCCGCCTCCGCCGCCTCGCGCCGCGCCGTCGCCAGCGCCGACACCGGATCCCGGGCCGCGGTCACCGCACGCCCGAGGATGAGATAGCTGGCCCCCGCCGCCACCGCGCCAGCCGGCGTCACCACGCGGCGCTGATCGTGCGTCGCGCCGCCAGCCAGGCGGATGCCCGGCACCAGCAGCTTCAGCGCATCGCCGTGCCGCGCGCGGATCGCCGCGGCCTCGTGGCCGCTGCACACCACTCCGTGGGCGCCCGCGGATCGCGCGAGGTCGGCCAGACGGATCGCTTCCCCAGTGAGGTCGGCAATCGGCCGGTTCCATATCTCGCCGAGCACTTCCGCATCCAGGGAGGTAAGGATCGTCACAGCGAGAACTCCGCACTCCGGTCCGGCGCCCTCCACGGCCGCTTCGATCATCTCGCGCCCGCCAGACGCGTGCACCGTCAGGAGCGTCGCGCCGAGGGCGGCGGCGCTCCGTGCGCCCCCGCGTACCGTGGCGGGTATGTCGTGGAACTTGAGGTCGAGGAAGATCTCCCGGCCGCGCCCACCGGCCCGGCCGCGAGCCAGATCGCGCACGACGCCCGGGCCGGCTGCGGTGAAGAGCTCGCTGCCAACCTTCACGAAATCACACCCCTCCCCCAGCGAGTCGGCCAGCGCCAGAGCGCGATCCGCCGAAGGGACGTCGAGCGCCACGATGGTCCGGGGAGAACTGATCGCGCTCACGCCGGCCACTCCAGGCTGCCCACCACTTCGGATACGGACCGGACGCCCTCACGCTCGCACCATGCATCCAGCTCGCGAACGATCCGCTCGGGAGCGCGCGGATCGCGGAGCGCCGCCGTTCCCACGCCCACGAGCGACGCACCAGCCATGAGATACTGCAGCGCGTCGCGCCCCGAGGATATCCCTCCCAGACCGACCAGCGGCACTTCGACCGCCCGCGACACTTTCCAGGTGGCGAGCACGCCGACTGGGAGCAGTCCCGGCCCGCTCACGCCGCCGGTCCCGAAGCCGAGTGCGGGGCGGCGATGATCCACGTCGACCACGAGGCCGGGCAGTGTGTTCACGAGTGTTATGACGTCGGCGCCCGCGTCCACGGCCACCGCGGCGCTGCGGGCGATGTCCTGCAGAGTGGGGCTGAGCTTCACCAGGAGCGGCCGCCGGGTGACGGCGCGAGCCGCACGTACCACGGCCGCCAGCGAGCTCGGGTCGGCTCCGAATTCCATCCCGCCGGCCTTCACATTGGGACAGCTCACATTGAGCTCGAACGCGTCCACGCCCGGCGCGTCGTCCAGACCCGTCACCACGGCGGCGTAGTCCTCCACCTCGTTGCCCACCACGTTGACGACCACCCGTGCCCGCTGGAGGTTCTCCGCGAGCCAGGGGAGCTCGGTGCGCCGCACCTCTTCGAGCCCCGGGTTGGCCAGTCCCACGGCGTTGATCATCCCGCCGGGAAGCTCGGCTACTCGGGGCGCGGGCGCGCCCTGACGCGGAAGCCGGCTCACTGCCTTGGTAACCACACCGCCTAGCTCGTCGAGCGCGATGACGCCTGCCACCTCGCGGCCGTAGGCGGCGGTGCCGGATGCGAGCAGGACGGGATTCTGGAAGCGGAGCCCGGCAGTCTCGACGGCGAGCCGGCCGCTCACGCGGGCTGTCCCGCGGCGATCGCGGCCACGACGGGATGCTTCGTGGCGCGGGCCATGCCCCCCGAGCGTGGCGTCACGGCTGGGGACTTCCTCCGGCCAGCCGGCGCTCGTAGTGCTCCAGATACTCCACTGTCGCGTCCGCGATCGCGTTGGCTATCTCGCGCTGGTGTGCGGGGGTCTTCATGAAAGTCGCATCGGCCGGGTTCGTCCCGAAGCCGATTTCCACCAGGACCGCGGGCATGTACGCCGCCGTGAGGACGAGAAAGCCGGCCTGTTTCACGCCTCTGCTCGGCCCCGGCTCCACCCTGGCGAGCCCCGCCTGGATGGTGGAGGCCAGGTCGCTCGATTCGCGCAGATGTTCGTTCTGCGCCATGTCGTTGATGATGAAGCTGAGCGGATCGCCGCTGGATGCCTCCGCGGCGGTCTCGAAGCGCACGGCTTCGTTCTCCATCCGCTCCACGCGCTTGGCATCCTCGGTCTTGGCTTCGGCCAGGAAGTAGGTCTCGAATCCGCGCGCCGAACCCGGATTTTTCCATCGGGGATTCGCGGCGTTCACGTGGACGGAGATGAACAGGTCTCCCCCCTTCTCGTTCGCGATCCGCCCACGGTCGTGAAGGTCGATGAGCGTGTCGGCGTTTCTCGTCATGAGGACATCGAGCCCCCGCTCGCGCAGGGCCGTGGCCAGCCGGCGGGAAACCTGCAGCGTGATGTCCTTCTCCCTGATCTTCCATTTGCGGCCGATTGGCCCCGACATGCCCGGGTCCACACCGCCGTGGCCGGCATCCACCACGATGAGGCGCTTGCGCGCGCGCTTCGCCGAGGAGTCGTAGGGCTCGGCGCCGCTCTCGAAGGCCGCGGCGGCGGCGGGCTGCCGACGCATCGAGGAGCGCTGCTCCACGGCCGGAAGCGCCGGCGAAGCGGCGGATATCTGTAGCGCCAGCAGGAGGACGGACGTCACTCGCTCACCTCCGCCTGGCGGCGCGAGCCATCTCGCGCTCGTCCTCGCGCTTCTTTTGATCGAAGCGCTTGTCGTGCAGCTTCTTTCCCTTCGCCAGCGCCAGCGACACCTTCGCCCTCCCTCTGCTGAAATGCATGTCCAGCGGCACGAGCGTGAGCCCCTGCCTCTCGACGGCCCCGATCAACTTCCGAATCTCGCGCGCGTGGAGCAGGAGCTTGCGGGTGCGGGTCGGCTCGTGATTGAACTGGTTCCCCTGTTCGTACGGCGAGATGTGGGCATTGACGAGGAAAACCTCACCTCCGCTCACGATCGCGTGCGCGTCGGTGATGTTCACCTTCCCGGCGCGGAGCGACTTTATCTCGGTGCCGGTGAGCACGATGCCGGCCTCCCAACTGTCCAGGATGTGATAGTCGTGACGCGCTCGCTTGTTCCGCGCTATGATCCTGCTGTTTTCGTCTTCTGCTGCGCGAGGCATGTGTGGCGGTCGGGCCGGGCGTGGGAAATGGGTGCGGGGCGCGGACGTCGACACACCGGCAGCGTGCAGCGGTCCTGAGCAGGACGGCTGCACGCCGGCAGGTGCAACATAGGCAGCACCTGCGTGACAGGCAAACGCGTCGATGCGTTGACTGGAACGGCCGGCACCGGTTAATATTCTCGACTGTGCCGGACGTCTGTTCGGCCACGCTCGGGTGGTGAAACTGGTATACACGCAGCGCTCAGGACGCTGTGGCCGCAAGGCCGTGCGGGTTCGAGTCCCGCTCCGAGCACTATTCCCGCCGCGCCGTCCGGGCGCCATCCTCCGGCAGAGTGGCCGCGCCGAAGCTTTTCCGCAGCGCTTCGTTCGCCGCGCTCAGATACCCGCCGAGCAGCTCCGACGCATGCAGCACCACTTCCGTGGGCGCCGCGTCGCGTCTCCCGGCGAACTCCAACAGCGTGCGGCCCACGTGCCACGCCGCTCCGGCCCCTTCCCTGTTGGCCAGCGCCTCGCCGTAGGCGCGCAGTCTGTCGTTCAACTGCCGCTCCACCACGCGAAGCTTTCCCGCCCCCACGGCCGGATCTCGCGCCAGATGATCGGACAGGGAACGCGCGACCGCGGATGCGGTGCGATCATCGAGCGCGTCACGGCGAGCGGTATGAAGGCCCAGCGCCCGCCGCGCGTAGCGAAGCTCCCAGCGCGCGTGGTCCACGTCGCCACCGGTGCCGTGCTCGGAGAGCCACCGGACATCACCTTCGTCCGGCTCCACGACTATGGACGCCACGAACTCCCCGGCCCTGGCGCCGAGCGAACGATCGGAGACGAAGCGGCGCCAGAGATTCATGCAGTCGGGCCGGACCGCGACGAGCGGCTATGCCGCTCAGGCCTGGAGTACGGGCAGCCCCACGCGCTCACGCACTTCGGGCTCGTCGTGGAGCAGGTCCGAAAGGCGAACGCTCTCGAGCACATCATCGATCTTGCTCTGCAAAAGCAGCCACACCGGACGGATGCTGCACGTTTCGGATTTCGAACAGCGCTGGTCATCGACCGGATGCGACACGCAGTGCAGATCGAAGGTTGCAAGCTCCGTGGCGTTGATCACCTGCCGGACCGAGATGGCTTCCGGCTCGCGCGCGAGCAGGTAGCCGCCCCTCGCCCCACGCACGCTCGTCACGATCTCGGCCCGTCGAAGGCGCAGGAGTATCTGCTCCACGTAGTCGGTGGGCAGACGCTCCCGATCCGCCATCTCACGCCCCGTGACGGGCCCCTCACCCTGGCGCTTGGCGAGGTGGAGCGCGCAGATCAGCCCGTACTCGGCCCAGGTGGTTATCCGCATGAGCTAAGGGTAGAGCCGAACCGCCGTGAGGACAAGAGTGCCGGATGCCGCTTCACTTCCCGGCTCCCGCACCGGGCACTCCGATCTCCGTCATGCGGCGGAGATCGAGTACTTCGTCCACCTCGTGGTCCGGGATCACCCGCTCGCGGTGCACCAGCTCCCGGATGAGCACGTTCTCCTTCACCGAGCGCTTGCTGAGCTCCGCCGCACGCGAATAGCCGATGGACGGCGCCAGCGCGGTGGAGAGTGCCGCCGAGCGCTCGACCCAGTACTCGCACTGCTCGCGGTTGGCCTCGATCCCCTTCACGCACCGGTCCGAGAGCGAGGTCGCCGCGTTGGCGAGGATTACCATGGACTGAAAGAGGTTCTGTGCGATCACGGGCATCATCACGTTCAGCTCGAGCTGCCCGTGCTCGGCCGAGAAGGTGATGCAGGTGTCGTTGCCGATCACCTGGAAGCACACCTGGTTCACCATCTCCGCTATGGACGGGTTCACCTTCCCGGGCATGATCGACGACCCCGGCTGTACGGCGGGGAGGAGGATCTCGTCGAGACCCGTGCGAGGGCCGGATGCCAGGAGTCGGAGATCGCTGGCGATCTTGCTCAGGTCGAGCGCGAGAGTACGGAGCTGCCCGCTGAACGCGGCCACGTCGCCCATGCTCTGCATGAGCTGGATTCTGTCCTCGCCCGCGCGGAGCTCGAGCCCCGTCTCCTCGTGCAGGTGCTTCACCATTAGCGCGGGGTATTCGGGCTCGACGTTCACTCCGGTGCCGACCGCGCTTCCGCCGATTCCCAGATCGCGCAGGTCATCCGCGGCGCGCTCGAGGCGGCGGATGTTGCGATCGATAGTGTGGCCGTAGGCCCGGAACTCCTGACCCAGCCTGATCGGCATCGCATCCTGGAGGTGGGTGCGCCCGGCCTTGATGACGCCGTCGAACTCCTCTCCCTTCCGGAGGAAGGCATCGCGCAGAGATGAGAACGACTTCACCAGCGGCCCGAGGAGGGCGAGCGCTCCGAGCCGGATGGCGGTGGGGATCACATCGTTGGTGGACTGCGCCATGTTGACGTGATCGTTCGGATGGATCGGCGAGTACTCGCCCCGAGGCTTGCCCAGCAGCTCGTTGGCACGATTGGCCAGCACCTCGTTCACGTTCATGTTGTGCGAGGTACCGGCACCGGCCTGGTACACATCCACCACGAACTGGTCGCGATGCTCGCCGGACAGAACCTCGTCGGCGGCCTTCACTATCGCCTCGGCGAGCCCCCCATCGAGCCGGCCGGTTTCCTGGTGCGTGAGCGCCGCCGCCCGCTTGATCCATACCACCGCGGTCACGAACATGGGCTGGGGTCGAAGCCCACTGATCGGGAAGTTCTGCGTTGCCCGCACGGTCTGGACTCCGTAGAGCGCGCTCGATGGTACCTGGAGCGGTCCGAGTGGATCCTTTTCCGTACGCGTCTGCTCCGACATCAGCTTGCCTCCATCTCCTGTGATGGTTAGTCGATCGATGGTCTTCAGTGGATGGCGCCGGCGCGCAGATCGGTGTCCGGCGCGGGTTCGGAAAGTGGCACCTGCGGCACCTGCACCTGCACGACCACGTCGAACAGCACACCCTGCTCCTGCTTGAGGGTCGTGTTCCAGCGAATTGCACTCACCGACTGCGCATCGTCGGGCGAGGTGGCCCACTCGCCACCCACCACGTAGCGCGGCACCGTGTAGCTGCCATCGTCGCGCAGCCGGCAGAGCATGTACCTGTTGGGCGTGGCGTTCGCGGTGTTGGAATAGAGGAACTCCAACTGCATCGCGCCGTACGTGGCGCCGCCCGACGACCAGTGCAGCTCGAGGTCTTCCTCGGGATGCCGCTCGATCGGAGTGAACGTGGGACGCGCGAAGGTCTGGACGGTCTCCGTGCGCGCCGGGAAGCCTCCGCTGTCCCCCGGAACCTCGATGGTGACGTCGCTCCCGGGCGTGAACTCGAGCCTGTCACCCGACAGCACGTAATCCACCGATCCGGCGAGGTTGATCACCGGTATCAGCTTCCCGACGGCCTTGTCCGTCCGGATGACGATCGAGTCGCCGGCGTTCAGGTTGTCCACCTTGATGGGGGTGGAGCTCCCCGGCGGCCCGTCGTAATCCCAGACCGAGCAGGTGTCACCCACCGCTGCCGTATTCGGTATGGTCGGCTGGATCGTGGCGCTCGGCTGGAAGAACGACCCCTGCACGGCCAGGGTGGCCGTATCGCCGGAACCGTGCTGGCTGAGGGTGATGAAGCCGAGTCGCTGGGACGTGGGAAGATCGCTCGAAATATTGCAGCCGGCCAGGACGATCGCGCTCGCGACGATCAGACCAGGAAACGTTCGCATATGACTCTCCTCGGGTGCGGTCAGCGGTGGTCGAGGTACGGCGGGATCTCGCGGCCGGGTTCGAAAGGTGCGGAGCGTGATCGCAGGCGTCGTGCACGCAATCTGTCCGCTCGCACGGCTCCGTGCCAGCGCCCGCCAGCTTCTCTGTATCAGGTGCTGGACGTTTCGGCGCCTCGATCCTAGCGCATCACCGCACGCGTGCCGCGGTGGCGTGGCGAGTCGCCGCCACGAGGGCGACGAGAACCAGAACCATGGCGGCGCCGAGCGCGCCCACGGAGAGGAGATGCCAGTGCGCGAACGCGGAACGCGTGGGATCGGTGAGTGGAGTGCTGTCGAGCGAGATCCCGAGCGAGGCGCGCAGCATCTCTATCCGAGGTGTCACCACGAACTGCGAAATCGCGCAGAGCGCCGCCGCGACGAGCGCGCCGAGGAACCAGGTGAAGCGCCCCGCATGCCATTCACGCCGAGGGGCGGGCAGCGCGAGAAGCGCCGCGAGTCCAGCGAGCGCCATACCGCTCAGGAAGATGGCCGGCAAGGTGGCGCTCACCAGATCGCCGGAGAGCGTGCGTGTGGGCAGGACCGCGAACGCCGCGCGCGCCACCACGGCGCCAAAGTACACGGCGGCGCCGAGCCACATGGCCAGGACCACCGCCGCGACCCCCGCCTGCGTAGCCCCCGGGGTGGGGCGGCGCGGACTCACGACGCCCCCGCTATGCGCACGCTCCCGTTGAGAAACGGGTTGTGCCGGCGCTCGTGTCCGATGGTCGTGGCGGGGCCATGGCCCGGATACACTTTCACGTCGTCGCCGAGCTTGACGATGCGCTCGAGCGAGCGCGCCAGCTCCGCGCCATCCGCCAGCGGGAGATCGGTGCGCCCCACCGATCCCGCGAAGAGACAGTCTCCCACGAACGCCACTCCATTTCCGTGTATGACGACGTGGCCGGGCTCGTGTCCCGGAGCGTGCAGCACGTCGAAGCGAATGCCCCCCACGCTCAGTACGTCGCCCTCTCGCAACGGGTCCGTGGCGGGAGGCGGCTGCTCGATCTCGAGGCCGAAGAAACCGGCGTGCTCAGCAGCCGCCTCGTAGACCGGCCTCCCCGCCGGATGCATGAAAATCGGAACCCCGTGGCGCCGCTCGATGCCCGCGATGGCTCCCACGTGGTCCATGTGCGAGTGCGTGAGCCAGATCGCATCCAGCTCCGCGCCCGTGGCATCCAGAGCCCGGAGCAGCCGTTCCGGCTCGTCGCCGGGATCGATGAAGACGGCGCGTCCGGTGGCCTCGTCCACCACGAGGTAGGTGTTCTCCTGCAGCGGCCCCACCGTGATCGTCTCGACTTTCATCGCCGATGCCGTGAAGGAAGCGACTGCCCGCGCATCAGCCCGCGGTTCCGCTGCTCGTCACCGGCGCCTCCGCCGTTTCCATCACCGGTGGCTCGCCCACACCGTGATGCGCGAGCCACCTCTCCGCTTCCAGCGCCGCCATGCATCCCGTACCGGCGGCGGTGATCGCCTGCCGGTAGTATTCATCCATCACGTCGCCGGCGGCGAATACGCCCGGCACGCTGGTGACCGTGCGCCACGGATGCGACAGCTTGATGTAGCCGTGGGGCGTGAGCTCGAGTTGACCGCCGAGGAACGCGGTGTTCGGAGTGTGGCCTATCGCCACGAAGAGGCCGCCCAGCTCGAGGTCGCTACGCTCGCCGGTGACGGTGTCCTCCAGCCGAACGCCCTCGATCGCTTCGTAGCCGAGCACTTCCACCACTTTGCTGTTCCAGAGCACGCGAATCTTCGGGTGCTGGAACACGCGCTCGGCCATCACCTTCGAAGCGCGGAACGTGTCGCGCCTGTGGATGATCACCACTTCCCGCGCGAACTTCGTGGTGTACAGCGCCTCTTCCATCGCGGTGTCACCGCCGCCCACGACTCCGAGCACGCGGTCACGATACGCCGGGAGCGCAGCGTCGCACACCGCGCACGCGGACACGCCGCCGCCGGTCTGTGCCAGCCGTTCTTCGTTCGGCACGCCCAACCACCTGGCGTTCGCGCCGGTGGCTACGATGACCGCGAGCGCCTCCACCTCGTCGCTCTGCGTCGGTTTCAGGACGAATGGCGGGCCGGAGAAACCCACACGCTCCACCGCCTCGCTCAGCACGCGCGTGCCGAAGCGGAGTGCCTGCTCCCGCATTCTGTCCACGAGCTCGGGCCCGGTGATGCCCTCCGGGAAGCCGGGGAAGTTCTCGACTTCCGTGGTGGTCATGAGCTGTCCACCGGGTATGGCGGTACCCACGGGCTCTCCCTCGATGACGAGCGGATCCAGGTTGGCGCGCGCAGCGTAAACGGCGGCGGTCCAGGCGGCGGGGCCGGAACCGATGATGGCGATGGTCTCTCTTCTGCGCTCTGTCATTGGAGTGCCGTGTTCGGGTTCGCGCTCCCGATCCCCGGCGCCGCGCCGGTGCCCGGGATCGGTGCTCCTCGGCGCGCGCGGCGCCGCATGCTCGAAAGATAAGCGGCCGGGAATGCGGGAAGGTTCCGCGCTCAGCGGATATGCCGCCCGCCATCCACCACGAGCGTCTCTCCCGTCACGTAGTCCGCATCCAGCAGGTAGAGCAGCGCCCGAGTCACGTCGTTCGGAGAGCCGAGACGGCGCAGCGGCGTGGTACGCTCCAGGCGGGCGGCGTCTTCCGGCGTCCAGTTTTCCGGGAGAAGCACCGCTCCCGGTGCGATCGCGTTCACGCGGACGTCCGGCGCCAGGGCGCGCGCGAGCGAGCTGCTCATGTGGATCACTCCGGCCTTGGAAATGCCGTGCGGAATGTAAGCGGGCCAGCTCTCCAGCCCCGCGAGATCGGCGATGTTGACGATGGCGCCGCGGGCTCCATGCGCGTCGGGCGCGCCGCGGCGCATCACCCGCGCCGCGGCGCGAGCACAGAAGAACGGCGCGCGCAGGTTCAGGTGGAAGGTGCGGTCCCACGCCGCGGGAGTCACCTCGTCGAGAGGAAGCCGCACCATGATGGCGGCGGAGTTGACGAGCACGTGCAGCCCGCCGAAGTGCGCCGCCACATCGTTCACGAGCCTCTCGGGAGCCGCGGCATCGGCGAGATCCGCATGCACCGTCCAGGCTTCGGCGCCACCGCTCGCCGCTTCCGCCTCGCGGGCCGTGGCCCGCGCCTCCGCATCCGACGCGTGATAGTGGATCGCCAGCCGCATCCCGCGCCCGGCGAGCGCCAGCGCCAGCGCGCGTCCCACGCGGTGGGCCGCGCCGGTGACGAGCGCGACCTTTCCGCGGAGTTCCACGCTATTCCGAAACTGCGGCGATCACCTCGGCCGGCGGCGGCGCGCCGCGCACGGCGAAGGCGATCTTCCCGTCACGGCCGATCGCGTAGACCGTGCGCTGGATCCCCAGCCCGCCGAGCTTGATCGCCTGGTACGCCTTGGCTATGGACCGGTCGGCGTCGCTCACCAACGGGAAGCCGAACTCCATCTTCGCGGCGTACTTCGCGTGCGTGGCGACGCTCCCGGGATTGACGCCCACCGGCTGCACGCCGGCCTTCGCGAACTCGCTCATGTCGTCGCGTACGGCCGAGAGCTGCCGGTTGCAGCCGGGCGTGTTGTCGGCCGGGTAGAAGAAGAGCGCCACCGCGCCCTTCGCGAGCAGGTCGTCGAGCGTGATGGTACTGCCATCGTTCGCCACCGCGGTGAAGCCAGGGGCGGTACTTCCAATCGCGAGTAGATCGCTCATGCCACTCTCTCCCGCTCCCTGCGTTCGCGCAGGAAGTCATCCTGTCGTTCGAGCCAACTTCCCGGGACGTTCATGCAGCCGATGGTTCTCACCCCTTCGGACGCGCCGTGCCAGTCGGATCCGCCGCTGGGGAGCAGGTGCAGATGCTCGGCCAGCGCGCCGATACGGGCGATGTCTTCGGATCCGTGGCTCGGATGGCGCACTTCCACGCCATCGAGCCCGAGCTCCCGAAGCGATTCCAGCCGTGCACGCGTCGCCGCCGCCCCGGGGTGCGCGAGCACCGCGATTCCGCCCGCCTCGTGCACCAGCGCCATCGCGTCGCGCACCGGAAGGTATTCCTTCTCTACGTACGCCGGCCTGCCGAAGCCGAGCCAGCGATCGAAAGCCTCACGCTGGTCGCGGGCGCGGCCCAGTGCCATGATGGCCCGCGCCACGTGCGGACGCCCGATCGCGCCGCTCCCGGCGTGCTCCAGCACTCCTTCCATCGTTACCGGAACACCGAGCTCGTTCAGGCGGCGGACGATGCGCTCGGCGCGCATGCGCCGCCCCTCGCGAAATCCGGCGAGGCGCGACTCCAGCAAGTCGAAATCGGAGATGTGCAGCCCCAGCATGTGCACCTCGCCACGGTCGTGCGCGCTCAGCTCCACGCCCGGCACCACCCGCACGCCGAGCCGCTCGCCGGCAGCGCGCGCCTCGGGAATACCGGCGAGGGTGTCGTGGTCCGTGAGCGCAATCGCCGCGAGGTGCGCCCGCGCGGCCGCCTCCACCACCGCCGCGGCCGGCAGGGATCCGTCCGATGCGGTGGAGTGCATGTGAAGATCCACCCGGGCGCCGTCCGCTGACACAGCGTCGTGCGCATGGGCGGTCACGGCAGGTAGCCCGCCTCCGGCGATGTGGCGCTCGGCTGCGACTGGCTGAGCAGACGGATCAGCTCATCGTCCGAGAGCTCGGCCAGCGACTGGTCGCGCCAGCGCGAGCCCTGCGGCGAATAGCGCGTCACACGCAGCTCGCGCTCCTCTCCTTCGCCCGAGACGAAGAAGAGCGCGAACTCGTCGCGGTCGTACTGCGTCACGCGGCCCGCCGGCATGATCTTCCACTCGCGGCCGGCGACGTTGATTGTGCGATAGGGCATCAGTCCAGCTCCACTTCCTGGTAGATACGCGATGCGTCGACGAGCGCCTCGGGCGCTTCCTGCAATGCCTTCGCCAGCACGGCGGGGTCTTCCGCCTCGATGAACTCGATGAACGCGCCGGCGAGGTCGGCCTCCTCGCAGACCCAGAACCGGCAGTTGGCGCCCAGATAGTAGGCCTTCCGGGCGCGCAACTTCGTCATGTACTTCTTCCGCTCCGAGAGCGGAACTATGGATCGCTGGATGGTCAGCGAACGCGATGGTTTCATATACCGGCGTCGGGGAAAGTCTCGATGGACTTCTTGACGTGGGCCAGGAACTGATCGGCCACGGCTCCGTCGATGATCCTGTGGTCGAACGATATCGAGAAGAACGCGCACGTCCTGATCGCGATAGTGTCCTCGCCATCGGCTCCGGTGATCACCTTCGGCCGCTTCTCGATCGCGCCCACGCCGAGGATGGCTACCTGCGGCTGGCTGATGATCGGCGTTCCCATGAGCGACCCGAAGACGCCGGGGTTGGTGATGGTGAAGGTGCCGCCCTGCACTTCCGACGGATCGAGCTTCTTGGCGCGCGCACGCGCGGCCAGATCGTTGAGAGCGCGCGTGATGCCGGTGAGCGAGAGGTCGTCGGCGTGCTTCACCACCGGCACGATGAGCCCCCAGTCGAGCGCCACCGCCACGCCGATGTTGAACTCCTTCCGGTAGATGACGTTGTTACCGCTCACCGAGCTGTTCATCACCGGGAAGGCCTTGAGCCCGTCCACCACCGATTTGATGATGAAGGGCATGTAGGTGAGCTTCTGCCCCGAGCGCTGCAGGAACTCCTCGCGGTGGGCGTTGCGGATCCGGGCCACGCGCGTGAAGTCGATCTCCATGAAGGAGGTGACGTGCGCCGAAGTGCGCCGCGAGAGCACCATGTGCTCCATGATGCGCTGGCGCATGACGGACATCGGCTCCACCACATCGCCGGGGAGCGCTTCGGGCGGCGGAAGCCGGTGCTCCTGGGCGGGCGGTGCCGCTGGTGGAGCCGCCGCCGCGACGGCAACCCCCTGGATGGGAGCGTTACCCGCCTCGATGGCCGCGAGGATGTCGCGCTTGGTGACGCGTCCCGCCACTCCGCTTCCCGTCATCGCGGAGAGGTCGATGCCGTGATCCGCGGCGATTTTCCGTACCAGCGGCGAGCTGCGCGTGCGCACGCGCGACTCGAAGCCGGCGCCGCTTCCATCGTCGGGAGCCGCGGCTGGCGCGCTCGGGCGCGCCGCGGGTACGCGCGGCGTTCCTGCCGCCTCCGCGGCGGGCGCGGCGCTCGCCGCGGCCGGGGCGGCCGGCGCCGGCGCCTCGACGGCCGCGCCCTTCTCCGTCTCCAGACGCGCCACCACGGTCTGCACCGGCACCGTTTCGCCTTCCTGCACCAGGATCTCGGCCAGCACTCCGGCCGAGGACGCCGGTATCTCGGCGTCTACCTTGTCGGTGGAGATCTCGAAGATGGGCTCGTCGCGCTTCACCTCGTCGCCGACCTTCTTGAGCCATCGCGAGAGCGTGCCCTCGGCTATCGACTCACCCATCTGCGGCATGATGACGTCTATGCGTGCCACTGGATCAGCTCCTCTCTGAGTTGCGTGCCGGCGGCGAATTCCGGAGCATCCGCCAGAGTATCACACTCGGCAGGAGAACCAGCCCCGTCAATCCACCCACCAACAAATAAAGACCGGTATGGCAGGCCGGGAGTCCGTCCGGCGGGGTGCACGCCGTGACGGACTCGGCCAGGCGACCAACGGCGACCGCGATCATCCCGCCCCCGAAGAAGCCGGGCACGGCCATGAGACAACCTATGCCGGCGTAGCGAGCTCGTCCTCCCTTCCCCCCGCTCCCGCCGTCTTCGGTTCGGGCAACTTCCGCCACGCGTCAGTACGCCGCCAGCCGGCGCGCCACGTTCACGATGTCCGTGGTCTGCGGAAGGACGTAGTCTTCGAGCGGCGGCGAGTACGGGAGCGGCACGTCGGCCGCAGTGACGCGGAGAATCGGAGCGTCGAGCCACTCGAACGCATGCTCGTTGATCCGCGCCGCCACCTCGCCGGCCACGCCGCCAGTGCGGGTGTCCTCGTGGACGATCATCACCCGGTTCGTCTTCTTCACAGTGGCGATGATGGCCTCGTCGTCGAGCGGCGCCAGCGAGCGGAGATCGATCACCTCTACGGAGAGGCCATCTTCCTTCTCGAGCTGCTCGGCCGCCTCGAGCGATTTCCAGACCGTGGCGGCATAGGTGATGATCGAGAGATCCTTCCCCTCGCGCGCCGTACGCGCCTTTCCGATCGGCACCACGATGTCATCTCCCTCGGGAATGTCTTCCTTGATTCGCCGGTAGAGATACTTGTGCTCGAAGTAGAGCACCGGGTCGTCATCGCGGATGGCCGCCTTGAGGAGCCCCTTCGCATCGCGGGCGGTGGCGGGGTAGACGATCTTGAGCCCCGGCGTATGCAGGAAGGCCGCTTCGGGATTCTGCGAGTGGAAGGGGCCGCCGCGCACGTAGCCGCCGCTGGGCCCGCGCACCACCAGTGGACACGGGAGAAAGGCGCGGTAGCGCGACGTTGCGACGTAGTTGGTGAGAATGTCGTACGCGCAGGAGATGAAGTCGATGAACTGCATCTCGCAAACCGGCCGCATCCCCATGTGCGCCGCTCCGGCGGCGGCGCCCACGATGGCCGCCTCCGAGATGGGCGTATCGATCACGCGGCCTTCGCCGTATCTGGCGAGGAGGCCGTCGGTGACCTTGAAGGCGCCGCCGTAGGCGCCGATGTCCTCGCCCATCACGAAGACGTTGGAGTCGCGCGCCATCTCCTCGTCGAGCGCCTGTCGGATTCCTTCCAGATAGGTGATCTCAGCCATCGTACGTACCCCATCCGGCGGCGCGCTCGTTCTTGTCGACCGCACTGTCCATCCCGCGGCGAAACCACAGAGGCTCGACACGCTCCGGGACCGCATATACGCCGTTCAGCGCGTCGGTGGGCTCGGGCATGGGCGACTGGTCGGCCAGATCGGTGGCCGCGTCGATCTCCTGTTGAACCCTGGCATCGATGGCCTCCAGCTCCCCGCGTTCGACGCCCACGTCGTTCAGGAGCACGGCGGTGTAGCGGTCGAGCGGGTCGTTGTTCTTTTCCCACCACTCGATCTCGCCAGCCGGCACGTACGACTGGTTGTCGTGCTCGGCGTGTCCCTTGCGGCGGTACGTCACCAGCTCGATGAGCGTGACACCTTCGCCGCGGCGGGCACGGTCTACCGCCTGCCTGGTCACGTCGTACGTGGCGAGGACGTCGTTGCCGTCGGCGCGCACGCCGGGAATTCCGTAGGCCAGAGCCTTGTCCTTGAACTCCTGCACGGCGCTCTGGCGCGCGGTGGGGGTGGAGTAGGCGTAGCCGTTGTTCTCCACGATCACCACGAGAGGGCAGCGCTGCACGGCGGCCAGGTTGATACCTTCGTGAAACGCACCCGTGGAAGTCGCGCCGTCGCCCACGTAAACGAGGCCTACGCGCTTCTCGCCGCGCAGCTTGAAGCTGAGCGTCACGCCGGCCATCACGGGCACCATGTCGCCGAGGTGCGAAATCTGGCCCACGAACCCGCGCTCCAGATCGCCGAAGTGGATGTTGAGCTCGCGTCCGCGCGTGGGCGAATCGCCCTTGGCCATGTACTGGCGGATGATCTCGAGCGGCTGCGCACCCTGGACCAGCATGGAGCCGAGGTTGCGGATGAGCGGCGAGAGGAAATCTCCCTGCGAGCGGTCGAGCGCGTAAGCGCTTCCCACCGCGTCCGCTTCCTGGCCCAGCGAGCGAAAGAGGCCGCCCACCACCTTGGTCTGCCTGTACAGGTTGACCAACCGCTCCTCCAGCGAGCGGGTGAGCCTCATGTAGTAGTAGAGCTCCAGCTTCTGCTCGCGCGTGAGCAGCCGTGAGGGAGGAGGTTCCGGGTCACGTGCGCGCTCGCGCGCGGCAGGCCGCGCGCGAGTAGGGGTACGGGAAGCCATCAGTACGCCGCCTCGAGTTTGTGTCTGGGGTCGGCGAAGCGATGAACCTTCACGAAATAGCGCTTCACGTTGCGATCGAGCCGACTCTCGCCCACCTGATCGGTGACGGCGTCGATGAACGTGTAGTGCCCGCCCTCGGGCCACGCTTCGAGCGTCACGCTGCCCAGCTCGCCCGAGTAAGTCCGCGAGCCCGCCGGCGCCGAGCCGGCGCTGAGCCCTATCGTCGGGAAAAATTCGTCTGCTATCGCCAGCGCCTCTTCCGGGCGCAGATGCGTGCGATGAAAATGTCGCATGTGGATCTCACGGAGATGCCGGCCGCTCGCCGAGGACATCCTGCATCCAGTCCACCTGTTCGAGCCGCTGGGTAGAATCGCGCCGGAAACGCAGGCCGATGGCCCAGTTCCCCGCGGCGATGAAGTTGAGCGTAGCGTAATAGGTGCCGAGCTCGTCGCCGGGGACGAAGGTATCCCACGTGCTGGCCCCGTCTATGGTGTTCGCGTAGATGATCCCTTCGCCACCCTCGATCGGCTGGCCCGAGTCCTTGTCGCGGACCACGAGCTTGTAGCGCGCCGCCTCCCTCGCATGCGGGGGAGACGGCACGCTCGAGATCCGCATGGAATAGTGATCGGTATAGGCCGGCATGGTCCCCGGCTCCCGCCCGCCGCCCGTACACGACGCCATGGCGGCGAGAACGGCCGTGAGGAGAACGAGGCGAGCCATGCGCGGTTTTACCGTCATGACTGATAATACTCCAGGCCCAGGTGAGTGATCTGCTCCTCGCCCATCAGATGTCGCAGCGTGTTCTTGAATTTGGTCTGCTGGATGAAAAGATCGTGCTCGGGCTGCAGGCCGGGCGCCGCCATCGGGCTCTTGAAGAAGAACGAGAGCCACTCCTGGATTCCCTTGAGGCCCGCGCGCTGCGCGAAGTCCATGAAGAGCGCGAGATCGAGCACCAGCGGGGCGGCGAGGATGGAGTCACGGCAGAGGAAGTTGACCTTGATCTGCATGGGGTAGCCCATCCACCCCTTGATGTCGATGTTGTCCCAGCCTTCCTTGTTGTCGCCGCGGGGCGGATAGTAGTTGATCCGCACGACGTGCGAGAAATCCTTGTAGAGCATGGGATACTGCTCGGGCTGCAGGATGGTGTGCAGCACGCTCAGCTTCGACTCTTCCTTGGTCTTGAACGACGCGGGATCGTCCAGGACCTCGCCGTCGCGGTTGCCGAGGATGTTGGTGGAGTACCAGCCGTCGAGGCCGAGCATGCGCGCCTTGAGGCCGGGTGCTATCACCGTCTTCATCCACGTCTGGCCGGTCTTGAAGTCCTTCCCGGCCGTGGGAACGCCGCGCTCGTTGGCGAGCTGGATGAGAGCCGGAGTATCGACCGCCAGATTGGGCGCGCCATTGGCGTACGGCACTCCTTCCATGATGGCCGCGTAGGCGTAGAGCATGGCGGGCGAGATCGCGTCGTCGTTGCGCTCCATCGCCTTCTCGAACTGCTCGACGGTCGCGTGCTGCGGTCCGGGCCTGATGAAGATCTCCGTGGAGCCGCACCACACCGCGACCACGCGGTCGAGCTGATTGTCCGCCTTGAAGTTCCGGATGTCATCGCGGAGCTGCTCGGCCAGATCGCGCTTGGTCTTCCCCTGCTTCACGTGGGTGCCGTGGATGCGCGTGACGTACTTGTTGTCGAACACGGCCGGCATCGGCACGATCCCCTTCAGGAAGTCGGCGATCGGCTCGATGTCGCGCTCCTCGAGAACGCCGGCCTTGCGGACCGCCGTGAGCGCATCGTCGGGGATGGGATCCCATCCGCCGAATACGAGATCGTCGAGCGAGGCGAGAGGAGCGAAATCCTTGATGAGCGGCGAGCGCTTGTCCGTGCGCTTGCCCAGCCGGATGGTGGCGAGTTGCGAGAGGGAGCCGATCGGTTCGGCGAGGCCGCGCCGTACGCTCTCGGTGCCGGCGATGAAGGTGGTGGCCACGGCCCCGAGACCCGGGGTGAGCACACCGAGGCGACCCTTGGCGGGTGCTGGCGCACCCGGTCGCGAAGCAGGCCGATCGTCGGCCGCGCTGGAACCCTGCACGAAGTTATTCTCCTTTCACGATGGAGCGTGGAGGTGCGGACTCGCCGGCCAGGCTGGCCCGGGCGGGCCCCTCACTCACCGCGCGCGTGGCATCTGCATGCCCTCTCGTCGCGGCGCCGCGCGATGCAGCATCGCGCTCGAGAGCCGTGATCCACGCAGTGATTGTCAAGGGTAGAATCGTAGAAGGCGCCGAACAACGAGCTCCGGTTGGTGCGGCGAGCCACCATCCCATCGAGCACATCGAACAGCGCCGTCAGACCGGGAAGCCATCCGCCAGTGCGGATGCGTCCCGCCCCCATAGATTATCCCGCCGGTAACCGAACAAAGTGTTCCGATGGTGGTGATGTCATTCGGCTGATCATGATGCCTCACCAGCCACTCCGCCACGGGCACGCTCAGGCAGAGGTAAACACGTTTCACCCGATCGGGCAGAAAATACATGTCGCCGACGCGACCAAAACGCTGAAATCCGGCTCCGCTTTCGATCCCGATGCGCGACGGGCCGGAGCGGTGCTCCGGCCCGTTCAAACTATCCGGTGACATTTACGGGAGCAAGCGGCGCGTCAGGGCAGCGTCCACGCATAACTGCCCGCCAGCACCACGCCATCGCGCGTGTACGTACGCGTCCCATCCACCGTCACCGCCTTCAGCGATACCGTCGAGCCCTCGGCCACGCCGTTCACCGCGAGCGCCTTCGTACTGTTCGCCGTGACCTGCCCCACCAGGATGTCGGTACCCCCGCTGGTGACGTATACGTTCACGTCCTGCGTGAGCGTGTTGCTCACGTTCAGGGAGACTCCGCTGGAGGGAGTCACTCCCGTTCCCACCTCCACCTTCCGGGAGCCGCAGGCGGCAACCACCATCACGAGAAGGACGGCCAGCAAGCCTTTCATGGATTATTCTCCTTTGAAGGAACCTGCGGACGAGCCCTCGCGCAGAGCTTGCGCTCGCCCGCCCTGAAGATGCAGGATTGGCAGGCTCCGCAACAGCCTTGCCATCCGTCGAGTCTCCAACTCTCCCTGATGAAACAGACTGCACTCCTCCGATCCCGACGATTCCGCGCCGCGCGCCGAAACGCGGGCACCCGCGCCACCGTCGCCGCCAGCCTGCTGCTGGCAGCGTGCGCCACGGCGCGGCAGCACCCGGCACTTCCCTCCGCTCCCGCCGGCGCCGCGATCGCCGACTCCGTGCGCGCCGTGCTTCTCCGCGGGCTGGCCGACAGCGCCTACCCGGGAGCCTATGCGGTGGTGGGAAGCCGCAGCCGGATCTACGCGAGCGTGGGCGTGGGGCACCTCGACTGGGCCACCTCGCCGGTGCCGGACGAGAACACCGTGTGGGACATGGCCTCGCTGAGCAAGGTGATCGGCACCACGACGGCGGCCATGCAGCTCTGGGAGCAGGGGCGGCTCAACCTCGATGCCCCGGTCCAGAAGTACATCCCCGAGTTCACGGGCAGGAACAAGGATCTCGTCACAGTCCGGAATCTGCTCACGCACAGCTCCGGACTGCCGGCATGGCGCCCGCTCTACAAGGAAGCGAGGACGCCGGAAGAGGCGATCGAGCTCGTGTTCACGACGCCGCTCGACACGCTCCCCAACGTCAGGACGGTCTACAGCGATCTCGGCATCATCACTCTGGGCAAGATCATCGAGCGAATCTCCGGCGAGTCGCTGGACGGCTACCTCTCCCTGCACGTGTTCGGCCCCCTCGGGATGAAGTCGACCATGTACCGGCCGCCGGCCTGGATGCGCGAGCGGATCGCCCCCACCGAGCGCGACCCATGGCGCGAACGGCTCGTATACGGCGAGGTTCACGACGAGAACTCCTACGCCCTCGATGGCGTGGCGGGGCACGCGGGGCTGTTCAGCACCGGGCACGACCTCGCCATCTTCGCGCAGATGTACCTCAACCGTGGCGTTTACGACAGCGTGCGCGTCATCAGCGAGGCAGCCGTGGAGCGGTTCACCACCGTTCAGGACTCGGCGTTCTCCAATCGCGCACTCGGATGGGAGGTTCCCAGCGGCAGGAACTCCGCGGGACATCTGCTCTCGAAGCACGCGTTCGGACATACCGGCTTCACCGGTACATCCATCTGGATGGATCCCGAGCGCGACATCTTCGTGATCCTCCTCAGCAACAGAGTGGATCCGAGCCGCGAAAACCGTGGCGTGTACGCGGTACGTTCGGCGCTGGCGGACGCCGTGTCGGAGGCGCAGGACGCCAGCATGGGGCGCGACATCGTGGCGTCTCGCGGCGCACGGGACGCCGCATCGCGCTGAGCGCGGGGCGTCCGCTCCGTCGGCGTGGAACGCCGGAGTTCACGGGCGGCATCCACGGCGGTGTCCATGACGGACTTCCCCGTTGATGGATGGTCCGCCGATTGCTAGTTTACGAGTGTAGCCGGGGCCTGGTCCCCGCCAACTTCGAGCGAGGTTTCGAATGAGCACTACCCAGCAGCCGGCGGTCGCGGTGACCATCACCCCGACGGCAGTCGTAGAGGTGAAGCGCTTCATGGAGCAGGAGGGCGTTTCCGAGGCCGAGGGCGGTCTTCGCGTGAGCGTGCAGCCGGGCGGCTGCAGCGGCTTCCGATACGGTCTCCTCATCGAGGAGAAAAAGGCAGACGACGATCTCGTGGTGGCCCAGGAAGGGTTCAACGTCTTCGTCGACCCCTTCTCGGCCCAGTATCTGGATGGCGTGACGATCGACTACGTCTCGTCCATGCAGGGCTCCGGATTCACCTTCAGCAATCCGAACGCCACCGGCGGCTGCGGCTGCGGCAGCTCGTTCACGGCCTGAACCTGGCCTGGAGCGCTTCGCCCTCGCCGGCGTGCCGCCGGCGGAGGCGGCCTGCCGATCCACTTGGCGGGCTGCGCCTTTCCGCCGGGCAGCCGTGATGGCTCCCATCGGTGTACGAGGCCCGCGATCCCACGGCGAATCGCGGGCTTTCTCACATCCCCGCCACACCCTCCGTCCGCACCCCTCCGGGGTCATCCGATCGCCCACATGAATATTCGCACCGTAGTCGTCGACAGTCATGACGACATGGGCACCCTCATCGCCGGCCGCATGGCGGAGCTCATCCGCGAGCGCGCCGCCAGCGGGGGAAAGGCCGTTCTCGGACTCGCATCCGGCTCGACCCCCATCCCCGTGTACCGCGAGCTCATCCGCATGCACCGGGAGGAAGGGCTCAGCTTCGCGAACGTCGTCACGTTCAACCTGGACGAGTACTTCGGGATCGCCGCCGACAGCATCCACTCCTATGCGCGTTACATGTGGGAGAACTTCTTCGACTTCATCGACATCGATCCGAAGAACGTTCACATACCGCGGGGCGACATACCGCGCGACAGAGTGTCGGCCGAGACTCACCGCTACGAAGAGATGATCCGCGAGGCCGGCGGCATCGACATCCAGATCCTGGGCATCGGCAAGACCGGACACATCGGCTTCAACGAGCCGGGCTCCGGGATCGACAGCCGCACGCGTCTCGTGACCCTGGACATGGTCACTCGCAAGGATGCGGCGGCCGATTTCTTCGGCGAGGACAACGTTCCTCGCGAAGCGATCAGCATGGGAGTCGGCACGATCATGGAGGCGCGCGAGATCCTCATCCTCGCCACCGGGGAGCACAAGGCGGATGTGGTGCGCAGGGCGGTCGAGGGCGAGATCGATCTCGAAGTGCCGGCCACCTTCCTCCAGAAGCACGCCGACACCACGTTCTACCTGGATCGCGCCGCGGCCGCGGACCTTACGCCCGTCGCCACTCCCTGGCTCGTGGATGAGGTGGAGTGGACGGACGAGCTCGCGATCCGCGCGGTGACCTGGCTCGCGAAGCGCTCGGGACGCGGGATCCTCAAGCTCACGCAGAAGGACTACGCCGAGAACAGGCTGTCGTCGCTCGTGGCGCTGCACGGTTCGCCGGGCGCGCTCAACGGAATGGTGTTCAACGCGCTCGGCGCAAAGATCCGCGGTCGCTCCAAGCTTCCGCGCGGGAAGCGCATCATCTGCTTCTCGCCCCATCCCGACGACGACGTGATCTCGATGGGCGGGATTCTTCGCAAGCTCGTGGAGAACGGAAACGACATCATCGTCGCCTACATGACGAGCGGCAACATCGCCGTCTTCGACCACGACGTTCGCCGCCACGTAGACTTCCTCTGCCGCATGGCGGCGGACGACTACGTCTCGCGGGAGCGGATCGATGCCCTCTCGAAGAAGGTTCTCGACTCGCTCGCCAACAAGCGCCCCGGCGACGTGGACATCGCCGAGGTACTCGACATCAAACGGAAGATACGCGAGACAGAAGCGGTGAGCGGGATCGAGGTGCTGGGCCTTCCGCGCAGCGCCGCTCACTTTCTCAATCTTCCGTTCTACCGCACGGGCAAGGTGCGCAAGGATCCGATAGGTCCGGCCGACGTCGCGATCGTACGGCAGATCATCGAGGAGCACGAGCCGGATCTCGTGTTCGTCGCCGGCGACCTCTCGGATCCTCACGGCACGCATCGCATGTGCAAGGAAGCGATCGACCTGGCACTCGTCGAGCTGTACGGCGCCGAAGATGAGAGCGACGCGCGGCGGCGGGCGTCCATCGCCGCCGCGTGGCGCGAAGGGCGCGCTCCGGATCGCGGCGAGGGAGAGACACAGGCGCCCGGCAGCGACGCTCACGATGCGAAGCGAGCCGGCGGAGGCCGCGGCAGGCCGGAGGTCTGGCTCTACCGCGGCGCCTGGCAGGAGTGGCCGGTCACCGAGGCCACGTGGCTGGTGCCGCTGGCGCAGGAGGAGCTGCGCCTCAAGATCCAGGCGATCTTCAAGCACCAGTCGCAGAAGGACACCGCTCCCTTCCCCGGCCAGGACGACCGCGAATTCTGGCAGCGGGTCGAAGCCCGCAACAAGGGAACGGCGGCGGAGCTGGATGCGCTCGGCCTGGCCGAGTACTTCGCCATGGAAGCCTACGTGCTCGTATAGGACCCCGCGATGACCAACTTCACGCTCCTCGACATTCTGGTTCTCCTCGCCTACCTCGCGGCGACCACGCTGCTCGGCGTCTGGCTCGGACGCAACCAGAAGACGGCCCGCGACTACTTCGTGGCGGACAAGGCGATCCCGTGGTGGGCGATCCTCTTCTCCGTGGTCGCCACCGAGACGAGCGCGCTCACGTTCATAAGCATCCCCGGCGTGGCGTACCTCGGCGATCTGACTTTCCTGCAGATCGCCCTGGGCTATCTCATCGGCCGGATCGTGATCTCGTACACGCTGCTCCCCCGCTACTACGAGGGAGAGCTGGTGACCGCGTACTCCCTCCTGGAGAAGCGGTTCGGAACCGGCACGCGTCGCTTCGCCTCGGTGACGTTCATGGTGACGCGCGCGTTCGGCGACTCGGTGCGCGTCTTCGCCACGGCTATTCCGATCGCTCTCATCCTCGGTCCGGATGTCCCGCGCGAGTACGTCGGGCCCGTCTCGATACTGCTGTTGGGCGTGTTCACCATCATATACACCTACCATGGGGGCATGCGCGCCGTAGTCTGGACGGACGTCATCCAGACGACCGTCTATATGCTCGGTGCGCTCGCGGCCGCGTGGCTCATAGGGCGCGGGGTGCAGGGTGGCTGGGGGGGTATCCTCGCGGACGCCGGCGGCGAGGGCAAGCTGCGCCTCTTCGATCTGTCGCTGGGGCTCGATCGGCCGTACACGCTCGCCGCGGGGCTCATAGGTGGTGCGTTTCTCTCGATGGCGTCGCACGGCGCCGACCAGTTGATCGTGCAACGGCTGCTCGCGGCGCCTTCGGTGAAGGGCGCCCGCAAGGCGCTCATCGGCAGCGGCATCGCAGTGATCTTCCAGTTTCTTCTCTTCCTGCTCATCGGGATCGGGCTCTACGCGTACTATCACGCGCGGGAGTTCTCGAGTCCCGACGCGATCTTTCCCTCGTTCATAGTGGAAGTGATGCCATCCGGACTCACGGGGCTGGTGGTGGCGGCGATTCTGGCCGCCGCGATGAGTACCGTGTCGGGCTCGCTCAACTCGCTGAGCGCCGCCACCACGCACGACATATATCTGCCTCTGAGCAAGCGCCGGGTGGACGATCCCGCCGTGCTCAAGATGGGCAAGGTGTTCACGCTGATCTGGGCCGTGATCCTCATCGGCGGCGCGCTTCTCTACCATCAGGAAGGAACGCCGGTGGTGGTGGTGGCGCTCTCGATCGCGTCCTTCACCTACGGCGGCCTGCTCGGAGGCTTCGGCCTCGCCCTCCTCTGGCGCCGCGCCATCCAGCGCGATGCCATCACGGGGATGGGGGTGGGAATCCTGGCGATGACGTTCGTGGTGTTCGCGAAGCCGCTATCGGCGGCGTATCCGTCGCTGGCGGCGGCGCTCGGACCGTTCGCCTCGATCGCCTGGCCCTGGTACGTGCTGATCGGAACGGCCATCACCATCACCGCGGGAATACTCTCGTCGTACTCCCATCCGGCCCCGGGGGAGCTTCCCGAGCTGGCGGAGGAGCTGAGCTGATGCGCGTCGTCGTGGGGGTGGATGGCGGAGGTACCAAGACGCGGGTGCTGGTGGCCGACGAGAACGGTGCGGCTCTGGGAACGAGCGAGGGCGCGGCATCGGCGGTGCGGCCGGGGGCGGTACTGCAATCGGCCGAGGTAATTGCGTCCAGCGTTCGGGAAGCGCTCGCCGCGGCCGGCGTCGCGGACGAGCTCCCGGCGGCGCTGTGCGTGGGGGTGGCCGGCGTGGGACGCGACGCGGAGCGCGAGCAGTTGCGGAGCGCGCTGGTGGAGAGCGAGCTGGCCGGCGAGATCCTGGTCCTCCCGGATGCCCAGGTCGCGCTCGACGACGCCTTCGGAGACGGTCCGGGAATCCTGCTCGTCTCCGGCACGGGGTCGGTGGCCTTCGGGCGCGGCCCGAGCGGGATCCGAGGGCGCGTGGGCGGCTGGGGGCCGGTGTGCGGTGACGAGGGGAGCGGCGCGTGGATCGGGCGCCGCGCGCTCTCGGTGGTCACCGCCGCTGTGGACGGCCGCGAGCCGGAGACGGCGCTGGTGGGGGCCGTACTGACAGCCGCCGAGCTGAACGAGCCCGGCGAGCTCGTGGCCTGGGCCGCGCGGTCGACGCCGGCGCAGCTCGCCATGCTGGCGGCCACGGTCGTGAGCGCCGCGGAAGGGGGCGATCTGCGGGCGAATTCGATTCTCGACCTGGCAGCGGAGGAGCTCGCCCTGCACGTCCGTACGCTGGCCCGGCAGCTCTTCGCGGACGAGCGGGCTGCGTGCTCGGTCGCGCTCGCCGGAGGTCTTCTGAGGATCGGCTCGCCGCTCCGCAAGCGACTCGAGCACAGGCTCCGGTCGTCCACGCCGGGAGCGCAGGTGGTGGCGGGCGATGCCCCCCCCGCGCGGGGCGCTTTGCGCGCCGCGCGGGCCCCCGTCGCGACTGCTACTGGACCCTGTTGTTGGGTGGCCGGCTGCACTGCAGCCGGCCTCACTACATCAGGGTCCCGATCCCGTCGTTACGTCGTCGCCGGCGTTTCATCCAGCTCGGCGGTACTGGCGTCGAGCCCTTCCACTTCCGGTATCTGGTCGGGCGTCCAGACCCCTTCGGTGCGAGCTATCCAGGCGGTGGCGCTCATGTCGCCGATGACGTTGACCGTCGTGCGCGACATGTCGAGGATGCGGTCCACACCCAGGATGATCGCGATCCCTTCGGGCGGGATCCCGAACATGGCCATGACGCCGATGAGGAGCGGCAGCGATCCTCCCGGCACGCCCGCCGCGCCGATGGCCGTGATCACCACCATCACCATCACCACGATCATCTGGCCGAGCGAGAGGTGCAGTCCGAATACCTGACTCAGAAACAGCACCGTGACTCCCTCGAAGAGAGAGGTGCCGTTCATGCACATGGTGGCGCCGAGCGGGAGCACGAAGCCAGCGATGCGGGGAGGAACGCCGAGGTTCTGCTCGGCTACCGCGAGGTTCGTGGGGAGCGTAGCGCCGCTCGAGCTGGTCGAAAAGGCCGTGACGATGGAAGCCCGGATCCGATTGAAGAAGACCCTCGGTGACATCCCGACGGCGAATCGCACGATGAGTGAGATGGTGACCGTCACGTGTATGAGCAGCGCGCCCACGACCACGAGGATGTAGCTCCCGAGCGGCTTCAGAAGAGCGTAGCCGAAGCGTGAGGTCACGCCGAAGATCAGCCCCGCCACCCCGTAAGGCGCCAGCTTCATGGCGATCTCCACGATCTTGATCACGATCTCGTTGAGCGCATCGAGCCACGACGTCATCACATCGGCCTTATCCTTCGGTATCATCGTGATCGCGGCGCCGAACATCAGGCCGAAGAAGATGATTCCGAGCAGATCCAGGTCCACGGCCGACTTCACCGGGTTCCGCGTCACGATGTCGATCAGCGTCTGAATACCGAAGGTGCTGGTCGCCGCGGCCTGCATCTTGGATGCGGCGTCACCCCCGTACGCCTGCATCAGCTCGGTACGAATTTCCGGCGCGAGCGAACCGCCCGGCGCGAAGACACGGACGGCTATGAGGCCGAGCGTGGCAGAAAGCGCAGTGGTGACCAGGAAGTATCCCAGTGTCTTGGCGCCCACACGTCCCACCAGCCGCAGGTCGCCAAGACCCGCCACGCCCAGCGCGATGGACGCGAACACGAGCGGGATCACGATCATGAAGAGCAGGTTCAGAAAGATCTGCCCCACGGGATTGGCGATGTACTTCTCGACGAACAGTACCACCGCATGCTCGCCGCCGAGCTGCGTATTGGCGAGTATGCCCAGAACGGCCCCTATGATGAGGCCGAGGAGAATCTTGGTGTGGAGAGGTATCCCCTTCGGTTTGCCGGCAACTGCAGCGCTCATTCGTCCTCCAATGCCTTCGCTTCCTCTCTCCTAGAGGCCGCGTCACGATTTCTGAGCACCGAGTGACGGTACCCGTAGAACATGTAGAACACCAGGCCCAGGACGAGCCAGATGCCGAAGCGAACCCACGTCACACCCGGAAGCTGGAACATGAGATACGCGCACGCCGCGATCGAGATGAGCGGCGTATAGGGAACTCCGGGAACCCGGAACGGCCGCGCGCGGTCGGGCTCCAGCCGTCGCAGCACGATCACGCCCACGGACACCAGCACGAAGGCGAAGAGCGTTCCGATGTTGGTCAGGTCCACCACCTCGGCGATGTTGGCGAAGGCGGCGAACACGGCCACGAACACGCCGGTGAGGATCGTGCCCACGTAGGGGGTACGGAACCGCGGATGTATCTTCGCCAGCACCGGCGGGAGAAGGCCGTCGCGCGACATCGAGAAGAAGATGCGCGGCTGGCCGAGCTGGAAGACCAGGAGCACGCTTCCCATCGCTATCACCGCGCCGAGCGCGATGATGAAGCGGGAGAACTGGAGAAGTGCCGGCGGCCCCTCGGCGTGGGCCAGCGCCGTGATGAGCGGTTCCGCCGTGCCGAGCGTCGTCCACGGCGCCATGCCGGTCATCACCACCGACAGGGCGATGTAGAGCACCGTGCAGATGAGCAGGCTCATGACGATGCCGAACGGCATGTCCTTCCCGGGATTCTTCGCCTCCTCCGCCGCGGTGGACACCGCATCGAAGCCGATGTAGCTGAAGAAGATGATGGCGGCCGCCGCGCTCACGCCGGCGAAGCCGTTCGGGGCGAAGCCGCCCTGCGACGCGTCCGTCCAGTTGGTGGGCTTGATGAGAAAGGCGCCGATGGCCAGGAAGAACAGGATGATCCCGATCTTCAACAGCACCATCGCGTTGTTCGTGTTGGCCGACTCCCTGATCCCGATCACCAGCACCACCGTGATCACCGCCACCACGAGCACCGCCGGCAGGTTGATGATGACAGGCAGACCGAAGAGATGCGGAGCGTTCGACCATGCCGACCCGAGATACTGCATCAGCGGGTCGCTCGATCCGCCCGCGAGCTGGCGGAAAGCGTCGTGCGCGGAGCGGTAGTCGGTGGCCAGCCAGGCAGGGAGGTCGAGGCCGAAGTGGCGGATCAGCTCCCGGAAGTGTCCCGACCAGCCGATGGCCACACCGATGTTGCCGACCGCGTACTCGATGATGAGATCCCAGCCGATGATCCAGGCCACGAACTCGCCTATGGATGCGTAGGCGTAGGTGTACGCAGACCCCGAGATCGGTACCATCGCCGCGAACTCCGCATAGCAGAGCGCCGCGAAACCGCAGGCGATGGCGGTGAGGAGGAAGGAGAATACGATCGCCGGCCCCGCGCCGGGTCGCACCGCATCGCCCACGATGGCCGTGCCGGTGGTGGCGAAGATGCCGGCCCCGATGGTGGCGCCCACGCCCAGCGCGGTGAGGTGCCATTTCCCCAGCGAGCGCTTCAGGCCACCGCGCGACTCGGCATCGGCCTCGCACTCGGCCACGGATTTCCGGAGGAAGATCGAGCTACTCACTCGACCTCCCACCGGGGATGCGTCGGTCGTGTAGAATCATCCTGTTTGTGGTGTCGGGTTCGTCAGCGATCCATCGCTCCCGCCGGCACGGCAGCCGCCACGTAATCGTCCTTCTGGCGCTCGATGCGCATTCCGTAGAACGAGCGCCAGACGAAGTAGACCGCGATGAGGAAGAAGACGGCGGCCAGGGCGTGGCTCAGGCCAGCTCCGCCCTGGCGTGTGAGAGAGACCGCCAGATCCACGGCCAGGAGGCCGAAGAGCGTGGTGAACTTGATGATCGGGTTCATCGCCACCGAGGACGTGTCCTTGAACGGATCGCCCACGGTGTCGCCCACCACGGTGGCGGCGTGAAGGTCGGTGCCCTTCTGCTTCAGCTCCACCTCCACGATCTTCTTCGCGTTGTCCCATGCGCCGCCCGCGTTCGCCATGAAGATCGCCTGATACAGGCCGAAGAGAGCGATCGAGATGAGGTAGCCGATGAAGAAGTACGGTTCGACGAAGGCGAAGGCGAGCGCGAAGAAGAAAACCGTCAGGAAGATGTTGAACATCCCCTTCTGCGCGTAGACGGTGCAGATCTCCACGACTTTCTTGCTGTCTTCCACCGAGGCCCTGGTGACTCCCTCGAGGCGGATGTTGGCCTTGATGAATTCCACCGCCCTGTAGGCACCGGTGGTCACCGCCTGCATCGATGCGCCGGTGAACCAGTAGATCACCGCGCCGCCCGTCACCAGCCCCAGCAGGAATGGCGAGTGCAGGAGGGAGAGTTTGTCCAGGTTCTCCGTGAGGCCGGAGGTGAGCGCCACGATGATCGAGAAGATCATCGTCGTGGCTCCCACCACCGCCGTGCCGATCAGCACCGGCTTGGCCGTGGCCTTGAAGGTGTTGCCCGCTCCGTCGTTCTCCTCGAGGAAGTGCTTGGCGGCCTCGAAGTCGACGTCGAAGCCGTAGTCGCGCTTCAGCTCCTGCTCGATGTTCGGCTCCTGCTCTATGAGCGAGAGCTCGAACACGGACTGCGCGTTGTCGGTCACCGGGCCGTACGAGTCGACGGCGATGGTCACCGGACCCATTCCGAGAAAACCGAACGCGACGAGACCAAAAGCGAAGACCGCAGGGGCCAGCATCAGCGCGGACATCCCTCCGGGTGCGTCGAGGCCGGCCACCCACGCTCCGACCGCCATGAGCGCCATGATCACGACGCCGAGCCAGAACGCGCTGAAATTGCCCGCGACGAGACCGGAGAGGATGTTGAGCGAAGCGCCACCCTCACGCGACGAGGTCACGACTTCCTTGGTGTGACCCGCATCGACCGACGTGAACACCTTGACCAGCTCGGGAATCAGCGCTCCGGCGAGCGTACCACACGTCATGACCGTCGCGATCTTCCACCAGATCGTCCCATCGCCCAGATCGGGGAGGAGGAACCAGGTGACCACATAGGTGAGGACGATGGAGATTATCGACGTGAGCCAGACGAGCGAGGTGAGCGGCGACTCGAAGTTCATCTTCGGCGCGTTGGCGTAGCGCGCCTTCGCGACCGCTTCGTTCATCAGATACGACGCGCCGCTCGCGATGATCATCACGATGCGCATCACGAATAGCCACACGAGAAGCTGCACCTGCACCGCCGGCTCGCGCACGGCCAGCACGATGAAGGTGATGAGCGCGACACCCGTGACGCCGTAGGTCTCGAAACCGTCGGCGCTCGGCCCCACCGAGTCGCCCGCGTTGTCTCCCGTGCAGTCCGCGATCACGCCGGGATTGCGCGCGTCGTCCTCCTTCACGTTGAACACGATCTTCATGAGATCGGAGCCGATGTCGGCGATCTTCGTGAAGATGCCGCCGGCGATGCGGAGCGCGGCGGCACCAAGGGATTCGCCGATGGCGAAGCCGATGAAGCACGGACCCGCGTAGTCACCCGGGATGAAGAGCAGAATGCCGAGCATCATGACCAGCTCCACGCTGATGAGGAGCATGCCGATGCTCATCCCCGCCTTGAGCGGGATGGCGTAGCAGGGGTACGGCTTCCCGCGCAGCGCCGCGAAGGCCGTGCGCGAGTTGGCGAAGGTGTTGACGCGTATGCCGAACCAGGCCACGCCGTAGCTGCCCGCGATCCCGAGGAGGCTGAAGAGCAGGATGATGATCACCTTCGCCGCACCGAAGTGCGCTAGCACGCCGAAGTAGAGCAGGATCACCAGACCGATGAAGACCTCCAGTATCAGGAGGAACTTGCCCTGCTGGATCAGATACGTCTTGCACGTCTCGTAGATCAGCTCGGAGATCTCGTGCATGGACCTGTGCACCGGGAGCCGCTTGAGCTGGGCGTAGATCACCAGCCCGAAGAGCATTCCGGCCGCGCAGAACGCGAGGCCGAGAAGGAGGAGTGTGTGGCCGTGGATGCCGTGGAAGGTCACCTGCGAGAGGTCGGGGATGTGCAGGTTGGCCTCGCCGCCCGGGGCGTGCCCCGCCGCTTCCTGGGCGCGCAGCGGCAGCGCCGTGACGAGCGCTGCGAGCGCGATGACCGCCGCGGGGATCGCTCCGCGCGCGTACTGGAGCAGATGGTACAGCCGCTTCATGTAGAGTGCCTCCTTAAGGGACTCGCCGACTATCAGACCGGTGCCGGCACACGCTTGCGCCAGAGGTAGAACACCGGGATGCCCACCAGCACCAGACCGAGCCCCGCGAGCGCCTGCGCGCGCGTCTGCGGTGCCACGAGAAGTATCAACGCCACGGCTGTCGCGAGCACGATGTAAAGAGCGGGGAGGAACGGATATCCGATCGCGCGGTACGGGCGCTCCGCGTCGGGGAGCTTCTTTCTCAGAATGAAGAGGCCGATCACCGTGAAGACGTAGAACGTGAGCGACGCGAAGATCACGTAGTTGAGAAGCTGGCTGTACGTCCCCGTGAGGCACAGGACGGAGGCCCAGAGCGCCTGGATCAGCAGCCCGGCGGCCGGTACGCGCCGCGAGTTCAGCTCGCCGGCCCTGCGGAAGAAAAGTCCGTCGCGCGCCATGGCGTAGTACACGCGGGCACCGGAGAGTATCAGCCCGTTGTTGCATCCGAACGTGCTCACCAGGATGGCGATGGCCATCACCGCCTGCCCGCTCGAGCCGAATATCACTTCGGCCGCCGCCGTACCCACCCGGTCTTCCGTCGCGTGCGTGATTCCGCGCGCGAGCACCGTGGCGCCGTCAGCCACTCCGTGCAGCGGAAGCACGTTCAGATACGCGATGTTGGCCAGAACGTAGAGAACCGTCACCAGCCCCGTCCCGAGCGCGAGCGCCAGCGGGAGGTTGCGCTTCGGATTGTGGACCTCGGCCGCGGCGAACGTAACGTTGTTCCAGGAGTCGCTCGAAAAGAGCGAACCGACCGTCGCGGCACCGAGCGCGAGCACGAACGCGCCGGTCAGCCCCGTCGGACCGCCGAAGTTCCCCGCTCCGAAGTTGGCCGCGATCGCGGTGGAGTTCCGCCCGAAGGTGAGGCCGAGGATCACCAGCAGGACCAGCGCTCCGGTCTTGGCGATCGTGAACGTGGTCTGGACGAACTTTCCTTCACGCACACCGCGGAGGTTGATCCACGTGAGCGACCAGACCACGGCCAGGGCCACGACCCGCTGCGGGCTCAGACCCAGGTCGATCGGTCCGCTACCCGTCTGGATGGTGTAGTGCGGGAACCACGTGTAGAGCTGCGGGGCGCTGGCCGGCCAGATGACCCCGAGGAATTTCGCGAACGCCACGGCCACCGCCGCGATGGTACCCGTCTGGATCACCATGAAAAGAGTCCACCCATAAAGAAACGCCATGAGTGGACCCATCGATTCGCGCAGAAAAATGTATTGGCCCCCGGCCTTCGGGAACATCGCGGCCAGTTCGCCATACGCGAGCGCGCCGAGCAATGTCATTACCCCGGTGAGCACCCACACCGCCAGGAGCCAGAACGGGGAGCCAACCAGCCTGCTCATGTCGGCGGAAACGATGAATATGCCCGAGCCGATCATGATGCCGGCAACGAGCATCGTGGCGTCCATCAACGTCATTGCCTTTACGAAACCGGTGGGCGACTCGGTGCTCGTCCCGGGGTCAACGGCCGTGGTTGTCATACGCTCATCGGGGTGGGATACGAATCGGGCGTCCGGCTGGCAGGATCGTCGGGGGTGGCGATGCACGGACGCGGGAGAGTGCGCGGGAAGACCACGCAAACTAACGCGCGGCCTGTGCACGGACCAGACAACTCATGAAGATACGACAGTGACTATACCGAACGCTAGAGAGTGAGCTCGGTCACGTACGTGGATGCCACCGGCGTCCCGTCGGCCCGGTGCGCCGCTCTGAAGCGATACTCCAGCAGCCGACTGCGCAGCTCCCGGTCGTAACCGGAATCGCCCGTGGAGTCGAACTTCAGGGAAGTGATTCTGCCGGCGGCATCGATCGTGAATACGAGCCGGATCGTTTTTCCACGCACTTTCGAGGGCACGGGGAGCGCCGGCATGACCATGAATTCCGGCGTCGCCGGATAGATCTGCCCCTCGCCGCCCCCGCTCCCGGCGCCGCTCCCGGAACCCTGTCCCGTACCGGTTCCGGTACCGACGCCGCCTCCGCTCCCCGGCCCCTCCCCCCGCCCCGTGCCTTCACCGCCCGTCGATCCGCTGTCGCCCGATCCACCCATGGCGAGCTTCGGAACGCTCGTGGCGCTCGGCGCGGTCGCCACGGGTCGTGGCTCCACGACGGGCGCAACTGGCTCGGGGCGGCTCTGCACCACCGGATCCGGCAGCACCGGCTCCGGCGGCCGGACGACAGGGTTCCGAGGCTCGGGCGTGGGTTCGACCCGGGCGGCGGATGGCGTGGGCGCGGGTCGCGGCGGAGCTCCGACGCTCACGTAGCGCAGGCGCTCTCCGGCGTCGGCCGGGCGGATAGCGGCGGCGCCACGCACGCCGCCAGCTCCTCCTCCCCCTCCCCCTCCACCGCCCGCCGGCCCCGGCCCGCCGGCGCCGACGGGCACCACGAGGTCCGCGCCGTTCCACAACGGAAAAAGGAGGAGCGCCAGGAGGAGGAAGTGGACCAACGCCGCGAACGGCACGCCCCACCACTGCCGGCGCTCGAGTGGAACGCCGACCGGCGGACGGTAGTGTTCGCGCCCGTGATGCTGGCTAACGGGGACGTTCGTAGCGATCACCTGACTCTCTCGGCCTGCACCGGCGCACGACGCTCGGCGATCCACAAAAATAACACGACGGACGGGGCACGAGGCCCCGCCCGTCGTGGAATCGACCGCCTTCGAATCGGATCCGCTTACCTGGGCGGAATACCGATCACCTTGACGCCCGCGCCGCGCGCCACGTCCATGGCGGAGACGACGTCCTGGTACGTCACGGTTGGATCACCCTTGACGAAGATGATCTTGTTCGGACGACCATCGTAGACGTCCTGCAGGAAGTCGTGCAGGTTCGCGGCCGCGACATCCTCGCTGTTGACCTTGAACTTGCCGTCGGGGAGAACCTGGAGCACGATCTGATCCGACTCGGTCGCCGGCTGCGCCTCGACCGGCGTCGGGTCGGGGATCTGAACGTCGATCGCCTTGCGCAGCATCGGGATCGCCATCATGAAAATGATGAGGAGCACGAGCAGCACGTCGATCATCGGCGTAACGTTGATCTCGTTGGTGAGTCCGCCCCCACCACCCGTAGACATTGCCATTGCTATCCCTCCTCAGGATCCGCTGCCGTCAGGCTTGCTTTCCGCCTCGGGCGACGTAGTGCCGGGGGTCTGATCCGTGATCTCACCCACCACGCGCACGCCGGCGTGCGAAGCGATGTCGATGGCATCGAGAACCTTGGAATACTCGAGGTCCTTGTCGGCCTTCAGGTAGAGGATCTTGTCTTCCGTACGGGCGTCGAAGATCGCCTGGAGCCGCTCGGGGAGCGACTCGTTGGGGATCGCCCGCTTGTTCAGATAGTACTGGCCGTTCCGGTCGATTCCGAGCACCTGATCGTTCGGATCTTCCGGGTGCGACGCCAGGTTCACGCCCTGCGGGGGCTGAGCCTGGAATCCGGCGTTGATCAGCGGCGTCACGATCATGAAGATGATCAGCAGCACCAGCATGACGTCGATCATCGGCGTCACGTTCGGTTCCGCCTTTACGTTGCCACCGCCGCCTGCGGACATTGCCATGGCTGAACTCCTTGCCGGAGGCTCGGCTTACTGATTGATCGGGTTGCCGGCGGCACCCGTGGTCGACGCGTTGAACTCGCGAGTGAAGCGCGAGCGGCCGAACTCTCCAGCCACGCCCTTGATCAGGTAGTCGATCATCTCCTTCGAGGTGTACGTCATCTCGACGTTGAGATTGTCGATCTTCGTGGTGAAGTAGTTGAACGCCCACACCGCCGGAATGGCCACGAGCAGACCGAAGGCGGTCGTGATCAGCGCCTCGGCCACACCGGCCGAGATCGCGCCGATACCGCCCGCGCCGGACTGCGCCATTCCCTGGAAGGCGTTCACGATACCCATCGTGGTGCCGAGCAGACCGACGAACGGCGCGGTAGCGCCGACGGTGGCGAGCACCGCGAGGCCGCGCTTCAACTCGGAGGTGATGATCATCATGTTGCGCTCGACCGCGCGCTCGGCCGAGTTGATGTCGGCGACGGTGACGGAGCCATCCTGCAGGAGCGGCCGGACTTCGCCGAGCGCGCCACCGAGCACGCGGGCCACGTGCGACCGCTTGTAGCCCTCGGCCAGCTTGATCGCCTCGTTGAGGTTGTCCTCCTCGAGGAACTGCGAGAACTCGGGTGCGAACTTGCGGGTCTCACCCTGCGCCCTCTTTAGCCTCCACCACTTCTGAACCATGATGGAGAGCGAGAAAACGGACATGATCGCAAGGCAGAAAACGATACCCTTGGCGAACCAGCCCATGGAATGATACAGCTCGATCAGCGACATGTTCATGGTGCTACTCCTCCCGAGATTGGGCTAGTTGATCTTACCTGGGGACCTTGAAGCCGAACGGCATCTGCACGAGCTGTCTCACCTTGTGACCGCCCACCTCCGCCGCGTAGAACTGCATCCTCGGCAGGACCTTCTTCACCGCGCTGGTGAAGAGATCGTTGGAGGATTTGAGCACCTTGAAGCTGCTCATCTCGGCGTGGCCGCTGGTGTCGACCACGAACTGGACGAGCACCTCGCCCTCCACCCGCGCGCTCTCGAGCATCGACGGGTATTGCGGCGGAGGATTCCCCTCTCTCGCGAGCACAGGCTTCTCCACCTGGAACTCGAAGTAGGGCTGATCCTGGTCCACCGGGCCCTTACCGCCAACCACACCGGTGGCTACGCCGCCCTCTACACCCCTGCCGCTGAAGTCCGCCTCGTTGGTGACCGCCTTGGAGAGGTCGACCTCGGGGATCTTGTCAGGGATGTTGATGGGCGCCTGCAGCGTCTGGAAGCCCTTCGGCGGTGGCGGCTTGACCACTACGTCCGGCGGCGGGGGAGGCGGCTGCTCCGGCTCCGGCGGAGGCGGCTCCTTCTTGACCTCGACGAAGTTCACATCCTCCTGGATCTTCTCCTTCGCCACGGCCGTACCTGCCTGCGCGGTGATCCATACCGCCAACGCGATGAGCGCGACGTGGGCGAAAATGCTGGTGAGCGTACCACCCGCATTCGCATCCCTCTTTCGCTTCGACTCGATCAGGTTGTTGAACATGCTTGAGTCACTCGGCCCTGTTGAAGTCCGTGCCAATAGTGCACTTGCATAACTATGCTGAAACTACATGGGTCAAATGTCGAAGGAATGACCCGAACATTAAGAATTGGTGAAGACGCAGTTACTTTTCCTTCATTTCGGTCGTCAGCGCCGCTTCCCCGTCCACATCCGCCACCGGAAGCGTGACCGAGAAAGTGCTACCCCGTCCGAGCCGCGAACGCACCGAGATGTTGCCACCGTGCGCCTCCGCGATCCACTGACTTATGGCCAGCCCCAGACCGAAGCCGCCTCGCTCCGCTGAGCGCGAGCGCGCGCGATCGGCCCGATAGAACCGTTCGAATACGTGCGGGAGGTCGGCCGCCGATATGCCGAGCCCCGAATCGCGCACCGAGAAGGAAGCGGTGTGATCGTGCGAGGCCAGCGACAGCGTCACGCTCCCGCCACGCGGTGTGTACTTGATGGCGTTGGTGGTGAGATTCAGGAAGAGTTGGCGCAACCGCGTGGCATCGCCCAGTACGGTGACGGGTGATATCTCCGGCATCACCACGGTGATTCCGGCAGCTTCGCCCAGTATGGATGCGGTCTCGAAAACGTCCTGCACGAGCGGCTCCAGATCCACGACTTCCCGGTGCAGATCGAAGCGCCCCTCGTCCGCTCGGGCGAGCGTGAGCAGGCTGTCCACGAGGTCCGCCATGCGCGTGGTTTCCTGCAGCGCCTCCTCCAGCGCGACGAGCCGGTCGCCTCGCGCGACGTTCGCGTTCATGGCTCGCTCCACGTCGGCGCGCAGTACCGCCAGGGGCGTCTTGAGCTCGTGGCTGGCGTCCGCGGTGAAACGCCGCAACGCCCCGAACGACTTCTCCAGCCGCTCGAGCATCTCGTTCAACGTCATGACCAGCCGCGCCATCTCGTCGTTGGATGCCTCGAGCGGCAGCCGCCGGTGCAGGCTGCGACCATCGCTGATGGCCTGCACTTCATCTATGATCCGGTCCACCGGACGCAGCGCATGCCCGGCGATCACGTATGCGAGGCCCACCGAGCCGATCACCAGCAGCGGCGCCACCACCAGCATGGTGCCGAGCAGCTCGCGGATGGCGATCTCCGTGGAACGGATCGACGACGCCGCCACCACACGCGAGACCTTCGACTCGGAAGCACCCGTGCTCACCGCGACGAGGAGGAGCCGGTCGTGACGGAGGTCGTAGATCTGGCCCGTACCGCTGGCCGGCGCCACGATCGCCGCGGTCTGCAGCGCTGCACGGTCGTCCTCATCGAGCTGGCGAAGCGCGAAGGAGCCGTAAAGCATGCGCCCCTTCTGGTCGAGCACGAGCATGTAGTCGGGGATCCCCTCGAGGAGCGTGCGGATCGACCCCGTGATGGTTGGTCCCACCACGGAGTCGTGCGTCACCGTCACCGGCTGCCCCGACTCCTCCGCCTGGCGGATGATGTTGCGCGCGAGGTTGGCCTCCGCGTACACGTGGCGGTTCAGCTCCTCGTACGAGCTGGCGCGCCGCGCGGCCCAGAGCGCGATCGCGAAGGCCACGACCGTTCCGACCATCGCCCCCGCGTACGCGACGGTGAGACGCGACCGTATGCTGCTCACCGCGTCCTCACCGCCTCACCGGTCACTCGCGGATCACGTAGCCAACCCCGCGCACCGTGTGAATCAGCTTCGCCGCGCCGTTCACATCGATCTTCTTGCGCAGGTGATTGATGACCACGTCCACTATGTTGGTGCCCGGATCGAAGTGGTAGCCCCATGCGTACTCCGTGATAAGCGTTCGACTCATCACGCGCCCCGTATGGCGCATGAGGTACTCGAGCACGGTGTATTCCTTGGGAGTGAGCTCCACCGGCTCGCCGCCGCGCGTGACGGTGCGCGTGTCCTTGTCGAGCTCCAGGTCTCCCACCTTGAGCACCGGCGAGGCCATCGCGCGCGGCCGGCGGCTGAGCGCTTCCACGCGCGCGAGCAGCTCCTCGAAGGCAAACGGCTTGGTCACGTAGTCGTCGGCCCCGGCGCGGAGAGCACCCACCTTCGCGTCCACGGCATCCTGCGCCGTGAGTACCAGGATCGGCTGCTCGAAGCCGCGCGCGCGCAGGCCGTGCAGAACTTCCATCCCCGACTTTCCGGGGAGACGCATGTCGAGAACAATGAGGTCATAGGCCTCCGACCGGGCGAGCTGCTCCCCCTCCTCGCCGTCCGACACGAGGTCCACCCCCCAGAGCTGCTCCTCGAGCCCGCGCTTCACGTACTCGCCAACGGTGGGATCGTCTTCTATTACGAGGATCTTCATCGCGCTTCGTGATGGGTCGCCACGGGCCGCTGAAACCCGAACTGGCGGATCTTTCTGTACAGAGTCTTGGGCGAAATTCCGAGCGCCTCGGCCGCGCGCCCCTGATGCCAGCCCACCTCCTCGAGCACGGCTCGGATGTGCTCACGCTCCACCGCCTCGAGCGGAAGCGCGCTGAGCTCCTGCGGCGTCGCCGCGGCCTGGGGAGCCGGCTCCGCCGGGGCGAACGGGAGACTCGCGGCCCGTATGACTCCCTCCACCGCCCGCGCAGCGGAGCGTTCGATCACGTCGCGCAGCTCGTCGATGTTACCCGGCCAGGGGTAGCTCTCCAGCGCCGCCAGCGCATCCGCACCCACCTCGGGTGCCGGCGACACCCCTCGCTCGGCCAGAAAGTGGCGCGCCAGCGGCAGGATGTCCGCGATGCGCTCGCGGAGCGGCGGGAGCGTCACGCTCACGGCGTTTATCCTGTAATAGAGATCGCCGCGAAAAAGCCCCTCGGCCGCCATCGCCGCCAGATCCACACGCGTGGTGGCTATGAGCCGCGGCGAGGCGAACGCTTTCTGCGTTCCGCCCGTGCGGTAGAAGCTGCCCAGTTCCAGCGCGTGGAGAAGCTTGCCCTGGAGCGGCTGGCTCAGCGCGTCTATGTTCTCCACGCACAGCGTGCCGGCGCTGGCCAGCTCGAGTACGCCGAGCTGTCGCGACGTGGCGCCCGAGGCGGCCGTGTACTCGCGGCCGAAGAGCTCGCTCTCCAGCTCCTCGCCTCGCACTCCCGCACAGTCGAGCCGCACGAACGGCGCCGCGGCGCGGCGCGAGCGCGAGTGCACGACGCGCGCGAGATGGCTCTTCCCGGTTCCACGCTCCCCCGCTATGAGCACGGCCGAGTCGCTGGCCGCCACCCGATTCGCCAGCTCGAGCACAGCGCGCATGGGCGCGTACTCGGTGACCACCTCTACAGGGCGCTCGGAGCGCGCGAGCATGGTTCGCAGCAGAACGTTCTCGAGCACTATCTGTCGCCGGATCCACGCCCGGCGCGCGACGGTCTCGGCCAGGGCCAGGCGATACGGGCGCAGCAACTGGTCGTAGGCGCCGTCGAGCACGACGTGCGGCGTGGCCGGATCCGCGAGGAGCACCACCTCGCACGGCGCCTGATCTCCTCGCGCGGCGCGCAGCGCCTCCAGCACGCCGCCGTCGCGGAACGCGGCGCCCAGCAGCGCGACGTCCAGGAACGCCACATCGAACGTCTCGGATGCCAGGGCGTCGAGTGCGGTGCGTCCGTCGGCGCAGCGCGTGACATCGTAGCCGCGCTCGGTGAGGAACAGATCGAGCGCGCCATCCGAGGCGGAGTGCGGGTCCGCGATCAGAATCCGGATGCGAACGTCATCCATCATCGCGGCCCCCGATCGATGACGCGTGCCCTCGACGTGGAAGCGCACTCGGCACGAGCGAGCGGAACTTCATCTCGATTCTGCGATCGCATGCATGGCGCTCTCGGTGGCTCCGGCTGAAAGCAGGCGACTCTGTTGTGTTCGGCTGTAAGGTAAGTGTCGGAAGGAGCACGCTACAAGACGAACCGGGACCATCCGCCGCCCCGCGCCGGGCGGCGCGAGGGCGACCATGGAGTTCGCCCACAGTCGAATGCGCGCACGCGGCACGAAAGACAGTCATCGGTACGTGGGTTGCAGCATTGCCCCGAGCACCCGAACACGGAGAGGAATATGGCATACCGAGGCACTGGATTGGTCCCCTTCTTCGGCTCGAGCTTCCCGATGTCGAGTCTCCGGCGCGAGATCGACCGCCTGTTCGACGACGCGGGGATGCCGTCGGGCGGCAGATGGATGCCGGCGGCGGACGTGCGCGAAGACGATGACGCGATCGACATCGACATCGAGCTGGCAGGGATCGACCCCGACGAAGTCGACATCAATGTCGAGAACGGGATACTCACCATCATGGGCGAGAAGCACACGGAGAGGAAAGAGGGGAAGGAAGGACAGTTCCACTCGGTGGAGCGCCGGTACGGCTCCTTCGCCCGCTCGTTCCAGCTCCCACAGGGAGTCGACGAATCCAAGATCACTGCGAACTTCGACCACGGACTGCTCACCGTGGAGATCCCCAAGTCGGCGCTGCCGCAGCCGCGGCGGATCCAGATCGGGGCGCGCGGCAACCAGGAAGTTCAGGGAAAGGTCGGGCGCGAGCAGGTGTCGTCGGGCCGCTCCTCGAAGGGCAAGAGCGCCGGCGAGAAGATGGCGGCGAGCGGAACCGAGGAACGTGGGAGCGGCGGCGAAGGGAGGAGGAACGCGCGGGAATAGCGTGCCCGCGCCGGGGTGGAAATTCCGCTCAGAGCTTTCTGCCCGACTCCGCCTGTCCGCGTGACCCACCCGCCGCCGGCCGCGGAGGGCCCGTCCGTATGAGGTCCTCCGCGGCGAGCAGGCTGCGTGCGAGATCGGCCATGGTCATGTTCCGGCTCTGGCTCGTGCGCTGCAGCACGCGGTACGCGGCGCTCTCGGAGATTCCCTCCCGTTCCATCAGGATCCCCTTGGCCCGCTCGATGATCTTGCGGTCATCGAGGCGGCGGCGCAGGTCGTGGCTCTCCTTCCGCTCGGCGAGCCACTCCTGGTGCCTGGCCACGGTGACGGCGATCGCCGCTCCGAGCTGTGCGGCGCTCACCGGCTTCACCAGATAATGAAAGATCGGGACGCCCATGGCCTCATCCACGGTCTCGGCGTCACTGTAGGCCGTGATGATGATCATCGGAACGGGCCGTTCTTCGTGAATGCGCGCGGCCGCCTCGAGCCCGGAGAGATGCGGCATCCGCACGTCGAGAAGCACGAGGTCGGGACTCAGCGTGCGCGCCATGGAAACGGCGGTGGCGCCGTCGGCGGCTATGCCGATCACGGTGTGACCGAGCGACTTGAGATCCTGCTCGAGACCGAGCGCGGTGACGCTTTCGTCCTCACCTATGAGGACGCGCAAGCTTCGAGATGGCACTGGGGACTCCGGGGTGGCGGCTGCGCCGGGTTGAAGTGACTCACACGCCTGCAAGAGGCGGACCCTTCTCCATGCGAGGGATGAAGGCCGTCGCGCAGTGTAGTTTGACGAACGGCCGGGCACACGTCGGTGACGTATGCCCCGTCCGAGGCTGACCTGTCGACTCGCTCCGTGAGGCCCTTCGATGGCCAAGTCCGGCCTTGTGCTCATTGTAGCCGAACGTTCCACCGCGCGACTCAAGCGCGCCTTCGAGCGCGCCGGTCACGAGGTGTCGCTGGCGTCGTTCGCGACCGCGGTGGAAGCGGCGGCGAACGCGGTGGAGGCCGTCGTGGTCGTGGGCTCGCGCGATGAGGTGTTGTCGGTGACGAGGCGGCTCAAAACCCGTTTCCAGATGCCGCTGCTTCCCGTCATCGCCCTCGTCGCCCGGCCGGCTCACCCTCCCGACACCGCGGCTCCGGACGCCTGGCTCCCGACCGGCGCCCGATCGGCCGATGTGGTGGAACGGGTGGAGGAGTTCGTCCGCATCAGACGCGCCGAGTGGGAGCTCGTCAGGTTGAACGCGTCGCTGGCCGACCTGGCTGCGGAGAATGGTCGCCTCTACGATCGAGCCCGCCGCGATGCGGAAGCCACCACCGTGCTGTTGCGCGAGCTGCAGCACCGCGTCCGTAACAACCTCGCGGCGATCCAAGCTCTGCTGGTGCTCGAGCGCCATCGCCAGCCGCCGCGCGAGCTCGGCGAGGCGCTCGATGTCGCCATAGGCCGGCTGCGCAGCATGGCGGCGCTGCAGGATTCCCTCGCACCGCGGAGCGAAATGGTGGACGTGGCGGCGCTGGCACGCGCCGTCTCGGAGAGCGCGCTGGAAGTCTTCGGCGCACAGGGGAACGTGCAGTGTACGGTAGAGGGCGACGCCACACTCCCCTCGCGCAGTGCGAGCGCGGTGGCGATCGTGCTCAACGAGCTCATCACCAATTCGGTGAAGCACGCCGGCGCCCACCAGGTGGCCGTGCGTATGCACGACGACGGCGCCTCGCTCGAGCTCCAGGTGAGCGACGACGGGTGCGGGATGCCATCGGAAACGTCGCCGAACGGCAGCGGGCTCAAGATCGCCACCGCGGTGGTGCAGAACGAGCTGGCCGGCTCGCTGGAGTTCCCGACCTCGGAGGTGGGGACGCTCGCGCGCATCCGCGTCCCGCTTCGCGCGGCGCGGGCGGAAACCGAAACGCGGGGTTAGCGCGTTTACCGGAAGATGGCAACGGATGCCGGACACACGACGGCGGCCCGAGCGATGTGCCGCCGGGCCGCCGAACGCGATGGTGTCGCCATGGAGCGTGCGAGGATCGAACTCGCGACCTTTCGGTTGCAAACCGAATGCTCTCCCAGCTGAGCTAACGCCCCTGAAGCAGAACCAGAAAAATACGATGTCACGGCCGGCCGGTCCAGTGCACGGCGCGGAACGACCGTTGCAACCTCGATCCGCGCGGTGCTCACGCAACGTACACAAACCATCGTCAGGTTCACGTATGCCCGATACCACCAGGCCCGCCGGCGAGCACGCGGCCGATGCCAAGTCCGTGACCGTGCGCTGCCAATTCTGCCACACGTGGAACCGCGTGTCCGCCGCTCGCGTGGCCGACAGACCAAAGTGCGGAAAGTGCTCCAGGCCGCTGCTTCTGGACAGACCCATCCCGCTGGGCGATGACGATTTCGAGCGTACGATACGGGAGAGCGAGCTCCCCGTCATGGTGGATTTCTACGCCGACTGGTGCGGGCCGTGCAAGGTGATGGCACCCACCTTCGATCAGATCGCGGCGCGGCATCAGGGGCGCGTGCTGATCGCGAAGGTGAACACCGATCTGGCGCAGCGCACCGCGGCCGCGTTCGACATCCGCGGGATTCCCACCACGATCGTCTTTCGCGACGGGAGCGAGGCGGCTCGTCAGGTGGGCGCGGTGCCCGCGCAGCGACTCGAAGAGCTCGTAGGGGCGGCGACTGGGGCGAAGTAGATGAAGGGGCAGGTGCCGGGAGACAGGGGCTTTGCCCGTCCGTCTCCCGGCACCTGGCCCCCTCGGTCACCTCCTCACCTGGACGAGCACTTCGGTCGGCTCGTCGTCGTCGCGGTCGCGGTTGGGACCAAACGTCGCCAATCCACTGACGCCCGACGTCCCGATCGGTCGAAGCTGGACTTCCAGCTTTCCATCCGCGGGCGTGCCCTCGATGGCGCCGCAGGCGATGACTGGAGAGGAGGCATCGTCCCGCTCGCGCACGACGACCACGTGCGGGGCGGCGAGCAGCTCGTCGAGCGTGGCCGATATGTCTTCATCTTCCTCGTATACCGGGCCGCTGCCGGCGAGCCGCGATTCGGCGCCGCCGCGAGGTCGGCGCTCCGGCTCCAGATCGCCCAGGTCGAAGAGAACACGTCCGTCCACGGAGTCGCAGCTCCCGGCGTATATGTAGGCGCCATGCTCCACCCGGCTGCCGGGTGACTGCGCGTTGGCGGCCGCGCCCGGGGCGAACGCGAGCGCCGCCGAAGCGAATAGTGCGACGCACGCGACGCGCGGAATCGTATCGTTCATCTCACCACCTCGGGGTCGGATGACCGACCGCCGTGCACTTTCGGGGCCGGGATGAAGCACGGCGCCCGTTCTCGGCAAAGAGGGCCCGTGAGCAACGCTCACGGGCCCTCTTTCTCCGCCGATCAGCCGCCGTGCCTCATTCGTGCGCCGGGAGCGGCTCCATGGTCTCGGCATCGACCGGCACCTGCACCTCGTCGCGATACGGCGACGTCATCAGCATCACGCGCATGCGGGGGAAGGCATCCATGAAGGCCCTGTAGCAGAGCCCCCAGATACCGATGAACCCGAGCGTGATGGCGATCTCCCAGAGGCCGAACGGTGCGCTGCTCTCGGTGTAGTGCAGCGACGGGTAGACCTCCACGTAGCGGAGGAGCCAGAGCCCCACCACGCTGCTCAGCGCGAAGGCGGCGAACGTGGGGAGATACACCTTCGCAGCGCGAGAGAGCAGTCCGAAGAAGGGGATCACGAAGGCCAGGATCACGACCGCTATCGTCGCGCCGGTCCACGGCTGGATGAGGCGCAGGCGGAACCAGTGCGTCTCCTCCGGCATGTTCCCGTACCAGATCACCAGGTACTGAGCGAAGGTGAGGTACCCCCAGAACACCGTGAACGCGAAGCAGAGCTTGCCGAGATCGTGGAAGTGGTGCTCGGTGATGTAGTCCTCGGCGCCGAGGTAGCTGCGCCACCACATGGTCAGGACGGACCACGACGCCAGCGCCGCCATCCACCCGCCCATGTAGAACCACCAGCCGTACATCGTGCTCAGGAAGTACATGTCGAGCGACATGGACAGGTCCCACGAGAACACGATGAAGAAGAAGTTGAAGCAGAAGCAGAGCCAGATCGCCAGCTTCCCCTGCAGCGAGTGGGTGGAGTGGATCTCTCGCCGCTCGTCGCGGAAGCCGCGGCGCATGCGCTCGCGGATGCCGCGCGCCCACGACGCGCCCGAATCGGGGAGCGATCCCACGTCGAGCCGCACCGAGGTGTAGATATACCAGAGACTCAGCCACGTGATGATGCCGAACATGACGATGTTGCGGATCACCACGAAGGTGTAGTTGAAGTACTGCTTCTTCTCGATGCTCGGCGGCTCGTGGGTGAGCCACGGGAAGATGTGCTTGCCGCCGATCAGGATGACGATGAGTATGACGAACGCCACCGGTATGAAGGCGACGTAACCCTCGAGCAATCGGATGATGGGCCGCGACCAGCGCGCCGTGGTGATGCGCTGGACAGCGACGAACACCACGCCAGCCTGCGAGACGGTCGCGAAGAAGAGCCAGTTGAAGTGCAGCGCGTGCCAGGCCCGATCCTGGCCCTGGAAGGCGCCGATCAGGAAGACGAGGATGCCGATGGTGGCGAAGACCGCGCTGACGATCGTGAACGCGCGCGGCATGGGCCTGGCCGTGGCGGCAACCAGCTCCTCGCGCCCGGGCATGTCGCGGTCGGTATGGTCGCTCATGGGCGTCCTCCCGTACCCGCGGCGGCCGGTTGGGCGGCGGCGGCTTCAGCCGAGGTATCCGCGGCCGTGGACATCATGTCGGCCATGTCCTGCGGCCGGTACGGCGCCGGGCGCGTGGGCGCCATGCGCGTGGGTCCCGGCACTGTCTGGCCGTTCTCGCCAGGGTAACCGATCGGCGTGGTGTCGGCCACGACCCCGGCGATCCTTCCCTGCAGCGCGCGCACGTAGTTGACCACATCCCAGCGGTCCATGTCTTCTATTCTGTCGTACGTGGGCATGAGGTTGCGGCCGTTCCGGATCATTCCGTAGAGGTAACCATCCGAGCGACCCTTCGTGACATCGGTGAGCAGGCTCGGCGCCGGCATCCCGTACGCCAGCGCCGGTCCGTTGCCCTTCCCGGCGATTCCGTGGCAGACTTCGCAGTTGATCTGGTAGTACTTCCGGCCGTTCTCCAGCGAGCGGGCGCTGGTTGGAGTCGGGTTCACCAGATCGGCCATGGAATCGATGGATACCGTGGACCCCGGAATCCCGGGCGCCCAGGTCATGCTTCCACGGTGCGAAACCACGTATGCTGGCACGCGTTCGCCGGTGACGGGCACCGAGTACATGGGATTGCCACGGAACGGCGTGGTGTCGTTGCCGGCATACTCCGCCTCCCATGGCTCGATCTTCGGCTGCTGCTTGAAGTCGGTGAACCAGGAGCAGGCGCCGAGGAGCAGCGGCAGCGCCGCGAGAAGCGCCGGGCGCGCGATGCGCGCGGCGCTTGCGGGGCGGTGGCTACGCTTCACCGCGCACCTCCGCGGCTCCGAATTTCTTGAGAGTGCCCGACACCTCGCGCTGGCGGTCCGGGGGGCATTCGACCCAGACCCCGAAATCGCCGTCGCTGAAGCGCGGGTCGTATCCTACGGTCATCGTGATCCGCGGAAAGCGAGAGTTTACGAACATACCGAGCACCGTGGCGAGCGATCCTATCAGCACCATGAGCTCGAAGCTGATGATGGTGTAGGGTACCCAGCTCGGCACCGGCTTCCCGCCCACGACCAGCGGCCAGTAGTCGGAAATCCAGATGGGGATCCAGTAGCCGAAGGTGGCACCCAGGAGGCCGCCGACGAGCGTGAAGCGCCGCACCGGGCTCGGCCCGTGGGCGATGATGTGCTCGATCTCGTGGCGCGGCGCCGGCGAATACACGGTGATGTCGCCAGCGCGCATCTTCTTGAGCGACTCGATCGCGTCGACCGTGGAGTCGAGGTCGTGGAACACTCCGACGATTCCCTGCATCAGTCGCGCTCCCCCGGTGTCTCCGGCTCGTACTCGAGGTGCATGCCCGATACATCCACCCCTTCCACCGCGCGCGTGGCACGGACAGGGGGCGGGACTATCTCCTTGACCTCCGCGATGGCTATCACGGGGAGGTTCTTGATGAACAGCAGGAACCACATCGAGAACCACCCGAAGCTACCGAGCAGAATGGCCCAGTCGATGTAGCTGGGAGCGTAAGCCGTCCACTGCCACGGCTCGAACTCGTGCGAGAGCGAGGGCTCGAAGATCACGAAGCGCTCGAACCACATCCCCAGGTTGATGAAGATCGAGAGGATGAAGAGCCAGGTGGTGTTGCGCCGCAGCTTCTGCACGAAGAGCGTGAGCGGGAGCACGCAGTTGCAGAGCAGCATGATCCACGCCGCCCACCACCACTGCCCGAAGACGCGATCCCACCAGTACGAGTGCTCGAACTCGCTGCCGCTGTACCAGCCGATGAAGAACTCGACCAGATACGCGGTACCCACCACGAGCGACGTGAAGAGACAGAGCTTCGCGGCCGCGTCCAGGTGGTTGATCGTGACGTACCGCTTCAGGTTGAACCAGCGCCGGATCGGGATGATGATCGTGAAGACCATACCGATACCGGAGAAGATCGCGCCCGCGACGAAGTAGGGAGCGAAGAGCGTCGCGTGCCAGCCCGGTACCAGCGACATGGCGAAGTCGAAAGACACCACCGAGTGCACGGAAAGCACCAGTGGTGTCGAGAAGGCGGCCAGGAAGAGATACGCGCGGGCGAAATGCCGCCACTCCCTGTCGGAGTTGCGCCACCCCAACGAAAGCACACTGTAGATCTGCTTGCGCACCGGGTTCGTTTCGCGGTCGCGCATCGCGGCGAGATCGGGCACCAGTCCTATGTAGAGGAAGGTGGCCGAAACCGTGAGGTACGTGAGGATCGCGAACACGTCCCATACCAGAGGGCTCTTGAACTGCGGCCAGATGAGGCGCCAGTTCGGGTATGGAATGAGGTAGAAGAACTTCCACGGCCTACCGAGGTGCAGGATCGGGAAGAGCCCCGCCGTCATGACGGCGAACACCGTCATCGCCTCGGCGCATCTGTAAATGGTGGTGCGGAAGCCGGCCCGGAACAGGTAGAGAATGGCCGAGATGAGCGTGCCGGCGTGTCCGATACCCACCCAGAACACGAAGGTGACGATGTACACGCCCCACATGACCGGCGGCGTGTAACCCGCCACGCCCAGACCCATGTAGATCTGGTAGGTCCACGCCGCGGCGCCGACGAGCATGCACAGGATCGCGAAGCCCAGACTGGCGAACCACTTGCCAGTGGGCCGGAGCGTCCGGATGATCTCGTCGTTTACCTGCGTGTAGCTCTTGACGGCAGGAAGCTGAACGTTCGCCGACGGTATGTTCGGAGACGCTCCGGGCGACGGTGAAACCACAGTAGCCATGCGCGCTTCCCCCTACGCTCCGGCCGGCGATTTCGGCGCCGGGTGGGTGACCTTCTGCAAGTAGACCACAGCGGGATAAGTGTTGAGCTGCTCGTGGAATACGTGGTATGCGCGGCGGTCCTGCGCCATCCGGGCCACCGACCACTCCTCGTCGGCGGCGTCGCCGAAGATGATCGCCTTCGACGGGCAGGCCTGCGCGCACGCTGTCGTGAACTCATCGGGCTTCACCTCGCGTCCCTCCGCCCTGGCGCGATGCTCCGACTCGCGGATTCTCTGGACGCAGAAGGTGCACTTCTCCATGACACCCTTGCCACGGACGGTGACGTCGGGGTTGAGCTGCCAGCTCAGCCGCTCCGGCCACGCGTACTGCGGGCGGGCCGGCTCTCCGTAACCGAACCAGTTGAAGTAGCGGACCTTGTACGGGCAGTTGTTGGAGCAGTACCGCGTACCGACGCACCGGTTGTAGACCTGCACGTTCAGGCCGTCCGGCGAGTGGTAAGTCGCGTACACCGGGCAGACCGGCTCGCAGGGCGCGTTGCCGCAGTGCTGGCAGAGCATGGGGACGAAGCGCGGCTCGAACTCGCCGCCATCTTCCCCGCCCTCCCAGTAGCGCTCGAGACGAATCCAGTTCATCTCGCGACCCTTGAGAATGTTCGCGCCCGGTACGCCGTGCAGGAACGCGGTGTGGGTCGTCTGGTACGGCGCTCCCACGGTGGGGAGGTTGTTCTCCGCGTAGCACGCGGTGACGCAGGCGGAGCAGCCGGTGCAGCGCGCCAGGTCGATGGTCATCGCCCAGCGCCGCTTCGCCATCCCGCTCCAGTGCTCGGGGTCGTACATCCCCTTTTCGGCGCGCGAAGGCGAGTTACCCACCTCGCCCATGGCGTCCGCAGCCATTCTGGAGCGCAGGCCGGGCAGGTACGACTGATCGGGCCGCCCCGGCATGTCGTGCTCCTCGTGCTCCAACTCGAGGTGTGGCAGCTCATCCACCGGCAGCGAGCGGGCGATCCCGCGGCCGTGCTGCCGCGCGGACCCCTCGGTCGTGACCAGCGGCGTGAACTCGCTGCCCTTGGTGACCTTCGCCTTCGTCGCGGTCCAGGCGAAACGCCCCGAAGCGGCGTCGAAGCTCACCGGTAGGAGGTTGCCGGGATTGTAACCCACGCCCTCGGCGTAGCGGCCGTACGCCTGATGGCCCTGGCCGAACGCTATGGCCACGGTGTTTTCCTGGATCCCCATGTAGACGTAGGCCGGGGCCTCCAGCTCGCCCATCTCGGTCTCGACGTGAAGCACGTCGCCCGAATCGATACCGAGCTTGCGCGCGGTCTGCTGATTTATCTCGATCCACGTCTGCCAGCAGATCTTGGTGACCGGATCGGGAAGCTCCTGGAGCCACGGCTTGTTGGCGCCGCTCCCATCGCCCAGGGTGGGCGATGGATACACCACGAGGTAGAATTCACCCTCGGTATCCTCGATCGCCGGCGCCTGCGGAGCGGCACTCGCCGGAGCGGGTCGCGCCTCCCTGCGCGTCAGGCTCCCGCTGGCCGTACCCTTCTGCAGTCCGGCGGTGAACGCCGCCGTCCCGCCGGGGAAGTTCTCGATGAGCCAGCGCATGTAATTCTCGGCCGTGTAGCGCGCGGCCGTGCGCTGGTTGCCCTTAGCTAGATCGATGAGGACGTCGGCGGTCTGCCGCGTGTCGTACACCGGGTCCATACCCGGCTGCTGCAGCGAGATGACGTCGGCCAGCGGCTGCGCATCGCCCCACGATTCGATGGGGTGATGGTCCGGCAGGACGAGGTCGCAGAGCTGACTGGTCTCATCCGGATAGCTCGAGAAGGAGACCTTGAAGGGCACCTTGCCGAGCGCTTCCGACACTCTCGCCGCACGCGGCATGGTGAAGGCCGGGTTCACGCCGCGAAGCATGACGAGCGGTACCTGACCCGAGCGCATCTTCTCCAGCGCCGCGTGGAGGTCGGCATCGGTCGCGATCCCCTCGAGGCTGGTGATGGGCTGGTCCGGGAGGACCGTGGTCCCGACGTTGCCGAGCTGCCTGTTCAGCGCGTTCACCGCGAGTGCCAGCTCCATCCCCTCGGCGCCGCCGCCACCGGCCAGAACGAGACTCGGGCCCGCGGCCGCGAGCTCCCGCTGCAGCGCTTCGAGGCTGGCGGCGGGGACGCCGCTGGCCTCCGCGGCAGCGGCAACCGACCCTCCCGCGAGCGCCTTCGCTATGGCGACCTCGGAGCCCGGCTTGCACGCGATCCACTGATCGGCGTTGCAGCCGGTGAGCGAGCGACGCGGACCTATGTAGACGAAGCGCGGCGCATCCTCGAGCTTCGCGCGGGCATCGGCGAAGTCGAGCTGCTGCGGTACGCTCGCGCCCCAGGTCTCGAGGAAGTCGGCTCCGATCGACACGATCAGCTTTGCGGCGCTGAACGAAAGCGACGGCCACGATACGCCGTACGACTGCCGATTGGCCGCCAGCACCGCGTGATCGGCCAGCGCGTCGTAGCTCAGATGCGCCGGCATCCCGAAGTCCGCGAGCCACCTGTCGAGGAAGACGGGGAAGCTGCCGCTCTCGTGCTTATTGATGAACAGCGCGCTACCCGCCGAGCCCGCGCTCTGCACTTCGCCGAGCTTCTGGCTCAGGAGCTGGAGAGCTTCCGTCCAGGTGATGGGGGCGAGAGCGTCGTCCCTGCGGACCATCGGGCCGCGGTAGCGGTCGGGGTTGTAGAGGCCCTGCACCGCCGCCTGGCCGCGGGCGCAGAGCGCTCCGCGGTTCAGCGGATGATCGGGGTTGCCCTCGAGCTTGAAGGTCCTGCCGTCGCGCGTCTCCATGAGCACACCGCATCCCACGGAGCATTCGTGACAGGTGGATGCGTAGTAGTTGGAGACTCCCGGAACCGTATCGTCGGGTTGCGTGAGATATGGTATCAACCGCTCGACGCGGTCGGAGCTGCACCCTATTGCGGCCGTAGTGGCGCTACCGGCGCCGAGGATCTTGAGGAACTCGCGTCGGCCAACCCCCGACGGCGCCGAATTCTCGGTCATTGAGTTTTCCTAGTAATGACAGACGCTGCAGTCGTAACGTGCCTTCCACTCGGGATTCACGTTGCCGACGTGGCAGTTCACACACCATCCCATGTTCAGCGATGCGTACTGGTAGACCTGCGTCATTTTCTGAACTTCGCCATGGCAGCTCTGGCAGGTCACGCCCGCGTTGACGTGCGTCATGTGCGGAAAGTTCACGTAGTCCGGAACGTGGTGAACCCGAACCCAGGGGATCGGCTTCTTGTCGTTCCAATACTGCTGTAGCTTGGTCAGCTCGGCGCTCTCGAACGCCGGACGATCGCCCATGGCGGGGCGCTTCGGACCGATCGCGAGGTGGCACCCCATGCAGGTGCTCACGGCCGGAAGGCCGGGATCGGTGGACTTGTTCGCGGAGTAGTGGCAGTACAGACAGTTCATCCCGAGCGTCTGCACGTGCGTCGGATGCGGGAAGTGGATCGGCTGCTCCGGCGAACGTCCCTGGGGAGATGACGCCGCGGAATAACCCCAGGCACCCTTATCGGTAATGATGGTGTCGGGCCTGGCGGCTGCTCCCTGATACGCCGACAAGAGCACCGCGACCGCCGCCAAGGCAAACAGCCCAGGGATGACGGCCCACTTCCGCCTCACTGTCATCGCGATTGGAATTGTTCGAGAACGTGTGTCGCACGGCTCGCGAGCGCGTCGCTTACCTGCACGGTCGGCGTGAATCTGTTTGGTGGTAATGAGAGATGCAAGTGCATGCAGGCAAATGTCGCTTGCACCTTTGTACCTGTTTCTCTCTCACGACTCGCGCGATTTCAATTGCGACTCAATTACTCGTGATGCGGCGCGCCATGTTGCAATTCCGCAACGCTCGCTAGTCGCGCGCCGCCAAGGTCGTCCGGAAGCAGCTCGAGGTTCGCCCTCGGGGTTTGCGTGAGCCGCAGCGGCCACGCGCTGCCGTACACGAAGCGATCGCAACCGACCGTGCGCAACAGATGTGCAAGATCGTCCGAGGGCGGCCCCCAGATCCAGGAGATGTCCCACCACACGCGCGCGCGCTCGCGCTGCGTGAGCCCCCAGTGGACTTCCTCCACCAGGCCGCGCCCCGCCGAGGTCACGAGAACTCTCACGTTCGCATGTGCCCGGACGATGGCCCTGATGGCCGCGCCGGAGAGATCTCCGGCGCCGTCCATCCAGTGGCGCTGCCGGGGATCCTCGAAGCGCGTAGTGAGGAGCAACGGCATCGCGCACCCGCCGCACGCCGCCGCGAGCTCGAGCATCGCGGGGTCGTGCGCGCCGAATTTCCACTGCGGAGGATACGCCCTGATCGCCACCGCGCCACGCTGCCGCGCCTCGTCCAGCCGCCGCTCCCATTTCGGCCAGCCCGGATGGATCGCCGGGACCGGATGCAGCACTCCCACGTACGGCTCGAGCGCGGCGAAGAGCAGTTCGTTCCCGGCGTAGGGATCGCGATGGAAGGCGGACGGGAGATGCCCCACCCACGCCCCCTCCATCCCCTCGCGCTCCAGCACGCGCACGAGTACGTCCGCGTCCGGGTGCGGCATGTGGCGGAATGGATAGGCGCCGATGTACACGTTGCCGTCGATCGTCACGTGCCGCGCACCTCCGCGCGGCCGCCGGCAGCGCGCGACTCCTCGAGAGGCCCGGGCACGCCCGGCAGCGAGCGGGGCGGGAAGATTCTCGCCGCATTTCGCCAGCGAATCGCCGCCATGGCATCCTCCGCGATTCCGATGACGTCGAGCGCCCGAAGCTTCGCGAGGCCGGTTTCCATGGTGATGTCGCAGCCCCAGAGAATCCGCTCGGCTCCGACCGCGCGCAGCGCGTCGTCCAGCATCCCGCGGTCCACCCCGCTCCCGGAGATGTCGAGATAGATGTTCGGAAGGTCCTCCACCGCCGGAAATGTGTGGCGGTAGTCACCGCCGCCGCCGATGTGCGCCAGGATGAAAGTCGTTCGCGGATGCCGCGCCGCAAGCCGGCCGAGATCGACGCCGTCGGAGATCTCCTGGTTGGGCCATTCGCGCGTGCGGTGCTGCCAGACATGGTGGAGGATGGGGAAGCCGCGGCGCTCCGCCTCCACCGCCACGGGGTCGAGCAGCGGATCGTCGGCGCGGCGGCTCGCGGCGAGCTTGATCCCGATCGCGCCGCGGGCAGCGCAGCGTTCGATCTCGCCGAGCGCATGCGAGGTCTCGTTGGGGTTGACGGTCACGTAGCTGCGCACACGATCCGGTTCTTCATCCTGCAGCGCGAGCATCTGGTCGTTTCCCATCGTCACGTCGCGCGGCGAAGGAAAATAGATGGGCGAGGTGTGCCCCCAGCTTCCCAGCACCGAGGCGATGTGCACGGTGATTCCGATGCGCTCCCCCGCCCTGAAGCGGGCGTCGTTCACGGCTCGCCAGTCGGCTCTGCCGCTGCGCGGGTGAAAGAAGTGCGCGTGCGCATCCACGAGCGGCGCTCCGCCGGCGAGTGGCGCGCGCGCCACGCGCGCCTCAGCTTCCACGATCGTCCTCTGCCAGCAGCTCGAAGGCCTCGGTGGCGGCGCTGTGGATGAGGGAACGCGCTTCGTCATCGTGCGCGGTAGATGCGTAGTTGTACGCCCCGCGCTTGAAGAGCACGCCGCGACTGACGGCGATCTGCAGGAAGCGCGAGCGGCGCGCCTCATCGTCGAAGTCCACGAACCACATGGGTGCCAGGCCGCGCACCGAGACTCCGCTCACGCCGCTCTCCGCGATGGCCTCCAGCACCGCGCCGCGCATCGCCTCGCCCGCCTCCTGAATGGTCTCGCAGACCCCGCCATGCGCATGGCTGTCGAGCACCGCGCCCGCCGCCGCCAGCGCCACGCTCTCACCCGCGAGGGTCGAGGAGATCCATGCGCGTCGCGCCGCCTCCATCACTTTCGCACGTCCCACCACTGCGGAGAGCGGGAACCCGTTGGCGAGCGCCTTGCCGTAGACCGCCACGTCCGGCGTGATCCGCGCGAACTCCTGGTAGCCGCCGGTGCTCAGCCGAAACCCCGTCTTCATCTCGTCGAAGATGAGTACCGCTCCGAGCTCGTCGCACAGCCGGCGCGCCGCCGCGACCCACTCCTCCGAAGGAAGCCGCTCGATCACCGGCTCGATCACTATGGCCGCGAGCGAATCGCCGGCGGCGCGGGCCGCGTCTTCGAGCGCGTTCGAATCGTCGAACGGTACGGTGCGGAAATCGGCGTGCGCACCAGCGGTGACGCCGGGCCCGGCGCTGTACCAGTCGAGCCAGCCGAAATAGCCGCATCCCAGCACGAGCGGGCGCCCGGTGTGCGCGCGCGCGATCCTCACCGCCGCCGCCACGCCTTCCGCACCGCTCTTCAGGAACCTCACCCGTTCGGCGCAGGGGATCACCTCGCAAAGGCGCTCCGCGATCTCGACCTCGAGCGTGTGCGAGAGGCCGGCCGCGTTCCCCTGTGCCGCAGCCTCCACCACGGCGTGGGTCACCGCCTCGTCGGCGTAGCCGAGCGCCACGGCGCCGAGCGCCATCACGCAATCCACCAGCTCGGTTCCGCCCGCGGTGACCACACGGCAGCCTGAAGCGCTGATGAAGTGGGTGGGCACGTCGTCGGCGTCTTCCCCGAAGAGCGCATCGGGACGCTTGCTCCCCGTGGATGCCCCCCCGGGGATCACCGCGGCTGCACGGGCACGCCAGGCCGCGTCGAGCGAGGTGGCGGAAGAGAAAGGAATCGACATTCCAACGAATCAGTGCGCGGCGCGGGCCAGAATCAAGGGTGCGAGCGCGCCCTTCGGAGGGCCTTGACGACCTCGAGCGCCATGGCACGAAGGAGCTGCAGCTCGCGGGCATCGGGCACCGCCCGGAAAACGAGGGAGCGCACCGTTCGCAGGATCAGCTCCGGATTGCGCGTCCGGAAGAAGTCGATCTCCCGCAACGCCCGACCCACATCGCCGAAGTAGCGTTCGAACTCGGCCAGCGTCGCGGCGCGTGCCTCCTTGCGCGGCGGGGCGAGCTGGCGCGTCGCCGCGGGTACCCCGAGGTGCAGCTCGTACAGCGCGATCAGGACCGCCTGCGCCAGATTCAGCGACTTGTGCTCCGTCGTGGGTACGGTGACCACGAGATGCGCCATGTCGAGCGCGTCGTTGGGGAGTCCGCTGTCCTCTCGCCCGAAGAGAAGCGCCACCGGACCCTCTTCCGCCCGTCGAAGGATTCCGGGCGCCATCTCGCGAGGCGTCAATATGGTGCGCCTGGCGGCGCGCCGCCGCGCCGTGAAGGCAGCCACCGACACGCAGTCGGCGAGGGCCTCCTCGAGTGTATCGTAGTGGCGGATGCGTTCGACGATGTCGCGCGTGTCGTGGGCCACGAGCTCGATGCGGGTGACGTCGTATTCCACGGGTCGCACCAGGCGCAGCTCCGAGACGCCCATGTTCTTCATCGCGCGTACCACCGCGGCGATGTTCACCGGGTCCTGCGGTTCCAGCAGGACCAGTCGCACGCCGTCGAGCGGGGTCGCGCCGGCGAAACGCGCTTCGCGCTCAGCCATCGCCAAGCACGAAGCGAAGAAAGCTCGCCTCGTCCTCCCTGTCGCCGCGAAGGTAGACGTGCTCGCCGCCGGGACGGACTCCGCCCAACACCAGTTGTCCGCGCCGTCGTACGCGCGTACTCGCCATGTCGTTCACCACGATACGAACTCCGATCACGCTCCCCGCCCGCGCGCCGAGCGGAGGGAGGGCCACGGAGAGGCTCACGGCGTAGCCCGCCGGCGTCGGCCGCCAGTACGCCGTGAGCGGTACGCCGGCTCCGGGTGCGCCCACTGGTCCACGCGGGCAGTGTATTCGCGTGTGCCCCGCGGGCTCGGGAACCACCAGCCACGACGCTTCGCCACGACCTTCGGGGACGTACAGGTGCAACTGCACTCCGTCGCTGTTGATGTCGGGGTTCTCGTTGTCGAGGCGCGGATCGGGAGCGTCCGCCGCGCGGAAGAAGGGGTTCGGCTTGGCGACGTCTACCTGTATGGCGAGAGTCGCATCGCGCACGTCCAGAGCGACTGTCGCGCGCGGCCGCCCGGCCTCTTCCCAGCTCTCTTCGGAGATGCGATAGTCGTCGCGACCGAGGTCGAAACTCACCGCGGAGCCGGGCGACAGGACCACGGCGGGACTCGCGGCGGACGCCAGATACGCGTCGGCGGTGCGTGGCGGCGCCCCCGGCGCGCGGCGTTGCTCGCCCGGCGCCGGCCGGGAGCTGCGCACGCCGCCGAGGGAGACTCGCCTCGTCCCGCCCGCGCCGCGCCGCTCGATCTCCCAGCCATCGAGTCGAACCAGGTGGTCGTCACGCGAGCCATCCGTGCGCTCCACTCTCACGCCGTGGTCCAGCAATGCCGCTCCTTCGAGTGCGCCGCCCCAGTTCCACACCATGGTCACCACTCCCCTCTCTCCCTTCATTCGCAGGATGTAGAAATCGCGCTCGCGGTGGCCCGGCGCGCCCGGCGCGATGGCCCGCCACCACTCCACAGGTACATCCGTCGCCACCCACACGGCGGCAGCGTCGTCCCGGCGGAGTTCCACCGTTTCGACCGCGCCCACCGACGCGCGCCGCGCGTGATGCACGAACTCGAATCCATCCTCCGGCGCCGGTGAGCCATCGAGCTTCGCGGGCTCCCAGCGCAGCGTGCTCGCAGGCTCGGCGCTCAGATGCAAGGGGAGCTCGAGACGCACCTCCCGGCGGCTCTCCCACTCGAGCCGGTCGATGGAGTAGTCGGGCATGGCGACGAGCGACCGCCGCACGCGTACGCCCGGCGAGAGCCGCCCATCGGGTAGTTCGGCGTCGAGCCACCCGATCTCGTCGTCGCGCTCCTCGAACGCGCGGAGAACGCCGTCCACCAGCGGTTGCGAGCGCCCGTCCACGAGCGGCGCCCCGTGCGCCAGCGTACTGCGATACCAGCGCAGCGAGGGGTCCACGTACGACCCGGTTCCCATGTCGTCAAGCCAGCGCTCGGCTCCGCGCATCAGCAGCACGTTCAACCGGTCGGGATGCCCGTGTCCGCCCCCCGACTGTCCGTAGTCCAGCGCGTGGTATACCTCGCCACCCTCGCGTCTGAAGACCCCGATCCCCTGCCCCTCCATCACGACCGATCGAGTCGCCGGCGACGACGGGGTCGGCTCCGCGATGCCGAGCGAGCTCGGTGCTTCGAGGGCGAGGAGGAGCGAGCGCCAGCCCAGGTCGGCGCGAGAGAGCGCAGCCGCCGGCTCGTTGCGCTCCGATTCCGCCGTGGAGCGCCAGCGACCGGTGTCGCGCGACGGAGCGCCACCGGGCGCATACAACACGCCGAGCACGGAAGCGAGCCGCGCGTCGGGCTCGCGTGCGAGTCCGAGCTCGCACGATTCCGCGAACCGCCACTGACGGAGCGAGATGCCGTACTGCGAATCGCGACGCGACGGGAAAGTGAAGTCGGGGAGCGCGGTGGCGAGCGGGGCGGCGAAGCCTTCCTGGAAGCGCTCGCGCAGCGCCGCGGGAATCTCCAGCCCCGCGCACTCCGCGATCGTCACACCGTACCAGAGGCCACGGTGCGCGAAGAGGTGATAGTTCTCTCCCTCGTACCACGAACCGTCCGCGAACAAACCGCGCTCGATCTGCGAGACCAGACCCGATGCTCCGTAAACGGCGCGGTCGATCATGGAGTCATCTTCCAGGAGACGTCCAGCCGCGAGGAGGGCGGCGTCGTTCCATACCTGTCTGTTGGAGCCTCCTTCATCGTACGAAGCGATGATGGCCGCGGACGGGGCGATGATGCGCTCGCGAACGGAGCCGCCGAGCGCGCCAGCTCCATGCGCGAGCTCCAGCAGATCGAGCGCCACGCAGAGCTGCAGCAGCCAGATCGACTCCAGGTAGGTGCTGAAGAAGACACGTCCCGGACCGAGCACGTTGTCGCGGTTGGGAAAGCCAGCGTAGCGATCCGTATACCCGAAGAGAATGCCGCGGGCCAGATCGGCGAGCGCGACCTCACCGGTGAGCGCGTGGAGCGCGGCAGCGTGCACCGCGCGCTCGGCGAGCCAGAGCTGGTACCACATTACCCACGCGAGATAGTGCCGCTCGCCGGAGAACACTTCGCCGCAGACCGGGCAGCGATGCTCGCGCGGCGCGAACGGGTCGAATTCGAGCGCTGCGGCGTCGCGTGGGCAGCGGCCGCCATCGCGCGAGAGGAGCGCCTTCTCGGCCGGGATCCGCGGCGCGCGCACGAGAAGCGGACCGAGGTCGCTCCTGAGCGACTCGGCGAGCGGAGCGAGCGCTCCCTCGCCGCGCGCGGCGAGCCGCCGACGCCGCAGCGCGTCGCGCGAGATCAACAGACTCACCGTTCCACCTCGGCGCCGCCGCCGGACGCCGGACGCCGGGCGGCGGCGATCACGGTACCGCCATCCGTGCTCCAGTCGTGCAGAGTCACCAGCTCGCCACGCAGATCCATCCGGACCCCACGCAGCCGGCGCGAGAGTCCCTGGATGCCTCGCGAGTGGTACACCCACACCGCCGGGAGAGCGCGGGCGAGCTCCCTCTGCACCGCGAGCCAGGCCACGCGCGCCTCGGCGCCATCGGTCGCGTCGCGCGCGCGCGCCAGGAGGGAGTCCAGGCGAGGTGTGTGGTAGTCTCCGTAGTCGAGGGCGCCGCCGGCGAGACGCGTGTCGTACATGGCCGAGATGTATGCCAGCGACAGGTCGCCCACGATTCCGGTGAAGAGCGCGTCGAAGCGCGGGGGCCGCGCCCGCGCCTCCGCCAGAAAAGACGCCATCTCGCGCTGCCGGATCTCCATGCGAATTCCGACGGCGGCGAGGTCGCCCTGGATGAGCTGCTCCACGGCATTCCCTGCGCTTCCCACGGTGAGCAGGTCGAAACGCAGCGACTCGCCGTCGCGCCTGCGCACGCCGTCGGGCGCGCGGCGCCAGCCCGCGGCGTCGAGAAGGGAGTCGGCGAGCGCCGTATCCACCACGTGACGCTCGGGCGCGGCGTACGGGTGTCCGGCCGGGAGCGGACCGGTGGCCGGCGTGGCGAAGCCGGCGAGGGCGGCCGCGATCACGCGCCGCCGGTCGACGGCGACGTCGACCGCGCGGCGCACGCGCACATCGTCGAAGGGCGGACGCGCCGTGTTGAAGATGATCGCGCTCGAGGAGAGCGTGGGGTAGTCGAGCACCCGAAGCGACACATCGCTGGCCACGAGCGATGCCATGGTGGGAGAGATTCCCGCCACATCCAGCTCTCCGCTCACGAGGCCCGCGAACTTGGTGGCCGCCTCGTCCACCACGACCACCACGATCCGGCGCAGCGTGGGCGGGCCGCCCAGCTCCGCCGGGAAGGAATCGTTGCGCTCGAACACCCAGCGCAGGCCGGGCCTCCGCTCCACGAAACGGAAGGGTCCATTGCCCACCGGATCCAGACCGAAAGAGGCCTCGCGCAACCCGGCGCGCGGAACATCGGCGAGAAGGTGCGACGGCGCGATCGGGAGCTCGCAGAGCACGAGCGGGAAGCGGGCGGCGGGACGCGAGAAGCGTATGACGACCGTCGTGTCATCGATGGCGCCGACCGAATCGATGGTGGCGAGGTCGGCGTAGCGCGGATAGCCGGTGGAGGGATCGCGCGCCGCATCGATCGTGAAGCGTACGTCGCGCGCCGTGGTGGGAACGCCGTCGTGCCAGCGCAGATCTGCCGCGAGCGTGAGCGTGAGGCGAGTGCTGTCGGCCGACCAGCTCCAGCGGCGCGCAAAATACGGTTCGGGGCCGAGCGAGTCGTCGTAGCGCGCGAGCGTGACGAAGAGGGCGTAGCGCTGGATCTGGAGCGCCAGTGGGTGGATCGTGACGAGAGGGTTGGCGGACTCGAGGTCCGCGCCCGAGGCATAGACGACCGTGCCGGCGGGGCGCGCGTCGGCCGCGGCGCATGCGGCGGCGGCGAGCGCGAGCGCCGGGATGAGCAGCCAGCGAACGAACCATCCGCTCGCGGTTGACGCGAGCCGTTCCCACTGCATCATCAGACGATGCGCCAGCTACTCGAGCGTGCGCTCGACGCCGTGGTTCTGCTGTGGATCGTCCTCACGCTCACATTTCTCCTTCTCCGCGCGGCTCCGGGCGACCCGACCGCCGTACTGATCCCGCCCTCCGCGACGGCGGCCGACGCGGCGCGCGTGCGAGCCAGGCTGGGACTCGACCGACCACTCGTAGTACAATATGCGCTCTGGGCGGGTGGCGTGCTGAGGGGCGACCTGGGGGAGAGCTTCGCGCGGCGCGAACCGGTCACGCGGCTCCTCGCGCAGGCCGTGCCGGTATCGGCCCTGCTGGGCGCGGTATCCCTGCTGCTGACCTTCGTGTTCGGGATCGCCGTGGGCACCGTGCAGGCCATCGCGCGCGGCCGAAAATCGGACACCGCGCTCACCGTGGTCACCACGAGCGTGTACGCGGCACCCAGCTACTGGTTGGCCCTCGCGCTGGTGGCCTTCTTCACGTACGGCACCGCGCGGTGGGGGCTGCCCTCCGCGCTCAGGCTCCCCGCCTTCGGGATGCGCGATCCGGCGGGCCTCGAGAGCGGCCGGTGGAGCGCGCTCGCGGACCTGGTGCGACACTCGGTGCTCCCGGTACTCACGCTTACGCTGATCGGAGCGGCCGGCATCGCGCGCTACACCCGAACCGTCGTGGCCGACCTCCTGGGCCTCGACTTCGTGCGGACGGCCAGGGCGAAGGGCGTGGTCGGACGGACGGTATACCTGCGACACGTCCTCGCCAACGCGCTCCCGCCGTTGGTGGTGCTCTTCGCGCTCGCGCTTCCAGGGGTTCTGGCCGGTTCGGTGTTCGTGGAAACCGTGTTCGCATGGCCGGGAATGGGCCGGTTGATGGTGGAGGCGATCCTGCAGCGCGACTACCCGGTGGTGATGGGCGCCGCCGTGCTGTACGCCGCCCTGGTGATCCTCGCCAACCTGGCGGGCGACCTGGCGCTGCCCGCTCTGGACCCGCGCCGGCGCACGTGAGCCTCCCCATACTTGGTATGGGATGGCGTGAGCGCTTCCCGATCGTGATCCTCGCCCTGCTCGTGGCGGGTGCCATACTCGTGCCCGTGCTGGCACCGAGCGATCCGCGCGTGATCGGAGACGTGATCGCGCTCCGGCTTCTTCCCCCGCTTTCGAGGGACGCGTCGGGGCATCTGCACCTGCTCGGGACCGACGCTTTCGGGCGCGACATCTTCGCGCGCATGATGCTCGCCGCGCGCGTCTCGCTGACGGTTGGCGTCGCCGGCTCGGTGCTCGCGGGAGTGGTGGGCATAGTGGTGGGCGCGGCCGCGGCGTGGCTCGGCGGTACGGCAGACCGCCTTGCGATGGGGGTGAGCGATGCGCTTCTCGCGATTCCGCGGCTGGTGCTGCTGCTCGTATGCGCGTCGCTCTGGCCGCCCGGAGTCACGATGGTGATAGTGGTGCTCATGGCCACGGGATGGATGGGAGTCGCGCGTCTGGTTCGGGCGGAGGCGCTGGGGGTGCGCGGCCGGCCTTTCGTGGAGGCGGCGCGCGCGCTCGGCGCTTCGCCGCAGCGCATTCTCTGGCGCCACGTCATCCCGAACGCACTGGGACCGGCGGTGGTGGCGATCACCCTCGGCGTGGGGAGCGCGATACTGCTGGAGAGCGGACTGTCATTCCTGGGACTCGGCATCCAGCCGCCACGCCCGAGCTGGGGGAACATGATCTCGGATGGCCGGGAGGCGATAGTGATGGCGCCGTGGGTGGCGCTCGCCCCGGGGCTCGCGCTCATCGTCACGGTACTCGCGTGCACGCTGCTCGGTGACGCGCTGCGCGACAGGCTCGCCGGAGAGGAAGTGCTCACGATGCGGGGGCGGAGTTAGAGCTCGGCCCCGGAGGGGGCGGACGACGGGCGCCAAGGGGGAGGGCCCCGGATTCGAGGCCGCCGCGAGTCGGGCGGGATGAAGAACGGGAGACGGTCTCCGAACCCGGAAACCGCCTCCCGCTCCTGGAAGTAGACGGTGAGAAAGCGAGTCAGCGCGTCACTTGTCCCACCAGAGCGGATCGTCGAGCGAGGCGCCGCCCTGGTTCGAGATGGCCTGCGACAGGTTGGCACCGTTGAGCGCCTGCTCCACCGAGGGATACGGGAGCCGAACGGGAATCACTCCGCCGTTGATCGCATCCGGCCCCGCTTGGAGTTCCGGGTAGCCGGTACGCCTCCACTCCGTGTACGCCTCGGGCCCGTTGCCGTACAGCGCGATCCACTTCTGGAGCGCTATCTGGCGCAGGCCGGCATCGCCGCCCGCGTACGCCACCTCCGCCTGGCCCAGGTAGCTGTCGATGTCATCCTGCGCGACGCCGTTCCGCTCCATGTTGGCGGTGATGGCCTGCTCGTAGAGGTCGCCAGCGTCTGCGGAGATCCAGCCGCGCTCGGCGGCTTCCGCCTCGAGAAAGAGAACCTCGGCATACGACATCAGCACGGCCGGCGTGGTGGCGGACGTGAAGGTCGCGCCGATGCGCGACACCGAGTCGTGGCGGAACGGTACGTCGTCATACCCGTTCGGCGCGCCGGCGTAGGTGCCGTACACATTCGCCTTCGCGTAGAGCGGGAGCCGCGGATCGGAGAGCGATTTCAGCGTGTCCACCATCGTGGCGCTCACGGCGTGGTCATCGCGGTCGAGCTCGTAGGCGAAAATCGGGTAGTCCCACGTTCCGTCGCCAACGTAGTTCAACTGTGCGTCGTCGTCGCTGCTGGTGAAGCCGCCAGCGGCGTATCCCGCGGCGAACTCCTGCGCGGCCGTGGATGGATCCACCTCCGAGAGGTGCATGGCCAGACGCATGCGGAGCGAGTTCGCGAACCGGGTCCAACGATCGAGATCGCCTCCGTAGATCAGGTCACCGTCGTCGATGACGCTCCCCGAAGGGTCCATCATCGCGGGCGCGGCCGCCAGGTCGGCCAGGAGCGAATTGTAGATGGACTGCTGAGTATCGAAGACGGGCGTGGTGGTACCGTCCTCCTCCATTCCGCGCAGCGCCTCCGTGTACGGAACGTCGCCCCAGAGGTCCGTGACGATGCTCATGGTCCATGCCTGGAAGATCTTGCCCACCGCAGAGACATTGGGTTTGTTCTGCTCCTCCCCCTGCCGCACCATCTGGTGCAGGTCCTCGAGCGGACCGGAGTAGAAGCCGTTCCAGATGCCCTGGATCTTGGAGTCGCTGACGTTGTAGGAATCCTCCGTGCTGTACTGGCTCTCGGCGTAGTGCTGGGCCCAGAGCGCGGTTACGTCCATGTGCAGATTGGTGCCCAGCGTGGATCCCACCGCGCCGGTGATGGCGTTGGGAAAGAGATAACGGGCGTCGACGCTGGTGGGCGCGTTGGGGTTGTGGTTCACGCCCGTCAGGCCGTCATCGCAAGCGCCCAGCGCCGCGAGTGCCGCTGCGGCCGCTGCGGCCGCTGCCCCGCATATGACCGATCGTATCATCGATATCACCGGATTCGAGTTATTGGGCATGGCGGTCACGGAGTCACGGAAATGCTGAAGCCGAAGCTCTTCGCCGTGGGTACCTGGCCGTACTCGAGGCCCTGCACGTTGCTGGCATCGAAGGCGGTCTCCGGATCGACGTTCGGCACGTCGTCGTGCATCCAGAGATTGCGCCCGATCAGCGCGATCGTCGCGCTGGAGATGGAGAGGCGATTCGTGAGCGACTGCGGGAGCATGTAGGTGAGCGTGAGCTCACGCAGCTTGATGAAGCTCGCGTCGTACACGTACTCCTCGTTGATGGGCTGGATCTGGCGGTGGTAGATCTGCGCCAGAACGGAGATGTCGTTGGGTACCGTGTCGGTACCCACCACCTTCACTCCCGGCACCACCATACCCTGATCCCACGAAGACTCGCGACCCTCCAGACTCTCGATGATGGTTCCGGCCTTGCGGCCGTAGCTGTTGGTGAGCGAGTAGATTTTGCCGCCCTGCTTGGTGTCGAGGAGGACGCTCAGCGACGCGCCCTTGTAGCGGAAGGTGTTGCGCAGGCCGCCGGTCCAGTCCGGAGCGTACTGTCCGAGGTACGACGGCTGGCTGGATCTCAAGGGCACGCCGTTGTCGCCCACGACGATGTTTCCGTTCCCGTCGCGAACGTACGTGGAACCGTAGAAGGCGCCGTATGGCATCCCCTTGTGCGCTTCGACGCGGAGCCCGTAATAGGTGCCCAGTACGAGAGTTTCGGCATCGTCGGTCAGCTCCACGACCTCGTTGTCGTTCCTTCCGTAGTTGACCACGATGTTCCACTCGAAGCCGTTGGCCTGGCGGATCGGCGTGACATCCGCCATGAGCTCCACGCCCTCGTTGGTGACCTTGCCGGCGTTGATCACCTTGGTGGAGTAGCCGCTGGTGGTGGACACCTGCACCGGGAGGATCTGGTTGGTGGTCGACTTGCTGTAGTAAGTCGCGTCGAGGCCGAGGCGGCCGTCGAGGAAGCGCAACTCGGTGCCGGCCTCCCACGCATTGGTGAGCTCGGGCTTGAGGTGCGCGTTGGCGATCGTGTTGGCGGCGCCGAACATCGGCACGCCGCCGAACGGCTGGTCGGACGCGTAGACGGACTGGAGCTGGTACGGAGCGGCATCGTTGCCGACGCGGGTCCAGCCGCCGCGCAGCTTGCCGTAGGTGAGGAACCTTCCGGCCCCCCCGATCCCGAGCGCATCGCTGAAGACCAGACTCCCCGAGACGGACGGGTAGAAGTACGAACGGCTGTCGGCCGGGAGGGTGGACGACCAGTCGTTGCGCCCCGTGGCCTCGAGGAAAGCCCATTGCCTGTACCCCAGCCGGGCAACGCCATAGAGGCTGTTCACCCTGCTGCGCCCGGTGTAGTCGCCCGGGAGCGGAGTGGTGGCCGCGTTATCGAGATCGAAGACGTACGGCACCACCAGGTCGCGTACCGTCTGACTGGCGCTCTGCGTGAGCGCCTCGCGGCGGTTCCCGCCGAAGCTCGCCTCGAGGTCGAAGTCCGACGAGAGCGAGCGGTTGGCCGTGAGCATGAAGTCGGTGTTCGTCTCACGGCGCAGGATGTCGACAGTCGAGAATCCGCCGTTGGCCCGGTAGTCGCTGGTGAGCGGGTTCGGCGCGATGGTGCGCTTGCGGCCGGTCTTCGTCCAGTCGGTGCCGCTCCGCAGCGTGCCCGTGAGCCAGTCGGTGAAGTCGAACGTCACCGACGCATTGCCGATAATGCGATCGGTGCGGTCGGCGTCGCCGTTCTCCAGCGCTATCCAGTACGGGTTGTTGTGGTAGCTGTAGTTCCAGTTGCGCATCGTGCCGTCGGGATACTTGTAGTCCCGCAGCTTGTGCATGTCCACCTGGCGTCCGAACCACACGAATTGGAGCATGAAGTTGTCGCCATCGTAGCCCTGCGCCGGACGTCCCTCTCCGTCGCCCTGGATGTACTGTGCGTGGGCGCTGGCGTGCAGTCTGTCCGTGAGATCCATGCCGCCGTTGAGCGACGCGGACGTCCGGTCGATCTCGAAGCCCGGGTACATCCCCTTCTGATTCAGGTTCGAGATCGAGAGTCGGGCATTGGCACTTTCGGTGGCCTTCGAGAACGATGCGTTCGTGCGGGTCGTGCGGCCTGTCTCGAAGAAGTCGCGAACGTTGTCGGGGTGGCTCACCCACGGCGCGGGCTCGCCGTTGCTGAACCACTGCGGGATGCTGAGTCCGGCATCCAAGCGCGGCCCTCAGCTCTCATCGCGGTCGTCCTGGATGCCGCCGCCATCGCCGTCCACGAAATGGCGTTGCCGTAGTCGATGGCACCATAGCCGTCGCCATCGCTCGACGAATTGTTGACCGGGATTCCGTCGATGACGAAGAGCGGCTGGTTGTTGCCTGTGAGCGACGACGCGCCACGGATGACGATGCGCGACGAGCCGCCCTCCGTGCCGGAGTTGGTGATCGTGACGCCGGAAGCATTGCCCGAGAGGGCGTCCACGAGATTCGTGGCACCCGACTTCGTCAGCTCCGCGCCCTCGAGCTCCTGCACGGAGTTGGTTACGGCGCGCTTCTGCTGCTCGATGCCGAGCGCGGTGACGACCACGGCGTCGAGCTGTGATGCGCTGGAGCTCAAGCGAAAATCCGCCGTCGCCACGCCGCCTGCGGACACGTTCACCGCTACATCCCTGGTGCCGTAGCCGATCCGGCGCGCGCGTATCGTGCGCTCACCTGCGGGGATTCCGTCGATACTATAGCTGCCATCCGCGCTCGTGAGCGTTCCGAGCGACGTGCCGGAAACGGTCATCTGAACGCTCGGGATGGGCCGTCCGGATGCCGAGTCGACGACCGTCCCTTGCACCGCGCCCCGCGCCTGGGCGTGCGCGGCGAGCGGGAAGAGAACCGCCGCACACGCCATCGTGAGCAACCTCCGACATAATGTTCTCATGCCATCCCTCCGGAGTCCTGCGAGTGGGGATCGTGCTCGCCCGATCGGGTCCCGCCGGCGAGCGAGATCGTGGAATCGACGACGACGGCGGTGACGGTCGCGTCGAGTGGACGCGCGGCGCGCGACATCGGGTGCAACGAGTTGGGTGGGTATTCGAACCGTGATGCGACCGTGCGGAATCGCGCGGGATCGTGTTGCGCGACTACCGCGTATGGTGAAGCCGCCGGCACGCCGTCATGTGTAGGCGAGACACAAATACAACGCCCCTGCCGGCGCTGTCGATAGCCGCAGTTCGTGAAGATGGATCACAGTCCCATTAAATGGAACACGCGGTATGCTGTTGTGAATTGCGCAGTTACGTTATGCCCGCCCTCGGTGTCATGAGCCGCCATCGGCCGCATCCGCGCCCGCGCCCCGCGCTCCGGGGCCGGATGCGTGCACGACGACCGTGACCACCTCTCGCGGTCCCGCCACGAAAGGAATCGCCCTCCCCGCGACGTCCAGCTCCCCGATCGCTTCCTCATCGAGACGCGCACGCTGCGCCCGCGCGATCGGGAATGGCACCCGCCATTCCGCCCGCACCGGCAGGTGGATGAGATTCACGCAGCGGAGCACGACCCCCGCGCCGTCGACGGCAGGCTTGCAGGCGGAAAACGCCAGCGCGCCCTCGAGCGAAGGATCCACGCTCTCGTGAAGTCGCAGCTCTACTCCGTCGGTGGGCAGAGGACGCCGTATCGACGATCGCAGTGTGAAGCCGCATAGAGGGTGGAGGAAGTCGTCCGCGCTCCGTTCGATCGCGGCGGTCGTGCACGCGTCGCGCGCTCCGTGCGGCAGCACGCCGAAGCAACCCTCGAAGGCGCGCAGCGACTGCGCTTCCGGCGTCGGCGCGGGCCAGCCGGCGTGCCCCGGCCGTTCCGGCAGATCGTTGCGCGACAACTCACCAACCGCCCTCGTGAGCGTCACCGCGATGTCTCCCTCCGGCGTCGCCTCGTACTCGGCGAGCCCGTCCGAGAGGAGCGTGAAGCCGCGCTCCGCTCCGGCGAGGGTCACGTACCGGGCCAGCGGCGCCGTGGGCGGCGGCGTCTCGGAGCTTCCTTCGGGCGCCTCCACGGGCGCGCGCCTGACGGGCCCGAACGCCGCATCCGCCCAGACTTCCGCCCGTTCGATGCCGCCGCGGAAGACGACGCGCAAGCGATGATCGCACGCTTCGTTCATACCCCACACGCGCACGCGCGCGAACGGCACGCCGGCATCGAGCGTGAACGAGGCGTGCAGCACGGTCTCGCACACGGAGGACGAGCGGCCGGCGCGGCCGCTCGTCCGTGGAATCGACATCACCCACGAAGCGTGCAGCTCGCCGCGAAGCGGTCCGCCGTGAACCACACGCGCTCCCACCAGCCGGACATCGGTGATGAGCGGCAGGCGCGGCGAGTGTGTGTACAGGTCGCCCACATCGCCCACATCCTCGAAGCCGATCAGCGATCGCACCGACACGCGTGCGTCGTTCGTGTCGAGACTCACCCGCCCCGCGTCGTCGACCGCGATCCGCAGCAGACCATTGTCGAGCCAGAGCTCGCCGGCCCCGACCGCGGCGGGAGGCGATGAGGCCGCCTGCCCCTCCGACGGCGGCGCATCGTCGATGTCCAGAGCAATTGTCCCGTATCCGGCGATCGTCGGCACCCACGCGATCACGCGCTCGCTCTCCACCAGATCGTCGCGAGGATAGGCGACGGGCGACTCCACGCGGTCGTGACGTACCGTGCGCTCGAGCAGCTGGCGTTCGACGGAGCCGGCCGCGAGCGAACATCGCGCGAACGGCGCTTCGTTCAGTTGCGCCGTTCGGTCGAGAGAATCGCCCGCCTCGCGAATCTCCGGGGCCGAACCAGGACCCACGCGCACGTGCTCGCGGAAGCGGAGCACTTCGATTTCCGCAACGCCGCCGCGCGCGCGCGCTGCCGGGTTCGACACCACCACGACGGGACGCCACGCATCGACGGCGGTTCGCGCGGACGCGGAATCGTGGCCGATCACATCCAGTAGAGCATCGTCGCGAAGTCCGGCCGCCTGGCTCTCGGCATCATCGAGTCGCACAGCCATGGCGCGCGCGACGTCGTCTATCGAGCAGCCGCAGAGGGTATCGTGTGGGTGACAGAGCAGCAGCGACTTCCATGCGGCATCGAGCAGCGCGCGGCGGTCGACACCGCGATGGCCCACCTCGGCCAGCGCCACCCACGGTTCCGCATCGCGAACCAGGAGTCGTTCGACGCTCGCGTTTCGGCGCTTGAGGTGGGCGCGTGTACCGAGCGTCCCCTGCAGCGTCCAGGTGTATCCATACGAGTCGCGCAGCTCCGTTCCGCCCGCGGAGCGGTCTCCCACTTCCGGCAGGTCGCCGGAGCCCAGCGCCGTGCCGAGCGCCCCGGCGAACGCGCGCAGCGACCCGCGCTCGATGGCGGCGGCGGGCTCCGCGGCGGCAGCGATGGCCGCAATGGAGGTGCGGAGGTGGGGCTGCAGCGCGTGGTGATCGGCGCCGTTGGGAAGGAGCGCTACTCCCGCCACGGCCCGCGGCATCAGCGCGTCACGGATCGCGGCCCAGCGATCCGCCGCACCACGCGGGTCCGCTGGCAGGCTCGATCCGAGCTCGTAGCCATCGGGCGCGAGATGGTAGACGAGCGCCGATGCTCCATCCGCGCTCGCCCAGCGGAATACGTCGCCCGAGGGCCAACGCGGCCCGCCGTAGCCGCGCCAGAGTACGATGAGCGGGAGACCGAAGCCGTCGGCGAGCAGCGGCAGCGCGGCAGGATGCCCGAACGAATCGGGGCAGTACAGCACCGGCGGCGAGGTTGCGCCGAGGGAGCGCAGCACCGCGCGTCCCGCGAGCAGGTTTCTCACCAGCGCCTCGGCCGAAGGGATGAGCTCGTCGGCCAGAACGTACCAGGGACCTGCCTCCAGCGCCCCGTCGCGCAGCAGCCGTCCGATCTTCGCGCGCGCGCCCGGCCTGACCGCGAGGTAGTCCTCGAGCACCACGCTCTGACCATCGAGCAGGAATGGCTCTTCCACCGATGCCGCCCCGCCGAGCAACTCATCCACGAGCGCTACGAGCCGCTGCCGGAACCTCCCCGCCGTATGATACCACTCCCTGTCCCAGTGGGTGTGGCTCACGACGATGATTCGAAGCGGGGGATGCTCGGACATGAGAGCGAAGATACTCGAGGTCTGGTGCTCGAAGGAGATCGGGCCGAACCGTCACGCGGTTCGGCCCGATCTCCTTCGAACATCAGAGCTGGCCGGCCGCTACACTACCGACCTCCCCGTCACGAGCCGCCAGACGACGGCGATGATGGCCAGTATCAGCAGGATGTGAATGAGGCCGCCGCCCACATGGAGCACCACGAAGCCGAGCAGCCAGAGGATGAAGAGAATTACCGCGATCGTCCAGAGCATGGTTGGCTCCATGATGAGGTTCGAATGAATTGACGCGACCGGAAAGTGCAACTCGTGTACCAGACGCCGATCAGGGTCGTTCGAAAAGATCCGGGTGTGGCGTGGACGGCCGTTCCGGCGGGTATACGAGCGCCCCATCGCGAAGTACCGCGAAACGGGTGAGCGCGTGGGCCTCGGACTTCGAGTCGAGTATGTGATGCACGTCCACTCCCCGTGCCACCAGCGCGTCCGACACCAGCCATCGGTGGCAGCGCCACGGAACCGCCTCGGCACACATGATCGCGACGTCGCGAGCGGTCGCCAGCTCGATCAACTCCCCCAGCGCGCGGGCGAACTCGTCAGTGCCCATGTAGTCGGCATATGCGCGGAAGCTCGCGTTGCGCCAGGCGCCGTTGGGCGAATCGGCGCTTCCGCGTCGTCGGCCACCGAGCTCCGGATGATGGGAGTAGTGGATGCCGAGGCCGGGGAGCGAGCTCTCGAGCGCACCCTTGCTGAAGTGCGGATATCGTCGGGAGCCGGGGTGGGCGCGGATGTCGGCCACGTGATCGATTTCGTGGCGGCGGAGAAGCGCCACCAGCTCGTCCAGCGTACGCGTGGAGTGCCCTATCGTATGGATCAGCGTCATGCTTTGGCGGCCTCGCCGCCTGGGAAGCGGAGTTGACCGCCGGAGCGTGCGGATCGAACTTCATTGTCGGTCATAGTAGCGCAACCAAGTCGGGAGCCAGATGCAAACCATACTGGATTTGTGGCACCACCTTTCGGACCTCGAAGGTCTCATTCGCTGGGGTGGATATTTCATACTCACGGCGATCGTGTTCGCGGAAACCGGGCTGCTCATAGGATTCTTCCTGCCGGGCGATTCGCTCCTCGTGACGGCCGGCCTGCTCGCCGCGCACGGACTGCTCGATGTCTATCTCCTAGGCACGATCCTTTCCGTGGCGGCGGTGACCGGAGATTCGCTGGGATATGCGATCGGCAAGGCAGCCGGTCCACACATCTTCACGCGCGAGCAGTCGATCTTCTTCAACCGGAAACATCTCCAACGCGCTCATGCGTTCTACGAGAAACACGGGGGCAAGACGATAGTGCTCGCGCGATTTATGCCGATAATCCGCACGTTCGCTCCCGTCGTGGCCGGCGTGGCGGAAATGCATTACCGCACCTTCGTGTTGTACAACGTGGTGGGTGGGCTGGCGTGGGTATGGGGCATGCTGTTCACCGGCTACTTCCTCGGCCGCTACATTCCGGGGATCGATGGGCACATAGACATCGTAATCGTCATTGTGATCTTTCTTTCGCTCCTGCCGGGCATCATCAGCTGGCTGCGGCAACGCCGCGCGCCAAGCATCACGCCCGACGGTACCGCGCCCTGAGCACGCGCACGACTCTTCCGGAGGATAATCATGGCATTCACACTTCCGCCGCTGCCGTACGGCTACGACGCACTCGAGCCCAACATCGACGCCCGTACGATGGAGATCCATCATACCAAGCATCACCAGGGCTACGTCAACAATCTGAACGCCGCCATCGAGAAGGCGCCCGAGTTGCAGAACAAGTCGCTCGACGAGCTGTTGAAGAACCTGAACGCCGTTCCGGAAAAGGTTCGCACGGCGGTGCGCAACAATGCCGGCGGGCACTGGAACCACTCGCTCTTCTGGACGATCATGGCTCCCAACGCCGGCGGCGAGCCCGGTGGCGAGCTCGCCAGCGCGATCGGAAAGGCATTTGGAGACTTCTCGAAGTTCAAGGAACAGTTCAGCGCGGCGGCGTCCGGGCGCTTCGGGTCCGGTTGGGCCTGGCTCGTGAGCGACGCCGGCGGCGGTCTCTCGATCGAGAGCACGCCGAATCAGGACAACCCGGTGATGGACGGTCGCCATCCCATCCTGGGCGTCGATGTCTGGGAGCACGCGTACTATCTCAAGTACCAGAACCGCCGCGCCGACTACCTCTCCGCGTGGTGGAACACGGTGAACTGGCCGGAAGTGGCGAAGCTCTACGAGGGCCGGAAGTAAGGAACGGGATCGGCTCCGCGACGAGCTCCCGAACGAAGAGGGCTCGCGAGTATTCCTCGCGAGCCCTCTTCGTTCGGGAGCCGAACCCGCCGCCTACGACGACCCGCTGCCGGAGACCAGGTCGTCGATGCCGCCGTCGCCGGGCTGGTCGCGGAGATTGGCGACCGCGGGATGTGTGGACGACATACGCGCGAGAATCGGCGGCGGCAGGAAGGTCGTGACCATGACCATGAGGGCGAGCGCACTGAAGAGACCCACGTCCAGGGTGCCCGTGGAGAGGCCCATCTGCGCGAAGATGAGCCCCACTTCGCCGCGCGGAATCATCGACACGCCCACCATCGCCTTGTTCCCCTGGAACCACCACGGAGCGTAGCCGGCCACGAACTTCCCCAGCAGCGCCACCACGATCAGAGCGCCGCCGATGAGCGCCACCTGGCCATCGACCAGCGTACGCAGATCCACCGCGGCGCCCACGGCGGCGAAGAAGATGGGGACGAAGAAGTGGCCGACGGAGGTCACCTTCTTCTCGATTTCGTGTCGCTGTGGCGTCCGATGCAGCACGAGCCCGGCTGCGAACGCGCCGATTATGGGAGCCGATCTCGCCTCGGTTGCCAGCCATGCGAGGAAGAACGCGAACCCGAGCGCCAGCAGGCCGAGCGCGCCCGAAGTCTCCAGCCTCGCTATGATCCTGAAGATGGGAGGTACGAGAAGGCCGCCGATCGCCAGCGCGGCCACGATGAAGCCGACGGCCACGGCTACGTTCACGCCGACTCCAGCGAGCGACACGCCGGCCCCGGCCGCGACACCGCTGACGACGGCGAGGATGATCAGCCCCACGACATCGTCCAGCACGGCCGCCCCGAGCACCACTCGTCCCTCGGGAGTCTCGAGCTGTCCGAGGTCGGAGAGCACACGCGCCGAGATGCCGATAGAAGTGGCGGTAAGCGCCGCACCGCACACCACGGCCGAAAGCACCGGCAGGCCAAGTAGTGTCGAGATCCAGTAACCGAGCGCGAACGGAATCGCGACCCCCACGAGCCCGACCACCAGGGCGGAGCTCCCCACCTCGAGCAGCGAATCGAGATCGGTGTGCAGCCCGATCTCGAAGAGAAGCACGATCACCCCGATCTCGGAGAGCGCCGCGATCACCGGATCGGATGGATCGAGAATCCCGAGCGCAGACACCCCCAGCACCACCCCCGCCACCAGCTCGCCGAGCACCGCCGGCTGCCCCATTCTTTGCGCCGCCTCACCGAGCAGCTTCGTCGCGACTATGATCGCGACGAGTACGGATAGGAGATGGGGGAAGTCGTGCATGGCGTGGGGAGGGGAGAGGAAACAGGAAACAGGAACTGCACACCAGTCACTGTCGTCCCCGCGCAAGCGGGGAATCATGTCGCGTAAGGTAGCATGGGTGCCCGCTTTCGTGGGCATGACCATGGAACGTATGCTGTTTCCTGTTTCCTGTTTCCTGTTTCCTGTTTCCTGTTTCCTGTTTCCTGTTTCCT
>CAZTTY010000004.1:0-112309 GCA_964616815.1 uncultured Gemmatimonadaceae bacterium | reverse complement strand
CCAGCGCGCTCGTGCTGGTCCCCACGCGCGAGCTTGCCATGCAGGTCGCGCAGGCGGTTCACCGATACGGCAAGGGACTCGGCGTGCGCGTGCTTCCCATCTACGGCGGACAGGCGATCGGGCAGCAGCTGCGCGTTCTGAAACGCGGCGTGGACATCGTGATCGCCACTCCGGGACGCGCGCTCGATCACATCCGGAGAGGAACGCTGAACCTCTCTGGTGTTCGTGTGACGGTGCTGGACGAAGCCGACGAGATGCTCGACATGGGCTTCGCAGATGAGATCGAGGCCATTCTCGAAGAGCTCCCGGAGGAACGCCAGACCGCGCTCTTCTCCGCCACGATTCCTCCTCGCATCGCGGCGATCGCCGAGCGGCATCTGCGCAACCCCGTGCGCGTACGCATCGCCGCCGGAGTGACGGGGAGCAAGGGGGTGGCGCGCGTACGGCAGGTCGCCTACATGGTGCCGCGCGTCTCGCGTGCGGCGGCGCTCGGGCGGGTGCTCGATGTGGAGAGCCCCACGCGAGCGATCGTCTTCTGCCGCACGCGCAACGAGGTGGATGAGCTGACCGAGACGCTCGCCGCGCGCGGCTACGGCGCGGATGCGCTGCACGGCGGGATGGCGCAGGAGCAGCGCGACCGCGTCATGCGGAGGTTCCGCGATGGCACCACCGAATTTCTCGTCGCTACCGATGTCGCCGCACGCGGACTCGACATCGAAGATGTGACGCACGTGGTGAACTACGGAGTCCCGCACGAACCGGAGGCGTACATTCACCGCATCGGTCGAACCGGGCGCGCCGGACGCGAGGGAGTGGCGATCACCTTCGCCGAGCCGCGCGAGCGCCGGCTGTTGCGCAACATCGAGCAGGCGACTCATCAGCGAATCGAGATCGCCACGGTGCCTACCGTGGCCGACCTCCGCGCACGCCGCCTGGAGCTGATCCGGGCTGCGCTGCACGACGCGCTGGTGAGTGGCGAGTACGACAGACACCGTGTGGTCGCGGAGGGTTTGGCGGCGGAGTTCGACATCATGGATGTCGCCGCCGCCGCAGTGTGGCTCGTGGATGAGGCGACGGGCGGTGAGGAAGAGACGGAGGAGATACCGGTGGCTGCGCCTTCGTCGGCACCGGAGGAGCGGGTGAAGGGAGGCGGGAAGCACGGCTCGCGTCAGAAGGAGCGCGCCGAGAATCGCACCGAGCATCGTGCTGCGCGCAATGGCGGGCGTGGCGCCGGGCGGCGCGCGGGACGGCCGACGCCGGAGTGGGATGTCGCGCGCCTCTTCGTCGGAGCCGGTCGCACTGCCGGCGTGCGTCCCGGCGATCTGGTAGGTGCGATCGCGAACGAGGTGGGGATCGACTCGAACATGATCGGCTCGATCGAGATCTCCGATCGTTTCTCACTCGTGGAAGTGCCGGACGAGATCGCGGATGAGATCATCTCCGCGCTCCGCGCCAGCACCATCAAGGGGCGCCGAGTGACAGTGAGGCGCGATCGTGCCGATCAATGAAATTGCCCGGGGCGGGAATCAGACCAGCACTATCTTATCGGCCGGATCATGAGTCCGCCGCTCTGCCAACCGCGACGATAATGGAGGCGAAATGCCCAACAAGGTGGTCGTGATAACTGGCGCGAGCGGCGGAATCGGGGCGGCGGCGGCCCGGCTGCTCGCGCAGAGAGGAGCATCCGTGGTGCTGGTGGCGCGCCGACGCGACGCGCTCGAGGCCGTTGCCAGCGAGTGTGGCGACGAGGCGCTTGCCGTGGTGGGCGACATGACCAGCCGAGCAGACGTTCGCCGCGTGGTGGAGGAGGCGCTGGCGCGCTTCGGACACATAGATGTCTGGGTAAACAACGTCGGCCGTGGCATCACGAGACCGCCGTCGGAGCTGACGGAGGAAGACATCGACGAGATCATGCGCGTGAACGTGAAGTCCGCGCTCTACGGGATGCAGGAGGTCCTGCCGCACTTCAGGGAGCGCGGGACGGGACAGGTGGTCAACATCTCGTCCATGCTGGGACGCATGCCGCTCGCGGTGAACCGGTCGGCCTACAACGGGGCCAAGCACTTCCTGAACGCGCTGACGACGAACTTCCGCCAAGAGGTGCAGCAGACCCACCCGGACATCCAGTTCACGCTCGTCTCGCCCGGCGTGGTGCGCACCGACTTCGGACGGAACGCTCGTCACGGCGGCCCCGATTCGCGGGAGCTTCCGAACTCGCAGAGCGTCGAGGAGGTCGCGTCGGTGATCGTCGATGCGATCGAGGCGCGCCGCCCCGACGTCTACACCCGTCGTGGTGCTCGCCAGCGAGTCATCGAGTACTACTCCTCGCTCGGGTCGGAGCCCTAGCCGCGTCCGGCCGCGGGAACGGGGGCCGATGTTCGCTCGCCTCCCCTCACGACGCCTGCTGCTCTGCTTATTCGCCGCGCTCTCGACGCCCGTCGCCGTCCCGCCCTGTCAGCTCGCCCGTCGCCGCTCGGCGAACATGCTCTCCACTTCCGCCATGTTCTCGTTTCCCCAGGTGCAGAGCGGGACGAGCGCGTCGGCCAGGCTGCGACCGAGCGGGGTCAGCGCGTAGTCCACACGCGGCGGCACCTCCTTGTGGTCGGTCCGCGCCAGCACGGAGTGCGCCTCCAGATCCTTCAACTGCTGGATCAGCACCTTGTCGCTGACACCCCCGACCGAGCGCTTGAGCTCACCGTAGCGCTTCGCGCCGTCGCGGAGGAAGAAGAGGATCAGCGGCTTCCACTTCCCCGAGATGAGGTGGAGCGCGGCGTCGAGGCCGCAGGAAAAGCCGGTACCGCAAATTTGAGGAGGCATAGTCATGTGTGGGTACTTACCAAAAGGTGCATACTTGTCATAAGGTAATCATGCCGGGATACTTGTTCAACTCCAACGAGGGATCCATGGCATGACCAACCTGAACGGAAAGACCGCCGTGATCACTGGCGGCGCGACCGGCATCGGCCGGGCGGCGGCAAAGCGCTTCATCGAGGAGGGCGCCTTCGTCTACATCTTCGGCCGCCGGCAGGATGCGCTCGACGCCGCCGTGGCCGACCTCGGACCCAATGCCGGCGCGGTGAAGGGCTCGGTCTCCAATCCGGCCGACATCGACCGGCTCTACGCGACGGTGAAGGCCGAGCGTGGAACGCTCGATATCGTCTTCGCCAATGCCGGCGCGGGAAGCCAGCTCCCGCTCGGCGAGATGACCGCCGAGCACATCGACGAGATCTTCGACACCAACGTGAAGGGCTCGATCTTCACGATCCAGAAGGCGCTGCCGCTGATGGGCCCGGGCGGTTCGATAATCCTGACCGGATCGAGCGCCGGCACCACGGGCGCCCAGGCGTTGAGCGCCTACAGCGCGAGCAAGGCTGCGGTGCGCAATCTCGCGCGGAGCTGGGCCGAGGATCTCAAGGGGACCGGCATCCGGGTGAACGTGCTGTCGCCCGGGCCGACGGCGACCGAGCTCGCGAAGGAAGCGCTGGGCGAGGAGGGGATGAAGCACTTCGCCTCGATGAATCCGCTCCGGCGCATGGCCGATCCGGCGGAGATCGGGGCCGTGGCAGCCTTTCTCGCGTCGCAGGACAGCAGCTTCATGACCGCCAGCGAGATCGCCGTCGACGGCGGCATAGCGCAGATCTGACGCGTCAACGCGTCACGCCCGGGCGGTCACTCCGTTCGGTATCCGGAGCCTGGAGGGCGTACTAACCGCAGGAATCCAAAAGGAGAATTTATGAGCTACGCAATAATCGGTTTCGGCAAAATCGGCCACGCACTCGCCAGGGCGTTCGCCCGCAGCGGCATCGAAGTATCCGTCGCGACCACGCACGATCCGGAGAGCTTTGCCGCCGATGCGGCGGCGATCGGACCCACGATCATCCCCAAAAAGCTGGCGGAAGCGCTCGAGGCAGACGTCATCTTTCTGGCGGTCCATTTCGGATCGCACAAGGACGTTGCGAAGGCGCTCCCCACCTGGGAGGGTAAGACCATCGTCGATGTGACCAATGCCTACGGCGTGCCGCCCGAGGAGCTGGGAGGGCAGCCCTCTGCCAGAGCCGTCGCGCAGGCCTTTACTGGCGCCAGAGTGGTCAAGGGCTTCAACCACCTGGTCGCTTCCGTCCTCGAGCAGGATCCGGCCGTTCATGGTGGCAGGAGAGTCGTGTTCCTGGCGAGCGACGATGACGGCGCCGCGGCGGAGATTGGCGCGCTCGCGGAGAAGCTCGGTTTCGCGCCGGTCAAACTCGGCGGGCTTTCGGAAGGAGGATTGCTCGTGCACGGGCGCGGGAATAGCTGGGGGCGACTGATCTTCAAGGATCTGGTCGAGTTCGCGTGAAGCGGCTGCTGCGCGTGGGCGAGACGGCCTCTCTCGCCTCGCGTGGTTCGCGATGCACGGATCGCCGGCAGGTGCAAAATGTCCCATTTCGGTAATTCAGGAAATAGGACATTATATTTGTCTAGTATGAGACTTGGTCGGGAGCCTCGAAGATCGAATCGACGAGTTTGCAGTAGTGTGGGATCGCCCCGTACTCAGGGTAGTTCGTTGCACCTGGGTGCGCTTGCGCCTCGCAGCGAGCCTGAGCGTTTCCTCTAAGAGGACGGCGTTGGCCACGGACCCACGAACTCGAACCGGACTCCGCGCGCGATCCGCGCGAAATCGCGGACGTTCTCCGTCACCAGCGTCACTCCAGCCTCCCTGCACGTGACGGCCAGCAGCACATCGTTCACGAAGCCGCGCGATGCCGTCCGGAGCTGGAGCCCCTCGGCATCGACGAGCCGTGCCAGGACGGCGCCCGCCTCCTTCCACCCCGCGTAGCTCGGCGTCAACACTCTGCCGCGACGCTCGAAGGGCGCGAAGACGTTCGTCTGGAGCCGGTCCGCTTGCCTGGGCGTCGCCCCAGCCCGCAGCTCCTGCACGACGACGGCGGTGAGATATTCGAAGGGGGCGAACACCGTATGAAATGCCTCCAACGCCGCGTTCGCGTCGGGATTCCGAAAGGCGCGTACGAATAGCTGCGTGTCCAGCGTGTACTTCCGCTCCCGGCGGGACATCACTCGTGCGGCGACCGCAGCTCGGTACCGAGCATGGCGCGCGTGCCGTCTATGAGCTCCTGCCGGAAGACGACCATGTCGAGCGCGGTCTCGATGGCTTCGGTGGCCGTGGCGGCTCCGAGGATCTCCTGCGCGGCCGCGATGGTGCGCTCGTCGAGGCGATAGGTCTTGGGGGTCTTCGCGCTTCGCCGCCTACGCGCATCCGAGGGTGCGCCGGTCTTCGAACGCTTGGGCTTGGTCGGCATGGGTCCTCCTGTATGTACATAATAAATATGTGTACATACATCTGCGAAGGCAAGACTCCCGAGCGCCCCCCGTGCCTCATCGTCTGATACTCTCGGATTGAACCAGCCAGGGTAGACCGCCGCGGGCGTCGTGAGCTCGTCGATGGTTCGCACCTCATCCGGCTCGAGCTTCACTCCATCCTCGGCACTCTGCCCGAGAAGCCGCGCATCATTCCCACGGCACGCTCACTCCGCTCGCAGCGCCACGTTCGGATCCGCGCGCGCCGCGCGACGGGCGGGTACGAAGCTCGCCGCGGCCGCCATGGCCAGCATCGTGGCTGCGACTAGCACGTATACGAGCGGGTCGCGCGGCGACACGCCGAAGAGGAGCGGCTCGATCCACCGCGCACCCAACAGCGCGATCGCGCTGCCTGTCACGATGCCGACCGCCCCCACCAGCGTGCCTTGACGCACCACGAGCCAGACCACGTCCCCCCGCTGCGCCCCCGGCGCGATGCGCACGCCCATCTCGTGCGAGCGCTGCGCCACGTTGTAGGCGATCATGCCGTACAGGCCTATCGTCGCGAGCACCAGCGCGAGCGACCCGAATACCACGAACGTTCGCGCGCCGAGCGACCAGGAACGCATCCGTTGGCCGACGACATCCGAGAGCGGTGTCACGGTTACGTACGACGCGCCCGGCATCACCTTCTGGAGCTCACGCCGCACGGCCTCCGCCTGCTCCGACGCCTTCCCATGGGTGCGCACCATGAGGCCGGTCTGCTCCAGGCCGAACTGCTCGGCCGAGAGATAGTAGTAGAGCCCGGGGTCGTCGCTCAGCCGGCTGTTCTTGATGTCTTCGGCGACGCCCACCACATAGGTGCAGGGCACGGTGTCGGCGTTGATTCTGACGCACTGGCCGATCGCATCCTCTCCGGGCCAGAGCTTCTTCGCCATGGAAGTGCTCACCACCATGGCGCCCGGAGCGCCGGCCACGTCCCAGTCTTCTATACCACGGCCGCGCAGGATGCGCGTGCCCATCGTGGCGAAAGAGCCACCGTCTTTACGCTGTCGAGCTCCACGCCCCGCATGAACGGGCCGACCACCAGCACCGAATCGGCGTCGTAGCCGAGTCGGACGCTCTCCACGTTGCCGAGCCGCCGTCGCGCCGCGCGGGCGGCCTCACGATCGGGTATGCCGGCCGCGCGCTGGTCGCGCTCGGAGTGCGCCTGATGGAAGCGCAGCTCCTCCGCCAGCTCGGCGTCGAGGCGGTCGCGGTGGAACCAGTCGACGATTCTGACGAGCCATTCACGCATGGTGGCTATCCTCTTCACGCGGGCCGCATGACCCGGGCGATGGCCGCGGTCAGCTCGGCGAAGCCGGATTCCTGTTCGCCGAGCTGGCGCCGTCCGAGCGCCGTGATGGTGTAGTAGCGAGCCCGCTGGTTGTTGGGCGTCTGGGCCCAGCGCGCCTTTATCCACCCCTTCTGGCGCATGCGCTGGAGCGCGGGATAGAGCGAGCCTTCCTCCACGCGCAGCACGTCGCGTGAGAGGCGCTGGATGTGCTGAGCGATCCCGTAGCCGTGCATCGACCGCACGGCGAGGGAGCCGAGAATGAGCATCTCGAGAGCCCCGGGGAGGAGGTCTCGTCTGGCAGCGGGAGTCATGGGCTGGCCACGGGCTGGAGCTAGAGCGTCTAGGGGATAGATTATCTATGGCATCGCATCGCAGGATCGGCAAGGGGGCGGATGGGATCGGCGGCCGGCGTGCCCGGACTCTCCGATCACCGGCTCTTGCGGCACTCGCGTGCCCTGCCCACTTTCGTGCTGGTCGTGGATGCTTGCCGGCACCCGGCTCATCCACGCATCCATGCACGACCTTCCGCCTTCCACCTCATGAGATCCGGCGCCGCGCTCGTACTTCTCGCGTTCTTCTCGATGTCGTCGTGGAGCTCCGCGTCGGCAGGCGCGCAGTCTCCATCGCTCGGCGACATTCTCGCGGAATCTCCCGCGAGCGATTGGCGCCCGCTCGATCCGGAGAACACGCTGTATCTCCAGCTCCCCGGCGGCCGGGTGATCATCGAGCTCTCGCCCGACTTCTCCCCGCTGCACGTGGCCAACGTCCGTGCGCTCGCGCGTGCGCACTACTGGGACGGCGCCGCGATCGTGCGCGTGCAGGACGACTACGTCGCGCAGTGGGGGTGGTCCGACTCCGCCGCTCATCCACACGGCGACGCCGTCGATGCGATCGACCGGGCCGAGTACGATCGCGCGGCGGGATCGCTCCCGTTCTCACAGCTCCCCGACCCCGACAGCTACGCACCCTTCACGGGCTTCACCAACGGCTTCCCAGCGGGGCGCGACAGCTTGGGTACGACGTGGATGCTGCACTGCTACGGCGCGGTGGGCGTGGCTCGCGGATCGCCCCCGGACAACGGGAGCGGGCGCGAGCTGTACGTGGTGATCGGCCAGTCGCCGCGCCACCTCGATCGCAACGTCGCCACGATCGGGCGGGTCGTGAGCGGGATCGAGCTCCTCTCCGCGCTGCCGCGCGGTACGGGCCCGCTCGGCTTCTACGCCATGGCCGCCGAGCGGGCGCCCATCGCGAGCATACAGGTGGCCGCGGATCTCCCGGCCGCCGAGCGTACGCCGTTGGAGGCGCTGCGCACGGAGAGCGGCACCTTCCAGAAAGTGATCGCGTCGCGGCGATTTCGGCGCGAGGAGTGGTTCGTGCACCCGACGGGACACATCAACGTGTGCAACATGCCGCTGCCCGTGCGTGCGGTAACCGGACCCTGAGAGCGAGGGCGCCTTTCGCGAGGATGACGATAGCGGATGCCCTTTCTGCGGGGATGGAGGCCGTATCGACGCGGCGCTCCCGACTCTCTCGTGCAGTCGGTCCGGGCCTCGAGACTGCCCTCGGACACTGGCATGCCTTCTGCCACCTCTCTGGCCTGCCCGGCCTCCGACGGCCACGCCATCGTCCACCGTCGCTGCCCTCACCTTTCTCCTGAACTCGTTCCAACTGCCCGCGTGCTGATTCGACCGTCAATCGACGCCCTCCCCGGGCGATGCCTCGGCTCCCAATCACGGTGAGCGCTACGCCGCGAGACGACTTCGCCGGCGAAGGCAGCGGGAGTCGCCAGAAGGAGCGCGCGGTCTCCGTGCGGCCCACTGTCGGGGACAGATCCGCGCGCAAGGTTGCCGAACGCGAGCGCGACGCCGCGGAGGCGAGCCGCGACCGCTTCGCGTTCCTGGCGGAGGTCAGTCGCTGCCTCGCCGAGTCGCTCGACTACGAGACGACCCTCGAGACGGTCGCGGGAATGTCGCTCCCCTATCTCGGCGCGTGGTGCATCGTGGACGTGTGCACCGCCGACGATGGCATCCGGCGCCTCGCCGTGCTCCACCCGAATCCGGCTAAGCAGGCGATTGCGCGCGAGCTCCACGAGCGCTATCCGCCTCACGCCGACGACATGCTCGGCGCACCTCGCGCGATCCGCACTGGCCGGCCGGAGGTGGTGCTCGATGTAGCGGATGCCGCGCTCGAGCAGTCCGCGCACGATGCCGAGCATCTCCGACTACTTCGCGAGCTCGGTATCGGCGCGTACATCATCGCGCCCATGGTTGCACGCGGTCGAGTCGTCGGCGCGATGACCTTCGTTACGGTGGAATCGGGACGGCGCTTATGCGCTCTGGATATGGTCCTCGCCGAGGACCTCGCCAGTCGTGCGGCGATGGCCGTGGACAATGCGCGGCTGCACATGGAGGCCGTCCAGGCCCGGGAGGCCGCGGCGGCGGCGCAGACCGCGGCCGAAGCGGCCAACCGGGCGAAGAGCGAGTTTCTGGCGGTGATGAGCCACGAGCTCCGGACACCGCTCAACGCCATCACCGGCTACGTGGATCTGATCGAGATGGGGATCCGCGGCCCCGTCACGCCTGAGCAGCACGCAGACCTCGAGCGCATCCAGCGCAGCCAGCGGCATCTGATAGGCCTCATCAACGGCGTGTTGAACTACTCGCGGCTGGAAGCCGGGGCCATAGACTACGAAATACAGGACGTGACGCTGGATGACGTGCTCGCTACGTGCGAGGCGCTCATCGCCCCACAGGTATCGGCGAAGCGGCTGGCGATGGTCTTCGACGGTCACGACCGGTCGCTCGAGGTGCGGGCGGACGCCGAGAAGCTGAAGCAGATCATGCTGAACCTGCTTTCGAACGCCGTGAAATTCACGGAGCCGGGGGGCAGCATCACGCTGGACTGCGCTCCGAGGCACGACATGGTCGCGATCACCGTCAGCGACACGGGCCGCGGCATCGCCGCCGATCAACTCGAGCGTATCTTCGACCCGTTCGTGCAGGTGGATGCACGGCTCGTGCGGACGCAGGAGGGGGTGGGACTGGGGCTCGCGATAAGCCGTGATCTGGCGGTGGGGATGGGTGGCGACCTAACGGCCGAGAGCACGCCGGGCGTCGGGAGCAGGTTCGCGCTGCTGCTGCCGCAGGCGGCTCGCGGCACGTAGGAGTCATTGTCGTGTGACGGCTCGAGGGTCAACCCGAGTGATCGTTGATCATTCGCCATCCATCGCTCGTGCGCGCCCACACGGTGGAGAAGAGTCCCGTACGTTCCGGACGGTCGCCGCCGGTCAGGACGAACTCGCCGTTCACGAGCGCGTAGTCCTCGCCGAGCATCCGCACGCGGATATTTCTGTATGCGAGCGTCTGCGCGGGCCGGCCGCTCCGCCAGAACCCGGCGCGCATCGTCTGCTCGATCGCGGCCTTGCCCTGGTCGAATCCTCCTGCACCGTTGCCGACCGCTGAATCCACGTAGGCCGACATGTAGATCGCCAGATCGCCTTCGTTCCATCCCGCGGCGGTGGAGTCGAAGATCGCACGGATGGTGGTGTCGTCGTCCGCGGATGCGTTCTGCCACGGGGCTTCGTTCGCTGAGGGCAGTGCTCGCGGGGTGTCGTCAGGCGTCTCGCGCGGCGACGGGCCGCATGCTCCCGCCAGGGCGATCGTCGCGAGCAGCACAGCGGCCGGTACTTTCTTCATGATATGCAGTCCTCGTTCGAGTGTGTCGTGAGTGGTGGCGTGGTGGTCGTAGATGGTAGGGTCGTTCATGCCCTGCCGCCTGCGGCACGGTAGCTGCGGCTTGGACGTTCTTCGTACCGGATACCCCCGCAGCTCCCACGACGAACCCCGACCCGGATGACCGCCATGCGACTCAGCGACATCATGACGCCCCGCGTCGTTACCATCAAGACCTCGGAGTCCGCGAGCGCGGCGTGGACGCGGATGCGGCGACGCGACATTCGACATCTCATAGTGATGGACGGAGGCGAAGTCGCCGGCATCGTGTCCGAGCGCGATCTCGGCGGGCGCACCGGTACCGCGCTCCGGCGCGGACGTACCGTGGCGAGCATGATGACGCGCTCGCTCGTGACCGCGCCTTCCGATACCACGGTGCAGGACGCGGCCGAGTTGATGCGGTCGCGACTGATCGGGTCTCTTCCGGTGGTGGACGGGAGTGATCTGGTCGGGATCGTCACCGCCACCGACGTGTTCGATGCGCTGCAGGCCGACGAGGCGAACGCACGCCTGAGCAGCGTCGAGCGCGAGCTCCTCCGTTCGCCCGCCAGCAGCAGGCGGCTGGGCGGGAGCCCGGTGGTGCGGCGGTCGGACGAGAAGCCCGCGCGGAAGTCGCGGCGACCGGAGAACCGAACGAAGCGCGAGCCGATGGCCGCGCAGCTCCCCCGCGCCACGAAGCGCACGGCGGGGCGAACCGAGGCGCCGATGGTGCCGGTGGCCATCCGCGCGATAGGCGTGGACGTCGACGACGATACGCGAGAGTACGTCCGCCGGAAACTCGGCCGCAAGCTCGGGAAGTTCGCCACGCGCATAGAGCGCGTGAGCGTGCGGCTGCGCGACGTCAACGGTCCGCGCGGCGGCGTCGATCACCAGTGTCAGGTGAAGGTGGTGCTGAGCAAGCTCCCGAGCGTGGTGGTGGAGGAGCAGCGCGAGACTGTGAGAGCTGCCATCGATGCGGCGTTGTCGGGAGCCACGCGCAGTGTGAGCCGCGCCATCGGACGATGAGGCAGGGCGTCCGCTGATCGCGCGCCCGCGGCACTCCGTATAGCGGGTGTACCGCACAGCGGGTGTGCCGCGCTCGCATCCGCGCCCCGGCGGGTGCGATTGACTCTCGATCATCTGATAGTGTAGGTTCGACTCTGGTCGGTGAAGTGCGCCGGCGCCACCCCGGTGCCGGCGCGCCGATCTTCCGCGCACGACCCGCCTCCCGCTCCCTACCGATGATCCTTCCTCAGCACGGCGTGTAAGTGGACACACGGCGTTCCGAATCGCCGCTCGCGCCTGCGCGAGCGGCGGATGGCGAGCTCGTAGTGCCCGACGCGGAGATGCTGGACGAGCTGCTGCGCAGATTCTGGCGCCCGCTGGTCGCCTACGTGAGCCGCCTGCTCGACGACACCGAGACGGCGGAGGATGTGGTGCAGCGCGCCTTCGTCCGCCTCTGGGAGTACGGGCACGCGATCCCCGTGGGCGATGGGGTGCGCCCTTTCCTCTACCGGATCGTGCGCAATCTGGCCAGCAACGAGTGGCGGCGCCGGCAGACTCGGCGGAGCTGGCTCGATGGAGAATCGATGCTGCACCCGACCGCGGTGATGCCGAGTCGGGACATCGAGGAGGACGAGCTGGCCTCGGCCCTCGCCGCCGCCGTGGAGCGGCTCCCCGCGCGCCGGCGCGAGGTGTTCGTGCTATCGCGCTACCACGCGCTCACCAACGCGCAGATCGCCGAAGTCCTCTCGATCGCGCCGCAGACGGTGGCCAACCAGCTCGTGAGCGCGCTGCGCGAACTGCGGGCGGCGCTCGCGCCATATCTCGGAGAGCGGCCCGTCCCGAGCCTCCGGATCGTCCGCGGAACCGACGCCGTAGCCGGATAGTCCACGCCGGCCGCGCGGTCGGATAGTATCGCCCGCGCCGACGCGGGTTATGGCCAGTGAAGACGCGTGATCGGGGACCTCCCCCGACGCGACGTGGATTCCAGGCCATCAGTGGACGAACTCATTCTCGCAGCACTTCAGGATCGGCTGACGCCCGATGATGCCGCGCGGCTGGAAGCGTGGCGGCGGGCGTCTCCCCACAACGAGGCGCACTACCAGGCTATGGCGCGTCTCTGGGGGATGGCGGCCCGCGTGGACCCTCTCGAGTCGCGTGTCAACGACGCGCCGTCGCTCCTCGAGATCGGCCCGCGCCGGTCGGAGCGACCGCTCGTCCGGCGCGGCGTCACCGCACTCCGGCGAAGGAGCTGGCCACGCTGGGTCGCGGCCGGCGCGGCGGCCGCCCTCCTGCTCTTCGCCGCTCTCCGCGTGACTCATCGTACGAACGACGCGGGCGGCGTCCTGCGCGCCTCCGAGTTCAGCACGGAGCAGGCGGAGATGGTCACGGCCAGCCTGGATGATGGAAGCGTGGTACGGCTGGCTCCGGAGAGCAGGCTGCGCGTGGAGCCGGTGACTCATCGCCGCGAGGTATGGCTCGATGGCGAGGCCTTCTTCGCCGTGGCGAAGGACAGCTCCCGCCCGTTCGCCGTCAGAACGCGGGCCGGCAGCGTGGAGGTGCTGGGCACGCGCTTCGACCTGCGCGTGGAAGGCGACGAGCTCAGACTCGTCGTCACCGAGGGGAAAGTGGCACTCACCAGCGGCACGCACCGCCGGCTCGTCGTTGCCGGCCAGGTTGCCCACGTACGAAACGGCGGCCAGCCGGTGATCGAGGATGTCGTGCAGGTGGACTCGCTCCTCTCGTGGACGGACGGGTTCATCGCCTTCCAGAACACGCCTCTGCGCCAGGTGGCGCAGGAGCTCGAGCGCAGATACGACGTGCGGGTTCTCCTCCCCGACAGCACGATCGCCTCGCGCACCGTCACGGCGTGGTTCACCAACCAGGATTTCCGGCAGGTCCTCTTCGCGATATGCAGAGCGGTCGATGCGCACTGCACTCTTCGCGACAGCGTCGCCAGCATCGAACCGTAGAGAGCCGTGTTCCACCCTGGCTTCGGAGTCAGGGTCCCATCATGTGAGGCAAGGAGGTTGTAATGTCGCGAAGTCTGTTCCTGCTCGTTGCTCTGGCCAGCGCGGTACCCGCTGCGGAGACGCTTGCGCAACGCATGATAAGCTTCGCCGGGCCCATCACGTCTACGAGCTCCGTAGACGTGAAGCCGGTTGCAGCGAGCCCGCTGGACCAGCCGGCCAGGCTCACGGCAGAGGATGTCTCGCTCTCCGATGGACTGGAGCGGCTCCATGCCAGCTCGGGCGTTCCGTTGGCCTACAGCCCGGAGATCCTTCCCTCCGATCATGTGGTGAGCTGTGACTGCGCCGACATGACGGTCGGGCGCGCGCTCTCCACGATGCTGCATGGTCTGTCGCTGGCGAGCACCGTGCTCGACGGCGGAGTGGTGCTCATCGCACCGGCGAAGCCCGGCACGGCCGCGTCGCTCATCGCCGTCGGACTGGACGGCAGAATCACGGCGGTGGAACCCATCCTCGCCGGCCAGATAAGCGGCCGCGTGACCGACGCGGCGAGCGGCCAACCGATTCCCGGCGTGCAGATCGCCGTGGTCGGTACGGGACTCGGCGCGATGACGCTCGACGATGGCCGCTACGCCATCGCGAACGTCCCCGATGGCGTGCATCGCGTGCGCACACGGCGGATCGGCTACACCGCCGAGGAGCGCTCGGTGACCGTGGCCGGCGCCGATGTGACCGTGGACTTCGCGCTCGCCGCCGCGACGGTTTCGCTCGATGAGGTAGTGGTGACAGGAACCGCCGGCGGCACGCAGCGCAGGGCGATCGGCAACGTCGTCGCCAGCGTGAACGCCGACTCGGTGCTCGCCAAGGCTCCGATCAGCAACGTGGACCAGCTACTGGGCCAGCGCACGGCCGGCGTCATGATGCTTCCCGGCACGGGCCAGGTGGGCACCGGCTCTGCGGTGCGCATCCGCGGGAGCAGCAGTCTCTCGCTCACCAACGAACCGATCATCTACATAGATGGTGTGCGCATGGACAGCGACGCGCATCGCGGCCCGTCGCAGCGCGGTGGCGCGAACGTGAGCCGGCTGAACGACATCAACCCGGCCGACATCGAGAGCATCGAGATCATCAAGGGACCGGCGGCCGCCACGCTGTACGGCACCGAAGCGTCCAACGGCGTCATCCAGATCATCACCAAGCGCGGCAAGTCGGATCGCCCGCAGTTCGACGTCACTCTCCGGCGCGGTTCCAACTGGCTCTGGAATCCGGAAGGCCGTACCGGGATGCGCTACATGCCCGACCCCGACAACCCCGGCCAGCTCGTCGGCTTTAACGTCTACCAGCACGAGATCGACGAAGGGAATGGCCCGATCTTCGGCAACGGCGCGCTCCAGGGGTTCAACGCCGGCGTCAGGGGCGGCACCGACGCGGTCCGCTACTTCGCCTCGGTCTCGGGCAACGATGACACCGGCGTGGTGGACTGGAACTGGGACCGGAAGCTCGGCCTCCGCGCGAACATGGAGTTGGCGCTGGCCGACCAACTGACGGTCACCGTGGGTACCTCCTACATCGAAGGGAAGACCCGGCTCGCGCAGGGATCCATCAACACGGATCCGTTCAGCAACCTGATCTGGTCCAACCCCCGCAACCTCAACGACGGGCGCCGCGGCTGGCGCGGAGCTCCACCGGAGGAATGGCGCGAGGTGGAGAGCCGCTCGGACAACAACCGCTCCACCACGAACGTCCAGCTTCGCTTCCAGCCGTTCACGTGGATGACCCACCGCCTGGTGGCCGGCGTCGACATGAACTCGGAGGTGGAGTCCACTCTCTACCCGAAGCAGCCCGAGGGGGCCTCTCACTTCTACGGTCCGCTCGGGCTGGGGAGCAAGGCCGTGGACCGCGGCGAGCGCCGCTTCGTGACGCTCGACTACTCCGGGAGCGCGACCTTCGACGTCGACGACTACGTCTTCACTCCCTCCGTGGGCTTTCAGTACTACAAGAGCACGTCGTCGTTCATCGACGCCAGCGGCCAGGAATTCCCGGCCGTGCCCATCACCACGGTCTCCGGCGGCTCCGTGCACGATTCCGGCGAGGACTTCGTCGAGAACATCACGGCCGGCGTGTACTTCCAGCAGCAGGTGGGATGGCGCAACCGCGTCTTCCTGACGGGCGCCATCCGGGCCGACGCCAACAGCGCCTTCGGCGAGTCGTTCGAGGCGGCCTACTACCCGAAGCTCAGCGGCACGTGGGTGATGAGCGAGGAGCCGTTCTGGAACATCGGCTTCGTCAACGAGTTCAGGCTCCGGGGGGCGTGGGGCGCGGCGGGCCAGCAGCCGGCCACCTTCGCGGCGGCGCGGCTCTACGACCCGGTCGTGGGCTACCACGACGAGCCGGGCATCACACCGTCCGCCTACGGCAACCCGGAGCTGAAGCCCGAGCGCGGTGAGGAGCTCGAGCTCGGATTCGACGCTGCGCTCTTCGATGGTCGTCTCACGGTGGAGTTCACCCGCTACCAGCGCTCGGTGAAGGATGCGATCGTCAACCGTCCGCTGTCTCCGTCGTCCGGCTTCACCGGATCGCAGATCGTCAACATCGGCCTGCTCGAGGGGTGGGGCAACGAGCTCGGTGTGACGGCGCGCCTCATGGACCGCCCGAGCTTCGCATGGGATGTGAGCACGCAGTTCTCCACCATGAGCAACGAGATCGAGGATCTGGGCGGGCTGGATTTCATCAACGTCGGCACCCAGGCGTATCACCGTGAGGGCTACTCGATCGCCGACTTCTTCATGCGGCGCGTACTCTCCGCCGAGTTCAACGACGACGGCGAGATCGTCAACGCGATGTGCGATGGCGGCAGCGGCCCGCGCGGCATCGAGCCCGGCGGCGCGGCCGTCCCCTGCGAGGATGCTCCGCAGGTCTACCTGGGCCACTCGCAGCCGACGTGGCAGTTCGGCGTGAGCAACACGTTCACCCTGTTCCGCGACCTGCAGCTCTCCGTGCGGGTCGAGGGCAACGGCGGTCACAAGCAGGACGACACCGAGATCCGCGCCACGCACAACCAGTCGACGACCGAGGCCGTCCTGCTCAAGAACAATCCGATTCTGTCGGCCACGCGCATCTACGAGAACGATCGCACGGGCATCTACGAGGCCGGCTTCCTTCGCCTGCGCGAGGTCTCGGCGAGCTACAACCTGCCGCAGCGGCTCGTGGGGAGGATCGGCGCCGAGCGCGGCTCGCTGAGCTTCGGTATGCGCAACGTCGCCATGCTCTGGACGGCGCAGCACGGCTGGAACACGCCGCGCGATGGCCACGTGCGCGAATCGCTCGCCAACATGATCGTCTGGGATCCCGAGGTCCGCGCCAACGGCCAGTCATCCGTGGGATACCAGACAGTGATGCCGCCTACCGCGAGCGCCGTTCTGACGCTGCGCCTGAACTTCTGAGGAGAGACGAATGGTCAACATCAAGTATCGTGCGGCCGGAAGTTCGGCTGGCGTCATGTCGATCCGTCCGCGGGCACGGCGGTACCTGAGCGCCGCGATGAGCATCCTCTTTCTCGGCCTCGCCGCCTGCGACGGGCTGCTCGACGTCACGAACCCGGGACGCGTGGCCGAATCGGACCTCGACAACCCGGCGCTCGTACCGACGCTCGTAAACAGCGCGCTCGGCCAGTTCGAGTGCGCCTACACGCAGTACGTCGCTACCTCGGGCATCATGTCGAACGAGTACGTGAATTCCTCGAGCTGGCTCGACATCAACGGCTGGGGATGGCGCGGCATCGAGTTGAAGACGATCACCGGAAGCTGCTCCGGCAACCGCAACGCCACCGGGCTCGGCGCCTACACCCCGCTCCAGCAGGCGCGCTACCAGGCGGAGGATGCGGCGCGGCGCATCGAGGAGTTCCCCGAGGAGGATGTGCCGGACAAGACCGAGAACCTGGCCTACCTCTCGGCCTACGCAGGGTTCTCCTACGTGCTGCTGGGTGAGGGCTACTGCGAGATGGCTATCGACCAGGGGCCGATCATGACGCCCCCGGAAGTTCTCGCCATCGCCGAAACGAAGTTCACCGATGCCATAGGATACGCCTCGTCGGCGGGGCTGGAGGATCTGCGGCTGCTGGCCGTGGCGGGGCGCGCGCGAACGCGCCTCGACCTCGGGAACCTCGAGGGAGCGGCAACCGATGCCGACGAGATCCCCGAGGGCTTCCTATGGAACGCCGAGTACTCCACGACCGATGGACGCCGGGAGAACCGCGTATACAACCTGAATCGCCGCAACTTCTTCCTCTCCGTGGAGACGACGAAGAACACGGGGCTCATGGCCGGCGGCGCTCCCGACCCGCGCATCACCTACACCGATGCGAACGCGAAGGGGAACGACGGGGTGACGGAGCAGATGCTGCAGAACAAGTATCTGACCGCCGACGCGCCGATCCCGATGGCCTCGTGGGAGGAGGCGCAGCTCATCATCGCCGAGGCGCGGCCCGCGGAGACCATCGATGCGATCAACCGTCTGAGGGCCAGCCAGGGAATACCGGACGTTACAGTCGAGGAGGCGGCCGACCTCGAAGCGCTGGTGATCGAGGAGCGTCGTCGCCAGCTCTTCAGCGAGGGGCACCGGCTGGGCGACATGCTCAGACTCGGCATCCCGTTCCCTACGGGCGTCAACCACAAGGGCCAGGCATGGGGAACGATGACGTGCATGCCGCTTCCCGATCAGGAGAAGCTCAACAACCCCAACATCGGTGGCTGAACGTGAGCGCGGAGACTTCAGGATCGGGAAGGGGAATGCCTGACCGTACGGTGCCGCGCCGTGCGTGGAGAGTGAGAGGACGCGCGCTCGCCGGGTGCGCGGCCTCGCTGCTCGCGCTCCTGGCGCTGGCGCCCCCCGCCGGCGCACAGCAGGGGACCCGGCCCACGGGGCGCCGTGGCGCCGGTGCGAGGCCGGCCGGCGTGCCGCGCCCGATTCCGAGAGGTGTGCTCGGCGGCGTCCCCATGACGGCTACCGACAGCATGATCAAGCAGATCACCTCGCGACTGGACTTCGACAGCTACAAGTCGCTGATCAAGGGGCTCGCCCAGTTCGGCGACCGCGAGCAGGGTACCGAGAGGAACGCGAAGGCAGTCGACTGGATCGAGGCGCAGTTGCGCAGTTGGGGGTACACCACGGAGCGCATCAAGTACGACTACGTGCCTCGCGGCGGCGGTGCACCCGAGCCGCGCGAGGAGGTCTACGCGACGAAGGTGGGGAGCACCGTTCCCGGCGAGATGTACATCATCAGCGGCCACATGGACGGCCGCGGCGGCGGCGAGGCGGTGAACGACGACGCCTCGGGTACCGCGCTGGTCATGGAGATCGCGCGCGTCCTCTCGGCGCCCGATGTGAAGACCGCCAGGTCGGTACGCTTCGCGCTGTGGAACAACGAGGAGACGGGGTTGAACGGTGCGCGCGCGTACGTGGAGCAGCGAGCGAAGCTGCAGGGGATCGAGGAGCCGCGCGGTTCCGGCAGGTATCCGGAGCCGAAGTGGCTCGGGATGATCCAGCACGACATGATGATGTGGGACCACGGAAACCCGGTGAGCTGGCAGCAGGCCTGGGACGCCGACGTGGACATCGAGTTCCAGCTCGCCTCGGCGAAGGCGTCGGAGTCGGCGCAGCTCGCGCTGCTCCTGCTCAACTCCAACCGCCTCTTCGCCACCGATTTCCCCGCGGCGATGGGCAACGCGATGAGCAACACCGACTCTTCGCCGTTTATGGACCTCGTAGCCGCTGTGAGCCTGCGCGAGAACCGCCGGTTGTACGAGACGGGGCGTGGCGCCAACCCACACTGGCACCGGCCCACCGATCTGTACGTCGCCTACACCGACGCCGACTTCAAGCTCGGTTTCAACGCCGCGCAGACCACGCTCGGCGCGATCGCCCGGCTGGCGGAGGCGCGGTTGGTCGTGGAGTAGCGGGCGCGCGGCGGTCTTCAGCGATGCGCGGCGAGCGACGTCACCATCTGGATGGTGACGTCGTTCGCTTTCGTGCGAGTACACTGAACGAGATGCGCGCTCATTTCGGAATTTCCTCCTTCAGGTCGCGGCAGTTCCCGACGGCCGTCCGATCAGGGCAGGGGACGGAGCCGGGCGGGCATGCCGAATGCACCGATTGCTCGTGCATGCCGGCCAGCGGTCGACTCGCCTGGCCCTGGAGCCGGTGTCCATCCCCGCTGGGCGGCATCCCGCCGGGGTCGCATCGGAGATAGTCGGAGATGACGACATGAGCGAGCATTTCAAGGTTGGCGATCACGTGACTTGGAATTCCGAAGCCGGCCACGTGAGCGGCAGGATCGTCAAGGTTCACACTCGGAACGTGGACTACAAGGGCTACACGCATCATGCGAGTCCCGAGGAGCCGCAATACGAGATAAAGAGCGACAAGACGGATCACGTCGCGATGCACAAGGGCTCCGCGCTGAGGAGAGCCGGGAAGTAAGGGAGCGGATGCGTCGGCGTGTCGTCACCGTGTGGTGACGGCACAACCTGGTACGTGTGCCGGATTCCGGGGTACAACGGGCGTCGAATCACCGGACACCCTCACCCCGGAGGCGGCCCATGCGCCCATCTCTCGTCAGTGCGCTCCTCGCCGGTACTTCTCTCGCCGCGATGCCGTTCGCATCGCCCGCACCGGGAGCGCCACCCACGGCCGTCCACTGGAATGCGACCGCCGCTGCAGTGGATGCGGCTCCATCGGTGCTCGTGGGTACGGTGACCGATGCCGCCAGCCGGACACCGATCAGCGGTGCGACTGTTTCTCTGGAGAGGAGTAGCGTCGGCACCACCACGGATGCTGCGGGACGCTACCGGCTCCAGCTCCCGGAGTCCGTGCGAGGGAGCTCGATCGCCGTCACGGCGCGGCGCATCGGCTACCAGCCCGCCCGGCACACCGTCAGCATCGACGCCGACAGTCTGACGCTCGATTTCGCCCTCGGCGCGGCGGCGGTGCAGCTCTCCGAGATCGCCGTGCGCGGCGCGCCTGTCGGTATCGCGAAGCGCTATCTGGGGAGCACGGTCGTTGGGGACGTGCACCGCTGCAGACACGACTGCTCGTTCGATACGGAGTCGTACGACAAGATCGACGACAACCCGTTCCTCGCCGTAGCCGGCAACCCGCGCTCCACTTTCTCCATCGATGTCGACCGCGCGTCGTACGGCAACGTTCGCCGCTTCGTCAACCGCGGTCAGAAGCCGCCGAAGGACGCCGTGCGCATCGAGGAGCTCGTCAACTACTTCTCGTACGACTATCCCGCGCCCAGCGGCGACGTTCCCTTCGCCGTGACCACCGACGTAGCCACGGCGCCGTGGAACACCGATCACCGCCTCGTGCGGATAGGGGTCCAGGGGAAGAAAATCCCGCTCGGCGAGCTGCCGCCGAGCAACCTCGTGTTCCTGATAGATGTCTCAGGTTCGATGGCGGCCGTCGACAAGCTGCCACTGTTGAAGTCGGCGTTCAGGCTGCTCGTGAAGGAGCTGCGGCCGCAGGACCGGGTGGCCATCGTCGTGTACGCCGGCAGTGCGGGCCTCGTGCTGCCGTCGACGCCGGGGAGCGAGAAGCGGCGCATCCTCGATGCCATCGACGAGCTCGAGGCGCGCGGCTCGACCGCGGGCGGTGCGGGAATCAGAATGGCGTACGACGTGGCGAAGGAGAATCACATCGACGGTGGTATCAACCGCGTGATCCTCGCGACCGATGGCGACTTCAACATCGGCGTCTCGAGCGACGCCGAGATGGTGCGGCTCATAGAGGAGAAGCGCGAGCAAGGGACGACGCTCACCGTGCTCGGCTTCGGTACCGGGAATCTGAAGGACTCGAAGATGGAGAAGCTGGCCGACCACGGGAACGGCCACTATGCCTACGTCGACGGTTTCAACGAGGCGCGCAGGGTGTTCGTGCGCGAGCTCGGCGGCACGCTGGCCACGATCGCGAAGGATGTGAAGATCCAGGTGGAGTTCAACCCCGCACGCGTAGCGTCGTATCGGCTCATCGGCTACGAGAATCGTATGCTCCGCGACGAGGACTTCAACGACGACAAAAAGGACGCGGGCGATCTCGGCGCCGGGCACTCGGTGACCGCGCTGTACGAGGTGGTGCCGGTTGGAGCCCCCGACGCCGATTCGGCGCGCGGATCGGACCCGCTTCGCTATCAGGGCGGAGGCGTGCGGAGCGATGCGGCGTCGAGCGATGAGCTGATGTATGTCAAGCTGCGCTACAAGGAGCCGTCGGGCAGCGCGAGCAGATTGCTCGCGCATGTCGTGCGGGATCGCGTCGTCGAGCCTTCGGCCGACTTTCGCTTTGCCGCCGCCGTGGCCGAGTTCGGGATGCTGCTGCGCGACTCGCCGCACAAGGGGAGCTCCACGTTCGAGCAGACGCTCTCGCTCGCCGAGGCCGGGCGTGGTCCCGATGCGGATGGCGACCGCGCCGAGTTCATTTCGCTGGTGCGCTCGATGCAGGGCATCGCGAGCACGGAGCAGGTATCGGAGAACCGCTGACTCCTTGCCGGCCGGCGCCCGCCGGTGTCATAATCTCGAATCGGTGACCCCGGGGAAACGGGGGACGCCTGCCGGCTCGTTCCAGGCCTTACGACTGCACGGCAACTCAATGGAGGTGGACACATGCCTGGCCGCATCTCACTGGCAGCAGGAGCTCTCATGCTTCTCGCTCCCGCACTCGGCGCGCAGACGGCTCGGGCCCCAGAGCCGGCGGTAAGGCTGCCGGCGCTACGCCCCTCGGTCGGCGGCGAGCTGCACGCATCGCTGCCCGCAGTGCAGTTCGCGGACCGGGCCGGGATCCCCGCGCGGGTGACGCTGCGCTTCGACCCGTTCACGCGGGAGGCGCGCCAGAGGACGAAGCTGGCGGTTCCGTCGTCATCGTCATCCGATGCCGCGGCGAGGCCGCGCTGTGAAATGCCGGTGCAGCGCGCCGATTCGAGCCACGATCGCATGCCGGTCGCGGTCCCCGATTCGAGTGTGAAGTATTTCATCCTGGTCACGCCTCCCGGATGCGTTACGAAATGAACGTCGGGGCAGGGACCTCGATGTTCGTCCGCCTCTTCTGCGTCGCGATCGTGTTCGCGCTGGCCGCACCGTGCGCGGCGCAGGTCCCCGTGCTCGGGGTGGCGCCGGGAGAGCGGATACGGATCTTGCGCGTCGGCGAGAGCGTTCCTCAGGATGCCAGGCTGGTATCGCTCGGGCGTGATGGTTTAATCTTTCGGCCGGGCGGCTGCTGCGTCACGGATACCGCCGTGCTCTCCTCGATAACGCGCATCGACGTGAGCCGTGGAGCCGGCATCGATCCGGGACGCGTCGCCGAGGGCATGGCCTTCGGGGGGCTCGCGGGGGCCTCGGTCGGGTGGCTCGTCGGCGCGCTGGGCTGCAGGCTGCCCGGCGCCGGCGAGCTATGCGGGGTTGGCACGGGCGTGTGGATGGCGATACTGGGCGCCGGTGGCGTGTTGACTGGCGCTCTGTGGGGGATCGAGTCGAAGAGCGAGCGATGGGAGCGCGTCTACCCTCCCGTGCAGGCATCGCTGCTCGTAACACCTGCGCCGAACCATGGTGTCGCCTTCGGCGTGGCGATACACGGCGCGACTGACTGGGGTCGTTGACGATGTAGGCGGATCATCTCCTCTATCCCGGCGGGTCTTGCCGAGCGCTGCACCGGACGCATCATTCCCTCGGGTGCAATCGGAACTACAACCATCGGGATCCTGATCATGAGAGCACGTCGAGTCCTCAAGTCGGTTGCGACTTTCACCGCCGCACTGCCGATGATCGCCTTCGCGGCATGCTCGGATGCCGGGTCGAGCGGCTCGGTGGCCGAGCGGCAGCAGGCGGTGGAGACGGGCCTCCTTCCAGCGGTTCTCGTCACCGGTGACTCCGCGGAGACGTACGCCATCGCGGCGCGCATGGAGCGTTACGCGGTGCCCGGGGTCAGCATCGCGGTGATCAACGACGGGAAGATCGAATGGGCGAAGGGGTACGGTGCGAAACGCGTCGGCGGCAGCGACTCGGTCACCACCTCGACGCGATTCCAGGCGGCGTCCATCAGCAAGCCGGTGGCGGCCACCGCCGCGCTGCGGCTCGTGGAGGAAGGGAAGCTCGATCTCGATGCCGACGTCAACGATCAGCTCCGCTCGTGGCGCGTCCCGGACAACGATTTCACGGCGAAGCACGCGGTCACACTGGCCGGGATCCTCTCGCATACGGCGGGGCTCACGGTGCACGGTTTCCCCGGCTATGCCGCGGGCGATACCGTGCCGAGCACGGTGCAGGTCCTCAATGGCCAGGGAAACACGCCGCCGGTGCAGGTGGACATCGTTCCGGGAACGCAGTGGCGCTACTCGGGGGGCGGTTACACAGTGGCGCAGCTACTCATGGCCGATGTCACCGGCGAGCCGTTCGCGCAGGTGATGAAGCGGCTGGTACTGGATACACTCGGCATGGCGCAGAGTACGTACGAGCAGCCGCTCCCGGCGCGCCTCGAGGACTCCGCCGCGGTCGCGTACGGGTCGGACGGCAGCGAGGTGGAAGGGCGTTGGCATACTTACCCGGAACAGGCCGCGGCGGGACTCTGGACCACGCCATCGGATCTCGCGCGCTTCGCGCTCGGCATCAGGGCCGCGTACCGTGGTGACGATGGAGCCATCCTGAAGCAGGCGACCGCGCGCGACATGTTGACCGAGCGCATGGGCGGGTATGGACTCGGCGTCGCGGTGGCAGGGAAGGGCGACAGCCTTCGATTCAGCCATGGCGGAGCCAACGAAGGGTATCGCGCCTTCTTCGTGATGTACCCCGCCACCGGCGATGGCGTGGCCGTGATGACCAACTCCGATGCGGGTGCGGCGTTGTACATGGAAGTGGTGCGCGCGGTGGCGCGAGTGTACGGCTGGCCCGACTTCGCACCCGAGACGCGCACTGTAGTGCAGGTCGCGCCGGACGTACTGCAGAAGTACGTGGGCGACTACGAGCTCGGGCCCGATGCGGTACTCGCCGTCACGCTCGATGGCGGGCAGCTCTACGGCACCTATCCGGGCGAGTCGCGGCTCCCGCTCCTCGCGGAATCGGAGAAGCAGTTCTTTCCGGAGGGGAGCCCCACGCGAGTCACCTTCGAGGAGGATGCGAACGGGCGGGTGACGCATCTGGTTCTGCACATGGGCTCGAGGGAACTGGAGGCGAAGCGCCGGTGAAGACCCGGTCGCGGGCACGACGGGGTGGGGATCCCAGCGTAGACGCGACGGCGCAGTGGCGAGGCCGCATCCACACTGGAGTCCCGATCCCGTTGTTCGCGTCGTTCGTGCTCGCCACGGTTCTCGCCGCGCTGCTCGCCGTGTGGCCGGTACCGGCGCACGCACAGGCTGGCGGCTCGGCCCGCTACCCCGATTCATCCTGTCTGGCGAACATCCCCGACAGTGTGCTCCGGAGAGTCCCCGTTTACGTGCAGGCAGAGCTGACCGACGCCGCGGATCGGTCCATCTTCCAGGGGCTCGATCTGTTGACGCAGGAGCTGGCCGACAGCATGCGCTCGCTGCTCGGCGGAGCGGCGAACGAGCTGCCGGACGGTGGAACCGCGATGACCTGGAAGGCGCTCGACGCCAGCGTGCACGTGGTGCTGCGCCGCGATGGAAGCGTCGAATCAGTCGTACATCGGAGCGCCGACGCCAACAGGCCCGACACCACCGCCGCGCACCTCCTGGCGCGTGCGCTCGGCAGCGTGACGTCGGACGGCAAGTACTTCATGGTCTGGCCGGAAGGGTTCGCGTCCGATTCCGTCGCTTTCCGGATTGCGATGCACTATCCGTTCGTGAACGAGGAGGGTGTGACAGGCACGCCCACCCTCCGGCAGGCGTTCGCCATTTTCTCATTGCCCGTGCCGAGGATACGACCGGTGGTGGCCGTTCACCTGTCGCCGCCGCACTATCCCGGCGACGCCGAAGACAGGCGGGTCACCGGGAGCATCCTCATGCAGTTCATCGTAGACACGACGGGCCACGCCGAGATGGCGACAGTGAAGGATCTCTGGCCGAGGAACGTGCCGCGTTTGACCGGAGCGAAGCGCGTGTACTACGAGGATTTCCGGAAGTCGGTGGTAGAGTCGATTTCACAATCGACATTCCGGCCGGCGCGCGTCGGCGGCTGCACGATCAGGCAGCTCGTGCAGATGCCGTTCGCGTTCAAAGTGAGGAAGTGAGTCAGCGTCGTCGCATCGAGGGCGCCCGGCCGCGCTGGGGGATCGACGTCGGAGGGATGGGGAGGAATCGGCCGGAAGGCTCAACGAAACCGCATCCCGTTCGGCGCGATGTCCCCGGGCTTCGGCCGCGCCAGGCTCCTCTCGCTCGTCTTTCGACTCACGCCTTTCTCCTTCTTCATCGACAGCGCGATCCGGTTCCGCTCGAGATCCACCGAGAGCACCCGCACCTTCACCTTCTGCCCCACTTTCACCACCGCGTTCGGATCTTTCACGTACCGATCCGCGAGTTGCGACACGTGCACCAGCCCGTCCTGGTGCACGCCCACGTCTACGAACGCTCCGAAGGCGACGATGTTGGTCACGACGCCCTCGAGCTCCATCCCCTCCGAAAGATCCTTCGGCTCGCGCACGTCGTCGCGGAAGGCGGGCGGCTCGAACTTCTCGCGCGGGTCGCGGCCCGGTTTGCGCAGCTCGGCGAGGATGTCCTCGAGAGTCGGCAGCCCCACATCATCGCCCACGTAACGCTCGAGCTTCACGCTCCGGAGCTGCTTCTCGTTCCCCACCAGTTCCGTGAGCGGCACGCCGAGATCGCCGGCAATGCGCTCGACCAACGAGTAGCGCTCCGGGTGCACTGCCGAGGCATCGAGGGCGTGAGTTCCGCCGCGCACTCGAAGGAAACCCGCGGCCTGCTCGAACGCTTTGGCGCCCAGCCGCGGGACGTCGAGCAGCTCCCGGCGCGAGCGGAAGCCGCCGCGCTCGTCGCGCGCTTTCACGATGTTCGCCGCCAGCGACGGCCCGATCCCCGCCACGTACGAGAGTAGCGGCGCCGATGCTGTGTTCACCTCCACACCCACGCGGTTCACGCAGCTCTCAACCACCTCGTCCAGCCGCTCCTTGAGCCGCGGCTGCGACACGTCGTGCTGGTACTGGCCGATCCCGATCGACTTCGGATCGATCTTCACCAGCTCGGCGAGCGGGTCCTGCAGCCGGCGCGCGATCGAGACCGCGCCGCGCAGCGACACGTCGAGCTCCGGGAGCTCTCCGCGCGCCAGGTCGGACGCCGAGTAGATCGAAGCACCCGACTCGTTCACCACCACCACCGTGGGCCGAGCGAGCCCGCGCTCGCGCAGGGTCTCGCGCACCAGGGTCTCCGTCTCGCGCGACGCCGTGCCGTTGCCGATCGAGATCAGATCCGGGTCGAAGCGTGCCACGTACGCCAGCAGCGACGCCGCGAATCTATCGGGTTGGTGCAGGTAAAGTGCATCGGTGGCGAGCACCGCGCCCGTGCGCGAGACTACTGCCACTTTCACACCGGTGCGGAAGCCCGGATCGAGCCCGATCGCCAACTGCTCGCCCGCCGGCGGCGCGAGCAGGAGCTGCTCCAACCCGCGGCCGAAGATCGCGATCGCTTCCTCGTCGGCGCGGGTCTTGAGCTCCAGCCGCAGGTCCACTTCCACGGATGGCGCGATGAGCCGCTTGTACGCATCGCGTACCACGAGCTGCATCTGCGAAAGTGCCCGGTTCTCCGCGCCGAGCTCGCGCTCCATATCGTTCACGATGCGCTCGGACGGCGCATCGATGCTCCAGATGAGAAACCCCTCCGCCTCGCCGCGTCGGATGGCGAGCATGCGGTGTGACGGGATCTCCGCGAGCGGCTGGCTGAAGTCGTAGTAGTCCTGGAACTTGGAAACCTCTTTCTCCTTCCCCGTGAGCGCGCGCGAGCGCACGACTCCCTCGCGCCGGGTGATGTCGCGGATGCGGCCCCTGCGGTCGGCGTCCTCCGCCACGCGCTCGGCGAGGATGTCGCGCGCGCCGGCGAGCGCGTGCTCCACGTCGGGGACTTCCTTCGCGGGATCGACGAACGCCGCCGCCTCTCTCTCGAGCGCGGGAACGTCGTGCGCGCCGGCCCAGAGCAGCTCGGCCAGCGGCTCGAGGCCGCGCTCGCGCGCGATCATTGCGCGCGTACGCCGCTTGGGCTTGAAGGGGAGGTAGAGATCCTCGAGCGCCTGCTTCGTACCGGCCGCTTCGATTCGCGCCTTCAGGTCGGCGTCGAGCTTCCCCTGCTCGTCGATGCTGGCGAGGATCGACGTGCGGCGCTCCTCCAGCTCGCGCAGGTACTGCGCGCGGTCGCGTACGTCGCGGAGCTGCACTTCATCGAGGCCGCCCGTGGCCTCCTTGCGGTAGCGGGCTATGAAGGGGAGTGTATTACCTTCGTCGAAGAGCGCGAGCGCGCCGGAAACCTGTCGTGCGGAGAGCGAGAGCTCGTGCGCTATCGTGGCGGGGAGGGACTGCGGAAGCATCGGCATCGGTTCTGCGGAGGGTGGGGCGGTCGACACGTGGAATGGAGATGCGAAGATAACAGCCGAGCGATCGGAGATGCGCACATGAAACGACAGGTGCTGTTCATCCAGGGCGGCGGGGCCGGCACCCACGATGAGTGGGATGACAAGCTCGTCGCGAGCCTCCACAGGGAGCTGGGCCAGGGTTACGAGATCCGCTATCCGCGGATGCCGAACGAGGGCGATCCGAGCTACTCGTCGTGGAAGGCTGCGCTGGAGCGCGAGCTCGAGGCGGTGGAGGATGGGGCGATCGTCATCGGTCACTCCGTTGGCGGAACGATACTGATCAATGCGCTGGCGGAGCGCGCGCCTACGCGGGAGCTCGGCGCGGTATTTCTCGTTGCGGCCCCGTTCGTGGGCGAGGGCGGCTGGTCGAGCGATGAGCTGAAGTCGCCCGGCGATCTCGGCGCGCGGCTGCCCGGAAGCGTGCCCGTCTTCGTGTATCACGGTCTGGCCGACGAAACAGCGCCGCCGTCGCACGCCGAGCTGTACGCGCGCGCGGTACCGCACGCCCGGGTCCATCGCCTGCCGGGACGCGACCATCAGCTCGGCGACGATCTGAGCGAGGTGGCTGCGGCGATCAGGTCGCTCTGAACGGCCGGGCAGCAGCGCTCACTCTGCCCGAAGGGCCGCGCTCGGATCCGCGCGCGCGGCGCGTCGGGCGGGGACGAAGCTGGCTACGGCCGCCATCGCGAGCATCGCCACCGCGACCAGTGCGTACACCACCGGGTCGTGCGGTGACACATCGAAGAGAAGCGGCTCGACCCATCGCGAAGATACCAGCGCGATGGCCCCGCCGAGCGCGATGGCGGCCACCGCTATTGACGCGCTCTGCCGTACCACGAGCCATACCACGTCGCGGGAGCGCGCGCCCAGCGCGATCCTGACTCCCATCTCGTGCGAGCGCTGCACTACGTTGAACGCGATGACGCCGTACAGCCCGATCGCCGCCAGAACCAGCGCCAGCGATCCGAACGCCGTGAACATGGTCGAGCCGAGCGACCAGGAATGCATCTCCCTGCCCACGACCACGGAGAACGGCGTCACCGTGAGGTAGGACGCGCCGGGCATGAGCTTCTGCAGCTCGCGTCGCACAGTCTCCGCCTGCTCCGTCGCGTCGCCGCGCGTGCGCACGAGCAGCCCGCCGGACTGCGTATTCCTCTGATCCGAAGAGAGATAGTAGTAGAGTCCGGGGTCGCCACTGAGCCCGGTGTTCTTGATGTCCTCTGCCACTCCGACTACGTAGCTGCACGGCGTGGTGTCGTTGCCGAGCTTCATGCACTTCCCCAGCGCGTTGTCTCCGGGCCAGAGCTTCTTCGCCATCGACGCGCTCACCACCACCGCACCGGGTGCACCCGCCACATCCTGCTTTCCGATCCCGCGTCCCATGAGGATGCGCGTACCCATCGTGGCGAAGTAGTCCGCCGAGACGGCGTTGAAGTCGAAGTCGCCGAGCAGGCTCGCGGAGTCGATACCCGGCACGGAAAACGACATGCTCGCCGTGCTCCAGAACGGGATGCTGACGTTGCGTGCAGCGTGCTCGACGCCGGGTACGCCCCGCGCGGCAGCAAGGAGTCGTCTGCGAAGCGTCACCGCCTGAACACTGTCCAGCTTCACCCCGCGCATGTTCAGGTCGACCAGCAGAACGCGGTCCGGGTCGTAGCCCAGTCGCATCGTCTTCACGTTGCCGAGACTGCGCACGAAGAGACCGGCACCCACCAGAAGTATCACGGAGAGCGTGCCCTGCAGGATCAGCAGCGCGACACGTGTGTGCGACCTGTACACCCTCCCTTCTCGCGCGCCGGCCTTGAGATCGAGCGTGAGATCCACTTTCCTCGTCGCCATGATCGGAGCCATTCCCGCGACGAGCCCGAGCGCCAGCACCGCTATCGCGCAGAATACCAGAGTTCGCGGATCGGCCAGCACGGCGGTGTCCGACCCGGATGGCAGGAAGGCGGCATGCACGGTGGACCCGCACCATTGCGCGCTGAGAAGTCCCGCCACGCCTCCCACCACGGCCAGGAGCATACTCTCCGTGAGAAGTTGCCCGAGAAGTCTGGTGCGGCTCACGCCAAGCGCGATGCGGAGCGCCACCTCGCACTTACGCCGCAACGCACGTGTCAGGAGGAGGTTCACCACGTTGCTGCAGGCGATGAGCAGTACCACGAGCGCCATCGCCCCGACCAGTGCAGCCACCCTGGCTGCATCGCTTCGAAGCGGTCCCCGCTCGGTCAGGATCGAGCCGACGAAGGCGCGGGGGCGTGAAAACGAGTAGGGCACCATGCCCATCGACTCGTCCACGCCGTGCTGGATGGCGAGGCTGCGCTGGAAGGCTCGCGTGAGGTCGGCGTTCGCCTCCGCCTCCGTGACGCCGGGTTTGCGCTGCGCGATCATCCGCGCGAAGGTCGAATGGTAGGTAGTCGACCACTCCCATGCGCCGCTCGACGCCGCGTAGGCGGCAAGCGGGATGTACGCCACCGGCGGCCGCTCGGGCCAGAGCCCCGCGAATCCCCTGGGCGCCACGCCGATCACGGTGTAGACTGCTGAGCCGATCCGGAGCGTGGAGCCGAGCACGTCGGAGCGACCGCCGTAGCGCGCCTGCCACATCCCGTAGCTGAGCACCACCACTGGAGTGCCGTCGGGCGGTGTGTCCTCGCCGGTGCCGAAGTAGCGGCCGATGGCTGGCGGAGCATCGAAGAAGCCGAAGAAGCTCGCGCTCACCGCGCCAACGCGCATCTCTCGCGCGTCGCCGCCCACACCGATCGCGAGGTCGCGGTCCGTCACCTCGGCCGTCCGTGAGAACGATCGCGTGAGCCGGGTGAAATCCACGTAGCGCGCGTACTGGAGCCCCGCGCTCAGACCATCCTTTCCGCGGAAAACGTACGAGGTGTAGACTCTGTGCGTGAGCGCCGGTTCGCGGAGCAGCGGCGGCGGCCGGAAGAGCAGCCGGTCGACCGCGGAGAAGATCGCCGCGTTGGCGCCGATCCCGAGGCCGAGCGTGAGCACCACCACCAGCGTGAAGCCGGGCGATCGGCGCAGTCCACGGATCGCGTAGCGCACGTCCTGCTGCAGGTGGTCGAGCCACGGCACCGACCACCGCTCGCGCGCGTCCTCGCGGATGCGCGTCACGTTGCCAAGCCGCCGGCGCGCCGCGCGGGCGGCCTCGTGATCGGAGAGGCCCGCCGCGCGCTGGTCGCGCTCCGACTGCCCCTGATGAAAACGCAGCTCCTCCGCCAACTCGGCGTCCAGCCGGTCGCGACGAAGCCAGTCGATGATTCTGGCGAGCCATTCACGCATGCTGGCCACCCCGGTTCGGAGAACGCCCGGGTCGGGACGCGATGGGCCGGGCGGGTGGCTCCCCGCGCGATGCGCGGAGGCGGCGGGATCGCACGTTCCACATCATGCGGGTCGCATGACGCGGGCTATGGCCTCCGTCAGCTCGGCGAAGCCGGTCCGCTGTTCGCCGAGCTGCCGCCGCCCGAGCGCGGTGATCGTGTAGTAGCGGGCCCGCTGGTTGTTCGGCGTCCTGCTCCAGCGCGCTTTGACCCACCCCTTCTGGCGTATGCGCTGCAGCGCCGGGTAGAGCGAGCCTTCCTCCACGCGCAGGACGTCGTTCGAAAGTCGCTGGATGTGCTGTGCGATCCCGTAGCCGTGCATGGATTGCACGGCGAGCGTGCCGAGGATGAGCATCTCGAGCGTACCGGGGAGAAGGTCGCGTCGGGCGGATGGACTCATGGGCGATGGGCTGGTCTGGCTCGTGGTCCGTTCGGAGTGGCGGATATCGAGCGACGACCGTTTGGGGAGGGATTGTCTATGGGATAGATAATCTATGTCCCGGGACGGTTGCAACCGCGAGCGGCCGTCCGTGCATCGCGCACGGCCGGGTCAGGCAGTCGCCGGACCGTATCGCGCCAGAAAGGTCTCAACGCCCGCCCGGGCGCAGGCCGTCACGCGCTTCCTGGACGGTGTGGTGCCCGCCAGCATCGCGCGGTCGAGAGGCTCGCCCACCACCAGGTACGCGAACTGCGACGCGGCCACGCGCGCGTCGGGAACGCGCAGCCGACCGGCCTCGTCGAGCCGCTCGAACGCCGACGACAGAGCGGCGAGCACCCGCGCGGGGACGCGGTCGAAGTACTTCGTCGCGAGTGCGGGGAACTCCCGCGCTTCGGAGATCAGGAGCCGGCGCAATGCGATCACGTCGCGCCGGGTGATCGCGAGCGCCAGCCTCACGCCGAGCTCCTCGAGCGTGCTCCGCAGCCTGGCGGTCGCGATTTCGTCGCCGAGCTCCTCCTGCAGCCCGCGGGCGAACTCCTCGGCGAAGGCGATGACATCCAGCACTATCTGCGTGAAGAGCGCTTCCTTGTCGGCGTAGTGGTTGTAGAGCGTACGCTTGGTGACGCCGGCCAGCGCCGCGATCTCCTCCATGGTGGTTCGCGAGTAGCCGTCGCGCAGGAAGAGAGTCCGCGCAGCATCGACCACGGCGGAGCGCGTGCGCACAACGCGCGGGTCTTCCGTCCGCGGCGGCGCGAAGCCACGCGCACCGCCTGGGCCGCGCGCGCCCCGCGCGGACCCCGGACCCTTCCCGGATATTGCACTCATGAGTGTAATAGTATACCGTTGACGCGATGAGTCTACCAGCCACCACGAGGACAACGTGGAATCCACTCCCCTGACTGCCGGAACCACCCGGAACGAAAGCGAGCCGGCGTTCGATCGCGCCGCCGCGGTCACGCGCTCCCTGCTCGGCTACGGCGTGCTCGCGGGCCCGTTCTACCTGGCCGTCGGACTGGGCCAGGCACTTGTGAGAGATGGCTTCGACCTCGCGCGGCACCCGCTCAGCGTGCTGGCCAACGGACCGGGCGGCTGGGTGCAGACAGCGAACTTCGTCATCACGGGACTCATGGTGATAGCCGCGGCCGTGGGAATCGCGCGGGTGCCGGGGCCGAGGGCGCGCGCTGTGAGCTGGTTCCTCGGCGCCTTCGGGGCGAGCATGCTCGTGGCGGCCGTGTTCCGAGCCGACCCGGTCGACGGCTTCCCGCCTGGTACGCCCGAAGGCTTCCCCACTTCGATCAGCGGCTCGGGAATGGTCCACTTCGTGGCGGGCGCGCTGGGCTTCGTCTCGCTCGCGGTGAGCTGCCTCCTGGCCGCGCGGGCGATGGCTCGCCGGAACGAGCGCTCGCTCTCGCGGCTCTCGCTGGCGAGCGGGATAGTGGTGTTGCTGGGATTCTTCGGCGGACCGCTGCTCGGGAGTCGGGGGTCGCCCGTGCTCGGGATCTGGATCGCCGTGGTAGCGGGATGGATGTGGCTCGCCGTGCTGTCGCTGCGTCTCTACCGCGTTTCGCCCTCTCCCGACTGCGCGCCGCGCCCGCGCTGAGAGGCACTCGCCCGACGCCCTCGAGGACACCGCCATCGCATTATACCGGCGGCAGGAGCCGAGCTCCGCTCCACCGGGCGACCGGCGCGTACTTCGTGCGCGAGACTCCCCGACTCTGGAGCGCCGGCGTCCCGTCCGGTATAATCCTTTACCTATCCACGAGACTCAGCGCCGCCGAGCTTCGGCGGCAACGCTCGGCGACCATCTCCTCGAGCACGGGTCCATCGCGACACAGACCAGGTGAATATGCGACCCGATCGCGCTGCCATGCGTCCGATCCGGCTTTTCACACCTGTTTTTCTGAGGCTGGCGCTCGGAGCGACGTTCCTCACCGCCGTGGGCGACCGGTTCGGGCTCTGGGGTGCGGCGGGCGCGCGCAACGTAGCGTGGGGCAACTTCGCCAGCTTCACGGAATACACCGCGCGGCTCAATCCATGGGCGCCCGATGCAATGGTGCCGTTGCTGGCGTGGAGCGCCACGGCGGCGGAGATCGGGCTCGGGATCGCGCTCATCGCGGGCTTCCACACCCGCGAGGCGGGACTCGCGAGCGGTGTGCTTCTGCTTCTGTTCGCCCTCGGTATGACCGTGGGGACAGGGCTCGAGTCGGCCCTCAACGCCTCCGTGTATTCGGCGTCCGCCGCCGCTTTCGCCCTCTCGCTGCTCGGCCCCGGCGGCTGGAGCGTGGACGCGCTGCGGTCGGCTCAACGTCCGGCATATCCGTAGCGTATTTCAATGATACTCGCGTGTAAGCTTCCACAGCACGGCAGCCCCGTAGACCAGTGAACATCTTCCGTCGCTCCGCGCTCGTCGCGGCACTCACCCCGCTCGCGTTGATGCTCGCCCGGCCCGCTACCGTCCAGGCGCAACATTCGATGGCCGGCATGAGCGGGCACGCCCACATCACGATCCCCGACGACGCCATCTATACGGTGGCCGACGTCGAGTTCATGCAGGGGATGATCGCTCACCATGCGCAGGCGATCTACATGTCGCGGATGGCGGAAGCGCACCACGCCAGCCCGCGCCTTCTCAGGCTCGCGCAGAAGATCGACCAGTCGCAGGTGGCGGAGATAGCCATCATGCAGGACTGGCTTCGCCGCAACGGACAGATGGTTCCCGACACGTCTTCCTGGCGTACGATGAAGATGAACGGGATGCTGACCGACGAGCAGTTGAAGGAGCTCGATGCAGCCACCGGCGCCGATTTCGACCGTGCGTACCTGGAGGGGATGATCCAGCATCACGAGGGTGCGCTCGACATGGTCGATGATCTCTTCGCCACTCCGCTCGCCGGACAGGACGTGAACGTGAACGTCTTCGCGAACGACGTGGTCACCGTGCAGACCGCCGAGATCGGCGCGATGCAGCGAATGCTCTCCCAGATGTCCGACAAGTAACCCCTCTCGCCGCCACCAGGAGTACTTCCCGATGCACCTCTCACGCAGGGTGTTCGCGCTCGTCGCGGCCCTCACCGTCGTTCCGTCGTTTCTCGCCGCGCAGACGTATCCGAGCGCCAACGATCCACGCAACGGTCTGAAGCCGGGTCGGCTCGACGCCGGTGTCGCAGCCAGCAACATGCGCCTGGTTTCGTTCTCGCCGAAGCCGGCCGAGTTCGACACGGCGAGCGGGCTTGCCTTCATCAACTCCGACCTCGCCTTCAGCGGCAAGTACGTCTTCCAGGGAAACTTCGCCGGCTTCACCACGTGGGACGTGAGCAACCCGGCGAAGCCGAAGGTCGTCTCGGTGGTGTCGTGCATCACCTCGCAGGGTGATCCCTCGGTCTACGGAAACCTGCTCTTCATCTCAGCCGAGGGTGGTGGCAACCGTAACGACTGCGCCAAGGGCGGCGTGAAGGATCCGAAGGACCACATGGCCGGCGTGCGCATCTACGATGTGTCCAATCCGGCCGCGCCGCGTCTGATCAAGAACGTGCAGACGTGCAAGGGGTCGCACACGCACACGATCATCCCCGACCCGAAGGACAAGGGCGTCATCTACATCTACGTGTCGGGCAACCAGGGTGCGCGCCCGGACACGGAGTTGGCCGGCTGCAACAACGGAACCGACCCCGCGGATCCCAACAACTCGCTCTTCCGTCTCGACGTGATCAGGGTGCCGCTCGCGCATCCGGAGCAGTCGGAGGTGGTCACCGGCGCGCGCATCTTCACGGGGCTTAGCCCCGCGCCCCGCGCGGAAGGTCGTCCGGCGCGTCGCAATCGTGACGGCAGCGTACGTGTTCCGACGGGCCCGCGCAACTGTCACGACGTGACCGCGTATCCGGCCGAGAACCTCCTCGCCGGCGCCTGCGCCAGCCACGGACTGTTGGTCGACATCTCCAACCCGCTGAAGCCCGTGCGTCTCGACGCGCGCGCCGACACGAACTTCTCGCTCTGGCACACCGCCGTCTTCAGCAACGATGGCAAGAAAGTGGTGTTCACCGACGAGTGGGGCGGCGGCACCGGCCCGATGTGCCAGGCCACCTCGATGATGGAGATGGGCGGCAACACGATCCTCACCATCGACTCGAAGCGGAAGTACACCCAGCACAAGTACTTCAAGATCCCCACGGCGCAGACGGCTCAGGAGAACTGCGTTTCGCACAACGGCGGACTGGTGCCCGTGCCCGGGCGCGACATCATGGTGCAGGGCTGGTATCAGGGTGGTGTGAGCGTGATGGAGTTCACCGATCCCGACAATCCGAAGGAGCTCGCGTTCTTCGATCGCGGTCCGATCGACCCGCCGCCCACGGGTGATGTGGCGCTCACCACGACCACCGACGGCCGCCGTACCCGCGGCACGATCGGCGGCTCGTGGGGTGCGTACTGGTGGAACGGTCTGATCTACTCCTCGGAGCTCGACCGCGGCTTCGACGTCCTGGAGCTTCTGCCGAGCGATCAGCTCTCGGCCAACGAGATCGCGGCCGCGAAGCTCGTGAAGTTCGAGCAGTACAACCCGCAGAGCCAGCCGAAGGTGGTGTGGCCGGCGGCGTTCCCGGTCGTGCGCTCGTACCTCGACCAGCTCGTGCGTGACGGCGGTCTTTCCTCCGCGCGCACCAGCGCGATCGCGAGCGCGCTGGACGCCGCCGAGAAGGCGAATGGCAGCGCGCGGCGCAGTGCGCTGAACGCACTCGCCTCGCAGGTGGACAAGGACGTGAGCGGCGCGAAGGACCAGGCGCGGGTTAAGGCCATGTCCGCCGCGATCAGGGATCTCGCGAAGGCGACGAAGTAGCGCACTCGCGGTTGCTGAAGGGAGCCACCCCACACGCGCCATGGCGCGTGTGGGGTGGCTCTGCATCATGGCACCCGTCGAGGTCTGGACAAAGCTTCATCGGGATACCATGGTGCTCTGGCCGGGCGGTTCGATCAAGCTTCGCGACTGGAGGATGTATCCCGATGTGGCTCGTGGCGATCTTCCTCAGCCACGCCGGTGTCGTATGCGGGTGTCGCAGAAGGAAGCGGCAATGCGCGAATCGTTGTTGAATGCGATCCGCGGAAGCGGCGCCTTTCGGCGGTGCAAGACGATTGTCCATGCAAGAGGCATTGCGGGCAGCTGGTACGAATACCGTGATCAGGCGCTACGCGACCTCGCTGCTGCATTTCTCGAGTCCGCGGGGATCCCGTTCGTAACTGAGTAGCCGAGAAGAGTCGCTGAACCGACGGAGGTGAGCTCCATGCCGTGCCTGTTCGCAATCTTCGCCCTGGCCACGCCGCGTATCGTCATCGCCATCCTCTGGTTCTTCACGAACTGGTTCAACGGCATGTTCAATACGATCCTCTGGCCGATCCTCGGGTTCGTCTTTCTACCTACCACGCTGCTCTGGTATACGGCCGTCCAGCACTGGTTCGGGGGCCAGTGGACGCTCTGGCCCATCGTCGGCCTTATCGTGGCGCTCGTGATCGACGTCTCGCCGGCGCGCGCCCGGCGGGAGAGTTGATGGAAGCCGCTCAGCCCCTCCCCGCTGCGATCTCCTCCATCGTCCGCCCCGTGGCGACGGACGTCTCGTACTGCGCCACCACATCGGACCCCGGCTCGGCGTCGTCATCGCGCCGCTTCACCAGAAGCCACTGCGGCTTGCCGCGCGCGCCGCGACGCGTCCGGATGAGCGCCCACGCGCCATGCAGGCGCTCACCGTTCAGAACGAACGACATCTCTCCACTCTCGTAACCGCGCCGCAACTCCGCTTTCGCGTCGGCCGACTCGTCGGCCGCGGTGTAGCTCCCGCGATCCCAGAGCATCACCGTGCCGCCGCCATACTCGCCTTCGGGAATCGTACCCTCGAAGGTGTTGTAGTCGATCGGATGGTCCTCGACCTGGATCGCCAGTCGCTTCACCGCTGGATCGAGACTCGGCCCCTTCGGCACGGCCCAGCTCTTCATGACTCCGTCGAGCTCCAGACGGAAGTCGAAGTGCAGGCTGCTGGCCGCGTGCTTCTGGATGACGAAGCGCAGCCCACCACGACGGCTTCGTCCCGCGCGGCCAGCGGGCTCCGGGGTCTTCTCGAAGTCGCGCTTGCGGTTGTACTCCGAGAGCTTCTTCTCGTCAGCCATGTCGATTCGGCGTCGGCGATGCGCGTCCCATGTGGCGACGGCAACGCGAAAAGAATGCCGTCCGGGCTCGTGTTAAGGGCCGATCCGCCGCACACGTCACGGCGAAATCATCGGCTGCGAGCTCCTCTGGCATTGTCGGCGTTGATCGCGCCTGCCCCTGCCGGCCACACGTTGTCCGAGGGATCACGATCGGGGAAGCGACCGTCCGGATCGAGAGTGATGCTCTCGATCTTCCGGCCACCGAAATCGAGCGTCGCGGTGAAACGGCGGCTCCCCGCGAACCAGACATTCACCGGGTACGTGACTACCGCCGTGACGCTGTCGCGCATCACGCTGTTGGACATCGGCCGGATCCTGGCGCCCTCGGGAGCGAAGCGCACGGCGAGCACCACGGGTGAGGGCATCTCGCCATCCTGCCGCACCACCACTGTCGTGCGCGCACCCGATGTGGTCACCTTCTCGATCGAGCCGTCCACCGCCTCGGTGGTGAAGAGCCAGTAGTACCAGAACCAGCCGAGGTCGCGGTGCAGCGCGTTGTTCATGTAGAACGCATAGTCCCACGGCGACGGATGCTTGAAGCGCCACGCCTTCGCGTATCCGCTCATGGCGCGCAGCACCGCGCTGTCGCCCACCACGCCGCCGAGCATCGAGAGCATGAGCGGCGCCTTCCCGTACGCCTGGAAGGAATACATGGGGCCCCCATAGTTGGCGTCCCACATGAGCGGCGCCTCGCGTTCGTTGCCGCTGATGCGGCCGTAGCTCTGCCCCCGCCCGTCGAGCTGCGCCGGCTCGTGCCGCCGGTCGGCGCCGGAGAGGATGTTCATGTACTGGTTGAACCCCTCGTCCATGAAGCCGTACCAGGTCTCGTTCGTGCCCACCATCATCGGCCACCACTGGTGTCCGATCTCGTGATCGGCTGCGCCGGCGCTCGACATGATGAACGATGGATACTCCATCCCGAGCTCGGGCCCATCGACTATGGTGAGGCCGGGAAAGGTGTACGGCATCCAGAGTTTCGAGTAGAAAGCCAACGCGTGCCGCGCGATCGCCGGGGCCCGTGCGTACGACTCCGTGTGGCCCGGGAGGTACATGATGTAGACCGGGATGCTCCCCTTGCCGGGTATCTCGGCGAGCGTTGCGTCCCACACGAACTGGTTCGACGTGCCCCACGCGAAGTCGCCTGCCGTATCGGCCTTGAAGTGCCACACGAGCCGGCTTCCCGGCGCGCCGAGCGTGGACTTCCCCGGCCCGCGATCCGTGACGCCCGCGATGGTCTGCGGTGTGTCCGAAGCCGTGAGCTGCCCGAGGCGTTGGCGTTCCGTGGGGGTGAGTACCTCCTCGGGGTTCTGCAGCACGCCGGTGGCGCCGACTATCCAGCCGGCCGGCATGTCGAGCCGCACGTCGAAGCTGCCGAAGTTGTTGTAGAACTCCGAAGGACCGAGATACGGGTCGGTGTCCCAGCCGCCGTCGCGCAGATCATCGTACATCGCCACGCGCGGATACCACTGCCCCACCTGATACAGCGTGTCCGCCCAGCGTCCCATGCGCATCCCGCGCTCCGGCGCCACTACCTTCGGAACCTGGAAGTGCCACTCGGCGCCCAGTGTGGCGCTGCCGTGCGCGGCGATGGGCGTGGGAATCTCGATGCGCGCCACTGTCTGATCGAGCCCGCGCGCCTGGAGCGTCGTGATGGGCTGCGGCGGCTGGCCGCGTCTCCGTCGCACGGGCGGCGGTGGGTCGAGGTCGACCGGCGCTCCGTTCACGGTGAGCTTCGTGATCTGCATTCCGTCCGTGATGTCGGTGACCGCCTCGGCGCGCAGCGCGTTCGGCCTGAAGATGTTCTGGTCGAGACGCAGCACAATGAAGTGCATCGCGGAGTCGCCGTTGTTGTGGATCACCGCGGTCTCGGTGCCGCTGATGGAGCGGGTGGCCGAGTCGAAGCGCGCGTCGATCTTGTAGTCGAGCCAGAGCTGCCAGTAGCGCGCGCCGGGGCGTCCGGTGGAATCGCGCGTGCCGGCGGCATACGCGCGCCGGATCATGTCCGTCATGGGGATGTCGCGCCGCACGGCTCGCTTCGGGAGATCCGCCGAGGCACGGCTGGCCGAGGTGGTGGAGGTTCGGCGGGGGCGCCTGGTCGCGGTCTGCGCCGAAGCGTGCGCCGATGGGATCGCGGGGATACCGATGAGCGCGACCGCGGCGAGCGTCTTACGAATCATCGCTGGAGCTCCTGGTTTGGAGGTGCCCGCGGGATGAGCCGCGGGCGAGGCACCCTCGATACGGTGGAGCGTCGCGGAGCGCTGCGCTGCGGCGGATACGCACAGCGCGCTCCCGTTCTTCTGGTCGACGATGTACACGCCGCCATCGCGGTGGAACCGGCACTGTCGGCGTGCGGGCCGTTGCCGGCGCTGCCGCTGCACGCGAGCGCGCCGAGCAGCGCGAGCGCCGCGATCCGACCGTAATGGCATTTCATGGCCGCACCGCCGCGATGGAGTAGCGCAGGTTGATGTACACCTCCCGCCCCGGCTGCGGGAATCCGGGGGCGAGCTCGAAGTTCTCGTCGAAGATATTGTGCGAGCCGAGTTCCACGCGCACGCCGCGGGGGAGGTTCACGCCGGCCTGCGCCTCGACCGTGGTGAAGCCATCGAGCCGCTGGCCGCCGCTCGTGCCGTAGCGCCAGCTATTCCACTCGGCGCCTACGGTCACGTCCACCAGCCTCGAGGGGCGCGCGAGAAGCTGCGCGAGCAGCTTGTGCCGGGGCACGTCGGTGGGGTATACGCTCGGCTGGCTCACGTTGCGACGGTGGATGTAGGAGTAGCTCGCGAGCGCGTCGATCCACGAGGTCGCGTGCACGCCGACTTCCACCTCGCCGCCCGCCGCGCGCGAGCGACCCACGTTCTGGAGCTGGAACAGGTACGCGCCGGTCGAGTCTGTCGTGACGCTGTCCACCTGCTGGATCGCGTCGTCGATGTCGTACGCGTACACGCTGGCGCCGAACGACCAGCGCGCCGCGGCCGGCGTGCGGTACGCGAGCTCGTAGTGGGTGGCGCGTTCGGCCTCGAGGTCGGGGTTCGGGATGGCGCTGCCGAGCCTGTAGGAGTAGCGGTCCTTGATGGTGGGAAAGCGCGTCTTGCGGGCGACACTGGCGCGGAGGCTGCCCCACGCCTCGCCGTAGGTGAGGGCCACTTCCGGGTTCCACGAGTCGCCGTGCCCCGGTTCGAGCGGGATCACGTTGCCATCGTCGTCCAGTCCTTCCGCGCGCAGGGCATTGCGGCGCTCGTAGCTCACCGCGGCCGTCGCTTCCAGCGCGTCGGTGATGCGCACGTGATCTTCCGCGGCGAAGGAAAAGGTGCGATCGCGGAAGACGCGCTCCGGCTCGCCCACGTTGTACTCGCGGTGGCGATCGAGCTTGTAGTGCGCGGCGAGCGCCAGGCGCTGCGGCCCGCTCGTGATGCCGCCGAGCTGCAGTGATCCGCCGTACGTATCGTCGTGGTAGATGCTGGTGAACGCGTAGCCCCTGTTCTGCGTGGTGAACGAAGAGTCATCGAACGACTCGAGCGTGTTGTCGAAGCGGTCGTAGTACGCGCGTCCGAGCAGCGACACGGACCCGCTCACCGGCGTGGTGGTGACCACATATGCGCTCTTCTTGTTCCACTCCGGCCAGCGCCAGTAGCGGAGCGACTGTGTGGTGCTCGGCCCGGCGTACGGGGGATTCCCCTTCGATCCGCGCTGATCGGCGTAGCCGGCCACGTACTCGCCGCCGCGCTCCGGCATGAAGCCCAGCTTCGCGCTCACGCGGCTGTCATCCCGTCGCGAGCCGACGCGATCGCCGGCACCCTGCGCGAGCGCGGGCGTGAAGTCATCCGAGAGTGGGAAGTCGTGCTGGCGGATCTTCGAGCCACCGACCTGCGCGTACCAGAGTCGCTGCCGCGTGCCGGCATTGATGTATCCCTTGATTCCGTCGCCGCTGAAGGCGCCGGTGCCCACGTCGAGCTCCCACGGCGCGACTGGGACACGCGACACGATGTTGATCGCGCCGCCCAGCGCGTTGGGGCCGAGCAGCACGGAGCTGAAGCCTTTCTGCACCTCTATCGTGGCTGCGTCGAATGTCGTGAAGCGGCGCAGGTCGACGTAGCCGTCGTAGGGGACGTAGACCGGGATGCCGTCGATGAACAGCGGCACCTGGCGCAGGTCGAGTCCGCGCACGAAGACGCCGGACTCGTTGCGCGGCCCGACCGCGGAGATCGTGACGCCGGGGAGGAGATCGAGCGCGGCAGCGGCGTCCGTGCGGTCGCGGCGGCGCAGGTCGGCCGCATTCACGCGCGGGCTGAACGCGTGTCCGGGCGCGGCGGTGTCGCTCGCCAGCACCTCCACGGTGCCGAGCCGGAAGACGCGTGCGCGGGCGGCGGAATCGGCTGCCGAGCGGACGCTGTCGCGCGCGGTGGCGGTCGTTCGAGCCGTATCGGAACCCTGCGCCCGGGCCGCGGGCGCAGCGCCGAGCAGGGCGATCAGGAGCAATGACCTCACCAGAATGTCTCCGTAATAGCTGGAGAGCATTATACGGCGCGGCTGGCCGTATTGTAACCTGTGAGGTCGTATAAGGTGCTATAAGATATAGTGCGAGCCTGGGTTCGGTCATCATGGCCCACATGTTCCGCTTCATGCCCGCGCTGATTCGGTTTCCTGCATCACTCCCTGCCGGGGAGCGCCACCATCACTTCCGTGGACTTTATGACCGCCAGAACGGACTTTCCGACGTGCAGGCCGAGCCGCTCGGCGGAGGCACGGGTGATGATCGAGGTGAGGATCTGGCTGCCTATGGCAATCTGAACTTCGGCCATCAGTCCTTCTATGGAGAGTCGCACGATCTGCCCGCGAAGCTGGTTGCGCGCGCTTATATCCCCCGCGCTCCCGACGCTGGCGGAGAGCTCGATGGTGCTCGCGGGGGCGCCGCCGCCGGAGGTCAGGTGGCGCTGGATCGCGGCGCGGTCGAAGAGCCAGCGCCTGCCCGAGCGCAGCGCCGGGAGCTTGCCACTGCGCGCGAGCGCCTGCACGCGCTTCACGTTCAGCCGGAGCAGCGCCGCCGCTTCGTCGGCCGTGAGAAGGTCGCCCATGCGCATAACCGTAAATGCCTCGGTGCCGGCGGGCAACGATATCGGCGGGCGGCCCGCCGCCTGCGGTGATCCCGAGAGCCCGGAGCTGCCTCGCCGCCGCGCGGGTTGCATTGGTGCCGGGGTGCTGGATCCGAGCGAGCCGCCGCTGCGTTAACCAGGTGGACGCTCTCGTGCCGAGAGCGCAGTCGTCGCCGGACGCGGCGGCGGGGCGCGAGGCGACAGAATCGCTGGCCGCCGATAATATTTCTAGCTGTCGCGCCAGCGGAAGGAGGAAGCCAATGCCGGAGTACACAAAGAGTCCCGAGGCCATCTCGAAGCTCACGCCCGAGCAGTATCGGGTGACCCAGCAGAGCGCCACCGAGCGCCCCGGGACCGGAGAGTATCTGCACAACCACGAGCCGGGCATCTACGTGGACATCGTGTCGGGCGAGCCGCTCTTCGCCTCATCCGACAAGTTCGAGTCGGGGTGCGGCTGGCCGAGCTTCACCAAGCCGATCGAACCCGCCAACGTGAGCGAGCTGCGCGATGCGTCGCACGGCATGATACGTACTGAAGTACGTTCTGCGCATGGCGACAGCCATCTCGGCCACGTCTTTCCCGATGGGCCGATCGACCGTGGCGGCCTGCGCTACTGCATCAACTCGGCGTCGCTGCGTTTCATCCATCGCGACGATATGGAAGCCGAGGGGTATGGCGACTACCTGGACCAGGTGGAGGAGGTACGATGAAGGAGGAACGCGCACTGCTCGCGGGCGGCTGCTTCTGGGGGATGCAGGATCTCATACGCAAGCAGCCAGGCGTCATCTCGACGCGCGTGGGCTACACCGGTGGCGATGTGCCGAACGCGACCTACCGCAACCACGGCACGCACGCAGAGTCGATCGAGATCATCTTCGATCCCGAGAAGCTGAGCTACCGGCAACTGCTCGAGTTCTTCTTCCAGATCCACGATCCCTCCACGCGGAATCGCCAGGGGAACGACATCGGCAGCAGCTATCGCTCGGCGATCTTCTATACGAGCGACGAGCAGCGCCGGATCGCCGAAGACACGATCGCCGACGTGGACGCATCGGGGCTCTGGCCGGGGAAGGTGGTGACCGAGGTGGTTCCCGCCGGCGACTTCTGGGAGGCGGAGCCGGAGCATCAGGACTACCTGGAAAAGATTCCTGACGGTTATACCTGCCACTTCATCCGGCCGGGGTGGAAGCTGCCGGTGAGGGCGCAGGCCGCGAAGTAGTCGACGGTGGCCGACGGGGTCGGGCCCCTCTACATAAAGTGCCCGACTCCGTTGGCTGCTGCCTGAACGATGAGAATCGAGCCCGTCACTACCAGCCCCGCATATACGACGGTCAGGAACGTGCCGGCGCGCAGACGACGGTTGAGCCAGCGGCCGATCAGCACGCCGACGATGACGCAGGGGAGCGAGAGCAGGAAGTAGCGCGTCACCGGCGGGCGCCAGAGTCCTACGGCGGCGTAACCTGCGAGCCCGGCGAGACTCGCCACGAGGAAGTATCCCTGCAGCGTCGCGCGGAAGCGTTGCGGCGACCAGCGTCGAAGAGCGCCGTAGATGGCGAGCGGCGGCCCGTTCATCCCGTACGCGCCGCCGAGCACTCCCGAGCAGAAGCCTGCGCCGAGCAGCCAGGCGAGATCGTCGGTCTCGAGGTGCAGCTTCGATCGCGCGCCGATCGAGTACAGTGAGAAACCCACGATCACGACGCCGAGCAGCAGCCGCACGACGTGATCGCTCGCGCGAGTCAGAAGGAGCAACCCGAACGGGATTCCGAGCAGCGCGGATGCGATGAGCCAGCCCGCGCTGCGGAGCTCCATGTGACGCCAGTCCTGCGCGACTATCAGCGCGGCGATGAAGACCGACACGAGCACCGCTACGGGCGCGGCGACCGCGATCGGAATCCGAAGTGCCAGGAGCGGTACGGCGACGAGCGCTTCACCGAAGCCGAAGGTGGAGCGGATGAGCGTCGCCAGGAGAATCACGGCGACGACGTACGCTGTGGTCGCATCCATCAGGCGGCGCGTCCATACCAGGCCGCCACGAGCACCGCGCGGCGCACGCGTGGCGAGAGCCGCTCGCCCCACGGCCGCACCAGCGCGAGCGCCACGAGCGCTGCCAGGAGCTTCATGGGGACGACGGCCAGGTTCAACGACATGGTCCCTCCACGAAAGCTGTGCGACGTCCCTCCCTGGAGTGGGTCGGGGCCGCGATTCATGTAGCTTTCGTCGTGGTTCTCGCGCCGCGGCCAGCGCGGTGTACGGCCGCCCTCGGCGCGCGGTGCGTCGAATGGACGGCGACATCCAACTGTACCTACGGACCCGGCATGTATCGCATAGAGAAGACCTTCCATTTCAGCGCCGCGCATCAGCTCACGCATCTCGCGGCGCACACGCCCGAGCACAAGTGCGCACGTCTGCACGGTCACAGCTATCGGGTACGCGTCATCCTCGAGAGTGAAGAACTGGACGCCGACGGCTTCGTGCTGGACTACGGTCTCCTCGAGCCCGTGGAACGCTACATCGATGCGGAGCTCGACCACCGCAACCTGAACGAGGTGCTCGGCATAGGCACTTACACCAGCGCGGAGGCGATCGCGCGGGCGCTGTACGAGCGCTTCGCACCGGAGCTGCCGCTGCTCGCGTCGGTGGCCGTGAGCGAGTCGCCCGACACGTGGGCGGAGTACCGGCCGTGAGATGTCCGTCGGCTCCGTTCGGCAGGGAATGATGGCTACCAAATCGAGTGTCACGTATCGGGTGAACGACCTGTACGCGACCATCCAGGGCGAGGGGCGGATGGTCGGTACGCCGATGATACTGCTGCGGCTGCACGGGTGCTCGGTGGGCTGCACGTTCTGCGACACGAAGGAGAGCTGGGCCACGGGAGACGCGGCTCTGCCGCGGCGGCGCGCGACACTCGCCGAGGCGCGTGGGACCAACGATTCATGGGCGGAGCTGAGCGCGGATGCGCTCGTGCGGGAGGTATGCCTCGAGCGCGAGTGGAGCGCGCCGGGGACGGAGTGGGTGCTGCTCACCGGCGGCGAACCCGCGGAGCAGCCGATCCGGCCGCTCGTGCGAGCGCTGCACGAGAATGGATTCAGAGTGGCGCTGGAGACATCGGGCACGGCGCGCGGACATCTGGTGGATGGCACGAGTGAGAGCGTCGTCGTAGGGGCGGAGATGCCTGCGGAAGAGCGCGGTCACGCGGGGAACGTGCCACACGGTGGGCCCTCCGCCCCCCTGCGAGGAGGAGACTGCGACTTCGTGTGCTGTTCGCCGAAGATCGACAATCCAGGCGGGTTGCCGATTCTCTCCGAAGTCGTACGCGGCGCGGACGAGGTCAAGATGGTGATCGGGCGGGAGCGCGACATCGAGCGCTTCGAGGAGTTCATCCGCGAGCATGCGCTCGGCGACACGAGCCGGATCTCGCTGCAGCCGATGAGCGCGAGCCGCAAGGCGACGGAGCTCTGTGTGGCGACGGCGCTGCGGCTCGGCTGCAGAGTCAGCATCCAGACGCACAAAGTGATCGGCGTCAGGTGATGTCGGCGTCAGGCGATACAGGCGTCAGTCGATACAGGCGTCAGTCGATGAGCCTCTGGCGACGTACGTGCCAGGCGACCTACACACCCACTTTCGCGACCGGGTCGAAGAAGATCGCCGACTGGAAGTTGCCCGTGCCGCAGCGCATCCTCACCCCGCCATCCCGGTCGGCGGGGGGGTGATGACCAGCGCGGCGGTCACGGCGAGCACGAGCATCGCGAGCAGCACCTCGCCCGCCATCGAGCGCAGCATGGCGCGGTCGCCGAGCTCGTGCAGGCGTGGCGTCATGCGCTTCCAGTTGCGCCAGCCGAAGGCGACGACCGCGAGTACCACCGCCACTTTCACGAGCAGCAATCGGCCGTACGTGCTCGAGAGCAGGTTGCCCGGGCCGCCGAGGTGCGCGAAGGAGGCGACCAGACCGCTCGCTACCACCGCGGCCGCCCCGAAGAGCGCGAGCGGAGAGAAGTAGACCAGCAGCGCGGCCAGGGAAGGAGCGTCGCCGCCGTCCGCGGCGGCCGGATGGGATGCATCGGCTCCCGCTCGCTGGAGCCACAGTACGATGAACATCACCGCCAGCGTCCCCAGCCAGGCGCTCGCTCCCAGGAGGTGCAGCATGTCCGCCGGCACGGTGATGTAATGGCTCACCGAGTGCCCCGACATGGCGTGGCTGGTGAGCGCCGGGGTGACCGTGAGACAGAGCGCGAGCACGGCCGCCACCCGCCAGAGTGTCGCCGACTCCGAGCGCGCCACGAAGTGGAGCACGGTCGCGACGAGGATCGCCAGCAGGACCTGTGCGAGCCAGAGCCAGCCCCACGAGGTATGCGCCACGAGGTTCGTCGCCACGGGGAGCCACGGATCGCCGGGGAAGCGCATCTCGGCCGTCTGGAAGTACAGCCGCGCGACCGCGCCGAGCAGCACGGCCGCCGCGCCGACGCCACCGCACGCGGCTGCACGCCGTGCGAGAATCGACGCGCTGTCGCGCGGCATCGCCGCCCGACCCGCCACGGCGATGCGAAACACCACACCGCCGAACGCGAGGAACACCCCCGCGAAGGTGAGCCAGCGTGCCGCGAAGCCGGTCAGCGGTGCGGCTGCGAAGATCGATTCGTTCACGCGTCGACGATACCGGGTACGCGGTCGCGCACCTCGCCGCATGCCGCGATGCGCGCGGCCGCGCCCCGTAAGCCGGAGGAGCGCCGCTCCTCCGGCTTACGGGGTGTCGGGACCGGACGCACTACCTGACCGTGAAGGAGAACTTTCCGTTCGACGGGTGGCCGTCGTCGGCCATGGCGCGCCAGGCGACGGTGTAGGTGCCGGCTGCGAGCGTGCCGGTCACCGGCACGACCGCCGGCGACAGCGGCGCCGATTCCACCGTCACATCGCCCAGCTTCACCACAGCATCGTTGGCGTCGGTGAGTCGCACCGCGACGGTGCTCGAGGTGACGGATTCCGTGAACCAGAGCTTGATGCTCGACGGGCTCGCGGCCACGGTGTCGTTGGCGGCCGGCTCGGCGCGCTTCAGTGTCAGATGAAAGTGCGAGGCCTCCGCGGAGCGCGGGCTCGGCAGCGTGAACGCGGTGAGGAGCGCCGGCGCGCTCACGAGGGCGAGCGCGACGAAGATGCGGCGTGCGATGATGTTCTGCGGCATGGGAGTTCCCGGTGTTTGTGTGTCGTCGCCCTGATCGTGGGCCCGTGCGACGCGGTCGCCAGGCAGTACCGCCCCGGATGCCGCGCAGCCATTCAGCAGGATTAGATCGTATCGGGGTTCGATCGCGGGCCATCGTGACCCATTCCATAGTGAGGACGGGTCCGGCCTTACGATCGGTATGTCGGCGGCGCGACGCGGTGCCTCGCGCCTCGCGAAGCGCCGACTAGCCGCGCGGAGGTGCCGTGGCGAACGGCAGGCCGAGGCGGGGGTCCTCGGTGGTGATCCGCGCCCCCGGCGCCGATATCGACCGCGCCGGCTCGACCAGCGTCGCTACCTGCCACGCGATCGGGGAGGGGGTCGGCGCGACCGCTGGCGTCGTACAGCACTCGCCGGGACACGTGCAGTGATGCCTGTTCGTATCGGGCGACGAGTCGTGATGCGTGGTCCGCGTGTCGATCGCGCGGGCGCTGTACGAGCGCTTCGCACCGGAGCCGCCGCTGCTCGCGGCGGTGGCGCCGGCGGTGGCCTGCGGCTCCGCGCCGCCGAGTGCGGCCGCGCTCGCGCGCATCATCGTCGCCGTCTGTGCCAGCATCGCCGCACCGTGCCTGGGGCACGCGTGCGCCGGTATCAACTCGGCGCCGAGTGCGACGACCGAGAGGGCCAGCCATGCGGCGACGATCCGCTTCCAACCGCGGTACGGGCGAGCGACCATGTGGAAAATTTACGGACGGCGCCGGTTGCAGTCCACCGTCGGGCGGGCGGCCCTCCTTCGGCTGGAGGAGCGGCGGCTCCCACCCGCTCCGCCCGCCGCGCCTATCCCGCTGACGGCCACGAGCCCGCACACGATGAGCGCGATCCCCAGGCCTTCCATCACGTCGGGCTGCTCGTGAAGGATGCCCCACGCCATCAGCACCGCCGTCACCGGCACCGCGAGGCTCGACAGCCCGGCGACGGTGGCCGGCAGCCGCCGTATCACCAGGAACCAGAGGAGCCAGGCGAGGCTGGATGCCAGCAGCACGCTGTACGCGAGTCCCGCGATGAAGGGCGGCACCCACTGGATCGGACGCGATGGTACGAGAAGAGCGATGACGCAGAGCCCCAGCGCGCCGAGCAGCATCTGCCAGGCGGTGAAGGCGAGGGGCGACGGCGCGTGTCGCTCGAACATGCGCTTGCTCAGAACAGTGCCCATCCCCCATGCCGCGCCGCCGGCGATGGCGAGCAGCGCGCTGTGCATGCTTCCCAGGCCGCGCCACGGCTCGATCACGCACACGAGCCCGGTGGCTGCGAGAGCGACGCCGACCCACTGTCGCGGCGACGGCCGTTCGGAGAGCAGCGGCCACGCGAGCAGCACCACCCAGAAGGGCATGGTGTAGGCGAAGAGCGACACGCGTCCGGCGCCGCCATCCACCAGCGCCCACTGGGTGAGTGCCTGAAACGCGGTAGTCTGACAGAGCCCGACCAGGATCGTGAGCCCGAGCGGCGGAGCCTTCATGGGCTGGCGGCTCGCCACGAGTACCACGAACAACACCAGCGCGCCGCCCATATAGCGGATCGCCGCGAAGTCGAAGGGCCCCGCGTAGCGCAGCACCTGCTTCATCACGATCCAGCTATACGCCCAGATGAGTACCATCGCCGACAGCGCGCCGAGCGCGCCGCGGGAAGAGGATTGATTCATCGACGGAAAGGAGAGTGGCGGTATGCGTCGGGTAGGGGGCGACGGGGGCGCCGCGGGCGGCCGCCGTAATGGCCGCGTGTCAAATGTATCGGCCTGGCATGTATCGGTTCGTCGAGCCTCGATCTCGAGAAGAGCTGAGGTTGCTATTGCGATGCGCTGTACCACCGTTTAGATAGGAGCCGCAGCGCGTCGTCTTCCATTCGACGGCGGGTGCTTCTCCCCTTCGTACTATCCGGGATCCGTTCGCGCGGACCCCTCTCCTGTCGCCAAAAGGCGGTCTCGCTTCGATGTGGAGCGACCGCAATTCCATCCTCGTTCGTCGTCGGACATCCATCGCCGTCCTTCTCCGGCTCATCCAGCGTGCCGGCGTGTGGTCGTGCGCGGTTGCGCGAGCGAGGCGCCGGCTTCCATGGCGGCGCTCCAGGGACGTCTCACGGTCCCGATCACCCGAGAAGGAGGCTACAGCACTCTCATGAGCTACGCGCGGTGTCTCGGACGGGGTTTCCACCTCGTCCTATTCCTGAGCATTGCCGGGTTCTCCGGTGTGGCGGCGCAGACGCGCAACGTCACGGGGCATGTAACCGAAGAGGGGTCGGAACTACCCGTTCCCTCTGCGCAGGTGCTCGTAAAGGGTTCGGCAATCGGTACGGTAGCCGGGGATGATGGCGCCTTCTCGCTGCGTGTGCCGGAAGGCGAGGTGGTCCTCCAGGTGCGGCGTATCGGGTATCAGCGTGCGGAGGTCACCGTGCCTGCCACACAGAGCACGGTCGAGATCAGGGTCCGGAAGGACGTCCTGCAGCTCGACCAGATGGTCGTGACGGGTCAGGCGACCGGGATCGAGAAGCGCAACCTCGCGAACGCGGTCGCGGTGGTGAACGCCGATGAGCTCAACAAGGTGCAATCGCAGTCCTTCGAATCGGCGCTCCAGGGGAAGGTGGCCGGGGCGAACATATCGGCCAACAACGGTGCTCCCGGCGGTGGCCTCCAGATCCAGTTGAGAGGTACCACTTCGATCATCGGCAACTCCGAGCCTCTGTACGTCATCGATGGGATCGTCGCCAGCAACGCGGCGATCGCCGGCGGCGCCAACGCTCTGACGGGGGCGTCGGGCAGCGGCATCTCGAGCTCCCAGGACAACGCCTCGAACCGGCTCGCCGACCTGAACCCGAACGACATCGAGAGCATCGAGATCCTCAAGGGGGCATCGGCCTCCGCCATCTACGGATCGAAGGCCTCGAACGGTGTGGTCATCATAACGACCAAACGCGGGAAGCCGGGCGAGTCGAGCGTGTCGCTCACGCAGCGGATCGGCTTCTCCCGGGTGAGCAACCGGCTCGGCATGCGGCGCTTCGACTCCGTGGAAGATGCGGTCGACGCCTACGGGGCGGCCGCGGCCGACTACTGGCAGGCCGGCGTTTTCCACGACCACGAGAAGGAGCTGACCGACGGCTCCGCGCTGTCCGCGCAGACCTCGCTCAGCCTTCGCGGAGGCACGGAGAAGACGCGGTACTTCGCATCGGGCCTGTACGAGTCGGATGATGGAGTGGTCACCAACACCGGATTCGACAAGCAGTCGCTCCGCCTGAACCTCGATCAGACGCTGGGACCGCGGTTGAGGCTGAGCATCAATTCCAACGTGGCGCACACCAACACGCGCCGCGGCCTCACCAACAACGACAACAGGGGCGTGAGCTACTGGGTGGCGCTCACCGGCGAGCCGACGTTCCTGGACCTCAGGCAACAGCCGGACGGCTCCTTCCCCGTGAATCCGTTCGCGCGGAGCAACACGAACCAGACCGCGGCGCTCGTCACCAACGAGTCCTCGGTATGGCACATGCTGGGTGCCGCGACCGCGACGTTCGACGCCATCACGGCCGATCGCCACCAGCTCGTCTTCACCGCCACCGGCGGCTCCGACTTCTTCCAGCAGCGCGACGATGTGTTCTCGCCGCCGATCCTGCAGTACGAGCAGTCGTCGGCCACACCGGGCACGTCGGTCGCGGCCAACAGCAACTCTCTGAACCTCAACTTCAACGCCAACGCGGTCTACACGTTCACACCGAGCGACGCGTGGTCGCTCACCACGTCCCTCGGGGGCAGCCGCGAGTCGCGAGAGCTGGTCACGGAACGGGTGCGGAGCAGGAATCAGATCGGCGGACTGCAGAACATCGATCGCGGCACGGTGCTCGGCGCGGATCAGAACAGATCGCGTGTCGAGGACATGACGCTTTTCCTCCAGGAGGAGTTCAAGCGCGGTGACCTCTATCTCGTTGCCGGCCTCACGGCCGACAAGAGCAGCTCGAACGCGGACGTGGAGGAGTTCCACATCTACCCGAAGTTCTCGGGTTCCTACCGCTTCGACGTGGACGGCGGCATCCTGGACGCGGTCAAGATCCGCGGCTCGGTAGGCTCATCGGGCAACCTGCCGCTCTACGGGCAGAAGTTCACGGAGCTGGTCGGCACGAACGTGGGCGGCCTGCCGTCGACGACGCTCGAGGGCACCACGGCGCGCAGCGACATCCGCCCCGAGCAGGAGCGCGAGATCGAGGGCGGCCTGGACCTGTATCTGTTCGGCAACCGCGCCACCATCGGTGCCACGGCGTACGAGAAGCGGATCACCGACCTGCTCCAGCGGCGCCAGCTCCCGCCGTCGAGCGGCTACGACGACGAGATCTTCAACGGCGGCGTGATGCGCACCCGCGGCGTCGAGCTCGAGGCCACGGCGGTGCCGGTTGCGAAGGAGAAGCTGCAGTGGACCGCCGGCGCCACCTTCTCGCTCAGCCGCGCCAAGGTGCTCAGCCTCCCGGTGCCGCCCTACTTCTCCGGCGGATTCGGCGGCCTCGGCCAGCCGCGAATCGCCGAGGGTGAGTCGCCCACGCAGCTCGTGGGGCCGGATACGCTGGCGGACGGCAGCTCCGTGATCAGGAAGCTCGGCGACATCAACCCAGACTTCCTCGCCGGCTTCACCAACGACATCCAGTACGGCAAGGCGCGGCTCTACTTCCTCTTCGACTGGCGCAAGGGCGGGGATATCGTCAACCTCACGCACTGGCTGTACGACCTCTCGGCCGCGAGCCCGGATTTCGGCGAGATGATCACCGTCGGCGGCGAGCTCGTTCAGAAGGGACAGTACCGCCTCGACAGCTACCAGAAGACGAAGCGCGTGTACATCGAGGATGGCTCGTTCGTGAAGCTGCGCGAAGTCACCTTCTCGTACGAGCTGAACCCGGCGCTGATCCAGAGCGTGTGGAGCGGGGTCGAGAGCGTGAACCTGAGCGTCAGCGGGCGTAATCTGATCACCTGGACCGACTACTCCGGGCTCGACCCCGAGGTGAGCAACTTCGGAAACCAGCAACTGGCGCGCAGCATCGATGTCGCGCCGTATCCGCCGAGCCGTTCGTTCTGGTTCGCGATCAACGTCGGCTTCTGAACTGAGGCGAGATAAATGAGTGAAGGAACAACGAAGAGGTCGGTCGCGATCGCAGCGTTCCTCGGCGTGCTCACCATCTTCTCGGTGGCCGCGTGCAAGGATTTCAACGTACCCGACTTCAACAATTCGAGCATCGAGGATCTGACGACCAACCCCACCGCTTCGGGAATCGCCTCGGCGGTGGTCGGCCTGATAAGAACCTCGCGCGGCGACCGCGCGGGAGAGATCAACACGCTCGGCATCTACGGCAGGGAGAGCTACAACATCCAGGTGAGCGAGCCCCGTACGGTGACGAGCACGCTCATCGGCCCCCTGGTTCAGCAGAACGGCGGCGGCCTGATGTTCGGTGGCTACGAGACGATTCGCAGCGCGAACATCATCCTGGAGGCGGTCGACAAGGTGGGCGAGCTCTCCGATGCGCAGAAGGAGGGGGTTCGCGGGTTCGCGAAGGTGTGGGAAGCGCTCGCCTTCCTTAGGGCCATCGAGGTGCGCGAGCGGCTGGGCATCCCGCTGGACGTGAACATCGATGCCACCGGCGATCCCGCGCCGATAGCCGATCGCGACGCCGTGTACGCCAGGATCACCCAGTTGCTCGACAGCGCGCGGACGCACCTGGCCGCTGCGGGGGAGTCGTTCTCGTTCGCGCTTCCGGACGGCTTCGATGACTTCGATACGCCGGCGGCATTCGCGAAGTTCGCCGCTGGTCTCGAAGCCCGGGCGCACGTGTACCACGGCGAATTCGGCGCGGCTCTGGACGATCTCACGGAATCGTTCGTCGACACCACCGCGGACCTGGACCTCGGCCTGTACTACTCCTTCAGCACCAATGCGGGCGATGCGCAGAACCCGCTGGCCGATCCGGTCACGCGTTTCGCGCACGACTCCGTGTGGGCACAGGCCCAGGAGCGCGCGGACCACACGAAGGATCTCCGGGTGCAGCGCAAGGTAGTGCAGATGGATGCGCCCTTCTCGCTTCCGTCGTTCAACATCACCACCAACTATCAGTACAGGATCACCGCGGAGCGGCAGGTCTCGGCGCCGCTCCCGGAGATGCGGAACGAGGAGCTCATACTCCTCCGCGCCGAGGCCAACATCGGAGCGACGAACTACTCGGATGCCATCAAGGACATCAACGTCGTGCGCGTGAAGTCCGGCGGCCTGGAGCCGATCCCCGACCCGTACCCGGGCGACATACTCTCGGCGCTGCTCTACGAGAAGCGCTACTCGCTGTTGTGGGAGGGGCACCGCTGGCTCGATCTTCTGCATTACGACAGGCTCGCCGAGCTGCCCAAGGCGGCGCCGAATCACAAGATCTTCGACGCGAACCCGTATCCAGTGAACGAGTGCGCATCACGCGATCCGGAGCCGGAGGGATGCCAGCCAATCGAAGGCTTCTGAGGCGCGCATCGCTCGCCGCCGCGCTCACGCCCTGCCTGGCGATCCCGCTGCTGGGCGGGGCGCCGGCGGGTGGTCCGGGCGATGGGCGGGAGGCGGCGGTACCGGGTACGGTCGTCGACACCACCGTGCCGCGCCCGGACCTGTACCGCATCGCCCTCGGTCCGACGGCTGTCGGAAGCGGCGCGTCCGGGGTCGCGAAGCTCAGGCTCGCACCGTCGCCGTTCGGCATAGCGCTTTCGCCGGACGGCCACTTCCTGTTCGACGTCGAGCTGACCGTCACCGGTCTGCCGAAGCCGTCGAGCTGGGGTCCTTATTCCTCGTACGTGGCGTGGGCGACCACGGAGAACCTCGACATCGCACGCCGGCTCGGCGAGGTGACGGGCGGTAAACCCATCACGGCGCGCGTGGACTACCACAAGTTCATCCTGCTGGTGACGGCGGAGGCGGATGCGGAAGGGGACCACTGGCAGGGACCGGTAGTGCTTCGCGGCCTCTCCGCCAGCATGTTCCTCGACAACTTCTCGGGGAAGACATTCTTCAACAACGGGGTGCCCGAGTGAGCGGCCTTCGCGCGAGGTCGATCGCCGTCCTCCTCGCCAGCGTGGGCGTCATGGCGTTGCCGGGTCGCGGCGCGTCCGGTCAGGAGAGTGGCGACTCGAGCCGGACGTCCATGCCGGGAATGCACCATGGTATGCATGGCATGGATCACGGCACCCGCATGCCGCCGATGCCGAAGGGGATGAAGATGCAGCCCATATTCGGCATGGAAAACGTGGTGCCCAGCACGACTCCTTTTCTTCTGGGTGCCGGAGTCGATCCCGCGACGCTCACGCAGGCCGTGCCGATGAAAGTCGTGCGGCTGGAGGACGGCGACACGCTGGACCTCACGGCGATGCTGGTGCGGCGTACGCTGTATGGCAAGTCCTACATAATGTACGGCTTCAACGGCCAGTATCCGGGGCCGCTGATCAGGGTGAAGCAGAGCTCCACCATCGTGGTGCGCTACAGGAACGAGCTCGACATGCCTTCGAGCATCCATTGGCACGGCGTGCGGCTGGAGAATCGCTTCGACGGCGCGGTGGGCGTGACGCAGGAGGCGGTGCCGCCGGGCGGGAGCTTCACCTACGAAGTCCACTTCGTGGATGCGGGGCTCTACTGGTATCACCCCCACGTGCGCGAGGACATCCAGCAGGCGATGGGTCTGGTGGGCAACATGATGGTGGACTCGCCCGACCCCGATTACTACAGCCCCGTCAACAGCGAGGAGATGCTGATGCTCAGCGATCTTCTCATCGACGACCAGGGAATCTTCCCCTTCGGGAAGGAGACGGCGGACTTCGCGATAATGGGCCGTTTCGGCAATGTCTTCCTCGTGAACGGAGAGCCGGACTACCATCTGGAGGTTCACAAGGGCGATGTAGTCCGGTTCTTCATCACGAACGTTGCCAACGCGCGGATGTACAACCTCGGCATCGGCGGGGCGGAGCTGAAGCTGGTGGGAGCGGATCTCGGGAAGTACGAGCGCGAGGTCATGGTGCAGAACGTGGTGCTCGCGCCGGCGCAGCGCTACATAGTGGAAGCGCGCTTCGACAGCGCCGGAACCTTCCTGCTCACCAACCGCGTCCAGGGGCTCAACAACTTTCTCGGCGTGTTCGTCCCCGAGGTCGACACGCTGGGCACCATAACCGTGCTCCCCGAGCGCTCTTCGCGGGACTACGCGAAGGAGTTCGCCACGCTGCGCTCGAACGCCGACGTGACCGCCGACATCGAGCGCTACCGGAAGTACTTCGACAGACCGCCCGACAAGGATCTCCTCCTCACGATCAACATCCAGGGGTTGGCGGTTCCGCTCACCGCGTTCATGAGCGTGGACACCATGTACTTCCCGCCCGCCGAGTGGGTGGACGGGATGCCCGACATGAACTGGGCGTCCACGGGGCGGGAGGTCCACTGGATCATGCGCGACCTGGCAACGGGGAAGGAGAACATGGACATCGACGACTGGAACTTCCACGAGGGCGATCTGGTGAAAGTGCGGATCACTAACGATGGAAAGTCGATGCATCCCATGAGCCATCCGATCCACTTCCACGGCCAACGCTTCCTGGTGACGGCGCGCGATGGAGTGCCGCAGAAGAACCTCGTCTGGCGCGACACCGTGATCATCCCGGTGGGCACCAGCGCGGAGATCCTGCTGGAGGCGTCGAATCCCGGGAAGTGGATGGCACACTGTCACATCGCAGAGCATCTCGAATCGGGGATGCACATGGTTTTCACCGTCGCACAGTAGTGATTCCGCATTACGAGATCGTCGACCGTATCCAGAGCAGCCCTTCCACAGAGGCCCCAATGAGGACACGAGAGGGACGTACCCTGAAGACAGTGGCAGCGGCAGGTGTAGCGGCGCTGGCCGCCTTCGCGTTGCCGGCGGCGGCGCAGCAGAGCTTTGCCCCGGGCGTGCTTCCCGGCGTGAAGTACGGCGGGAGCTCCAATATCGAGGTGCTGGGGCACATCCCGCTGGGCGGCTACTTCCGCGTGATGGACAACGAGATCGAGCAGGAGCTCTCCCGGCCGTACGTGTACGTCTCGCAGTCGCGCGACCGGCAGGGCTTCTCGATCATCAGCATCAAGGAGCCGGAGCATCCGAAGGTCATCTATAGCTGGAAGATCGAGAACGCCGCGCTGCACGGCGGCACCGGCGGGATGGACGGGAAGTACTTCAAGCTGAACACGAAGCAGGGGGCGAAGTACTATTACATACAGTCGCTCCAGTTCGGCGGCTCTGGCCCGGATGCCGATCTCGGCGCGGTGGTCGCGGATGTGACCAGCCTGCCCGATACGAGTAAGATCAGGATCGTGGCCCGCATCCGGTATCCCGAGGCCCGCGGCGGGTTCCACAACATCTTCGCCTACAAGCACTCGAGCGGCCGCGTGCTGCTCTTCGCCACGGTGGGCGGCCCGTACGCGCTCGTCTACGACATGGAGAAAGTGCTCGCGGGAGACGAGGGTGGAGGGCTGGTCGGCAAGGTGCCTATCCCCGAGAACGCCAACACCGCCTTCGGCAACTCGGGCTACCACGACTTCCAGGTCTTCTACGACCCGGCCTCGCGTCAGGATCGCTTCTACGGAGCGGGACGCGGCGGCTACTACGTGTACGATGTGAGCCAGCCGGAAACGCCGAAGCTCGTCACCTCGATCGTGGGCTCGGCGGGGATCACCTTCGGCCACACGTTCACGCCCGACCCGGAACAGCGCACGGTCATCAGCGAGGTGGAGTACCAGTACGCCCCGCTGCGCATCTTCGACATCTCTGAGGGCCTAGATGGAAAAGTGCAGACTGTCCACAGGCCCGTGGGGGCGTGGACGGCCGACTGGCGCGACCTGTCGCACAACCACGAAGTGCGCTGGCCGCTCGTTTTCGTGTCGGCATACGAGGACGGTCTGCAGGTGTTCAGCATCGAGGACCCGCAGAACCCGCAGACCGTGGCCTGGTACTACACCTGCCACTGCAAGCACGAGACGGGCTTCGGCGGTGTGCCGGCGTGGAAGGGCACGAGCGTGATGAACGGCGCCTTCGGCGTGAAGATCCGCGACGCCGACGGCCTCATCACGATCAGCGACTCCAACACCGGCTTCTGGCTCTTCCGCCTCGAGGGCTTCGATGGCTGGAAGGGATCGGAGGTAGGAAAGCCGAACATCTCCAGCGCGCAGGACTGGGACAACGGCCCCGTGCCGGGCGGCGCGCCCACCACGACGGCGGCGCGCTGACGCCGCGAGTCCAGAAACGAGGAGTAGCCGTTTGCGGTACAGTCGCATCGTGGCGTGCGGAGCGATGGTGGCCTCGCTGGTGGCCGCCGTCGCCCCCGCCGCCGCCGCACAGCAGAACGTAGCGAGTTCCATCCTGCCGAACGTGAAAATCGGCGGCAGCACCAACCTGGAGCTCCTCTCGCATATCCCGCTCGGCGGGTTTTTCAAAGTGAGCGGAGTCGAGATGGAGGAGGAACCCGCCCGGCCCTACGTGTACGTCGCGCAGATGCTCGACCGGGCCGGGTTCACCATCGTCGACATCGGCGAGCCGGAGAGCGCGAAGGTGCTCTATCGCTGGCGCTTCCCCGGCGCCGACGTCGCCAGCGGGCTCGGCGCGCTGCAGCCCCGCTACTTCAAGAGCAAGGGGCGCTACTATCTCGTGGTCGGCGTGCAGTTCGCACCCGATTCGCCCGACGCGGATCTCGGAGCGGTGATCTTCGATGTGACATCGCTCCCCGACACGGCGAAGATCAGGGAGGTGGCACGCATCCGGTCGCCGGGCTTTTCGGGAGGCTTCCGCGCGATCTTCGCGTACAAGCATTCCGACGGACGGCCGCTGCTCTTCGCGGCCGTGGACGGGCCGCGCGTGGAAATCTACGACCTCGACCGCGTAGTTGCCGGCGATGGCGATTCGGCGATCGTCGGCAGTATCCGAATCCCGGGGAACGCGGAATCCGTGGCGGGCTATGCGGGCTACTCGGACATCTTCGTGGGTTTCGATCCCCGAACCCACGAAGATCGCTTCTACGGCGCCGGGAGCGGCGGCTATTACGTCTTCAACGTCACGCGCCCACAGGCACCGCGGCTGCTCACATCCATCGTGGGTTCCGCCGGAGTGACGGAGGGTAGCAGTGTCACGCCCACGCCGGACGGCCGCCACCTCGTTGGCGGGACCGGCATCCAGTACTCGCCGCTGCGCATCTTCGATCTCGAGCCGGGGCTGGAGGGGAAGGTGCAGACCATCCACCGCCCGGTGGGCGCATGGACTGCCGACTGGCGCGACGCGATCCGCGGCCATGAACTACGCTGGCCGCTGGTGTTCGTGTCATCGCTCGAGGATGGCCTGCAGATCTTCAACATGACGGATCCGGAAAATCCGCAGACCGTGGCGTGGTACTACACCTGCCAGTGTGCGCACCAGACCGGTTTCGGCGATCTGACACAGCTCCGTGGCCGAAGCGTGATCAACGGCGCGTTCGGAGTTGACGTGCGCAACTCCGATGGACTCATCGCGGTGAGCGATGCGAATACCGGCTTCTGGCTCTTCCGGCTCGACGGATTCGGCGCGTGGAACGGCGATGACTTCGGCGTGCCCAATGTGAGCAGCGTCCAGGACTGGGACAGGGGACCGCTGGCGGCCACGGGGACCATCAACCTCATCCCGTAGCGCGGGACGATCGACCGGGAACGACCGGGCGAGCGGCTCGTGTTCGCGGCGCCCGGCTTCGAGTCAGGCGCCGCCGGAGGGAGCCGCAACGCCCTCCAGCTTTTCCAGCGCGTCGTCCGGCAGCTCCAGCGCCGTTGTCACGTTGCTGAGTCCGATGTGGCGCACCAGACCTTCCTGCTGGAGCTCGGCCAGCGCGGTGACCTGCGCTTCGATCGAGCCTTCCGCGGGGCCGTGCACGTCGAGCATGCAGCGGAGGTTCACCTCGCGACGACTTCGCGCAGCACCGCGGCGGCGGCTGCGCGATCGCGAGGCGGGCCGAACACGCCGGGGCCGGCGAGCTGCATGGCGCCGTAGCCGAGCCGTTTCACGGTGCGATCGCCTATGGCTCGAGTGTCGGGTAGTCCGTGTAGCCTCGCGCGCCGCCGGTGTAGTACGTGGCGCGATCGCCGGTGGCGAGCTGCGCACCGGAGCGGAAGCGTTCCACGAGGTCCGGGTTCGCGATGAAGGGCGCGCCGAACGACACGAGGTCCGCATCGCCGGACACGATTGCAGCGGCTGCGCTGAGGTGATCGTAGCCTCCATTGGCCACGTACGCTCCGCCGAATGCGGTGCGGAGCGCGCGCCAGTCGAACGAGTCGCCGGCACTACCTCGCGTCTCCACCACGTGTAGATAAGCGAGATCGAACGCTCGCAGTTCCGATGCCGCGAACTGGAACGTGATCTGGGGCGCGCTGTCGTGCATGCCCTGGTTGGAGCCGAGCGGCGAGAGGCGCACGCCCACCCGCGCCGCGCCGAACACGGAGCTCACCGCGCCTACGACCTCGAGGAGGAAGCGCGTGCGATTCTCCAGCGAACCGCCGTAGCGGTCGGTACGCTGGTTGGAGCCATCGCGCAGGAACTGGTCGATCAGATAGCCATTGGCGCCGTGCAGCTCCGCGCCGTCGAAGCCGGCGCGCTTCGCGCGCACGGCGGCCTGGCGAAAGTCTTCGACGATGCCGGCGATCTCTTCGGTCTCGAGCGCGCGCGGAGTCGGGAAGTTCTTCATCCCTTCGGGAGTGAAGAGCTGTCCCGTGGCCGTGATGGCGGAAGGCGCAACTGGCAGGGCGCCACCGGGCTGGAGCGATGGATGCGATACGCGTCCCACGTGCCAGAGCTGCGCGAAGATCCGGCCGCCGGCTTCGTGCACCGCGTCGACGATGCGCGCCCACCCGGCTTCCTGCTCGTCGGTGAAGATGCCGGGCGTGTTCGGGTAGCCTTTCCCCTGCTGGGAGACCACGACGCCCTCGGAGATGATGAGGCCCGCGCTCGCTCGCTGCATGTAGTACTCGGCCATGATGCCGGTTGGATTGCCCCCGGCATCGGCGCGGCTGCGCGTCATCGGCGCCATGAGGACGCGGTTGGGGAGCGAGAGAGGGCCGAGCTCCATGGGGGAGAGGAGCGGTCCGGTCGCGAGTACCGGCTTGGCAGAGTCGATGGTCATTATCACTGGAGTGTCCCGGTCCGTTCGATGTGAATAGTGTGCGGTGCGAGAGCAGGAGAGCCGCGGATCGCGCGTCGCGGGTTCGCGTTCGTTGCGCTCCGCGAAGTTCGAGAGGGAGGACCGGCGCACCCGAGCCGCGGGTGCGCCATGGCCCGACTCTTTTTCAGATTATCAGAAGGCGATCGTCAGACCGGCCGTGAACTGCAGATCGTTGCGCGCCTTGCGCTCCGGGAGCTCGTCGACCAGGCCCTTGAACGCGGTGACGTTGTCGCGCGCTTCGAGGCGGAGGCCGAGCGGACCGGTGGCCTGGGCGAAGTCGACGCCGAGCGCTCCGTAGCCGAGGAAGTTCGTGCGCGCGTCGGCATCACTCACATCGCGGTAGTCGTACGTGCGGCCGCCGGCACCGAGTGTGGCGTACGGCCGAGTCGATATGCCCGCGGAGGGAGTGAGATCGGGAAGCCGGCCCTCGATCCCGAGGTCGTACTGGAAGATGTCGATTTTCTCGTTCGCGAGCGTCAGGTCCTTACTCGGCGCCCAGCCGAAGCTGCCCACGAGGGCGAAACTCGGCGTGATGTCGTACGACGCCTGGAGCCCCACGAGAACGGCATTGTCCAGCAGGTCCTTCTGATCACCCGTCGGGACGAACGCGCCCACGCTGGGGCGAATCGCGAAGGATTTCTGGGCCTCGACGCGCGGCGTCAACGGCGAGAGCGCGAAGAGTGCGGAGAGAGCGACCAGCGCGGTGAGGGCGCGGCCAGTGCGCAGGGCGTTGGAAGACCTGGCTACGGACGGTGACTCGGGTACTTCTGCAGAATCGATAGTGTTGCGAGACATCCGACAACTCCTCCGGCCTGGGCCGGTTCTGAGATCGTCCTTCATGAGTGCGGCGTCCGCGACGTGGTCGCGATCGACCGTCGTCGCGCCCATAGGCGCCGCTGAGGTGGCGAGGAGAGGTCCTCGCTTGGTGCAATTCACTTCACCGTGGAGCCCGATCCATTGGCGCCGGGAACTCGGCGACCCGGCTCGAGCGTTTGCTCAAGGGCATAGACTGTCGATGATATGGACTATACTGTAACTCGACTGTCCACATATGAACTTTCATCGTAAATAAGAGCGGCATCATTGCAGCGCACCGAGCAACCGGTGGAGAAGGGCACGGTCCTCGGGGGCGACACGTCTCGAGAGGTCGTCCTCGAGCCGAGCTACGACCTGGGCGCCGGCGGCCTGCCGTTCCAACCCCAGAGGCGTCACGAGCGCCCGAACCGCGCGCCGGTCGGCGGGATCATTGACCCGCTTCACCAGCCCGTCGGCCTCGAGCCGATCCACCAACTGCGTGATATTCGACCGCACGCACTTGAGCCGGTTGGCGAACTCGCCGAGCGTGAGCGGCTCGCCGGCTCTGGCCAGCGCGTCGATCGCCTGGAACTTGGCGGGGGTGAGCCCGACCTCCTCCATCATGCTCTCGAGCCGTCCCTGGACACTCTGCGCCGTCTCGAGGAGCATGGCCAGCGAAACACTCAGGCCACGGTCCTCGTTCTCGGCGTTCGGTGCGGGTACAGGCGTCGGTTGCTTCATGGGGTGGATAGTACAGATATGTTCTTTCTGTGTCAAGGGGGGAATGGAAGAGGTCATCCCGCTGCTGAGCGACCCGGGCGCACACGGCGGCGATCCGGCCTCTGAGGAAGGCCGGCGTCCGGGGGGATCGCCGGCCTCACTGAGAGGTTCGGTGTCGCTATCGGAGAGCGCACGCCATATTGCGCGAGTCCCTTCCTGCTGGTCAAATCACTCCGAGTCGAACATGCGCACCGGCCATCCTCGTTCGCCACGCGACATCGGCCAGCTCTCGGTCAGGGGTCTGCAGTTGCTCGCGATCGTCCTCGCCGCCGTCGCGATCAGCTACCTCGCGATGCTCGCCTTCTTTCAGTTCGTGTATCCGCATTTCGTGCGCGGCGCGATCGAGGGGATGCTTCAGAGCCTGTACGGAGCCGCGGATCTCGACGCGAGCGCCGATACGCGTTTCGCGCAAGGGTTCATGTTCCTGAACGGCGCGCTGCTCTCGCTCACCGGCACCATTATAGTGTCGGCCGCTGCGTACTTCATCGTCACGCGTGCGCAGGAGAAGGCGACCGAGACGGCGCTCGACATCGAGCGGCTGCGCCTGCTGCACGAGCTGGAGTCCGAGATCGAGTCGATCCAGTCGACCGAAGCCGTGCGGCTAACGGGCGTGGCGGGGTTCTCCGATGATGTGCCCTACCCGTTCAACGTCGCGCTCACCCGTGCGTTCACCTGGTCGTTCGACGATGCGGCCGGTCGGCGCACGCGGTTCGTCGCGGGTATCGGACGGATGGAGATGTTCCTCGCGGGCAACGAATCCCTCATCACCACGGATGTCCTGCACCGCGCGCTGCACTGGTATCGGCGCATCGATCGCGGTCGCGAGCTGGGTCTGGTGACCGACCACGACCTGTACCTGATGTGGCGCTACATCCTGACCTTCGCTACCGATGGTCGCTTTCGCTTCATCGATCACTATTTCGGCGGTACCGGTCGCGGTGGCAGCGAAGACACCGACGCTATCCGCCGCACCCTTGTCGACCTGATCATCTACGTGGTGGCCGAGAACAAGTCGGCCGTGACGGACTATCTGCGAAACCGGGTCGACCCATCGCTGCTGGCCGAGGCGGCTCGGAGAAGCGGACGGGACGACATGGAGGAAGTGTTGCGTCCAGGGATGGTGACAGCGGCCCGAAGTGGCCCGGTGGAGAAGCAGTCACCGGCTTCGTAGCACAGGCTGCGTACGCCCGGCGCGAGCTCGCGCCGGGCGTACTCGCCGAGGCGGGTTACATGGCCGCGACGGCCTCGCCTACACTGCTCGCCACCTCATCGATCAGCCGGGCGACCTCGGCCGGGTGCGAGATGTAGGCGACGTGACTGGAATCGAGCTCCGACACTCGGGCGCCCATCCGCTCGGCCATGAAGCGTTGGAGTTCCGGCTTGATCGTGCGGTCGTTGCGGGCCACGACATACCAGGAAGGGATCGTCCGCCATGCCGGCGCGCCTTCGATCGAGGCGCCGAAGATGGCGCCGGCGAACGGCTTCTGCGTCGCGGCCATCACATACTGGTGCGGAGCGGGATGTTCGCGAGTCTCTCGGACCGCGGAGCGGCGGTCGCCCAGGCGCCAATGTATGGGACGCCCACGAAATCTGGTCAAGCAGCCCCCGTGGTGCTACCATAGCGAAGCCGGGGCGGCTCGGTCGGCGTTTTCATTCCGGGGCACACACAGGACACCTGCATGGAAGATATCTCCCGACAGCTCCAGCATGCCCTTGGTGATCAGTACCGGGTAGTGCGGGAGCTGGGCGGCGGCGGGATGAGTCACGTCTTTCTCGCCGAGGAGGCGAGCCTGGGGCGCGAAGTGGTGGTCAAGGTGCTCCCGCCGGAGCTCACCAGCGATGCCAGCATCGCACGCTTCAAGCGCGAAGCCTCCGTCACCGCGCAGTTGCAGCACCCGAACATCCTTCCGGTGATCGCGTTCGGCGCGCGCGACGGGCTGCTCTACTACGTGAGCCCGTTCCTGGCCGGTGAGACGCTGCGCCAGCGACTCGAGCGCACCGGTCCGCTCCCGGTCGACGAGGCGGTGCAGTTGACGCGCGAGGTGGCCGAGGCGTTGTCGGTGGCGCACAGGCGCGGCGTGGTGCATCGCGACATCAAGCCGGAGAACATCTTTCTTTCGAACGGGCACGCCGTACTGGGCGACTTCGGCGTGGCGCGCGCGATCAGGTCGGTTGGCGAGACGCCCACGATCGGCGGCACCCAGCTCACCGATGTCGGGCACGCGGTCGGAACGCCGGGCTACATGTCGCCCGAGCAGGTCGCGGGCGACGACACCGTCGACGCGCGTTCCGACATCTATTCGCTGGCTGTCGTGGCGTACGAGTTGCTCGCCGGTGTCCCTCCATTCGGCGGGCGCTCGCCGCAGGCGGCGATTGCGGCGCACGTTAGCGAGACTCCGGCTCTCGTCACGCAGCACCGTCGCGAGACGCCCGCCTTCGTGTCGACGGCCATAGCGCGTGCGCTCGCCAAGAATCCCGATGAGCGGTTTGCGAGTGCTTCGGACTTTCGCGATGCGTTGAGCATCTCGCGATCGACACGGCGGCGCCCCGCGCGGTTGCTGCTGCTGGCCGCCGGCATTTCCCTCTGCGCCGCGATCGCTGCCGGAGCGTGGCTCATCCGATCGCGTGACGACGGCACGACGCTGAACGGCGATCTCCTGGCGATCGCTCCTTTCAGTGTACTCGATCCCGAGCTCGATGTGTGGGAGGAAGGGATCGTGGACATCCTCTCCGCGAATCTCGACGACGCCGGCCCGATCCGCACCGTGCCGCCCACGGTGGTGGTGCGGCACTGGCGCGGCCGCGCCGACGAGGCGAGCGCCACGGAGCTGGCCGGAGACGTCGGTGCGCGCTACGTGGTATATGGCCGCTTCGTGGGCGCGGGTACCGATTCCGTGAGCGCCGTCGCGACGCTGTACGATGTGGCCGAACGGCGCTCGCTCGGCGAGGTCCGCGTGCGGGATGCGAGCGCGCATCTCGACAGACTGGCCGACTCGCTCACGATCGGGCTGTTGGCGAGCCTGGGAAAGACGCGACCGATCGCGGTGGTTCGGAGGGCATCCATCGGAAGTTCATCGCTGCCGGCGATCAAGGCCTTTCTGCGGGGAGAACAGTTCTACCGCCGTTCCGAATGGGATTCGGCGGCTGCGTACTACGAAGCGGCGGTCGCTGCCGACAGCATGTTCGCCCCGGCGCTGCGCCAGCTCGGCAACGCGCTCGGCTGGACGATCGCCGAGAATCGCGCGGAGGCCAAGCATCGCTTCGAGTACGCGCTGCTGGCCGGAGTGCGCAACCACGGTCTGGCGCCCCGGGAGAGCCTGCTCGTATCGGCGGACTCGAATTTCGCGGCGCTCTGGCTGAACGAGGGCGATGCGGGCAGGAATCCGGAGCGGTACGCGAAGCAGCTATTCGCATCGCTCGACGAGGGGACGCGGCGCTTCCCGGAAGATCCGGAGATGTGGCAGAAGCGCGCCGACGCGCACTTCCACTTCGGTTCGTACGATCCCGCCGTCACCGACGTGGATGTGCGCCGGGAGTTCGATAGAGTGATAGCGCTCGACTCCGCCTTCGCGCCTGCGTATCTGCACATGCCACTGCTCGCGCTCGACGAGCAGGACGTCGCGGGCGCCCGCCGCTACGTGGAGCAGTATCTGCGGCTCGAGCCGGGTGACGCCGCCGTGGGGTACATGCGAGCCCTGCCGCCGTTCCTGGATCCGAACACCACCATGAGCGTGAACGTCGACTCGTTGACGAGCGCATTGTCGTTCAGCGATGCCGCGAACCTCGCTCTCATGCTCATGCTGTGGATGGACGATGCGGAAAGCCAGTTGCGAGTCGCGCGCTCGGTGAGCGGGCTGCGCGGAGCCCGCGGCGATACCTCCACGAGTTCGCGTATGGCGAAGGTGCAACTGATGGGCGCGCTGAACGTACGCGGACACATTCGTGAGGCGGGTGCGCTGGCGAGCGAGGAGCTCTGGTTCCCCGTTTCCGGCCTGGCTCTGCTCGGCGCGATCCCGCCGGACAGTGCGGACGCGATCCTGCTGCGGGTCGCGTCCCGGCGTAGCGGGTTGGGCTTGCCGTGGGCGTTGCGCTGGTGGTCGGAGCGGGGAGACACGGCGCGTCTGCGATACTTGCAGGTCGTGGGGGACACGATGGAGCTCTCGGACGACATGGAGCGATATCGAGCCGGAATGCACGCGGAAATCGAGGCGTATCTGGCACTGGCTCGCCACGACACGAGCGTTGCGCTTCGCCAGCTAGCCCTGATTCCCGACTCGACCCAAATGTACGTCGACGGCGGGTATACGAAGGCGCAGCTCCTCGCGGCGGTGGGTCGCGACGAAGATGCGATGCGGATACTCCGGCAGGAGCACCGCTATTGGGGCGCCGATCAGGTGCTCTGGGCCTACGAGCGCGCGAAGGTGGCCGAGCGACTGGGCGAACGCGATCAGGCCGCTCGCGACTTCGCATACGTGGCGGCGGCGTTCCAGCATGCCGACTCCTCGCTGCAGCCCCTGGTACGGTACTCGCGCGAGGCGCTGGCGCGCCTGGGGAAGGATGCACCGCCGGCCCGGCGGGTCGTTCCGGAGTAGTGAGGCCGCGCATCCGGACTCCGATCGCTTCCCGCCGCTCACTAGCCTGGCATACTGAACCGCGGGATCGGGCCCCTTCCATCCGACTCGAACATGTGCACCGGCGACCTTGACCAGCCTTCGATACACGCGGTAGTATCGCTTACCCGAGCTCAGGCATAACCGAGAGGCGATCATGGCATTTACCGTTGCGGGGCTGAATCAGGAGCTGAAGGCCGACAACCCCACCTACGAGCGCGTCCTGCGGAGCGATCTTCACTCGCTCGTCGCACTGCTGTCTCGTGCGCACCCGCCGTTCACGGCGGCCGCCGTCGCTGCCGAGATGAAGAAGGTCTCGTCCACGAAGTGGGCGAAGTACGCGCGGACGCGTCGCTACCTGGAGCGGGAGATCGCCGGACTGACCGCCCTCCTTCGGGCCGTGCCCACCGACTTCAAGACGGTCCAGATGTCGAGTCAGACTGGCGATACGATTCTGAGACACGTTTTCAAGTGGACCAGCGACACGGGAAGCATGAACGACCTGGCGCGGGTCTACACGCGAGAGCACGTGTCGTGGCCGCAGTGGCCCGCCGGCCTGACCGCGTGCATCGGCAGGCCGCACGGCGACGCGTATCTGAGGCCCGGTCAGCACACCGGACTCGCCGCCGCCAACCCCGCGAGCAGCGGTACCGGAACCGACGATCACGCGTTGCTGGGGCCTTTCAACCAGACGATCCTGAATTACGCGGGTGCTCCCGCGAGCGCGCCCATGGATCAGGTGTATCAGTACTCGTACGATCAGGTCAACTGGATGCCGATCCCGAACAGCTCGTACACGATCGTGCGGAAGGTGACCAGCCTGCCCGACGGCCGCGTGCAGCTCGAGATCACCAAGACCAACGCCAACAAACCGGGCGACACCTTCACGGTCAGAAAGGTCTTTTGACCGGGTGTGATTAGCGCGCTGCGCGAGCGATAGTCGATCGCGGGCGGACCCGGGCAATGGACCAGTTGCTCGACGCGTCCCTCGCGCAGGCGTTCGTCGCTGGGTTTCTATCGGGTACTTCGCGCGCCATTCCACCCGGATGACCGTCCAGGGGAAGCCGAGTGTTTGCCTCAGCCGTGTCCGAGGTCTTCGAGGTACGCGCAGAACATATCCGCCATCGCTCCGGCGAAGGCTTCGATCTCGGTGGGTGTTCGTGCGCTTTCCGAAAATCGCTTCCCCGCGGCGTTCAGCGTCGTCCTGACCAGGTCGGCCGTCAGCGCACGAGTCTCTTCCGAGGCCTCGGGCAACGCCTCCCGCATGAAGAGCCGGAAAGCGTCGTCCCCCGACGCCCTCGCTGCCCGTGCCTCGGGCGCATCGCGGTAGAGTGGGGCGGCGTCGTTGAGCGCAACGCGCATCTCCGCCTCGGCGCACTCCGACCGAATGAAAGCGTGGACCAGCGCGCGCAGCCGCTCGAGCGGCGGCTTCTCGGCATCCTCGAGGATCCCGCGTAGCAGCTCGGTCGTCTCCCGCCACTCGTCGCTCTGGAGCCGGAAGAGAATCGCCGCCTTGTTCGGGAAGTACTGGTACAGCGATCCGACGCTCACACCGGCCCGCTCGGCCACCCGCGCCGTGGTGAAGCGCTGCGCGCCTTCCCTGGCCAGAACCTGAGTAGCGGCTTCCAGGATCGCCGTGACGAGCTCGGTCGATCGAGCCTGTTTGGGCTGTTTTCGCGAGGAGATCTGGGTGCTTCGGCGATCAGACATGGGCGACGCCTGAAATGCGAATAGTGAATATGACGGATACGTCGTATTTTGATACCTGACGAATCATTCGCATTCTAACGCCCCCGCGCTGGCGCGCTCAACCTCGCACCCCGGATCGGAAAACCCCATGACCACACTCACAACGAATCCCGTTGCACCACTTCTGGACCGTCTCTTCGAGGAGGCGGCCGAGGCGTCGTGGGACGCGTCCCCCGCGCTCGCCGAGCTCTCCAGCGAAGAGCAAGAGCGCCTGATGCGGAGCAAGACCGACTACATCGACCTCTACGGGCGCTTGAAGGACCTTCCCCTGGCCGTCTCACGAGAGACAGGCACACTGCTCTACATGCTGGCGCGAAGCTCCGGCGCGCGGAGCATCGTCGAGTTCGGGACATCGTTCGGGATCTCGACCTTGCACCTCGCCGCCGCGCTGCGCGACAATGGCGGCGGGCGAGTGATCACGAGCGAATTTGAGCCGTCGAAAATAGCGCGAGCCCGGGGGAACCTCAGAGCGGGAGGGCTCATCGACCTCGTCGAGATCCGCGAGGGAGATGCTCTGCAAACGTTGAGCATCGATCTGCCGGAAACCATCGACCTGCTGCTGCTCGACGGCGCCAAGGCGCTGTATCCCGCGATCCTGCGCCTGGTGGAGAGCCGCCTGGGGCCGGGCGCCTTCGTTGTCGCGGACAACGCCGACTACAGCCCGGAGTATCTCGAGCACGTCAGGTCGCTGGAGAAGGGCTACCTCTCCACGCCATTCGGCGAGGATGTAGAAGTGTCCATGCGGCTCGGCTGAAGCGATCACGTAACCACGCACGAACCGAAACAGATCACACATCTCGACAGCACCGCACCAGATCAATGACCACGGCTTCGTTCCGATCGTGATCCGCATCGCGCGCGAGAAGGGCGTCTCGGCGTACCCCGGCGATGGCCAGAACTGCTGGGCCGGGGTGCACCGGCTGGACGCCGCACGCGTCTTCCGGCTGGCACTCGAGCGTGGCGTGACGGAACCCGTCTACCATGCTGTCGCCGACGAGGCCATTCCGTTCAGGAGCATCGCCGGGGTGATCGGTCGTGGGCTGGAGTTGCCGGTGGAGTCGCGCCCGCCCGAGCATTTCGGCTGGTTCGCGAACTTTGCTTCCGCGGACATGGCCGTGTCGAGCAAGCGCACGCGCGAGGTCCTCGGGTGGGAGCCGACCGGGCCGGGGCTGCTCGCAGATATCGATCAGTCCGGGTACTACGTCGACTCCGGGTCGTGACCCTTCGCCGTCATTCAGCTCCCTTCTCCACGACGCAGTCGCCGGTCAGCCGCTGCCAGCTACCGTCAGCGATGAGTGCTTCGCATGGACGCGGATATCCAGACGGCTGGTTGACGCGAGGAGCGGCCGTTGAGTGTACTCAATGCATTGAGTAAAACTACTCACCATGCTGAGTGAATCCCCAAGGCCCGAATTTCAGCGCGACAGCGCTCGCGTCCTCGAGGCCCGCCTCGCCGAGCCGCGGCGCTTCCTGCAGGTCGTGGCCGGCCCCCGGCAAGTTGGCAAGACCACTCTGGTACGTCAGATCCTGAGTGCCCTCGGCCGTCCCAGCGTCTTCGTCTCCGCAGACGAACCCGCGCTGCGGGACACGGCGTGGCTCGCGGCCCAGTGGGAGCGAGCTCGCCTGATAGTGAAGGATACGGGGAAGAAGGGTGCGGTACTCGCGCTCGACGTAGTTCAGAAGATCCCGACTGGTCGGAAACCGTGAAGCGTCTATGGGACGAGGACACCCGCCACCGCAGGCCGCTCCACGTGATCCTGCTCGGCTCGGCGCCGCTGCTCGTACGGAGCGGGCTCTCCGAGAGTCTCGCCGGGCGCTTCGAGATCCTGCACCTACCACACTGGTCGTTGGGCGAGATGCGCTCGGCGTTCGGCTTCACGCTGGAGCAGTACCTCTACTTCGGTGGATACCCCGGTGCCGCACCGCTGGCGAGCGATCCGGCGCGCTGGCGCAGATACCTGCTCGATTCGCTGGTGGAGACCACGATCTCTCGCGACGTGCTGCTGTTGACGCGCGTGGACAAGCCCGCGCTGCTGCGGCAGTTCTTCGAGCTCGGCTGCCGGTACTCGGGGCAGGTACTCTCGTATACGAAGATGCTCGGCCAGCTCCACGACGCAGGCAACACCACCACTCTGGCGCACTACCTGGAGCTGTTGGCCGGAGCCGGGATGTTGACGGGGCTCGCGAAGTATTCCGGGAAGGTGGTTCGCAGCCGCGGATCCAGTCCCAAGCTGCAGGTCTTCAATACGGCGCTGCTCACCGCGCAGTCCGGACTCTCGCCCGCCGAGTCGCGCGCCGACCGCGAGTTCATGGGGAGGCTGACGGAGTCCGCCGTGGGAGCTCACCTCGCCAACGCGGCCGCCTCGGGTCTGTGTGAGCTGTCCTACTGGCGTGAGGGGAATCACGAGGTGGACTTCGTGGTGCGCTCCGGCAAGATCGTTGTGCCGATCGAGGTAAAAAGCGGGCGTGCACCGGCATCGCTGCCTGGCCTTGGTCGTTTCGCGGAGCATTTCGGGGCCACGCGCTCGTTGCTCGTCGGCGGCGACGGCATTCCGCTGGAGGAGTTTCTACTGTGGCCGGTGGGTGACTGGTTGCGGGCATAGCTGAAGCGGGCGGTGATCCGTCATCGTGGGCCGTTCGCTCGTGATCCCATACATGCAGGAGCGCTCGCGCTTCCGTCCCTTCTTCGATGTCGAAGAGGGCCGTCCGTACTACGCGTACTTCGACAGGGAGAAGCGGCCGCTGTCCACGTTCTACTCCGGTACACCAGCGGATACCGCCCTGGCGAGTAAACTCGCCAGCGGCGCGATCTCCCCCCGCGCACTGGCCGCATCCAGCGCCGCGAGGTACTCCGCGCGCCACTCCACCCGGATGACCGTCCACGGGAATCCCCCGGATGCGAGCATCGCGTTCATCAGGAAGCGGCCGATGCGGCCGTTGCCGTCCATGTACGGGTGGATGAAGACGAAGCAGAAATGGCCCAGCACCGCGCGCACAGGTGCACTCGGCTCCGCCGCCAGCAGGTCGAAGAGCGCGGGCATCATGTCGCGAACCGCTTCTCGAGGAGGCGGGACGTGCGCGGCGTTCTTGATGTACACCGGCCCGTTCCGATAGCCCGCAAGATCGGTGGGGGCGAGGATGCCCGCTTCCACGCTCGGCGCGAAGAGCGCGCGGTACCAGGCGCCGTGCTCGGCGCGCGCGATCTCGCCAGCATCGCCGCCCGAGAGAATCCGCCGCAGCGATTCCTTCACGAGCTCGAACGCGCGCCAGTAGCCGTGCGCGGCCATCGCGTTCCGCGCGTCGGCATCGCTCGCGTGCTGCTCGGGGTTCCAGTCGTCGGTGGCTACGCGTTGGATCAGCTCATCTGTGACGCGATATCCCTCGATTGAAAGAGAGTGGTAGGCGTCCGCCAGATAGCTCTCCTGCACCGCCTCCATGTACGCCGTCGCGTCCACCGGTAGTCCGGGAGCGTCGGGGAAGTGCTCGACGATCTCTTCCCGCATCGTGCGCCATATCAGTTGCAGACGCAGGACATAGGGAGACCTCGCTCGCTCGCTTCCAAGGACGAGAGGCTGCTTCACGAAGGGATCGCTCTCGTGCACCGCGTACCCGGCGTTTCGCATCGTTCCGAGGATGTCGTTGGCCAGCCCCGCGCGGCCGACCGCTCGCAGCGCACCGGCGAGCCGTCCGGCCACGATACTGTGTCCACCAGCGAGAAGCTCGCGGTTCAAGTCCGACGCATCCGGAAGCTGGGTGAGGAGAATCTGAGCGTCGGCGGCGGACGACCCGAAGAATGCGGCCGGGACCCGCACCAGCGCGGTGGCGACAGGGAGCACCCGAAGGCCGCCGACCACCTCGATGCGATCGGCGACCGGGAAATCCGGCGCACGGTAGTCGAGGATCGAGCAGCCACCAGGCAGCTCGAGCACCGAGTTCGTTCCGCGTGGGGTGTGGACGATCACCTGCTTCGGCAGCGTGGTGGCGCCGGCGTGCACGTGCAGCGAGAAGGCCGGGGAGAGATACCACTCATCCCCGAAGCGCGCGGCGCAGTAGCCAGCCACGAAGTCCCGCAGCGCCGCGAACCAGGGTGTGGTGTCGCCGGGAGCTTCGCCCGGGCGGGCGGCCAGGTACCATCCCTTGACCACGGGGCGGAGAAAACCGGCCGCGACCAGCGATTCCCGCTCCCTCCGTTTCAGGTCGGCGGAGCGGAAGACGACCTTCCCCTGGTCTTGCAGGCGCTTCAGCCGGCGCAATGCGGCGGCGAGGTCGCGCTGGGCTGGGGCGGGTGGGAGAGCGGTCATCGGGGGAAGGGTGGGAGAGACGGTTTGGGCAGGCCAAATATAGGTTATTCTGCGTCGTGTAATATATGCTAATGTGCAGTTCATTTCTAGGGTATCGTGCTTGACGAAATATCTGTTATCGTGTCGCGCGAAGTGTCGGTCTCGAGGTCACATTCGTCTTCGGATTCGGAGAAGGACCGGCCGAAGACTGATCGTCAAACCGCTCTAGCCAGCCGGGCTCGCCAAGTGTAGCGTATTCTCGAGCCAGTCATTCGCGCTGTCCCGATGCAGTGGCCGCGCATGTCGCTGTTCCGCGCGGGTGGAAGCCGTTCGTTCGGGCTGCTGCGCTGGGAAGAAGAACGCATAGTCGAGGTCGCCTGCTAGCATTCGCTTGGGCAGCCCCCGCTCCCGGTGGAGCTGTCCACATCTCTTACCGAGCCGAGATGACCGCAGCGGAATTCAACGAGGCGCGCAGCATCCTCGCGTGGACGGACGACCAACTCGCGGCGGAGCTGGATGTGACGCCGCGCGTCGTGCAAGCATGGACGACTGGTCGCGTCCGTATTCCGCGTCGCCATGCGATGGACATGTGGTTGCTCGCTGTAGCCGAGATGCGTAACGCGGCCCCGAAGGAGGGCGAGCCGCCGGAGTGCGAGTGGATACGGAATCGGGAACGGCAGCCGGTACCGTCCGGAACGGACGCGCTGATCGAGTTCACAAAGTCCATCGAGAAGCACACGAAGGTGTGCCCCGTCTGCATCGCGCGCCGTAACTTCGTAGAAGAGCGCATCGGGCCGATGCCCCCGCAGTCGCGATGGATGGGGGTATTCGGCATGATCGCTCGAGTGCCAGCGTGGGCACGGCCTGCGGTACTCGGAGCTCTCGCGCTGGGCGCGATCGTCTTAGTGCGCATCCTGCTGATGTTGCCGCGTCTTCTTTCGGAGCCCGGCAAGATTGGCGAAGCGCTCGTTGCAGTACTCGCCGCGGCGGGGGCCGGAGCCGCGGGCGGCGCCGTGTACTCTGCGACGCGACCAACGCTCAGAAAGCTCGGCAGGTCCGGCGATTATCTCACGGGCATCGTATGCGTCTGCGGCTACATGGGCGCGCTCGCGCTGGCGGCCCCCTACGCCTTCGGCGAGCATATAGTCAAAGATGGTACGGACTGGGTGGTCTTCTCGATCTTCTCGGCTTTCTTCGGATTGTTCATCGGGCACTCATGGTTCCGTCGGTCCGGCGCAGAGTAGGCGGGCTGTCGCTGGCCGCTCCGCGCTGATGCTACTGCTGCTGCAGTGGATCATCCTGTATCTGGTGGTGCTCTACGCATTGACCATCGTGTCGTTATGGCTTCGACATCGAATACCGGTGCATCAGCGCTACGCGCCATACCGCGGTGCGCCCCCCATTGTACCAGCCGAAACCCTCGCGGCATTGGCCGAAAAGAGCCGTGACCTGGTGGACGCCGGCTTCCGCGATCTCGGACTCATCACTCACACTCGCCCCGATGGGGCTTCCGTGTTGGCTCGCTGTCACGATCGACCCGACGGAGCGATCACCGCGGTAGCCCTTGCAGCGGTGCGTACGGGACGTCAGGCGAGGGGTGGTGTCTTTCTCAACCTGGTTACGGAGTTCGCGGATGGTTTTCGGCTCTCGACGAACAACGCGTCGTACAACACGCCGATGCGGCGAGACCCGACCGGGATCATCCACCAGTTCCCGGGCGTGGAGAGCGCCGCCGACCTCGTAGCACTCCACGAGAAGCTGGTGCAACGGAGGGGCGTTCCGATCCAACCCAGGCTGCCCGGGCAGGATCCGTCGCGGTTCTTCGGCGATCGAGTGGACGCCGAAATGGGCCGTCAGCTTGAGCTCGGGGCTGTGCGCCTGAGCGCGGATACCGCGACGTATCGTCTCACGCTCATCGGCGCGGCGACCATGGCGTGGCTGGCATTACCGCCCTCGGCTGCCGTACTGCGGATGCTGCTGCGGCGCCGGGCGCACCGGCTGCGCGCTCGACTCGAAGCGGAATAGCGTATGGTGGGCTCCTCGCGACAGTCAGTCGCAGAAGCCATCCCGGTCCGGCTTGACCAGTCTGACTAGATAGAGTACGTTCCCGGTATGCGGGATACCTATTCGCTCTACGAAACCAAGGCTCGGTTCTCCGCGATCATACGACAGGTGCGCGAAGGGCAGCGCGTGATCGTCACGCTGCACGGCACGCCGGTAGCCGAGATCCGGCCGGTTGAAACGGCCGTCGGAGGATTGGCCGAGCGAATCGCGGAGCTGACCGATCGCGGCGTGCTGCACAAGCCCACCACGAGCGAGCCGACTCGTTTCCGCACCATTGCTCGACGCCCGGGGGCGGTGAAGCGTTTCCTTGCCGAGCGTGACGAGTGAAAGCCGCGTACGTAGACACGTCATGCTTCGTGGCGATCGCGTTCGGCGAGCGCGGGGCGACCGCGCTCGCCCGGCGTCTCGCCGCTTTCGATGAACTTCTGGCATCCAACCTGCTCGAAGCCGAGCTCCGTGCCGCGTTCGCGCGCGAAGGCATCGCCGAGGAGCCCGATGCGCTGTCGGCGATAACGTGGATCAGCCCGGACCGTCCGCTGCAACCCGAGATCGTCCGGGTCCTCGAGGCGGGCTACGTGCGTGGCGCTGACTGCTGGCATTTGGCGACGGCACTTTACCTCGCTCCAGATCCAGGAGAGCTCACGTTCCTGACTCTGGACGCACGCCAGCGCGGCGTGGCGGAAGCGCTCGGCTTCATCTCGTAGGGGGCTTCGCCGCGATCACGCGCTCTGGGCATGGCGAAAAACTCATCGAGCTCGATGTCGATGCCACACCCGTGGTTGGATGGTGCTTGCCGATCACCGGTCCATTGTCTCGTCATGCGTGGGTGACGTTCCGCGACGACTCCGGTCAATCCCTACAACCCTATATCGGATCGACCGCTAACGGCGAGGTGAGAACGTTGACAGATCCAGGAATGCCACCCGGTGCCTTCGTCTTCTCGGCCTTCATCGGCAACGAATCCGCTCGGCACGAAGCGCCTACCGCCGCCGCTGTCGTGGCCTCGCTCATGCGGGTCGACGCCTGGCATGAGGGGAGCCTCCACCCAAAGAGTGGGGCCGACTTCCCCCGGGCAGAAGTGAGCTTTCACGCCGGTCATGGCTTCGTGCTCCAGATCTACGAGGACGCGCAATCTCTCAGTGATTTCCTGGCGGCGTCCGATCGATTCTCCGCCTCGCGGGTCGAGATCGAGCTCGGCGGCCAAGCCCTCGAGCGCTGGCCGGCCGAGCTGTTCGTCTCCGAACGACTCGCGGTCGAGGCTCTGGAGTGGTTCCTCGCACACGGCAGCGAAAAGCCCGGCCTGCATTGGTTCAGGATCGACGGCTTCCCGAGAGAGACGATCTGGGATCACGCAGAGAGTCGCAACGCGAGAGGGTAATAGTGGCGAAGAAGAGCGCAGGCCGCGCATCGGTTCCCGTAGCGGTTCGACCTGTGTACGGGCAGATCGTGCAGCTCACCGACCAGGTCTGCCGCGAGCATCTGAACGAGGAGTACGCAATCATGGCCCGCTCGATGGCCGAGGTGTTGAGTCGCAGGCGTCCATCGCCGCTTCTCGCTGGCAAAGCCGCGGCGTGGGCCGCCGGAATTCTCTACGCGCTGGGCCGGGTGAACTTTCTGTTCGACCGGAGTCAGACACCTCATCTCACTCCTGCTGAATTGTGCGAGCCGTGTAGTGTGAGTAAGAGTACGGCGTCGGCCAAGGCGAAGATGATCCTCGATCTCCTACGCAGCTCGCAGCTGGATCCGCGGTGGACGCTGCCCAGCCGTCTCATCGACAACCCTATGGTCTGGATGTTGGAGGTGAACGGCTACATCGTGGACGTGCGTGATGCACCGCTCGAGCTCCAGGAGGAGGCCTTCCGGCGAGGGCTCATTCCCTTCGTGCCTGGAGAGGAATGAGATGAAGCGCCAGAAGGAGGACCCCGCGCGAGAGGAGCGAATTGCGATGGAGATCGTGGTCGATGCGTACGGCCCCGAAGAACGTGCGATGGGCTGGTACTATCACCTGGAGGGTGCGCTGCGTTTCCCCTTTCTGGCGCGTTGCGCATCCGCGCGGATGATCTCCCCGCTTCACATTGACGATGAGGTCGAGGCGATCGGCATGCCGCCCGAAAAGGAGTGCGAGCACGAGATGTTCGTGACGATCCAGTGGGAGGAGCGTGGTCTGGCCGTGCCGCTGGCCCAGCTCCGGCCGTTCCATGTGGATGCGCAGACGCGGGAGGCTGTGGAGGACTGGCTTTACTGGGTCCGGATGGGCTACGAGTTCTGATGTTCCGGATGTGCCGCGACGAGGTGTCGAGATTCTAGGAGGATGTCCGGACTGCATTGCCGGCTCTTCTACGCTCGAATCACCGACGGCTTCTCGCACGCGTACTGCAATGGCATCGGCGCTCATCGTGCTCGCCGTCCGTCACCCGAGGTCCCCGCGCGAAACCGACCAGTCGGGTGGCGGGGCAGGGGGCCTCCGTGGAAGAATTCTCCAGTCATCCCAGCGAAAGCGGGGACCAATGTTTGGTCGAGTAACATGGATTCCCGCTTGCGCGGAAATGACGTTTTGCTTTCGCGCGGATGACGTACTGCTGCGATCGAGGGCTCCCGTAGTTCGGCCCACCTGCAAGAATCGCTTTGACGTGTGCGTATGTAATGCGTATCTTATTGTCACTAGTATACGCATTGAAAAGGCGAACTTCATGGCAGCCAATTCGAGAAAGAGGCCTCGTGGCGCGAAGGCCAAACCCGTCGCGGACCGCTCCGACACACGGCCCGACCGAACCCGCAAGCGCCCTCGCAATCTCTCGCTCAGCTCTGCGGCGATCGAGCGCGGCGAGGCGTACAGCTCGGCCCGCGGCACCACCTTGTCCGCTCTCGTGGAGCAGTTTCTTCGAGCGCTGCCTTCTCCCGCCGGAGATTACGACGAAACCCTGGACCCGGCGGAACGACGGCGACGCGAGATAGAGTACGTCCGCGCGAGTTCGTCCTCTCCGGTGGTGCGTGAGCTAGCCGGTTTGCTGTCGTCCAGCGATCCGGGCGACGAAGATCCTCGCGAGCTGTACAGGGAGCACATTTGGAAGCGATACGGTAAGGAATGACGGCGCGACCGGCGTCCCGTGGGCGTCGCGTTCGTGAGGTAGCGCGGCCTCCTTCGCTCGTCCTGCTGGACGCGAACGTGATCTTCGACATGCTGCTCTTCCGCGCGCCGTGGCACGAGGATGCTATCGCGATCTTCGAGGCGGTCGAAGACGGTCGTCTGCGCGCGGTGGTGGCTTCGCACACCGTGACGACTCTCTGGTACGTGCTACGGCGTCAATCGAGTGACGCGCTGGCACGATCCGCTCTCAGGCGCCTCCTTTCGTCGCTTCCCGTGACGCCGTTCGACGAAAACGACATGCTTCGCGCTCTGGCGCTCGGCGTCGCCGACTTCGAGGACGCCTGCCAGATAGTAGCCGCCGAGCAAGCCGGAGCGGAGGCCATCGTTACGCGCGACGCGCGGCACTTCAAGGGCTCGCCGCTTCCTGTGCTCGCGCCCGCTCACCTCGTGGCTCGGTTGGTGGCGTAGGCCCCGGAGCGGAGACCGACGTCGAAGGGCTGACGATCACCGCCGCCGCGCCGCACGCGTGAGCGCCCGGTCGAGCGCATTCGCGAACGCCTGCTTCTCACGCGGACCGTAGGCAGCGTGGCCGCCGGTATCGACTCCCGTACCCCGGAGTCCGTCCATGAAGTTCCGCACCGAGAGTCGCTCACCGATGCTCTCCGCCGTGTACTCATCACCGCGAGGGTCGAGGACGACCACTCCTCTGGACACCAGCGCCGCGGCGAGTGGTATGTCGGCCGTCACTGCTACATCGCCCGTGACGGCGTGCTCCTCGATGTAGCGGTCGGCGACGTCCGGTCCGCCGTCCACTCGCACTGCCGAGAGGTGGCGATACCCCGAAGGAATCTGCAGCCGCTGATTCGCCACGAGGACGGTCGTGAGCGCGAGGCGCTCGCATGCCCGGATGCATATGTCCTTCACGTCTCGCGGGGCAGCGTCGGCGTCGATCCAGAGGGTCATGCCCACGAGGCGGCACCGCGTATCGAGGAGGGGAGCGTGGAAGAGTCGTGACTGGCGCGCATGGCGGAAGATAGCTCCGGCCTCTACCTTGTCACCCACACGCGACCGCGGCCGGGGAGCGACAGAGCGTCTGCGCACGAGCGATCTTCCGGCGCGCTGTTGGACGTGCACGAAAGACGAAGTGTTGGAGAAGCTGGACCACGATCCTCTACATCAGGGTGATGGATTTCATGCTCCGGAGACGTTCCTCCATCGCTCGCGCCATCCTCTGCGCGGCCTCGTGCACTCTGGCGCTTCCGTTCGTCGCGAATGCGCAGCGCGTGCAGCGTCGGCCCGCTGGCACGGTGGTCGTCAGCAACATGAACGACCACACCGCCACCGTCATCGACGCCGCCACCGGGAACGTGCTCGCCACGCTTCCCACGGGCCGCGGCCCGCACGAGGTCGCGATCTCGCACGATGGCCGTTGGGCCGTGGTCAGCAACTACGGTCCGCGCGGGGAAGCGGGCAACTCGATCACTGTGATCGATGTGGTCAGGCGTCGGGTTGCACGAACGCTCGAGATCGCCGGCTACGATCATCCGCATAGTATGGCTTTTCTGCCGGGCGACTCGCTGCTGGCGGTCACGGCCCAGTCGAGCGAAGCGGTGCTCGTGATCGACTTCGCGAGCGGCGCGATCAGGCGTGTACTGCCAACGAAGGGACGCCTCACGCACATGCTCGCGCTTTCGGCCGATGGTCGCACGATGGTGACCTCGAATATCGCAGCCGGCACCATCTCGCTCATCGATCCCTCGGGTGCGGACTCCACCGTGACTCTTCCTGTGACCGCTGCGCCCGAGGGGATTGCGATCACTCCCGACGGGCACGCCGCATGGGTGGGGAGCGACCGCGACAGCGTGGTCGTCGTGGTGGATCTCGTGAAGCGGGCACCGGTGGACACGCTGCGTGGCTTCGGCCTGCCGTACCGCCTCGCGATGACTCCCGACGCTCGGCTCGCTGTGGTCACCGATCCTGTGAAGGCGCAGCTCCGGATCTTCGATGTGGCGACACGGCGCGAGCGAGCCACGCTCGACATTCCGGCGGACAGCGTGGTCGAGACCGCCGAGGTGCCGGGGTCGCCGTCGCCCGAGGGAGTCACCATCTCGGGTGATGGACGCTGGGCGTTCGTCACGCTGCAGGGACGCAACCGCGCGATCACCGTCGACCTCGACTCGATACGCATCATTGGATGGGCGCCGACCGGGACGTGGTCCGACGGTATCGGCTACTCGCCGCTCCCCTCCACGGGGCGTTGACAGCGGGAGCGCCGCAGTCCCGCGGAGCGATGTCGAACTCCGGTCGCGTCGTTCGACGTACTGATGGAGCCTGTCGAAACCGCGCCGAAAGTCGGGTGGATGACGGGCTCCCGATCCGTCCCGAGTGAGGGACGGGGAAACATCGTCCGCCGTCCGGGCCTCCATTCATCAGCCCGGAGTGACTTCACGTACCGACAGGAGATTCGTCATGGCCGCATCCACCGGAACCGTCAAACTCCACCGCGTGCTTCGCGCGCCGACCGAGCGCGTGTATCGCGCCTTCCTCGACCCCGACGCCCTCGCGAAGTGGCTGCCGCCGCACGGCTTCACCGGCAAGGTCCACGAGATGGACGCGCGAGTGGGCGGTGGATACAGCATGTCGTTCACCAACCTGACCACGGGGAACAGCCACTCGTTCCGCACCACGTACACGGAGCTCACGCCGAACGAGAGCATCAAACACACCGATCGCTTCGACGCTCCGGGACCTCCGGGCGAGATGCAGGTGACGATCTCGCTGCGCCCTGTCTCGTGCGGCTGCGAGTTGAGCGTTCTGCAGGAAGGGATTCCCGCCGCCATACCGGAGGAGATGTGCTACCTCGGCTGGCAGGAATCGCTGGTGCTGCTCACGCAACTCGTGGAACCGGAGATCCCGGAAGGGTGATGGACGACTGATGACGAGGTCGGGGCTTTGCGGGAGAGGGCTCCGCAGCGCCGCTGCAGAGCCCTCTCGGCCAAGTCCTGGTGCCGTCGTTCACCCCTCGATCTTGTAGATCTCCCGCTTCCCATGGTCGACGAGATCGTGGTATCCCTTCATAATATCCTCGAGCTGCTTCATGTCCTCGTTCGATCCCTGCGGCGATGACATCATCTGCTCGAACGCCTGCATGTCCTCGACTTCCATCTCTGCCACCACAGTCCAGTACCGCTCGGCCGCGAAATCAGTCATGACGCGCATGCGCGGCATCCCCACCTTCTCGCCGAGCTTCGACATCGCCAGGAACTTCTCGACCATCGGCCGTACCTTCCCCGGCTTGCAGTACATGATGTCCCGGATCAGTAGCATGGTTGCTCCTGGTTGATTGTGTCTCCCGCCTGCCTGGGCGATCAATACTGGTAGGGCGCGGGCAACAGTCAAGAGCGGGTGCGAGAGGCATGGATGTCGAGTAGTCTTATCATCTGCACCACGATGGTCTCCTCTATCACGCCTGGCGATGACCACGTCCGATCCTCGACATGCCTCCGGGCTGCGCGGTCGGCTGAGCGAGTGCGCGGCGCTCGACCAGTTGTTGGAGGAGGTGCGCGCGCGACGGAGCAGGGTACTGGTAGTGCGCGGCGAAGCCGGGGCGGGAAAGTCCGTGTTGCTCGACTACCTGGCGACGGCGGCATCGGGTTGCCGCGTCGCGCGGGCCGCGGGTGTCGAGTCGGAGATGGAGCTGCCTTACGCCGCCGTGCATCAGCTCTGCGTATCGATGCTCGACCGATTGTCCTGTCTGCCGGGCCCGCAACGCACGGCGATCGCCACCGCGTTGGGGATGAGCGCGGGCGAGACGCCCGACCGATTTCTGGTGGGGCTCGCCGTGCTCGGTCTGCTCTCCGATGCCGCCGAAGAGCGCCCGCTCCTCTGCATCGTCGATGATGCACAGTGGATCGACCCCATCTCGACGCAGATTCTCGCGTTCGTCGCGCGGCGTCTCCTGGCTGAATCGATCGCGCTGGTGTTCGCGCTTCGGGAGCCGAGTGACGAGGCAGCGTTGGCTGCTTTCCCGCGGCTGGACATCGGCGGTCTGAACGACGACGACGCACACGCACTGCTGAATTCCGCGATTCCCGGACGACTCGACGAACGGATTCGCGCGAGGATCGTAGCCGAGGCGCACGGCAATCCGCTGGCTCTGCTGGAGCTGCCACGGGGACTGACCGCGGAGGAGCTGGCCGGCGGGTTCGGCCTCCCCAACACGGCACCGCTGGCGAATCGCATCGAGGAGAGCTTCGTGCGCCAGCTCCAGTCGTTGCCCGGGGCGTCGCAGCGCCTCCTCCTCACGGCGGCGGCCGAGCCGGTTGGCGACGTGACTTTGTTGTGGCGCGCCGCCGGGCGGCTGGGTGTCGACGCGTCGGCGGCCGCACCGGCCGAGGCGGCGGGATTGATCGAGCTCGGCGCGCGGGCGCGCTTCCGTCATCCGCTGGTACGCTCGGCCGCCTATCGAACGGCGACTCCCGGCGAGCGGCAGGAGGTGCACCGCGCACTCGCCGCTGCCACCGATCCGCAGGCTGATCCCGATCGCCGCGCATGGCACAGGGCGAGGGCGGCAGTAGCGCCGGACGAGTCGCTCGCGGCAGAGCTGGAACGCTCGGCCGATCGGGCACGGGCACGCGGAGGCATGGCAGCCGCTGCGGCCTTTCTGGAACGAGCCGCCGAGCTGACGCCAGACCCAGCTCGACGCGGCGTGCGCGGGCTTGCAGCGGCGCACGCCAAGTTCGATGCCGGCGCGCTCGACGCTGCATCCGCACTGCTCACGGCCGCGGAGCTGAGTCCGCTGGACGAGCTTCAGCGCGCGCGCCTCGCGCGGCTACGCGCACGGATCGTGTTTGCCAGGCGGCACGGCAGCGATGCTCCACCGTTGCTGCTCGATGCCGCCAGGCAACTCGAGGCACTCGATGGCGATCTCGCGCGCGAAACGTATCTCGAGGTGCTTGGCGCTGCGATCTTCGCGGGTCGCCTTGGCGAATGCGGAGTACGGGCGGCGGCCGAAGCTGCTCGCGCCGCGCCGCCCGCGCGGCGGCCGCCACGACCAGTCGACCTGCTCCTCGACGGGCTGGCGATACGATTCACGGATGGCTACGTGGCCGGTGTCGCTCCGCTCCGGCGAGCTCTGGTGGCGTTCCGACAACTGGCTGGGCGCGGTGCGGAGGACATCACGCACTGGCTCTGGCTGGCGTGCCCCGTGGCCCCCGAGCCGGTTGCGTTCGAGCTGTGGGACGGCGGGATGTGGCAGGAGCTGGCTACCGCCGCGGTGCGGATCGCTCGAGAGGCCGGAGGGCTCGCCATTCTTCCCATGGCGCTGTCCTATCGCGCGGGCGTGCATGTACACGCCGGTGAGTTCGCCGCTGCTTCGTCGCTGATAGAGGAGGGCGATGCGATCGCGGATGCGACCGGGAATGCGCCGCTGAGATATCCGTCGCTGCTCCTGGCCGCCTGGCGGGGTGCGGAGGCCCAGGCGTTGAAGCTGATGGAGGCGGGTATGAGGGACGCGACCGCCAGAGGGGAAGGCAGGGTACTCGGCTTCTGCGGCTACGCGACCGCGGTTCTCTACAACGGTCTTGGTCGCTACGAGGCCGCCCTTGCCGGCGCGCAACGGGGGTGCGACTACGATGATCCGGGGTTCTTCGGCTGGTCGCTCATCGAGCTGATCGAGGCAGCCGTCCGGAGCGGTGCCAACGAAGTGGCGGCCGACGCGCTGCGATTACTCGAGGAACGAACTCGCGCCGCCGCTACCGACTGGGCGCTCGGCAGCGAGGCGCGAGCACGCGCGCTGTTGAGCGAAGGCGAGGCGGCCGACTCGCTCTATCGCGAGGCGATCGATCATCTGGAGCGGAGTCGGATGGCCGTTCATCTCGCGCGGGCCCACCTGGTCTACGGCGAGTGGCTGCGCCGCGAGAACCGACGTGTGGACGCACGCGCGCAACTGCGTACCGCCTACGAGATGCTGGGCGGCTTCGGCGCCGAAGCCTTCGCCGAGCGCGCCCGTCGCGAATTGCTCGCCACCGGAGAGACGGTACGCAAGCGCACGGTCGAGACGCGCGACTCCCTCACCGCTCAGGAAGCACGGGTCGCCCGTCTCGCCGCCGAGGGGAATACCAATCCGGAGATAGGCAGCCGGTTGTTCATCAGCCCACGAACTGTCGAGTATCATCTCAGCAAAGTGTTCACGAAATTGGGCGTCGCCTCGCGCAGAGAGCTGCGCGGGGCGTTCCGGGATGGTCCCACGCGGTCATCGACGGCGATGATGTAGGCGTCGGCCCGGTGCCGGTGGATCTCGCGTCGTCCGCGTGCGAAGCGAGATGCGCCGACGTAGCTTTCGGCATGTGCCTTCGCTTCCACACAGATGATCCGATGCAACGACGACGGAAACGACGACTGACGGGACACTTCCACATCGTGACCGTGCTAGTGGCCGCACTCTTCCCGTGTGGAGCGACGGCCCGGGCGCAGCAGGGTGCGAGCCACACGACGAAGTCGCTTCTCCTCGACCCGTCGAACGCCGAGTGGAAGCGACAGTCGCCGCCGGTGTGGTACGCACGATTCGAGACGAGCAAGGGAGACTTCGTCGTGCGCTGCGAACGCGCCCACGCGCCCAACGGATCGGACCGGTTCTATAATCTCATCCGTCTCGGCTACTACGACGACGTGCGCTTTCACAGAGTGAGTCGCGACTACATCGTGCAGTGGGGGCTGAACGGCGCCCCCGCCGTGAACGCCGCGTGGCTGCACGCTGCCTTTCCGGATGATCCGAAGTACGGGAGCAACGTGCGCGGGACCTTCGCGTTCGCGCGCGACACCGCGCCCGGGACGTCGAACACTCAGGTGTACGTGAATCTGAAGGACAACACGCGCAACGACGGGGGGCCCTTCGCGATATTCGGGCGCGTGATCAGCGGGATGGAAGTACTGGACAGTCTCTACTCAGGCTACGGCGAGCGTTCGGGAAGCGGCGTGCGGCAACGTCGCCAGGGCGAGATCATCTCGGGCGGCAACGCGTACCTCGATCGCGAGTTCCCGCTTCTCGACCACCTCATCAAAGCCCGGATCATCGACGGGCCGACGGGAGGGTGACGGATCGAGGTCGCGATCCCCGTCCTCGCCCCTCCAGAGCACGAAATTCGTCGTTCACTGGCCGTTCATTCGCGCGTGAGAAGGGATTCACTCGCCCACGCTAGAGTGTGGGCGGTGCCCCGGACGAGGCCGCGGTACCCGGGGCGCGGCACTGGCCGCGCTCCGCATGGTCACACGCGAACGGAGGTCCATCATGTATCCCCGAAGCTCGAACCGGCTGCTCCTTGTACGATCCGGTACTCTCATCCTCGCGTCCGTGCTGGCGTTCGCCAGTTGCGACGGCCCGCTGCCGGCCGACACCGAGGCGGCGACGCTGTCGGCTTCCTTCCACCGCACCGCGGCGCCGGGGACGGCGAGTTTCACCAGCACTGCCCTGGGCGCCGGTCTGCTCGACTCGCGCGTCAACATGGAGACGCATCCGCGCCGCCGCGTGAAGATCGTCACCGCGAAGGTGAGCATTCCTCCCAATGGAGGGTTCGTGCCCTGGCACACTCACCCGATGCCGGGTGTGTTCGTCGTGGTAACGGGCGGCGGCACTCTCACGCTCACGAGCGAGAACTGCAGGAGGCACGAGTATCCCACTGGCGCTGCATTCCAGCCGCCACACGACCGCCACATCGCTCAGAACCTCACGTCGCAGCCGATCGAGCTCCTCGCCACTTTCGTGATCCAGTCCGACAGGGGTGGCACCTTCGGGAATCCGACTGTTCTCGAGCCGGCCGAGGTGCAGCAGAGGCTCAACAGGAAGTGCAGGATCTGATACTCGGTGCACGACCGTGGCGCGCACGTCGCCACGCTTCGGACTCGTAGTGAGCTGAGCAGTAGCACCATCTGACCATGCGCGGCCCGCGGCTGCTTCGGCGGGCCGGGCATAGTGCGGATGTGCCCGGGATTCTGTATTTTCACCGCACGGGAGCGTCCTCGATTCCCTTGCGGTGAAGCGCGATTGAACGTCATACCGAAGTGGTACCTCAGACTCCTGGGAAGCCCATCGCTGGAGAGTGCGGACGGCGTGCGCCTCTCCGGCGGTGCCGTGCAGCGCCACCGCCTGGGCCTCCTCGCTCTGCTCGTGCTCGCACCCGAGCAGCGTATCACACGCGACAAGGCGATCGCCTATCTGTGGCCCGAGAAGGAATCGGATCGGTCGCGCCAGCTCCTCAACGCCGCACTCTACACACTTCGCAAGGCACTGGGCGAAGCCGCGCTCACGTCCGCGGGCGACACCGTATGCCTCGACGGTGCTGTCGTGCGCTCCGATGTCATGGATTTCGCCGCCGCCATCGCGCGAGGGGATCACGACACCGCGCTCGCGTCGTATCGCGGCGAGTTTCTGGACGGCTTCTACATCAACGACGCACCGGAGTTCGAGCGGTGGGCGGAACGCGAGCGAGGGCGTCTGGCCGCCGCATGCGATGGCGTGCTGGAGGCGCGCGCCGGAGCGGCCGAGCAGTCGGGCGACTTCCGCGCGGCCGCCGAGTGGTGGAGGGCACGCGCGACGCGCGATCCGTACGACTCGCGCGTCGCGCTCCGGCTCATGCAGGCGCTCGAGGCGAACGGCAATCCGGCGGCGGCGCTGCAGCATGCCATGCTGCACGAACGACTGCTCCAGTCCGAGTTCGGAGTGGAGGCGGCTCCCGCGATCGCTGCGCTGGCAGAACGGCTGCGAAGCCAGCCGACGAACGCCGAGCCGGTCGCGCCCTCCGCTCAGGGCGGCCATGTCGAAGAGCGGCAGGCTTCGCCTGCACCGCGCGAAGACATCGCAGCGGCGGACATGGACGCGACGGAGCCGTCGCCGCCAGCCGGCGTCGCGCCGGGTGCTGCACCGGTTGCGAAGGCTCGCCGAGGATGGCGGCTCGCCGCCGTGGCGCTGCTGGCCGCGGCGCTCGCCGGCGCCGCATGGACGTTCCGGCCCCGCCCGGCGGTACGCGAGAGCTCGATCGTGGTGCTCCCTTTTCTCAACCTCAGCGCGGACGCCGACAACGAGTATTTCTCCGACGGTCTCACCGAGGAGATCATCACGCGATTGTCCGCGGTCCCGAACCTGAAGGTGATATCCCGGACATCCGCGATGCGCTACAAGGGCAGCGCGCAGTCACTACGCGACATCGCGAGCGAGTTGAACGTGACGCACGTGCTCGAGGGAAGCGTGCGGTGGAGCGACAGCACCGTGCGCGTCTCGGCGCAGCTCATCGACGCACGCACCGACGCGCACGTATGGGCCGATTCGTACGAGGATGATCTGCACGTCGCCATCCGGGTTCAGGAAGAAATCGCGCGCGATGTGGCGACGACGCTCGAGCTGGAGCTGGGAGACCGCGCGCAGCGGCAAATGGGGCGGCGGGGAACCCGGGATGCGGAAGCGAACGAGTACTATCGGCGCGGGCGGTTCTTCTGGGCACTTCGCACGCGCGAGGCGCACGCGCAGGCGATCTCCTACTTCGAGTGGGCCATCGCGCGCGACTCGGGCTACGCGGACGCCTATGCCGGCCTGGCCGATGCGTACCTCACCGCCTGGCAGCTCGCGGCATCCGACATCACCGAGGAAGAGGCGTACACGCGATTCAGGTGGGCGGCGGAGCGCGCAGTGGCGCTGGACGACGAATCGGCCGACGCCCACACGTCGTACGCCGTCGCGCTCTGGTGGAAGCGCGACTGGCGCGGCGCGGATCGCGAGCTGCGCCGCGCGATCGAGCTGAACCCGGGTCACGCGACCGCGAGAAGCTGGCATTCACTGCTGCTGCGCGGCATGGGGCGGCCGGCGGAAGCGCGCGAGGAAGCGAGGCGCGCGCACGAGCTGGATCCGTTCGCGGTCGTCGTGAGCTCCATCGACGCATGGAACTGCTATCTGGATCACGACGACGACTGCGCAATCGAGCGGTTCGGCCGCGCATCGCACATCGGGACGTACGGCGGGGCGTGGCAGGGGCTGGCAGTCTCGTATGCGCGGGAGGGGAAGTTCGATTCGGCGCTCGTCGCGGTCCGCAAGGCGATGCAGGCCGCGCCACTGCGCGCCGATTTCATCGCGGACCTCGCGCTCGTGCAGGCGCTCGCGGGCGACGAGCAGGGGGCGCGCGGGAACCTGGAGCGTGCGAAGCTGCAGCCGCGCGAACCGTTCAACATCGGGCGGGCGTACATCGCGCTCGGCGAGCCGGACAGCGCGTTCGCGTGGCTGGAGCGAGCGAACTGGAAGTGGCCGCACCGCGCCGTGCTGAGCGACCCGGGTCTGGATCCGGTGCGGTCGGATCCGCGATTCGTGGAGCTCAGCGAGCGCGTGGCGCGCGAGATGGGATTGCGCCCGGGTGACGCGAACGTCACCGACGGGCGCACGGTCATGGCACCGTAGCGATCGCGATGGGCGATGCGGCCGCTGAAGTGGTTGGCGGCCGCGCGGCGCTCGGACTCACTCGAGCGCCGCCTCGAGCCTGTCGAAGGACTCCAGCCACCCTCGCATCATCCCCGCCTTCGAGTCCGCGAACGCGGCGCGCTCCTCCGGCGTGGCCGAGCCGTGCACTTCCCACGTCACCGTCGCGCGCGTGCGATTCGGGCTCTCCGCCGTGAGCTCGACGCGGGCCAGAAGCGTGTCGGGCCAGACGGTAGCGAGCGGATGACGTGCCATGTTCCCGTCTTCATCGCAGAACTCCTGCGTGTACAGCAGACGGTGCGGCCGCTCGACTTCCAGGTAGTGCGAACGGCCGCGAAACCCGGCAGCACCGTTGTCCGCGACGGAAAACACGCTCCTCCCTCCCGGGCGGACATCGCATTCGATGAAGCGCAGGCCGGAGCTCGCCGGTGCGAGCCAGCGCGAGAGGAGGTGCCGATCGGTCCACGCGTCGAACACTCTGTCGATGGGTGCATCGACGGTGTGGTTGAAGACGAAGATGTCGCGGCCGGAGCGTTCGTTCTCCAGGTACTCCGCCAGGCGGTCCCAGGTGGAGTTGCCGCCGGCATCGCGGATGATCTTCTTCGCGTCGCGCAGCGCCGCAGGACCGCTGAACGCCATGCGCATGTCCATCCGTGTTCCACCCTTCACATCGGTGAAGACGACGGTGACGCGAAAGAGCGGCGGCTTTCCTTCGCTGGCGCCGTGGTCGTACACTAGACGCCGCCCCGGTTCTACTTCGAGGTAGCGCGTGATGTTGGGATAGTCGACGCCGTCGGGGCCGTGCATGGTGTAGACCCAGCTTCCGCCTGCCCGCAGATCCTTGCTGTGCGTGGTGATCGAGAAGCCGCGCGGTCCCCACCACTGAGCCACCTGGTCGGGGTCCGTCCACGCATCCCAGACGAGTTGCACGGGTGCTTCGTAGAATCGCGTGATCGCGATCTCGTTCTCGGCGGCGCTAGCGACGTCGGCCATCTTTCTTCCCTCGCTTCTTCTGGTTGGCTGTGACGGTCTTCAGGTATGCATCGAGGCGGTCGAAGCTCTCCTCCCAGTACTGTCTGTAGTAGTCGAGCCAGTTCGACGCGTTCTCGAGCGGCGCCGCACGCAGGCGGCAGGGGCGCCACTGGGCACGGCGCGTCCGCTCTATCAAGCCCGCCTTCTCGAGAACTTTGAGATGCTTCGAGACTGCCGGAAGCGTGATATCGAACGGCTCGGCGAGCTCGTTGACGGACGCCTCGCCCTCCGACAGCCGCGCCAGGATGGCACGCCGCGTGGGATCGGCGAGCGCCGAGAAGACCTGGCTGAGCGGGTCGGTGGTCATCGCTCCACGTCGGCGCCGTATGTGAAGCCGAGCGCATCCGGAATGGCGAGCAGTTGGAGAAGCCCCTTCCTGGCAGGTTGGCTCGAGTGCAGATGGTGCAATTCACCACAAGGTTAATTAACCATAGGGGAAACTAAGCAATGCTGACCGCGCTGTCAACAGAGTCGCGGCGGGATCGGGGCGGGTGGTGCGTTCGCGGGATGCGGGGCAGATTGTCGCGAGATGCCGCGGCCGCTGGTGGTCGCGACATACGTGGATGGCCGCGAGGCCGGAGGGGATCTGGAGCATGGCACGAGAGCGCAGCGGGACGGAGCACGGTGTAAGCGCGCGCGGTGTACCAACGCCGGCCGAATCGAAAGCTGACCTATCGAAACGCGGCGTATCAAAACGCGGCGTTCGACTCCGGGCGGGCCGGCTAGCGTACCGCGGCTAGCGTACCGCGGCTAGCGTACCGCGGCTAGCGTACCGCGGCTGCGGTGCGCGCTCCGCTCAACGAGCCGGGAGGCGCAGGCGCATCGGCATCGCCGCCCCGGCTGGAAGCAGCTCCGCCTCGATGAGCGGTATGGGAATCATCCCCGCGTCGTTGACCTTCCCGATGAAGTCGGCGAGCACGAACTGCCTCCCCTCGCGCTCGAGCTGGTGTCCATACTTCGCCATGAGCTCGTCGAGCTGGAGCTTTCCCGTGATGTAGCTGGTGCCATAGCCCGGCTGGCGCAGATAGAGGAGCTGTTCCGTCGCGGTGAGGTCATCTCCGGCTCTGGCCCAGCCGCGCGGAGTCCACTCGCCGTGGAAGTGGCCGGCCTCTTCGAGCGTGAGCTCGTTGGCCTGCACGTACAACGAGGCCAGCCCGCGCGCGGCGCGGTTCGCGAGCATGATCCACACGAGCTCGCGGGCGCGCGGGTTGTCATCGTACAGCCCCGCGTGCATCACGATCTCCTCGAACGCGGTCGCGAATCCTTCGGCGCGCGTATCCCAGATATTGGACAGTGCGATCGCGCCGCGGATGGGGCTCGGGTGCGGCTCGTCGCGCATTCTGGCGAGGTCGATCCAGTGATAGTCGTGCGACAGCAGGAGCATCGGCTCGCGCTGCGTGACGTGGCTGAAGAACGCGCGCCGCTCTTTCGGCACGAAGCGGGGGAGCTGCGGCGCCAGCGCCTCGCGGATGTACGGCTTCTCCGGGATGACCCTGCGGTCGACGAGGAAGCGGACGAACTCGTCCAGATGCGCCTGCGCCATGGAATCGTACGCGGCGCGGTTCTCGATAGGCTCGAGCGGTGGAAGGTCGCGGTTGTGCTGCTCCTCGAGGCGCAGCGCCGCCTGCGCGCGCTCCAGCTCGCGCCGCAGCAGCGCCACTTCCTCGTCCCAGTCGTACGGGATGAAGTGCACGTTCCGCTGGTACCACGAGTAGTTCTCCTTCCCCACTCCCGACGGACCGGTCTTGCCCGGCGCGCGCTCCACCAGCCAGGCTATGAAGTCGTCGGTGGCGCGGCGGGCGTCGCTCACGGCCGCGCGCAGCGCCGGCGTGGCGCCGGTGAGATCGGCCGGGCGTCTCCCCTCCAGCGAGCTCACGGTGAGCGCGCCCCTCTCGAAAGACGCCAGCGCGGCGGCCTGACCGCGCAGCAGGCGCTCGCCGTACACCCAGAGGTCGCGCGCGTTGCTGGCTTCGAGGTTGGCCTTCGCCTGCGCCAGCAGCCCGGGGATCATCCCGAGGCTCGTGGTGAGCTCGTGCTGTGCATCCGGCGAGAGCGGGAAGTCGTACTCGTAGAGCTCTATCTCCGGCTGCGACACCGGAGCTTCGCGCGAGGGCACGTCGGTGCGATGCGCCCACACACTCACGTAGAAGGCGGGATCGCGCGCCCACGGGCGCAGCACGCGGAGATCGAAGTCGAGGCCGTTCATCTCGGCCCGCACCAGCCGGTAGTCGACCTGTTGGGAGATGGGCCAGCCGGTGGTGTCGATGGCCGCGAGCCTTTCCTGCCAGCGAGGGAGCGCCGCTGCCTTCGCGGCCATGGCGGGAGCCGAGTAGTCGGGCACGCCGTCGCGCAGCAGCGGCCGCTCGAAGGCGCGCCACTCCTCGAACAGCGTCACCAGCGTGGAATAGTCGCCACTCGCCGGCCTCGCCGGTGTGGCCGCTCCGCCCATCACGGCCACCAGAGCAGCCGCCGTGGACACGTTTCGAACTCCCGAGCCGAATGGCATGCGTCTTTCGATTTCATGGGGTACGCGAACGGGGCCGCATCGCGAAATGACGAAGCACACCTTGTTCTTCGCCCGCCGTCGCGCCACTGTTGCACGCAATCTCGCATCGCGCGCGTAAAGCCTCCACCAGCGCCGCGCTCGATTCGCCGCCTGCGACTCGATGCTCGACTCGATGCTCGATTCCACGCTCGACTCCTCCGCGATTCTCGCTCATCTCCGATGAAAGGAAACTCTCCCACTTCGTCGACCTCCCGGTCGGCGTTCGCGGAGCGCTCCCGCGACGCGGCCGCCGTGCGCTCCATTGCCACCGCGCTCCGGCGTGCTTCGCTCGGCCTGTCGATCTCGGCCGCCACGCTCGGCGCGCAGGGGGGGGCCGCTGCTTCCACTTCCGGCTCGCGGCCCACGCTTTCTCCGCCGCTCGCCCTGGCGCAGCCCGCTCTCCGCGAGCGCGCCGCTCCGTCCGGGGGCGAAGTCTTCGGGCGTATCGCGCTCGCCAGCGGCGGCGTGATACTGGGTGGCCTGGGCGGCGGCCTGCTCGGCTACGGCGTCATCCCGCACAGCCGCTGCCACTGCGACGACCCCGGATTGCGCGAGTTCGTGATCGGAGCCACTGCCGGCCTCGCCGTGGGAGCGGCGCTCGCGGCGGCGATCCCGACGCAGCGCAGTGAGTGCAGCTACGGCAAGCGCGTGCTGTACGGTTTCGCCGGAGCGGTGGCCGTAGGCGCGCTCGGCCTGCTCCCTCCCGGAGATCAGCGGGTAGTCTTCGTCCCGCTCGGCGCCGCCGTGGGGGCCGGAGTGGCCAGCGCGTTCTGCCGCTAGCCGTGGCTGCGCCACCCCGCGGGTAGTGCGTGCCGGCCGGCCGACGCGCACTACCCGCGGCGGCTCAGTGCACGCCGCCCATCAGCCCGCGGACCGGCTTGATGATCGCGAACGCCACGATCGAGGCGCCGAGGCATATCGCCGCGATGACGCCGAAGAGCTGCGGCAGCGGCGCCGTCGAGATGAAGCCGGCGGCGTAGCCCGCCACCTTGTTCCCCAGCGCGTCGGCCAGGAACCAGACTCCGAGCATGGAGCCCACGATCTTGACTGGCGAGAGCTTGGTGAACACCGAGAGTCCAACGGGCGAGATGCACAGCTCGCCGAGCTCCTGGATGAAGTAGCAACCGATGAGCCAGAACGGGCTCACTCGAATGCTCGGCGTGGCCTCAAGGTGGAACGCGGGAATCATCAGGAATACGAACGACAGCCCGATGAAGAATAGTCCGAAGGCGAACTTCGCCGGTGTGGACGGTTCGCGATTGCCGAGTCGCACCCACAGCCACGCGAAGATGGGCGAGAGGAGGATCACGAAGATGGCCTGCACCGATGCGAACCAGCTCGACGGAAAGCTGAAGCCGAGGATCGATGTGTTCGTGTAGCGGTCGCCGAAGAGATTGAGCGTGGAGCCGGCCTGCTCGTACGCGCCCCAGAAGATCGCGGCGAACACGAAGAACACGGCCATGGCGCCGAGTCGCTTCCATTCGACCCGGGTGAAGCCCCAGAACTCGGGTTCCGTGGAGGTGGAAGTGGATGTCCTGGCCGTGCGCGCGCGCTCGGCCGCTGCGGCGCGTGCCGCGATACGCTGAGCCTCGAGCCGCTCGGCGGCCGGCTGCAGGCGCTTTCGGCCCGCCACGTACTGGATCAGACCGAACGTCATCCCGACTCCGGCACAGGCGAACCCGAGATGCCAATCGACCTTCTGGGCCAGGTAGCCGGCGATGATCGGTCCGGCGGCGGCGCCGAGGTTGATCCCCATATAGAAGATCGAGAACCCCGCGTCGCGTCGCGCGTCGTCGCTCGCGTAGAGCGAGCCGACGATGCCGCTGACATTCGGCTTGAGGAGACCGGTGCCGATCACGATCAGCGCCAGTCCGGCATAGAAGAAGGGCAGCGGATGGAAGGCCAGCGTGAAGTGGCCGAGCGCGATGATGATGCCGCCTACCAGAACGCTCTTGTACTGACCGAGCCAGCGATCGGCGATGATGCCGCCCACGATGGCCGCCGCCCACACGCTGGCGACGTAGGTGCCGTACACGGAGCCGGCCTGTCCGTCGCTGAAGCCGAGCACGTGCACCATGTACAGGATGAGGAAGGCGCGCATGCCGTAGTAGCTGAAGCGCTCCCACATCTCGGTGAAGAAGAGCGTCGACAGACCGCTCGGGTGTCCGAAGAAGGCGGTGTCCATCGCGCCGGCGCTGGACTGCGGGGTGAGCGGGGCGGAGAGGCCGTCGCGCTGGGAGGTGCTCGGGGAGTCGGGGGGAGTGGTCATCGGGAGGGAGTGGGGTGCATGATACTCGCGGGAGTGCGGGCCGCCGTCAACGGCGGGTCGCCGTCATGGCCGGCTTCGGGCCCGCTGCGGTGATTCATTCGCGCCCATGGAATTCGAGAGTGAGGAAGGCGGATCTCCCGGCCACCGGCTTCACGGATGCGTCGAGGTAGTCCGCGCCGGTGATGTTGCGGACGTCGAGTACAATCCGGAGGTCGCGCCAGCGCTGGGCGAGCCTGGCATCGAGCCGGAAATGGGGGGTGTCGCCGGCGCGCTCGCCGTACGCGGCGTCGAGAGTGGCTATGGGGCCGCGCCCGAGCGGCGCCGTGGCCACGAGTCCCGCGCTCCGGGTGACGGGGCGCAGCGCGTACTTCCCGATGAACCCGTCCGCTCCTCGGCTGTCGAAGTCGAGCGCGGAGCCGCGCAGCTTCCACGAGGCTCCGAGCCAGTCGCGGAGGTTCAGCGCTACCTCCAGTCCCCGGTAGTCGGCGCGCGCCACGTTCGTGGTGCGCCACGGCGCGGTGGAGTCGGCATCCGCGGGGCGCGCCCAATCTATGAGCCCGGTCGCGCGGCGTGCGTAGGTGGTGACATCGGCGCTCCACCGCGAGCCCGGTTTCACCGTCAGTCCCAGCTCGCCGCTCCGAAACTCCTCCGGCCGCAGGTCGGGATCGCCGATGTTCGCGGGGTCGGTGTAATAGCGCTCGGTCCACGTGGGCGCGCGAAACCCGCGGCTGACCGAGGCGCGCAGCCGGGCCCGCGCACCGAGCGGCAGCACGGCGCCCACCGACGGCGAGGTGAAGCGCCCGTCCACGGACGACCAGTCGATCCGCGCGCCGGCGTCGAGGCGCGCGCCGCCGCTGTTTCCGACCGTGGCTTCCACGAAGAGTGCACCGCGTCGCTCGTCGCGGTCGCCGAGCCGTTCGCTGTGCAGCCGCGCCTCGTGTCCCTCCGCGCCCACCGCGGCCACCACCGCGGGCGCGAGTGCGATGCGGCCGAGCGCCTCGACTCCCGACTGCCAGCTCCTGTGCCGGTTGTGATACAGACCGGGGTCATCGCGCACGAGCACGTAGTCGTCGCTGTGGCGGCGGGTGTTCGCCGAGAGCGACGCGCGCACGCGATCGGCCGGTGCGAAGTCGTAGTCGAGCGACGCGGTGGTGCTGCGCGTGCGTTCGTACGACGGATACGTAGCGTAGAAGTCGGCCGCGCCGAACGAGCGGACTCCGAGTCCGGCGCGAGCGCGAAGCCGGCCGCTGCCGAGCGCCCTCGCGACCGCGAGCGACGCCTGCGTCACGCCGTAGTCGGTGTCGGCTCTGTGTCCATCCGAGCGCTCGTGCTCGGCGTTGGCCTGCACTCCGAAGGAACCGATGCTGTCGGCGATGGATCCCGAGGCGCCTCCGGTGCCGAAGCTTCCCCCCCAGGCGCGAAAGGAGCGCCGCGCGGCGACCGCGCCATCGTGCCCGGCTGTGATGATGTTCACGACTCCGCCGGCGGCGTCGGGGCCGTAGAGCGTGGAACCGGCGCCGCGGAGGATCTCTATCCGCTCCACCTCGTCGAGCGGCACCGCGAGGTCGAGGTTGGCGTGCTCGGTCTGCGAATCGTTGACGCGAACCCCGTCCACGAGGATCAGCACCTGCGTGGTCGACGAGCCGCGCATCGCGATGTCGGCCTGCGCGGGGGAGCGGCCGAGGATCTCCACTCCGAGCGCGCGGTCCAGAACGTCGGCGATGTTGCGTGCGGGGAGGCGCGCGATATCCTCGCGCGTGAGGACTTCCTCGCTGCGCACGCCGCTGCCGGCGCTTCGCGAGCTCACCGTCACGCGTACGGTGTCGAGTACGGTCGCGGTCTGCTGACCGAGCGTGGCGCTGCACGGCACTGCGAGCACGGCCGCGACGAGTGCGCAGGCGGCGAGACGGCGGAGGATGATCGTGCAACTGGTGCGAGCTGGCATGCGGGTACGTGAGCGGGCGTGTGATCGCGGCAGCCAGCCGCGGGGAGGGGCCGGCGAAGAATAGTCGGAATGGCGCCGCCGCGCCGCCGGTCGCGCGCCGGAGACGCTACTTCTCACCCAGCACTTTGATGACGACGCGCTTTCGGCGCTGTCCATCCCACTCGCCGTAGAAGACGCGCTGCCAGGGTCCGAAGTCGAGTCGGCCATCCGTGACGGGAACGATCACCTCGTGGCCCACGGTGAGGCTGCGCAGGTGTGCGGCCGCGTTGTCCTCGCCGGTCTCGTTGTGTCGATAACGTCCGGGGTCCCACGGCGCCACGGTGTTCTCGAGCCAGTGCAGTATGTCGTGCCAGAGTCCCGATTCGTGGTCGTTCACGAAGACCGACGCGCTGATGTGCATCGCCGACACCAGCACGTATCCCTCGCGGATGCCGCTCGCGGCAACCTGTTCGGCGACCTGGTCGGTGATGTCGATGATCTCCTGGCGCTGTTTCGTGTCGAACCAGAGGTAGTGAGTGTGAGAGGGCATTGACGCATGATGGTCGAGGTGTGCGAAGCGGGTCGGATCCTCAATGTAGAGGAGCGGGGCCGCTTCCATGAGATCCGGCCCCGCCACTCACTTCGATCCCGGTGCTTGCTCCGGTGTTCCGTCCTCCCGGTCGAGCACGTCCGCGAGCGGATCGCCGCGTTCGATCCCTCTCAGCTTCGCGCCCGACATGTACGCCGCGCGCGCGAGGAGCTGCGACGCCACTGAAAGTGTGAGCAGCATGAACACGATGGTGAGCAGGCCCGTGAGCGGGTGCTCCATGCCGCCCGCCACCAGCACGCCCAGTATCACGAGCGTGGTGCCGATACCGCCCGCCTTGGTGGCCGAGTGCATCCGTTCGAATACATCGGGAAGCCGTGCCACTCCGACACCCGCGATGACGATGAACGCGACTCCGGCCGTCATGAGGACGACCGCCAGGATCGACATCATCGCTTGCGCCCTCCCCGCTTGCGTTCGAGCAGAGTCGCGAACGCGCACGTCGCGACGAAGTTCACCAGCGCGAGCCCCATGCCGATATCGAGGAAGGCGCGGCGGCCGGTGGCCAGCGCGGTGAGTGCGGAGAGGGCGACGGATACGGCGGTGAGCATGTCGAGTGCGACGAAGCGGTCGGCGTATCCGGGCCCCCTGATCATGCGGTAGGCGGCCAGGGCCAGTGGAATCACGAGCACCGCCATGAGAATGGGTGCCGCGGCGGCGGCGAGTTGGGTCATGTGGCGGCCTCCTCCCCTTCCAGTTGGACTATCCAGCGCTCGTACAGCGCCTTGATCCCAGCGACGCGCTCGGGGATGTCTGGCGCATCGAGCAGGTGTACGTAGAGCGAACGGCGGTCATCGGCCACGTGCAGGCAGGTGGACCCCGGCGTCAGCGATACGAGGTACGCGAACAGCGCCACGCCCCAGTCGGTGCGCGCATCCACCGGGATGACCACGATCGCCGGCTGCGGGCGGGAGTTGGGTGTCACGACGATGCGTGCCACCGCCAGCGACGATGCCACGATGTCGTACAGGAACACGGTCGCGAGGATGAGCGCGGCACGTGCGCGGCGAGCCGCGCTCACGGCGTCCTCCCCGCTTCGTAGGTGGAAGACGACGGTGCCGACGCGCCGGCAGCCGGCGGGATGGGAGGGGGCTGCATCTGTACGGCTGCCGCGCGCGCGAAGTTCGAGACCGGCCCGATGGCGAGCCCCATGCCGAGCGTACACGCGGCGAGCAGCGCCAGACCTCCCAGCATCGCCGGCGGTACTCTGCGAGTCGACTGCCCCTCGCGCGGCAGAGACTTCCAGAATGCATCCGTCCAGATGCTGCTCATCGAGTAGACGGTGAGCAGACCGACGACCAGGGCGGTGACTCCCAGCCATAGCTCGCCGAAGCGGAACGCGGCGTCGATCACGAGAAACTTCGCCCAGAAGCCGGAGAGCGGCGGCACTCCGGAAAGCGAGAGCGCCAGCGTGGCGAAGAGCGCCGCGGTGAGCGGCCGCTCGCGCATCAGGCCGCCGGCCCGGCGCAGGTCGTAGCTGCCGGTCGCGCGTCCCACTGCCCCCGCGCCCAGGAAGAGCCCGGCCTGCACCAGCATGGAGTGCCACATGTAGAAGATCGCGGCCGCGATCCCCAGCACGGAGAGCAGTGCCAGCCCCAGCATCATGTACGCGACCTGACAGACGATGTGGAATGCCAGGAGCCGCCGGATGTCGATCTGCGCGATCGCGGCGAAGACGCAGAGCACCATCGTGGTGGCGGCCACGATGGTGAAGAGCGCGGGCAGCCCCGGCACTACCGGCGTCCCCACCGCGTGAAACACCACGACGAACACGCGCAGCGCGGCGTAGAACCCCACTTTGGTGAGGAGTCCGGCGAGCGCCGCCGACGCGGTGATGGGCGCGGTGTGATACGACGCCGGCAGCCAGAAGAAGAACGGGAAGAGCCCCGCCTTGAGAGCGAATCCGGCGAACAGCAGGTACGCCGCCGCGCTCACCCCGGTGCTCGGCGCGTGCCCCGCCAGTGCGGCAGAGATGGACGCCATGTCGAGCGTTCCCGTCTCGCCGTACAGGAGCCCGATGCCGATGAGAATGAACGTGGCGCCGAGCATGCCCATGGCCGCGTAGCGGATGGCGCCATCCACCTGGGCCGGACGCCGGTCGATGGTCACCAGCCCCACCGCCGCGACGAGCATCAGCTCGAACCACACGTAGAGATTGAAGATGTCGCCCGTGAGAAAAGCGCCGTTCACGGCCGCGATCATCGCCAGGAATATCGGATCGAAGCCCGCGCGCCGCCGCCGCGCACGGATCTCCGCCCGCGCGTAGATCGTCACGGCCACCGCGATGAGTCCCGTGACCGTGGTGAGCGCCGCGCCGAGCCGGTCGGCCACGAAGGTCACGCCGAAGGGGGCGCCCCACCCCCCGAAGGCCATCCCGGCGATCCGCCCGGGCACGACGTACACCAGCAGACATACGGATGCCGCGCACATGAGCAGCACCGCCGTCTCCATCACGCCGCGCTGCAGCGCCGGCCGGCGCCTCGCCAGAAGGGTGATCGCCGCGGCACCGAGCGGTATCGCTACCGGCCAGAGCGCCAGGCCGCTGCTCACCACTCCGGCCGCGGCGGCGGCCGCGGCGGGGGCTTCAGCGAGCATCGTCCGCACCCTCCGCGAAAGGGTCCCCGAGCTGTTCGGCGGGCCCGGTTCCCCGATTCACCAGCGTGCCGCGGTCGCGGTACGAGCGCAACGCCAGCGCGGCGAGCATCACCGTGAGCGCGAAGCCGATCACGATGGCCGTGAGTATCAGAGCCTGGGGAAGCGGGTCGGCCGATTCGCCGAGACGGGTCGCTCCCGACGTGATGAGCGGCGGCTGCGCCGACTGGATGCGGCCGGCCTGGAAGATCATGAGGTTCACCGCGGTCGCCACTAGCGAGAGCCCGAGCAGCAGGCGAACGACGTTGCGCGAGAGCACCATGTAGAGCCCGCACCCGAACAGTGCCGCGGTCACGAAGGCATAGAGGAAATTCATCGCGACGCTTCCCGCCTGAGCCCGAAGAGGAACGCGAGCACGCCGCCGAGCACCACCGTGTAGACGCCGAGATCGAAAACGAGCGCCGTTCCCTGGTGGATGCGGACTCCGAGGAACACGAAGTCGACCCAGACGTGCCGGAGGAAATCGCCGTGGAGGATGAGTCCGGGGATCCCGCTCGCAACCGCGAGCAGCAACCCCACTCCGACCAGGGAGAGCGGATGGATGCGAAGAACCGCCCGTGCGCGTGCTACTCCGTGCGCCAGCGCGAGGAGCGCGAAGGCGAGCGATCCCACCAGGCCGCCCACGAAGCCGCCGCCGATCTCGTTGTGGCCGCGCAGCAGGATCACTACGGAGAGTACCGCGAGCAGCCAGAAGAAGACCGGGCTCGTGATGCGCAGGATGAAGGCACCGTGGCCGCGCGCGGCGGCCTCGGTGGTGGCCGCGCTCTCTCTCGCGGTTCGCGGACCGAGCAGCGACCAGGCGAACACCGCCGCGATAGCGATCACGGTAGTCTCGCCCAGCGTGTCGAAGCCGCGGAAGTCCACCAGAATCACGTTGACTACGTTCCGGCCGAAGGCGGCGAGGTAACTCTGCGCTCCGTAGAACGCGGAGACTTCGGTATACTGCGGGGCCGCTCCCATGTCGAGGAGGGCGACGAACATCAGTGCCGCGAAGGCGATCGAAAGTGCTGCGTCGAGGGCGCGCTGACGCGAGCTTCGCGTGGATGGAGCGGGTGCCGGCAGTACCAGGAGCACGATGGCCACCAGCACCACGATGAGCGATTCCACGGCGAACTGGGTCAACGCCAGGTCGGGTGCGCCGTTCATCATGAAAATGAGCGCGGTCACCAGCCCGACCAGTCCCACCGCGATCATGGTGGAGAGGAGCGAGCGCGCGCGCGTGGCCGCCAGCCCGCCGGCCAGCCCGACCAGCGCCACCGCGGCCGGACCGATTCCGGTTTCACCCAGCGCGCCCGGCGCTGGAAGTCGCGGTGCGAGGCCCGCGGCGATGAGGCCCCAGGCCACGAAGCCGACGGCGCCCAGGAGCACCACCTGGATGTAGCCGCGCAGATCTCCGTGCTGGACTCTCCGCGCGACCGCGGCTGCGAGCTGGTCGATGCGGCGGATGAGCGACTCGTACGCATCTTCCGCGTCGTAGCGATCGATGCTCTTGCGTGCGCGCAGCCGCACGTGGATCGGCCGCCAGAAGACGAAGATCACCGCGCCGATCCCGATCACCACCGCGCTGAGCGCGAGCATCGGAGTCAACCCGTGCCAGAGCGCCAGGTCGACCTCCACCGGCGCGCCGTAGACGGTGGCCGCGGCGGGACGGAGAACCGCCCGGCTTATCCAGTCGGGTTCTATGCTCACCAGAAGCCCGAGCAGCGCCAGCACCACGGGGGCGAGGAGGAGTCCCGCCGTCTCGCCATGCTCCACTTTCTTCACCCTGCCGCGGCCCATGAAGAACGGCCGGAGCGTCACCACGCCCGCGGCTCCGACGATCACGGCGTTCACGAGTACGGCGGCGGCGAGCGGTATGGCGTCCCACGAGCTCTGTATCTGCGCCAGGAAGAGAAATTCCTTGGATATGAAGCCGAGGAAGGGCGGGAGGCCGGCCATGGACAGACTCGCGAACGCTGCGGCGGCGGCGGTGATGGGGAGAAACTTCGCGAGCCCGCCCATGGCGCGCAGCTTACTGAGCCCCGTGGTGTGCAGCACGGATCCGGCGCAGAAGAAGAGGGTCGCCTTGTACAGCGCGTGCGCCAGGATGTAGCCCACCATTGCCGCGGTGGCGGCCGGTCCGTCGAGGCCTATGAGCATCACGAGGATGCCGAGCGATGCCACGGTGGAGTAGGCGAGCACCGCCTTGAAGTGCTCGGCGCGGAGCACCTGGACGGCGCCCACGAGCATCGTGAGAATCGCCACTGTGACCACCACGTCGCGCCCGTGCGGCACCGCGCCCACCAGCGGCTCGAAGCGCGCCAGCAGGTAGATGCCGAGTTTCACCATGGTCGCCGAGTGCAGGTAGGCGGATGCGGGCGTGGGTGCCTGCATCGCGTTCGGCAGCCAGAAATGGAAGGGGAACTGCGCCGACTTGGTGAAAATGCCGAGCAGGAGCCCCGCCAGGATGGGCACGATCCACCGGCTCTCGGCGAGGTCGCCGGTGTGGGCGATCGTGTGGCTCAGCGAGTAGCTGCCGAGCGTCGTGCCGATGAGGATGATGGCGGCGAGTAGCGCCAGTCCCCCCGCGGCCGTGACGCGCAGCGACATCAGCGCCGCGCGGCGCGCGCTGGGACTGTCGGCGTCGAAGCCGATCAGTAGGAAGGAGATGACGCTCGTCGCCTCCCAGAAGAGGAAGATGACGAGGAGATTGTCGGAGAGGACGGCGCCGAGCATCGCCGTCATGAACAGCAGGATGAGGGTCAGAAAGCGGGATAGATCCCTGTCCGACTCCCGCGACAGGTAAGCGGCCGAGTAGATGACCACCAGCGCGCCGATGCCGGTGATGAGCAGGGCGAAGAGGAAGGAGAAACCGTCGAGGCGAAAGGCGAGCTCGAGTCCGAGCGACGGTGCCCAGGGCACCGTCTGCGTCACCACCTCGCCGGCCTCGATGGTGGGGGCGTAGCTCAGGAAGATGGCGAAGAGGCTGGCGGGCAGAAGCGAGAGCGCCCAGCCGCTGGTTCGGCGCCCGAACAGGCGAGAAAGCGGCCACGCGAGGCAGCTTCCGACGAACGCGAACGCCAGCAGCCACCCGATCACGACGACTCGTCCGGCACGCTTTCGTTGCGCAGCAGCGCCGCGGCCGCTTCTATCGCCTCGTGCGACCCGGCGATGGCCAGCACGTCACCGTCACGGAGCACTTCGTGCCCGGTCGGGATCATCACTGGCTCACCCTCCCGCGTGATGGCGAGCACGGTCGCACCGGTGAGGCCGCGCAGGTTGAGCTGCGCGAGCGTGCGATGCACGCCGGGGCTGTGGGCCCGGAGGCGCACCGACACGGGATCGCCGAGGCCCGGAAGCATGTGATGCACCGACTCGATGACGCTCTGGTCGTCGTGCCCATCCTCCGACTCCGAAACCGCGTGCCCCGACGCCGCGCCATGCGATGGCGTCTCTCCGGACATCTGCTTGGCCAGCGCCGACACGATGATTGCCGCACCCGCCTGCGCATGATCCTGGAGGCGCGTAGCGCTGCGGTAGATCCCGACGAGCAGAACGATGGCGACGAACGCCAGCAGCAGAGCTCCGCGCAGCGGCGGGAGGAACGGCTGGGTTATGGCTACCACCGGGGCGCCAACGAGCAGCAGGATCGCGAGGTGCAGAGTGACGAAGAGAGCGATCCGCGGTGCGTGCGCGAGATCGAGGTGCCCCTGCTGCACGTCCGGCAGCGCGCGAAGCGCGAGAGTCTGCGCGAGCTGGCGCGAGCTCCTGAACACACCCACCGCGAGCGGCGCCGTGACGAGTACGGCCACCGCGAAGACGGCGAGCCGCGAGTTCTCCACCGAGATGTGCGTGAGAGTGTTCAGCAGACCCGCCGCCGCGTCGAACTGGAGCGATGCCCCGATCACCCATATCGTGAGCAGGACCGCGTCGATGAGGAGCACCCGGATCAGGTAGCGCGTGCGCGACACGCCGGCCGACTCGCGCGGAGCGCTCCGCAGACGTTCCACCCACGATCCGTACAGCGCCACGAAGGTCTGCAGCGCATGCGGGAGCCGGCGGTCGACGAAGTTCGCCGCCGGCCCCGACGCCTTGATCAGCCATGGAGTGGTGAGCGTGGTGATGGCCGACACGGCGATCGCGACCGGATAGAGGAAGTCGCCGACGGCGCCGGTGGCGAGGCCGACACCCGCGATTATGAACGAGAACTCACCGATCTGGGCGAGACTCATGCCGGTCTGAATCGAAGTACGGAGCGGGAAGCCGGTGAGGAAGGCGCTCAGCGATACCGCCACTACCTTGCCCGCGATCACCACCAGAGTGAAGGCGAGCACCGCCACCCAGTGCTCGGCTATCGCGTTGGGGTCTATCATCATCCCCACCGCCACGAAGAAGATCGCGGCGAACATGTCGCGCACGGGAGCCGTGAGCTCGGCCACCACTTCCTCCTCGCCCGACTCGGCCACGAGCGAACCGGCCACGAACGCGCCCAGCGCCACGGAGTAGCCGAAGGAGAGCGCCGTGAGCGCGGCCGCGAAGCATATCCCGATGCTGGCGACGAGGGTGGTTTCCCGGTTGCCGAGGCGCACCAGATAGCGCACGAGTCGCGGGATGATGAGCAGCCCGCCGCCCACGAAGATCACCAGGAACGTCACGAGCTGCAGGGCGAGGATCGCCAGACTCGACGCCGATACGCCGGAGCCGCCCGCTATGGTCGTGAGGATCGCGATGAGGAATATCCCCACGAGGTCCTCGATGATCAGCACGCCGAACACCGTGTCCACGACCCGGCCCTTGACGTGCTGCTCCTCGAATGCCTTGACGATGATCGTCGTACTGGAGATGGATATCGCCGCCCCGGCGAAGACGCTCTCGAGCGTTCCCCAGCCCAGTAACTGGCCCAGCAGATAGCCGAACCAGACTATCATGCTGACCTGAGCCACCGCGACGAGCCCGGCGGTCGGCCCCACCCGGATGAGCTTCCGCAGGCTGAACTCGAGGCCGAGCCCGAACATCAGCAGGATTACGCCGAGCTCGGAGAGCGTGTGCACCATCGACTCGTCGACGACGAGCGGGATGGGGACGTACGGACCGATGATGAGCCCGGCCATCAGATAGCCGAAGATCACGGGCTGACGCAGTCGCTGGAACACGACGGTCGTGACCGCGGCCACGCAGAGGACGAGCGCGAGGTTACGGAGGAAGTCCGTGGCTTCGTGCATCAGGGTTGGGCGTCTTTTACCTAGAGAATGGACACATCGCCGCAGGCGGGCGGGCGCATCCGGTGGGATTATTCAGTATATCCGCTCACGGACGCGCCGGGTAAGGGCCGGAGTCCGTCACTCCATCCGCATCGCGATCAGCGGGTCGACGCGCGCGGCACGTCGCGCCGGTATCCAGCTCGCCACGAAGGCCACCGAGAGCAGGACGGCGGCCACCACGGCGTAGGTCGCGGGATCGGTGGCACCGACACCGAACAAAACGCTCCGCATGAAGCGGGTGAGTATGGCGGCGCCCACCAGCCCGGCCGCTATCCCCGCCACGGCCAGCCAGAGGCCGCGCGCCACCACCATCCGCAGCACGTGGCCGCTGTCGGCTCCCAGCGCCACGCGCACTCCGATCTCGCGCCGGCGCTGCGTCACGAAGTACGCGAGCACGCCGTACAGCCCGATTCCGCCGATCAGCATGCCCAGCGCGCCGAAGAGCGCCAGGAGGGTGGTGATGAGGCGCGGTCGCGCGACGGCTTCGCCAACGGCGCTCGAGAGGGTGAAGATCGAGGTGATGGTCTGGTCGCGATCCACGCTCCAGATGGCATCCTGCGCCGCGCGCGCCAGCGCGAGCGGCTCGCCCCGCGTCCGGATCACGAGGTTCACCTGGCTCCGCTGGTTCTGCAGTGCGTGGATGTAGACGGTGGGTCGGGCAGGCTCCTCCACCGATTCCTGCCGCACGTCACCCACGACGCCGACTATCGGGATCGCTTCGTTCCCCAGCATCACGGTGCGGCCGACTGCCGGCCGGTCGGGGAAGTACTTTCTCGCGAAGGCCTCGTTCACCACGAAGCGCAGCGGTGCCCGGTCATCATCGCCACGCTCGAACTCGCGTCCGGCTATCACGGGTACGCGGAGTGCGCGGAAGTAGCCGTCGCTGATGTGGATCAACGGCATGGTCGGCGCCTGTTCTCCGGCGTTCAACACCATCCCCTCCGGCACTATGTCCACCCGCTCGCCGCTCCCCCGAAATGGGATCGCCCTGGTCGCGCCCGCGGCTATGACCCCGGGCACCGCCCGTACCCGGTCGAGCACCTCCGCGTAGTAGCCGCGCATCTGCGCCCGCGATCCCTGGTGCGACTCGCCTATGGAGTAGTTCACCACGAGCACGTGGTCGGGGCGGAAGCCCAGCTCCACTTTCAGGAGGCCGATGAAGCTGCGCGCCATGAGGCCCGCGCCCACTACGAGTATCACCGCGATCGCGACTTCGCCCACCACCAGCCCCGCGCGGATACGCTGGCCGCCGGCGCCGCTGTTCCCGCGTCCTCCTTCGCGCAGCGCAGCCTGCAGATCGGTGGAGGTCGCGCGCAGCGCGGGAACCAGGCCGAAGATCACCCCGGTGAGCAGCGAGAGCACGACGGCGAAGAGGAGGACCGCCGGGTCGAGCGCGATCTCGGCCGCGCGCGGGAGCTGCGCCGACCCGAGCGCCACGAGCGCGCGCGTCCCCGCGACGGCGAGGAGGACGCCGAGAGCGCCGCCCGCCAGCGCGAGCACGCCGCTCTCGGTGAGGAGCTGTCTCACGAGTCGTCCGCGGCCGGCGCCGAGCGCCGAGCGCACCGCCAGCTCCCTGTCGCGCGCGCTCGCCCGTGCGAGCAGCAGGCTCGCGAGGTTCGCGCAGGCGAGGAGGAGCACGAACGCCACCGCGCCGAGCAGTACGAGCAGCCCGGCGCGCGCCTTCCCCACGATCACATCGCGGAGCGGCTCCACCGTGGCCGAGGCCCATACCCTGTCTTCGGGATATCGATCGCTCAGACGTCGCGTGATGGCACCCAACTCAGCGCGGCCGCGCGCGATGTCGACGCCGGGTTTCAGACGCGCGACCACCTGCAGCACTCGGTTTTCCCGGGTGCGCGGGATCCCATCGTCGGGGATCGTGGAATAGGGGATGTACACGTCCAGCCGGTCGCCCGGATACGAGAAGCCGTTCGGCATGACGCCGAGCACTTCGTACGGCTCCCCGCCGAACGTGAGTGTCCGGCCGATCACCGCGCGTGAGCCGGAGAAGTGGCGCCGCCAGAACTCGTGGGAGAGCACCACTACCCTGTCGGGGCCGCCGCGGTGCATCTCGTCTTCGCGTGGGAGCCGGCCGAGCTCGGGGCGCACTCCAAGGGTGGGGAAGAATCCTGGCTCGATGAAGGCGGCGGAGAGGCGGCGCGGCTCGCCCTCGCCGGTCATGTCGACTCCGCTTCCTCCCTCGACGTACCAGTAGCCTCCCATGTCGCTGAAGGCGCTGCGCTGCGCGCGCCAGTCGTCGAGATCCACCGGCGAGACGGCCGAGTGCGTGAGCCCGCCTTCGGGGTTGTGCGACCAGATGCGCACGAGCTGCTCCGGGTGCGGGAAGGGGAGCGGCTTCATTAGCACGCCGTGCACCACGCTGAAGATGGCGGTGTTGGCGCCGATCCCGAGCGCGAGGGTGAGCAGCGCGGTGATGGTGAAGGCCGGTGCGCCGCGAAGCTTGCGCAGCGCATAGCCGATATCGTGGCGCAGATCGCCCATGTGGTCCCTCCTCCGCCGCGCGGCCTCCGTGCTCCGGTCCATCCGCCGCAGATAGCGGCGTGCATCCTCCAGGTCGCCGAACTGCCTGGTCGCCTCGGCGAGAGCCGCGTCGGGCGGGAGTCCGTGTGCCTCGAGCTCTTCCGCGCGCATGGCGATGTGGAAGCGGAGCTCTTCGTCCACGTCCTCGCGGATGCGTTGCGCGGTGCGCCATGGGAGGCGGAAGAGCGGGCGCGTCATGCGGGCGCGAGCACCTTGGCCACAGCTTCCGTGTAGCGGCGCCATGCCGATTCCTCGTGGCGCAACTGCCGCCGCCCATCCCGGGTGAGCTGGTAGTAGCGCGCTCGGCGGTTGTGCTCCGAGAGGCCCCACTCGGCGGCCACGGCGCCGGAGCGTTCGAGGCGGTGGAGCGCCTTGTAGAGCGCGGCATCATCGACCTCGATGGCACCGTCGGTGCGGTCGCGGATCCACCGTGACACGGCGTAGCCGTGCATCGGCTCCCACGCGAGGGTGCGGAGGATGAGTACGTCCAGCGTTCCCTGCAGCAGATCGAGCGGTCGGTCGGCCATGTCGTTCCCCTTACCAAGTATGGGGAGATGATGCAGCGGCGGGGCGTGGATGTCAATTCCGGTGTCGGGGTTTCGGGGGGGCGGGGTCGGGCACTCTACATTGAGGCTGAGTGCCTGACCCGACGTTCATCGAAGGAGGCGAGGAACATGTCCATTGGAGCGAATCCGGAGCGCACGGTAGTGGTGACCGGTGCCACGGGGAAGCAGGGGGGTGCGGTCGCGCGGGAGCTGCTGCGGCGCGGCTTCCGGGTGCGCGCGATCACGCGCGACCCATCGAAGGCCGCCGCCGTCGCGCTCCGCGAGCTGGGCGCGGAGGTGCTGCGCGGCGACCTCGACGATGTCGAGTCGCTGCGCAGTGCGCTCGAGAGCGCGCACGGTGCGTTCTCGGTGCAGAATTTCTGGGAAGCGGGCTACGAGCGCGAGGTGGCGCAGGGAACGGCGCTCGCCGAGCTGGCGAAGGAAGTGGGCGTGGCTCATTTCGTTTATAGCTCCGTAGGGAGCGCGCAGCGTGAGACCGGCCTTGCGCACTTCGAAAGCAAGTGGAAGATCGAGGAGCGCATACGCGAGCTCGAGCTGCCGTATACCATCTTCCGTCCGGTATTTCTCATGGACAACTGGGAGAGCCCGCCGCTGCGCTCGTCCATCCTTGCCGGGACGCTCGCGCTTCCGCTCGATCCCGACCGGGAGCTGCAGCAGATAGCGGTACGGGACGTGGGCGTCTTCGTGGCGATGGCGTTCGCCGATCGGGCGAGCTGGCTGGGGCGCGAGCTGGATATCGCGGGCGATGAGCCATCGATGACGCAGTCGGCCGAGATCTTCGGTCGGACGATCGGGCGCCCGGTACGCTACGTACAGGTATCGTGGGAGAGGTACCGCGAGCAGGCGGGGGATGAGAACACGGAGATGTTCCGCTGGTTCGAGCTGGAGGGGTACGACGCCGACATCGACGTGCTCCGCGAGATCCATCCGGGGCTCGCGACCCTCGAGGAGTACGCCGTCGGATCGCTGACTTAGGGGGCGGAGCGCTCGCTCTGCCCTCCCCATCACGGGGGCTGTGCCGGTGGGCCCTTCCTCGAAGGCGCGCATCGCGCCATGGTACACGATTCCGCCCCATACCCGAAACCGGACCGACGGATCACAATGGACCTTCGAGCGACTATCACAGCGGCCTCCGCGTTCGCCGCCGCGCTGCTGACCACGACGATCGCGCTGCCGGCGCAGTCCGCGCCCGTATCTTCTTCCGCCACATCACGCTCGATACCCACGCCGGAATCGGTGCTCGGCTTCGAGCCCGGCACCGATCGCAAGCTACCGAGCTGGAAGCAGGTCGTGGACTACTTCACGGCGCTCGATGAGGCCAGCCCGCGCGTGAGCGTGCGCACACTGGGGAAGACCGGGTTCGGCCGCCCATTCATCGCCGCGTTCATCGGGGATTCGGCGGTCATCGCGGACCTTCCGCGCTACCAGGAGATCCAGCGCAAGCTGGCCGACCCGCGCACGCACGCTGCGAGCGAGCGTGCCGCGCTCATCGAGAACGGCAAGGTGGTGGTGCTGGTGACGTCGAGCATCCACTCCACCGAAGTGGGCGGGATCCTCACGCCCACCGTGCTCGCCTACCGGCTGGCGTCGGGCGAGGACGCCGAGACGCGCGCGATACGCGAGAACGATCTCGTGATACTCGTGCCGTCACTCAACCCGGACGGCGTGGACATCGTGGGCGACTGGTACAAGTCGAGCCTCGGGAAGCCGTGGGAGGGAAGCGGCCCGCCGGTGATCTACAACAAATACAACGGGCACGACGACAACAGGGACTGGTACGCGTTCACCCAGGTGGAGACGCAGCTAACGATCGACTCGCTGCACAACGTGTGGCATCCGGAGATCGTGAACGACATCCACCAGCAGGGAGGGCGGGGATCGCGACTCTTCCTGCCGCCGTACATGGATCCGTGGGAGCCGAACGTGGACCCCATCATCGCGGCCGGCGTCAACAGCATGGGGATGGCGATCGCGTGGCGATTGACGGCGGCGGGGAAGACCGGAATATCCACCAATGCGTCGTACGACGCATGGACGCCGGCGCGCTCGTATCAGCACTACCACGGCGGGATCCGGATACTCACCGAGACGGCGAGCGCGCGTCTGGCGACGCCCGTGGACGTACCGTTCGATTCGCTGGGTCGCGCACGCGGCTTCGATCCGAAGGTGATGTCGTGGAACTTCGTGGCGCCGTGGCCGGGCGGACACTGGACCATCGGAAACATCATCGACTACCAGACCAGTGCCACGTGGGCGATGCTGGTGCAGGCGGCGGGAGAGCGCGAAGAGTGGCTGGAGAGCTTCGCGCGGATCGGGGAGCGCGCGGTCGAGGGGCGCGGCGCGGCGGGGCGCGCGGAGTGGCCCGTGGCGTATCTGATCCCGAGCATGCAGCGCGATACCGCGTCGCTCGAGGGGATGCTGCGCATCATGCAGCGCGGTGCAGTGGAAGTTCGCCGCACGCGCGCCGCGTATTCGACTGGCGGGCGCAGTTATCCGGCGGGTACGTACGTCATCTTCACCGCGCAGCCGTACGGCAGTTTCGCGAAGGCGCTCCTCGAGGTGCAGGAGTACCCCGACCTGCGCGAGTATCCGGGCGGACCGCCCAAGCGGCCTTACGACGTGACGGCGCAGACGCTGCCGCTGATGATGGGAGTGGAAGTGGCCGCGGTGAAAGACACGCTTGCGGTAGCGACCACCGATCCGATCGCGCCTATCGCCCCGCCCGCGCTGGTGGTGCCGGGTCTGAGCGGGAAGTCAACGAGGCGGATCGCGATCTACAAGAGCTACAATCCGTCCATGGACGAGGGATGGACCAGGTTCATCTTCGATCAGTATCACATCCCGTTCACCAGCATCGTCGACCGGGACGTACGCGCGGGGAATCTGCGCGCGCGCTTCGACGCGATCATACTCCCCGATCAGTCGCCGCGCGGGCTCTCGCGTGGAGTGACGCAGCCATATCCTGACTCGCTGAAGGGCGGACTCGGCACGGAGGGCGCAGCCGCGCTGGCGGCGTTCGTGGAGGCGGGCGGCACGCTCGTGACGTTCAACGACGCGAGCCAATACGCGATCGAAGTGCTCTCACTGCCCGTGAAGAACGTGCTCGCCGACGCGAGCTCGAGCGAGTTCTACGCACCCGGCTCCATCCTGCGCGTGACGCTCGACGAGAAGAGCCCCGTGGCGAGTCGCATGACCGAGCGGCCCGCGATCTGGTTCGAAGGCGGGCCGGCGTTCGAGATAACCGATCCATCGATGGCGACCGCGGTGGCGAGCTACCCTGACGAGGGCGATCCGCTTCTTTCCGGCTGGCTGCTGGGCGGCGAGAAGCTGCATGGTAAAGCGGCGCTCGTGGATGTCCGAAAGGGGAAGGGGCACGTGGTGCTGTTCGGCTTCCGGCCGCAGTATCGCGCGCAGACTACCGCGACGTATCCGTTGTTGTGGGGTGCGTTGCTGCAGCGGTGAACGAGTGCCGATGGTTGCCATGCAGGAGCTTTCACGACAGTGCTGCCCGCGCGACTCCTTGACAGTTCGACATCCGGTCGAGGGGTCGCGATACCGCGCGTCGCCCCCTCGATCACGGATGCTTCGACCGGTAGTATCCGACCCAGCCCTCGAGAAGCCTCGACGCGCGCGGATCCGTGACGCGGCCACCCGATGAAAGCGCCTTCAACACCGCGATCGACTCTGGTCGCTTGGCGGCCGGTGGAAGCCCTACCGAGCTCCCGCCGTTCGCGTCGATGATCAGGAACTCGACCGCATAGTACGCCGTCGAATCGCTGGACTCGGCGACCCGAC
>CAZTTY010000003.1:0-122594 GCA_964616815.1 uncultured Gemmatimonadaceae bacterium | reverse complement strand
GGTCGATGGCGGAAGTGGTCGATCGCTCCACCGCGCGCACTTCGTTCACCCTGGGGCTCCTCGAGGTCGCATCGCTCGCGGCGCTTATCATCGGCGCGGTCGGGCTGTACGGGGTCGTCTCGTACATGGTCAGCCTGCGCGAACGCGAGATCGCGGTGCGAATGGCGTTGGGCGCGCAGCCCGGCGCGCTGCGACGTCGCGTACTGGGCCAGGCGATCGCGGTGGCAGGCGTGGGCATCGCCGTCGGGGTCGGCGTGGCGGCGCTGTCGGCGCGCGTGATGTCGGCACTGCTGTACGACGTGAGACCCAATGACACTTCGACGCTCGTGGGCGCCGCACTCCTCATGGGGATCGTGGCTCTGGCGGCGAGCTGGATGCCGGCGCGGCGCGCCGCGGCCGTGGACCCCGCCACCACGCTGCGTACCGACGCGTGACTTCGGGGTACGCCATCCCCGTCACCGAAAAGGGAGAACGATTCGCCGGCTCCGGAGAGGCGGATGTCGGCCCCAACTACCGGTCCTTCCCTGCCGCTCCCACGACTTCGTTTCCGCCCTGCAGCCAGTAGCCGAACCACTGGCGCAGCCGGCCGAGCCTGTCCACCAGCAGCCACGGCTCACCGCTGCGGGAGAGCTCGTGCGTGGAGCGCGGGTAGCGCACCAGCTCCACCGGCACGCCCTGCTTCTTCAGCGCGATGAACCAGAGCTCGGCGTTCCCCATCGGCGTCCGGAAGTCCTCCTCCGACTGCACGATCAGGGTGGGCGTCTTCACGTTGGCCACGTGGCGAATCGGCGAGAGCGAGTCGTACATCGCGAAGTTGTCCCACGGCTTCCCGTAGAACTCGAACTCCGTGAGTCCCTGCGCGTCAGAGGCGCCGTACCAGTAGGTCCACTCGCTGATCATGCGGTCGGCCTGCGCCGCCTCGAAGCGATCGGTCTTCGTGGTGATCCACGCCGTCATGAAGCCGCCGTACGAGCCGCCGGTCACGCCGACGTGGGTCGAGTCGACGTCGGGACGCTGAACCGCGATGTCCACGGCCTTCATGAGGTCTTCGTAGTCTTCCGCACCCCAGCGGCCGCGCGTGGAGTACGTGAAGTCGGCGCCGTAACCGCTGGAGCCGCGCGGGTTCGTGTAGAGCACCCACATACCCGCGCCCGCGATGTTCTGGAATTCGTCGAACCACCCTTCGCCGTACTGCGAGTGCGGCCCGCCGTGGATGTAGAGCACCAGCGGATACTTCTTTCCGGGCTCGTAGCCGTACGGCTTCATGAGCCACCCCTCGATCTCGAGCCCGCCCACCGACTGGTAGGTGAAGCGCTCCGAGTTCGCCCACGCGATCTCGGCGTTCAGCGAATCGTTGAAGCTCGAGATGCGCCGTTCGTTCTTTCCATCGATGTCGGCCACGTAGATCTCTGTCGGCTCGTCGACGCTCGTGGACGCGTAGGCAACGGTCCGACGAGCGGCGTCGTACGCCACGTCGCGGAGCTGGCGACGGCCGCCGAGCACTTCGCGCACCTTCTTCGACTTCGGATCCAGACGCAGAAGAGCGCTGCGGCCGCCGATCGCCGCGGTGAACGAGATCTCTCCGTTCGGGAGCCACGCATAGTCGCTGGGCTCGTAGACCCAGTCGCCGAGCACGTTCACCGGCTCGCCGCCGCTGGCGCTCACCACGTAGATGCGCCGCGAGCTCGTGCGCGTGGGTGACGCGATGAACGCGATGCTCTTCCCGTCGGGCGACCATGTAGCCTGTCGTTCGTCGCCCATGAACTCGGCCACGCGCCTGGGGGCGCCGCCGTTCGCGGAGACTACGAAGATGTCGGAGCGGTTCTTCGGCGCCTCGTCACGCGCCCGGTCGTATGGCAGCACGGCGAGCGAGTCGCGCTCCGCTTCCACCACCGAGTCGGGGCGCAGATCGGGGTCGGCCACGAAGGCGATCCACCTGCCATCGGGCGACACGGTGGCACCGCGACGCGAGTACAGAGTGGTATCGAGCTGCCGGGCGGCGGTGTCGCCCTGCGCGCGGATGTAGATCTGCGACGCCCGCCAGATTCGCGCCTGTCGCGGGCCGGGGACGAAACCCGAATTGTTGGACTTGTAACGTTCCTCCACCACGTGCCGTCCGTCGAAGCGCTTTGCGTCCACGGGTCGCGTGATGGCGCCGTACGGCGGACGCGCCATCGGCTGCATCCCTTTCCATGGGTCCTTCTTCGTGGAGTCGGCGGTGGAGCTGTCGGCATCCACATCGCTCCAGACCGCGACGCGCCCGTCGCGCGTGAAAGTGGCGGAGGCGGGTGGCGCATCCAGCGGCTGGAACGCCTCACCGCCCGGGCGATCCATGCGCAGCGCCCACGTACGGCCGCGTCTCCCTCCCTCGCCGCCGGGACGGCGCGAGTCGAAGTAGAGCAATTTCCCGTCGGGCGAGAAGCGCGGGTTCGAGCTCTCCGTTCCGGGCGACGTGTAACGAGCGGGAGCGCAGCTCTGGTCGCCGGCCCCTCCGGCCATCCCGCGCGCCGCGGGGCATCCGCTGGTGGACGCGACCCAGACTTCGCGGTGCCGCTCGTTCTCCTTCTCGTTAACGGTGGTCACCGTGAACGCCACGAGCCTCCCGTCGGGCGAGAGTGCGGCGTCGCCCACGGTGGTCACGCGATACCAGTCGTTCGGGGTGAAGGCGCGGCGGGCGGCGTCTTTCTGAGCGGCCGCGGGTTGGACACCGAAAAGGGCGAGCAGAGCTGCGGCGCCGAGTATACGCGTCGAGCGCATGGGGAGGGCTCCCTGCCAAGGAGTGAAAGTACGTCGTGCCGGCACAGCGTCCGGCACGACGGAATTCATCCGCAGCCCCCGGGGGCCGCGGCGCTTCGACCACGAGCCTCGACTATAACAGTCCGCGCCCGCTCAGTCGAGCTTGGCGTCGAGCTCGAACTTCAGGTTTCCCTTGAAGGCCTTCGAGACCGGACAGCCGTCCTTGGTGCCCTCGGCGAGCTTCTGGAATGTGTCCGCATCCACGCCCGGAACGTCGGCGCGGACGGTGAGCTTCATGGTGGTGATGGTGAAGCCGCCGCCGTCCTGCTGGATGGTGCACTCGGCGGTGGTGCGCACGCTCTTCGGCGGCGTACCGTTCTGCTCGAGTCCGAGGCTCAGCGCCATGCTGTAGCAGGCGGCCTCGGCCGCCGCGAGGAGCTCCTCGGGGTTGGTGCCCGCGTCCTCTCCGAAGCGCGTTCCGAACGAGTACGAGCCGCCGATCTTCCCGCTCGCACCATTGAACGTCCCCTTCCCGGTCTTCAGCCCGCCCTCCCAGACGGCGCTCGCCTTCCGTGTCGGCATCACTCGCTCCTTGCATCGTGTTGCATGATTACCGGCGCGCCCCCACGGCGCCGCCTGGAGGCAAGATCTCAGGAAAGCCGATGGTTAGCAACGTATAGGCGAGGTCAGGCTTTGCGTCGCGGCAACGTCATACCCGCTGCATGGCCACTCCCGCGAAAGCGGGGATGACCATGCCACCCGCTTTACTATATTACGCAAACCGCAAGCGACACTTCACGCGCACACCGCATCCATGCCAGAAGAATCCGCCACCGAGACCCTTCCGCCGAGCATCGAGCGCGTCCTCCGGCACTTTCGCGCGATGGGACGCGAGGAGAAAATGCAGGCGCTCGTATCCTACGCCAGGAAGCTCGAGCCGCTCCCTCCGCGCTACGCGGCGATCGACCGCTCGAATTTCGAGATCGCGGAATGCCAGACGCGCGTGGACATCATCCCCGAGATCCGCGACGGCAAACTCCACTTCTTCGCCGACGTCAACATCCGCGAGTCGCCAACGATCGCCGCCTTCCTCGCGATCCTCTTTTCCGCGGTCAACGACCAGCCCCCTTCCGTCGCCCTCTCCCTCCCTTCCGACATGGCGCGCCGCATGATGAACGACATCGGACTCGGCTCCCGTGAAGCGGGCCTGAACGCGATGGTGCGGAGGGTGAAGAGAACGGCCGAAGAAAGCGGGAAGCAGACGGCAGACGGCGGTAACGGCTCGTAGGGAGGGCCCTCCCCTCCCTGCGAGGCCGTTCACTGCTGTCCGCTTTCTGCCTTCTGCTTCCTCTTTCCCTCCCTCCCATGCTCCGTCGCACGAAACTCCAGTCCCAGTCCGGCATGACCATGGGCGCGCCGCCGCCGAATTCGGAGGAGGAGCTCGAGCGACTGCTCTCCGAGCCCACCGACGGAGTGTTCGAGACTCTCGAGCGCACCGAGGGCGACATCATTGTGCTCGGCGCGGGCGGGAAGATGGGCCCCACGCTCGCGACCATGGCGCGGCGGGCGCTCGACAAGGTGCGGCCGGCGAGTCGCGTGATCGCGGTGTCGCGCTTCACGAACGAGGGGGCCGCGCACCGGCTGCGCGCGGCGAGTGTCGACACCGTCCGCTGCGACCTCACCGATCGCGACGCGGTCGCGGCGCTCCCCGACGCGCCGAACGTGATCTTCATGGCCGGACAGAAGTTCGGCACGAGCGACGCGCCCGGCGCCACGTGGATGATGAACGCCGTCGTCCCGTCCATCGTCGCGGAGCGCTACGCGGAGTCGCGCATCGTCGCCTTCTCCACCGGCAACATCTATCCATACGTGCCCGCGGCCACCGGCGGTGCCACGGAAGAGGAGCCGCCGGCGCCGGTGGGCGAGTACGCGGCTTCCTGCCTCGCGCGGGAGCGCATCCTCACCTGGCATTCCGAGCGCGCTCACACGTCCATCGCCATCGTTCGCCTCAACTACGCGGCGGAGCTGCGCTACGGCGTACTGGTGGACATCGCGCGCAACGTGCACCGCGGCGAGCCGGTGGATGTGAGCATGGGCTACTTCAACGTCATCTGGCAGGGCGACGCGTGCGCGCGCGCGATCGAGTGCCTGCCGCACGCCGGCTCGCCGCCGTTCGTGCTGAACGTCACGGGCACGCAGACCCTCCCCACGCGCTCGGTAGCCGACTACTTCGGCAACGTGCTCGGCAAACCCGCCGTCATCGAAGGAGTGGAAAGTGACGATGCGCTGCTCGCCAACGCCGGGAAGATGGCGGAGCTCCTGGGCGAACCCGGCGTATCGGTGGGTCAGATGATGGTATGGATCGCCGACTGGATCCAGCGCGGGCGCCCGCTCCTCGACAAGCCCACCCACTTCCAGGAGCGTGGTGGACGATTCTGAGCTCGAGCGGCTGCGCGAGCATCTGCTCGTCGGCCAGGTCATCCCCGCGCACCCGCTGGCGCTCGACCGCCGCCGCAGACTCGACGAGCGGCGTCAGCGCGCGCTGACACGCTATTATATGGCCGCCGGAGCCGGCGGCATCGCCGTCGGCGTGCACACTACGCAGTTCGCCATCCGCGATCCGCGCCACGGTCTACTGGCCCCGGTGCTGGAGCTCGCCGCCGAGGTGGCCAGGGATGAACCCGGGCCCGGCGGCGACCGCCCGTTCGCGCTGATCGCCGGCGTGTGCGGTCCCACCGCGCAGGCGGTACGCGAAGCGGAGCTCGCGCGCGAGCTCGACTACGATGCGGCGCTGCTCAGCCTCTCCGGCTGGGACGCTGCGAGTGAAGACGAGCTGCTCCGCCACTGCCGCGAGGTGGCGGCAACGATTCCCATCATCGGCTTCTACCTGCAGCCCGCGGTGGGCGGCCGCGTGCTCGGCTACGACTTCTGGCGCAGGCTGGCCGATATCTACCGGCTCGTCGCGATCAAGATCGCGCCCTTCGACCGCTATCGCACGCTCGATGTGATACGCGCCGTCGCCGACTCCGGCCGCCGCGACGTGGCCCTCTACACCGGCAACGACGACAACATCGTCCTCGACCTTCTCGCGCACTTCCCGGCCTCCGTGGGAGGGAGCTCACGCGCCCGCCCGAGCCAGGGGCCCGACGGCGTGATCACGCTCCACCCCGACGGGACGCCCGAGCTCACGCCTCGCATCGTGGGCGGACTCCTGGGCCACTGGGCCTGCTGGACGAGCAAGGCCGTGAAGCTGCTCGACGAGATCGCGGCCGTGCGCGAAAATCGCAAGCTCGACGCCGAGTGGCTCACCCGCGCCGCGCGGATCACCGACGCCAACGGCGCCATCTTCGACGTTCGTCACGACTTCGCCGGCTGCATACCCGGCATCCACGAGATCCTGCGCCGGCAGGGCCTCCTCGAGGGCACCTGGTGCCTCGACCCGGACGAGCGCCTCTCGCCCGGCCAGGCGGCCGAGATCGACCGTGTGATCGCCGCCTATCCGTGGATGAACGACGACGAGTTCGTGGTGCAGCGGCTGGACGACTGGCTCCGCTGAAACGAAATCCGCGCTCATCTGTCGTTATGATGGGCGATTCGCCCACAGTTCAGGGCCCCGACGGCCGCGGGGGAGTGAAGCCGGCCGTCGCGAGCCGAGCGTCGGATCTCTCACAACGGAAGCCAGTGGGTACCAATTACCGCGGCACGCGGCGCCAGCTTCGTGCGCTCGATGCCTACCTGAAGCTGAAGCGCGCGACATCGTCCACATCGGGCGGGCTCTCGACTGCGCTGCTCGTCGAGGAGCGGCTCACGGAGAGCCAGTTCGGGGTGCTCGACGCCCTGTACCACCTCGGCGCCCTCTCGCCCGGCCAGCTTTCGGCGAAGCTATTCAGGAGCAGCAGCAACCTCACCACCGTGATCGCCAACCTCGAGCGCGACGGACTCGTGCGACGCACGCGCGATCCGAACGACGGGCGCGCGCACGTGGTGAACCTCACCGCGCGCGGGCGCCGGCTGATCCAGCGGCTGATCCCGACGCACGTCGAGCGGGTGGCCCGGGCGATGAGCGCGCTTTCGCCGAGCGAGCAGGAGGAGCTAGGCAGACTCTGCCGTAAGCTGGGGCTCGCGCACAGCGATCGGGATGGGGACACGCGTAGAGGATGAGAGGCGGCCGGCCCGGGTTTCGCAGTGGGTCTGACCGTGTATTCCGGACCCTCCACGGAGCCCGACCATGCAAGCACCGCTCTACCAGCGCCTGCCGCTCGCTCTCCTCAGGATAGTCGCCGCGGCCGTCATGATGCAGCACGGTGTTCAGAAGCTCTTCGGCCTGCTCGGCGGAGTGGGACCTGACGGCGGTACCGTTCCGCTGATGTCGCAGATGGGGCTCGCGGGCATCCTGGAGACATTCGTCGCGCTGCTCGTACTCGTGGGCCTCTTCACCAAGCCTGCGGCGTTCATCCTGTCCGGCGAGATGGCGGTGGCCTTCTTCCAGGCACACTTCCCGCGCGCCTTCTGGCCCGTGCAGAACGGCGGCGAGACGCCGGTGCTCCTCTGCTTCATCTTCCTGTTCTTCGCCGCCTTCGGCGCCGGCAGCTTCAGCCTCGACGCGCTACTCTCCAGGAAGACCGACACACAGTCGGCCGAGCGATCGATCTCGGCGGCATGACCGACCGGCGCGGCGCCGCCACGGCTCGCAACTACACTTCGTCCGCGCGCATCGCCGACTGAATCATCATGAATTCGCCAACGTTCTCGGTCGTGAGCACACCAACCAGCTCACGACCGCGAACGACTGGCAGCGTTTTGCAGCGACAGCTTCGCAGCCGGGCGAAGGCGTCTTCCAGCTCCTCGTGCGGATCGGTCACGGCGAAGGCACGGTCCATCGCGTCGCCGACTCTGCTTTCGGCTCCGTGCGCGGCGAGCGCCTTCATGAGGTCGTTCCGGGTGAGCACGCCCACCACGTCGCCGTTCTGCACGACGGGGAAATCCTGCTGGAAGCCGGCCAGCACCTCATCCACTGCGCGCGAGAGCGGATCGTCGGGGACGAGCGTGCGCACGTCGCGGATCATCACGCGCTCCACGCGGACCCCCTCGAAGACGCTGTTCTGCTGCGCCATCGACGCCTCGCCCGCCGCGCCCAGCCAGACGAAGAGGGCGATCAGCACGAGCCATGGATCGCCGATGACGAAGAGCCCGACGATGCCGAAGAGCAGCGCGAAGCCCTTCCCCACTTCGGCGGCTATGCGGGTGGCGCGCACGTGAGGCATCCGGGTCGCGAGCGCGGCGCGCAGTACGCGCCCCCCATCCATAGGGAAGGCGGGGATGGCGTTGAACAGCGCGAGCAGAACGTTGACCCACATGAGCCGCGAGAGGAGCGGCGCGTCCTCGCGAAAGAGAACGCCCGGCCCGGTGGGGAGCCCCGTGGCGACGAGTGCCAGGTAGAGCAGCACCACGATCGCGACCGTGACCGCCGGCCCGGCGATCGCTATGGCGAGCTCCCGCCGCGGCTCCTTCGGGATCCGCTCGAGCTGCGCCACCCCGCCTATCGGCAGGAGGGTGATCGCCCTGGTGGAGATACCGAAGCGCCTCGCGGTGAGCGCGTGCCCGTACTCGTGGAAGATCACCGACGCGAAGACGGCGAGTATGAATACGACACCGTCCACCGCATCGCGCGCGGTTCCGTGAAGCTGGTAGCTGGCGAGCGCCACCCAGGCGAGCAGGATGAGGAACGTGGCATGTACACGAACCTCGATCCCCGCGAAGCGTCCCAGCTTCCACGACCACTTCATTTCGACGTCACGCCCGGCATGGCGCCTCCATCGGATAAGGAGCTATGAGACAAGGTGAACGATAGCGCCCCGAACAAGTGGGTGGTGGCCGGCACCGTGATGACCGGCACCATCATGGCCGTACTCGACTCGAGCATCGTCAACGTGGCGCTCCCCGACATGAGCGGCTCGCTCGGCGCCACCGTCGAACAGATCACCTGGGTGATCACCGGCTACATCCTGGCCAACGTGATCATCATGCCCATCATCGCGCTGCTCGCGGCCCGCTTCGGCCGCAAGCGCGTTTACATGCTGAGCGTCCTCGCCTTCACCGGCGCATCCATGGCCTGCGGCGCCGCGCGAAGCCTCCCTCTCATCGTGGTGTTCCGCATCGTCCAGGGGCTCGGCGGGGGCGTGCTGATCACCGTGTCGCAGGCGATACTGCGGGAAACGTTCCCGGTGGAGGAACAGGGCGTGGCGATGGGCGTGTACGGGATGGGCGTGGTGCTCGCCCCGGCGATCGGCCCCACACTCGGCGGCTGGCTCACCGACCAGTACTCGTGGCCATGGATCTTCTACGTCAACGTTCCGATCGGGATCATCAATCTGCTCCTCGTGAGCCGCTTCATCCACGATCCACCGTACCTGGTTCGCGAGAAGGGCGAGATCGACTGGCTCGGGCTCGCGCTCATGACCATCGGACTCGGCTCGCTGCAGCTCATGCTCGAGCAGGGGGAGCGCGAGGACTGGTTCTCATCGTCGTTCATCGTCACGCTCGCCGTGATCGCGGGCGCGGGGCTCATCTTCTTCATCTGGCGCGAGCTCACGGCGCGGCGGCCCGCGGTGGACCTTCGCATCCTGCGCAACTCATCGTTCGCATCGGCCACCGCGATAGGCGGCGTGCTCGGGATGGGGCTCTACGGATCGCTCTTCCTGCTGCCGCTCTTCCTCCAGAATCTGCTCGGCTATTCGGCGATGCTCTCGGGGCTGGCGCTCATGCCGCGCAGCCTCGCGATGGCGGTGGTGATGCCCATCGGCGGACGGTTCTACAACAAGCTCGGGCCGCGCTTCCTGGTGGGACTGGGGCTCGTGGTGAGCGCGTATTCGTTCTGGGCGCTCGGCCGCCTCACCACGGACATGGGCTTCTGGGACATCTTCTTCCCCCAGATGTGGCAGGGCGTGGGCTTCAGTCTGATTTTCGTGGCGCTGAGCACCGCGGCGCTGGCCACGATCCCCAGGCCGAAGATGACCGCGGCAACCGGCCTGTACAACGTGGTGCGGCAGGTGTTCGGAAGCGTGGGGATCGCCGTGGCGGCGACGCAGCTCACCACGCACACGGCCGCCTACAGGGCCGAGCTGGTGACGCACATGGGGACCACGCAGCTCCTGCAGGCCCAACACTTCCTTCAGATGACCGCCGCCGCGATGCGCGCGCGCGGCCTCGATGCCCTCGCTGCAACGCAGCGCGCCCTCGCTATCCTCGACCTCCGCGTCACCCGCCAGGCCGCGACGCTGGCGTACAACCACGTCTTCCTCCTCGTTACTCTCCTCTTCGCGCTCTCCGTCCCTCTGGTTTTTCTCCTCAAGAGCTCCGGCACCGACGGCCACTCCGAGATCATCGTGGATTGAGGAACTACAAAAGGGAGAACTGCCGAGAGGGGCAGTTCTCCCTTTTGTAGTTCACCTGCGCATCTTGCCGAGAAGCCTCAGGATTTCGAGGTAGAGCCACACCAGCGTGACGAGGAGGGCGAAGCCGCCGTACCACTCCATGTATTTCGGGGCGCCCTGTGCGGCGCCGCGCTCGATGAGGTCGAAGTCCAGCACCAGGTTGAGAGCGGCGACGGCGGTGAACACCACGCTGAGGCCGATACCCAGAGGGCCGGCGTCGTTGATGAGCGGCATCCCGATCCCGAAGAAGCTCAGACCGATCGAGATCAGGTAGAACATCATGATCCCGAAGGTGGCCGAGATGATCACGCGCCGGAACGTGTCGGTGGCGCGGATGAGGCCCGTCTGATACGCGAGGAGCATCCCGAGCGCCACCATCAACGTGAGCCCCACAGCCATCGCCGGCAGCCCGTGATACTGCGCGTTGTAGATGGCCGAGATGGCGCCGAGCGCGAGCCCCTCGAGCACGGCGTAGAGCGGGGCGACTATGGGAGCCGTGTGCGGCTTGAAGATCGCCACGAAGGCTGCCACCAGACCGCCGAACGCGCCGATCATCACCGCCATGCCGACGATGCCGGGATTGCGCAGCGTGGCCTGCCAGACCCAGGCGGCGGAGAATGTAGTCAGCGCTATGAGCACGATGGCCTTGAGCACCGTGCCCGAAACCGTCATCCTCGCGGCGTAGCTCTCGGCGTGCGCATCGCGGAAAACGGATTCCCGGAGAGCCGGGTTGGAGCGGGCCATTTGCGGAAAGCGAGCCATTTGCCGTAGTGGTGAGCGTGAAGAAGGAGAGCGCTGCGAATGGCAGCCATCTCCAATACTACCCCGGAACCGCCGGCGGGGTCAGGCCATCGAGGTAGATGTCCCGCCAGCCACGCGGCTCTCCGAACGTCTACCTCACTAGCCCGGTCCCGCCGGTCCCGTCGTCGAGCCTGGAATGGGGGGCTCCTCGGTCCAGCCGGTGGGGCGGCGCATCCAGACGGAGCCATCGTCGCACACCACCAGCACGTCGTCGCCGCGCCGCATCGCCGAGACGGGCCGGCGCACGCGAGTAGACGACTCGGAAAGGGGCGGCACCGAACGCCAGCCGCTCCGGGCTCCCGGCGAGGTGGCCGCCTCCGACGCCGGCTGGTCGGCCGGCACCGGGGAGAGCGCTTCGTCGAGCGCCCGCTCGATGTCGTACTCCTCGGCGGCGCAACGGTCGGCCAGGCTGGGCGCACGGGCGGTCGCCACTTCACGGTCAGTCGTGAGCGGTTCGCGCACCGACGTGATCGGTTCGCGGTCGGCTGTCAGCGATCGACCACCGGGGGTGAGCGGCTCCGGACTGGTGGGAGCCGCCTCCTTCGCCTCCGCCGCCGGAGCGAGATCCGCGGAGCGCGCGCGCGTGAGCTCGTGCACGTACTTCCACATCCGCGCGATCATCTCCATCGATTCGCGATGCTCGGCGTCGAGTCGCGCGGAGTACTCCTCGCGCGCGCTCCGGAGCGCCGCCTCCGTCGACACGGCGCGCGCGCGCTCCGCTTCGAGCTCGTGCGAGAGCATCTCGCGCTCGGAGGTGGCGAGGGCGTACTGCTCCCTCAGTGTGACGAGGATGGAGCGAAGCGATTCCTGTCGTTCGGAAGTCGCGCGGCGCGCGGCCCCCAGGTCGCTCTCGAGGCGGGAACAGTCGGCTTCGAGCGCGGCGATCCTGCGCGAGAGCTCGCCGCGCGCGCGCTCGGCCGCCGCCAGCGCCACCGTGAGCTCCTCAGCCGCGCCGCTGCGCCTGGCGGCTGCCTCCGAGCGGGCGGCATCGAGCGCGGCGGACAGCCTGGATTCGGACTCGCGCGCGGAGATGCGAAGCGTATCCAGGTCGTTCTGCAGCATCGTGGCCGCGCGGCGGGCTTCCTCGAGCTCGGCGCCGAGCGAGGCGCGCGTCCGCTCGAGCGCGGCGAGCTGGCGATGGTAGTCGTCGGACCGCTGGACGAAGTCGGAGCGGTCTTCATCCAGCTCCTTCGTCAACTGCGCGAGCGCGCGCTCCTTGCGTTCGAGCCGCGCTCGATAATCGCGTCGCGCGCCGACGAACTGGCTGCGCGCGATCAATGCGGCAGCCAGAGCGCCGACCGCGGCGCCCAGCAGCGTCCAGAAAAAGACCAACGGCGCAGGCACTACTCCCAAAGGACAGACCTCGGATCCAATGCTGACGCGGCCATCGTTGACCGTTGCGCGTCGTCGCGCAGGGATACAGCACCAGCCATCCGGCGACCTGCCAACCCACGCCGCGCCGCCGGAGGGAACGGCACGGCAGACCTTGCAATCCGCGCGCCCGGACCCGGGCCACCATGTGCCCACCTAACCTGTTGTCTTTTACCGTCTTACATCATTGCAACTTGTTGCGTTGCGGCAGTGCATCACCAGAACCGACCGGGAAATGTCGGATGCGCGCCACTCCCTTCGTGTGTCAAATCGAACGCGAGCGGCGCGCGGCCGTGCGGCGGCGGCGCCGTGCCGCGGCTGCCTTGAGCGCGCGGGCCTCGCTGGGTTTCACGTAATGCCGCTTGCGACGCAGGTCCTTCAGAATTCCCGAGCGCTGCATCTTCCGCTTGAAGACCTTGAGCGCCCGATCCAGCCTGTCACCCTCTGCGATCTGGACTTCCACCATGTCGTCTCGACTCCTGTTCCTGTTTGATAAAGGTTGCCCCCGCGGGGGCGCGAACTTGATTGGAACAAAACGTTCCGGGTCATGCACAGCCAGGCAAACGTGTACGGCCGGCTCGACGAGAGTCGAGCCGGCCGTACACGCGGTCATCTCGGCGCACTGGGGCGCCAACGATCATCAAAGCTTGGTGACGTTCTCCGCGGCCGGACCCTTCTGACCCTGGACGATCTCGAACTCCACGCGATCACCCTCGGCGAGCGACCTGAACCCGCTTCCCTGGATGGCCGAGTGATGCACGAAGCAGTCCTTCTGCCCGTCCTCCGGCGTGATGAAGCCGAAGCCCTTGGCATCGTTGAACCACTTGACTGTACCGGTGGTACGCATTTCCTGACTCCTGATCTAGCTGTATGGTCGGAGTCCGGTGATCCCGTACCTACCGACTACAGAGTTACTCGTGACGAACGCCCTCACGATAGGCTCGTTCCAACGGCCGCCACGAGAATCCGTGATCGCCGTGTGCAACGCGAGCAGACACAAAACGGGGGCCGTTGCGAAGAGCAGGCCCCCAGACGTATCGCTCGGAACGTGTCCACACACTGTGTGCGGTAAGTCGCATATCAATATACCGTAACCGGATGCGTGACGCAACACCCGCGACGAGGCGCGATCTCGTACACCCTGGCGTGTACTTCCGGAGTACCGCGGTAGCGAAGTACGACGGGTACCCGCTCGTCGCGCCACCGCTCCAGATCCCGCTGCCTGGCGCGTCCCTTCCGTACCGTCAGGAGATAGCCGCGCCCCGCCCTATCCATCACGCGAATGCGATCCTCCTGCACGATCGTGATTACCCCCTGAAGCTCGCCGCGCGCGATTCGCGGCCGCCGCTTCCGGCCGCGCAGCGCACCCCGGCCATCGCCACGCTCGCCGTCCGCCCCTGCCCCTGCCCCAGCCCCTGCCCCCGTCTCCGCGGCCAGTCCCGCCCTCACGGCCAACCCCGCTCCCGCTCGCGCGCCGGGCCTGCCGCCGGTGAACGCCCACGTGTCGTCCGGGGTGCGCGCTGAACGCTTGCCTTCGGCCACTGTCAGAAAACGGAGCGCGAGTCCACCCGCCAGCGTGAGAAGCGCGGCAGGTGTCGTGACGCGCGAACGCTCGCCCGACATCGAGCTCCAGAGCTGCGCCGCGAGCGGCACCGCCATCCCGGCGCCGAGCGTGAGCGCGTGGGCCGTTCTGCGGGCGAGTCCTTCGGCGCGTCCCGAAGGAAGAGCGCGCACACGCCGGCGGTTGAGCAGCGCGAGCCCCAGCTCCGCGGCCAGCGCCGCGAACTCGGCGCGCGCGAGGCGGCGGCGCGCTCCCGCACCCTCCCCCGCCTTCCTCCTCCGGCGACGGCCCCCGCCCCGGCCTCCCGCCACGAGTGCGAGCGAGACCGCCGAGAGCCCGGCGGACACACCCGACGCGATGAACAGCGGGCCGAGCAGCCTCACGCGCCGCGCCCAGCTCGGGGCGTTCGTGGTGCCGAGCAGCACGCCCGTGTAGCTGCCCACGAAGAGCGCCGGCAGAAGCCCGAGCGCGTGCATGGCCCGGCTGCCCGGGCCGCGCGAAAGGCGAGTGAACACGGCTCGACGACCGAGCACGCCGTCGTCCAGCGCCTGCAGAAGCGCTGCCGCTCCGCTGCACGCGCCGAAGGCCGTGAGCCCCCAGGAACCGAGGCTCATCGTGGAGCGCGGACGCACGATGCGCAGCATGTTGAGAAAGCGATCCGGCCGCCCCAGATCGACGACCAGCAGGACCGTGCCCAGCGCTACGCCGCCGGCCGCGACGTAGCGCGCCGCGCGGATCAGATCGGGGTCGCCCTCGCCGGCGAAGTCCTCGGCGGTCGCCGCGAGCCAGGAGCCGGCCGAGATGCCGCCGCTCCACAGATAGATCGGGATGTACCACTCCCACGTGGACTCCTTCACCGGTGGGGCCGGCGGGCTCGCCCTCACTCGCCGCGCGCTCCGGCGAACGCGAGCATCGCCGCCGCCACGAGCCCGCCGGCCGCGATCGCGGCGCTCACCAGACCCGGGCCCGTCTCCGACGACGGCCGACGCGGCACGGGCGGAAGGTTGTAGACCTCCGGGCGGTCGATGAGCAGGAAAAAGCAGTTGAGACCATCCAGCCGGGTCGTGTCGCACTCCTCCTCGAGTATCCCATCGCTTCCGTACAGATACGCGGGAATCCCCCGAGCGCGGAGGCCGGCCACGCGCTCGCGTGCGAGCTCCAGCAGCTCGTCCACCGGACCGAACCGGATCGAATCGGTGGGGCACGCCTTCGCGCACGCCGGCTCCATCCCGTCCTTCAGACGGTCGTAGCAGAGCGTGCACTTGTGCGCCTTCCCGTCGCCCTCGCGATCCACATCCACCACGCCGAAGGGACACGCCGACACGCAGTAGCCGCAGCCGTTGCAGACATCCTGCTGCACGTACACACTGTCGAACTCCGTGCGGATGATGGAACCAGTGGGGCACGCCTCGAGGCACGGCGCATCGCGGCAGTGCTTGCACACGTCCGACATGAAGATCCAGCGCTGGCCCGGCCGCGCCCACTGCTCGCTCGTGGTGAGATTCCCCCACGGCTCGAACTCCGCGGGGAGGTTCTCGCCCAGCTCCGTGGCGCTCCGGCGCGGGAGCTTCGCCTCGTCCACCGGCGGGGCTTCGAGTCCCTCGAAGCGACTCTCATCGAACTGCTCGATGAACGCCACGTGGCGCCAGGTGGTGGCCGAGAGCCGGCGCGTGTTGTCGTAGGAGTCGCCGCTCAGCCGCATGTCGCTGGCGGGAAGGTTATTCCACTGTTTGCACGCCACCTGGCACGCCTTGCAGCCGATGCACAGAGTGGTGTCGGTGAAAAAGCCGTACGCGCGCCCCGGCGTGATGCTCGTTCCCGCGGTGAGCTCGGCCTCCTGCCGAGGGGGCGGGCAGCCCGAACGATCGGGCGCGCCGCCGGCTCCGGCTCGTTCCTGGATCTCGCCGCGCGGCGCGGCGGTGCCGGGGAGATGTCCGGTCTCTTCCATGACTATCGCCGTCCCGGGCGGATGTTGCAGGTGAAGGCCTTCGCCTCGTGGATCGACACGTTGGGGTCGGCCACCATCGACGCGAGCAGGTTGGCGGCGTCTCCCACGACGAGTCCTTCGCTCCCGAAGTGCCAGGGGATCCCTATCTGGTGGATGGTCCTCCCCTTCACCGTGAGCGGGCGGATGCGGCGCGTCACGAGCGCGCGCGCTTCCGCCTCGCCGCGCGCCGTGCTGAGCGTGACCCAGCCGAGATGCGCTATGTCCAGCGACTCGGCGAGCTCGGGGCTCACCTCCACGAACGCACCGGGCTGCAACTCCGAGAGCCAGCTATTCCAGCGCGTCATGCCGCCCGCCGTGTGGTGCTCGGTCAGGCGGAAAGTGGTGAGCACGTACGGATACTTCGGGTCGTCGACTCCGTTGTAGGCGTTGCCCGGCACGCGCCAAACCTTCGTGAGCGGGTTGCGCTGCGGGTCCGCGTGCAGCGCGCTGCGCACGGGAGTCTCCCACGGCTCGTAGTGAGTGGGAAGCGGGCCGTCCTTCATCCCGAACGGGAAGAAGAGCCACCCCTTGCCGTCGGGCTTCATCAGGAAGGGCGAGTCGCCGGAGACCGCGGCCATCCCTCCCGCCTCCGGATCGCCGGGGTCGTCGGGGCGCTTGCCCGCCGGGAAGTCGGGGACGTCCACGCCCGTCCAGCGGGCGAGGCTCTCGTCCCACCACACGTAGCGCTTTCTCTCCGACCAGGGCCGCCCTCGCGAGTCCGCCGACGCACGGTTGTAGAGCAGCCGCACGTTCGCCGGCCAGGAGAAGCCCCAGTTGGGCGCGAGGTAGTCGTCGCCCTCGCGCTTCGCGGCGAGGTTCACGCCCGGGTGTATGCCACTGTACAGCCAGCAGCCACAGGCGGTGGAGCCGTCGGCGGCGAGGTCGGCGAAACCGCGCACCTGGATCCGCTCTCCGCCGGGCCCCGGCTCGGTGTAGTAGCCGTTGACCTCGCGCAGGACGGCATCGAGGTCGGGATCTTCGTGGATCCCGACGCCGGGATAGTCCCAGGTGAGCGCCTGGATCGGACGGTCGCGCACCTCGGTGGAAGCGGCGTAGAGGCCTTTCAGCCGCAGCCAGAGGTGGTGCACGAACCAGGCATCGGAGCGCACATCCTCGCGCGGCTCCACGGCCTTGTCGTGCCACTGGACCACGCGGTTGGTATTGGTGAAGGAACCGTCCTTCTCCACCACGGTGGCTGCGGGGAGGAGGAACACCTCCGTGGCGCACTCTTCCGGGCGCTCGCGCCACACCACGGCGCTCTCGATGGGGAAGATGTCGCGCACCACCAGCCAGCGGAGCGCGCGCATCCCGTCGAGCGCGTATCCGGAGTTGGGGCCGCCCACCACCGGGTTCTGACCCATCAGCACGAGTCCCTCCATCCGCTTCTCGTGCATCGCCACGAACATCGGGAAGTGCGAGTGGTCGCCCGTTATGCGGGGGAGGTAGTCGTACGCGAAGTCGTTCTCCGGCGTGGCCGCGTCGCCGAAATACGCCTTGAGCAGCGACACCATGTACTCGCGCGTGTAAGACCACTGCCCGGCCGAGCCGCCCTCGTTGGCCACGTAGGAGTCGAGCGATTCGTGAGTGGGGAGATGGGTGGGCATGTGCAGGTAGCCGGGCAGTATGTCGTAGAGCGTGGGGATGTCGGTGGAGCCCTGAATGGTGGCGTGCCCGCGCAGCGCCTGGATACCGCCGCCCGGGCGGCCGATGTTGCCGAGCAGGAGCTGGAGGATGGCGGCGGTGGCGATGATCTGCGGACCGGTGGTGTGCTGCGTCCACCCCAGCGCGTACGCGATGTTGCAGGTGCGGTCGCGCCCCGAGTTGGCCAGCATGGTCTCCGCTATGTGCCTGATCTGCTCGGCGCTCACGCCGCAGATCTCGGCCGCGGCTTCGGGCGTGTACGCCGCGAAGTGGCGCTCCATCACCCGCAGGACGCAGCGCGGATCGCGCAGCGACGGATCGCGCGGCGGAGGTCCGCCCACCGTGCGGCCGCCGTGGAGGCTGTGGGTCTCCGACGACATCACCTTGCACAGATCTTCGTAGTCCGAGTTCATGTGCACCACGCGCTGCGTCCCCTCGTACTGCCAGCTATCGGGGCAGTAGAAGCCGTCCTCCCACCCCGAGAAATAGCCGCTGAGCTCCGACACGTCCCTGAAGTCGCGCTCGATGAGCGTGGCCGCGTTGGTGAAGTGCGACACGTACTCGTGAAAGAACGGATCGGTTTTCCACCGCTCGCTGCTCAGCACGACGTTGATGAGAGCGCCGAGGAAGGCGATGTCGGTGCCCGCGCGGATCTGCGCGTACTGCGTGGCGCACGCCGATGTGCGGCTGAAGCGCGGGTCCACGTGGATCACCTCCGCTCCCTTCTCGCGCGCCCGCATCACGAAGCGGAACCCCACCGGGTGGCACTCGGCGAAATTCGAACCCATGATCAGGATGCAGTCGCTGTTGGCGAGATCGCGGAGGAAGCTGCTGGCCCCTCCTCTTCCCAGCGGCGTCCCCAGACCGGGGACGGTGGCGCTGTGTCATATGCGCGCCTGGTTCTCTACGAAAACGATGCCCGCGCCGATGCAGAGTTTCTTTATCAGGTAGTTCTCTTCGTTGTCGAGCGCGGCACCGCCCAGGAAGCCGATCCCTTCAGTGTGATTCACCGGGTTGCCGTCGTCATCGCGTTCGATGAAAGTGCGGTCGCGCGTATCGCGTACCAGGGTGGCGATCCGGTCCATCGCCCAGTCGAGCTCCACCCGCTCCCATTCGCGGCCGTGGGGGCGGCGATACAGCGCGTGGGTGACGCGATCGGGGTTGACGGTGTACTGGAAGATCCCCGAGCCCTTGGGGCAGAGCGTGCCCTGGTTCACCGGGCTCTCCGGGTTCCCCTCGATGTCCACCACCTCGCCGTCCTTCACGCGCACCAGCGTGCCACAGCCCACGGCGCAATAGGGGCACACACTCGCCACGGTGGTCGCGCCGTGAACGCGCGAATGCAGCGCGAGCGTACGATCGCTGACGGCCGCGCTTCCCATCCCCGCTCCCGCGATCTGGCGCGCGACCGGCCAGCGCGAGAGCGCTTTCATCGCTCCACGTAACATGACGCCTCCTGCGTGAGCGGGAGCGTCGCGCAAGAAGCATGCGGGTGGTGTGCATCTCCGGCCGAAACGCCGGCGGCCGCGAGGGCTCTGCGCGGCGGGGCGTGATCCTTCCGCATCCGGAACGGGGAGCTGTCGCACCCTGTAGCGCGGAATATCCGGTGTCGTCGCCGGATCGATTGGGGGCTACGGCAGGCGCGAATGACATCCGTCACAGCATCCGCTCCCCTCGAGCGCGATAGTGGACGCATCCCACCACGGCAATTCACGAAGTCGGCCGACGCAGCTCCCCTCCCCTTCCTTCCACATATCCGGAGGCGTCGCGCGATGTCACAGCGGAAAGCGGACCTCACCCTGTCGGTGCTCGCCAGTGTGGCGGGCTTCCTCCTCTCGTGGCCGTACTGGCGCGATTTCCAGTACTGGCCGGAGTCGCGCGTCGCCTGGTGCCTGTACTTCGTCACGGGTTTCGCGCTCGCGATCTACGTCTTCTTCGTATTCATCCGCAGCCTGAGAACCCTGTTCTCGCACGAGATGCACGCTGCCGACGAGGAGGGTGGAACATGAAGCAGCATGACGAATCCCGCGCCCGCCGCCGCGCGCTCGGCGTACTCGGACTGATGCTCATCATCTTCATCGTGCTGTCGGGGCTGTCGTTTCTCGGATCGCGGCCGCAGGCGACACCCGAGAAGGTGACCTTCGCGGAGCATACCGCCGTGGAAGGCAAGCGCGTCTTCCAGGCCTACAATTGTATGGGATGTCATACGATCGTGGGCAACGGCGCCTACTTCGGGCCCGACCTAACGGACGTGTACGAGCGTGCCGGCCCGGCCTGGCTGGCGGCGTTCCTTCCCTCCGCCGGAGCGTGGCCCACCGCGGTAGCGCTCGAGGTGCAGCTCAGCGACAGCGTCATCGCCGCGGAATCGCAGGCGAGCAGCCGCGACGCCTACTTCGCCGCATATCCCGGCGCGCGTGAGCGCGTGGAGCGCCGCGGCGGCGGGGACAGCTACATGCCCAACCTGCCGCTCGCCAGAGACGAGGTCACGGCGCTCATCGCCTTCCTGAAATACACGTCGGAAATGAACACCGAGGGGTGGCCGCCGACGCCGCTGGTGAACGGGCTGGAGAATCCACGCGCCTCGCGCGGTCGGCTCGCGTCGGCGGGAGCTGGCGCGGCGGGCGCTCCCGCCGCCGCCTCCCCGGGGAGCGGCGGGAGCGGCGCCTCCGTGCAGGAGAGCGCACAGGCCGACCCCGCGGCGGCCGGTGAGCAGCTCGTGAATGAAACCGGCTGCACAGCCTGCCACTCCACCGGCGAGAACAGGCTCGTCGGACCGGGCTGGGGAGGGCTCTATGGCTCGACCGTGCCGCTCGCCGACGGCTCCTCGGTGACGGCCGACGACTCCTATATCGAGGAGTCCATGATCGCTCCGAACGCGAAGGTGGTGGCCGGCTTCGCGCCCGGCCTCATGCCCGACTACTCGGCGCTCCTCTCGCCGGAGCAGCGCAATGCGATAGCCGCATACATCCGCACGCTGGGGAGGAAGTGATGCGCATCGAATATGAGACTCAACGGCTGAGCATGCGCTTCTTCATGCTCATGATGGTGCTCTTCCTGCTTCAGGTGGCGTTCGGCCTCCTCATCGCGGCACAGCGAGTGGATCCCACGCTCCTCGCGGGCACGCTGAACTTCAACGTGGCGCGGTCGGAGCACCTCAACCTCGGGATCTTCTGGATCCTGTGCGGCTTCATCGGCGCCATCCTGTTCGTGGGGCCGTTGCTCTCGAAGCGCGAGCTCGCCGCGCCCTGGCTCGTCAAGGTGCTCTTCTACGCGCTGATCGCGATCGTGCTCTGGAACGTGTTCACACTCGGCCTCGCACAGCGCGGGATCGCCGGCTGGTGGGAGGGGCAGCCCTGGTTCCAGGAAGGGCTCGAATACCTCGACGCGGGGCGCGTGGCCGACGTGCTCATCCTCGTGGGCTTCGCCATCCTCGCGTACATAGTCCTCCGCACTTTCCCCAAGCTCCGCGACTGGAACGAGATCCACTGGGGGCTCGGCATCGGCGTCACCGCGCTCGCGGCGATGTGGATATTCGGGATGTTCTTCGTGGGCCGCATCGACCTGCAGGAGTACTTCCGCTGGTTCGTGGTGCACTACTGGGTCGAAGGCGTGTGGGAAGTCATCCACATCAGCCTCATCGGCGCGCTCATCGTCTACATGTTCGGCGCGAGCATCCGCTCGGTGGGCTACGCCGTGTTCTGGGGCGTGGTGCTCGTATGGCTCTCCGGGCTGATCGGGAACGCGCACCACTACTTCTGGATCGGGACGCCGGAGTTCTGGCAGTTCTGGGGCTCGCTCTTCAGCGCACTCGAGCCGGTGCCGCTCGTCTTCTGCTTCTGGCACATCTATCTCGACGCGCACCACGAGAACAAGCCGCTGGTGAACCTGCCGTCGTTCTACTTCCTCCTCGGCTCGGTGGTGCTCGAGCAGGTGGGCGCCGGCATCCTCGGCTTCACCATGACCTTCGCGCTCACCAATGTCTGGTCGCACGGCACGTGGATCACGCCGAGCCACGCGCACCTCGCGCTCTTCGGCACCTTCGGGATGCTGGGAATCGGTGCCGCGTACTTCGCCATCCCGGCGCTGCGGGGCGCACGCGACTTCGACCAGCGGCTGGGGAAGCTCGCCTTCTGGCTGGTGTTCACCGGGATGCTGGGGATGACCTTCGCCTTCGCGCTCGGCGGCACGGTGCAGATCTTCCTCTACCGCGTGCTCGGGCTCGACTGGTTCGGCGGCGACATCTTCCCGGCCATGACGCTCTACCGGATCCTGGTGCCGGTCTTCGGCCTCGTCTTCACCGTGGGCGCCGGGCTGGTGGCGTTCGATCTCTTCACGCTGGGCGCCAGAAGGCGGATCGCGGGCGAGAGCGCGCACGACCATCACCACCACGTCCACCACGAGCCTGCCCCGGTGCGCGCACCGGCCACGGGCTGGGCGCGCCCGCTCGGCGGCTTCGAGGCCGGGATCTGGCTCATGGGGATGTGGATCTTCGGCACCATCATCACGCTCGGCCTCCTGAGCTTCAACCTGAACATGGTCCGAATGGGCGACCCTCACCTTCCCTACGTGATGGCGGGGATCGGCTACCCCGGACTGCTTCTCGTGACACTCCTCTTCGTCTCGCGCTTCCTCGCATCGCTCGAGGCGCGCGGGCCGGCGCCAGCGGAGCTGTACCGCGAACCCCCCGGCGTCCCGGCACCCGCGTACGTGCCCGGCGGCGCCGGCGCCGGCGGGAGCGGCGCAACGACGGAGGCGGCTCTTTGACGCGTGGAGGACCAGGCGGCGCCGCCGCCTGGTCCTCCCGCAAGACACCTGACCCCGTCGTTCGCAGGAGGTTATCATTCAGGCACATGCGCGCCACTGGCGCGCCGGTCGTCGAGAGAGGCCCATCGCGAACGATGGGCCAAGGCGTTGCCCAACCGGCCCCTCGACCGAGCATCCACCATTACCAATGGGAGCCAGCCATGACACCACCAATACCGAGTTTGGCGCCCCGCATCGCTGACTGATGCCCCCCGCGGTTCGGCGGCTACGCACGCGCTTCCTCGTGATAGGGAGCGGCGTCGCCGGCCTGCACACCGCGTGGCGAGCGGCGCTGCACGGCGAAGTGGTGGTCCTCACCAAGCGGTCGCTCTTCGACAGCGCCACCGCGTATGCGCAGGGCGGCATCGCCGCCGCGCTCGGCGCAGGCGACTCGCCCGAGCTGCACCGCCGCGATACGATCGCCGCCGGTGCGGCGCTCTGCGACAGCGCCGCGGTCGAGGTACTCGTCACCGAAGGGCCCGCGCGCGTGCGGGAGCTGCGTGCGGCTGGCGCGCACTTCGACCTGGAGCCCACCGGCGACTTCATCCTGGGACGCGAGGCGGCCCACTCGGAGCGGCGCATCGTCCACGCCAACGGCGACCGCACGGGCGCCGAGGTGGTGCGCTCGCTCGTGGAGCGGGTGCGTGAGAGCGAGGCGATCTCCGTGCTCGAGCGGGCGCGCGCGCTGGACCTCATCGTCCACGCCGGCGAATGCGCGGGCGTCCGCGTGAGCCACCGCGGCGCCCCCCTCGAGATCATCGCCGACGCCACCGTGCTCGCTGCCGGCGGCGCCGGCCAGGTATTCCGCTACACCACCAATCCGCCCGTGGCCACCGGCGACGGCTACGCCCTCGCGCTCCGCGCCGGCGCGCAGCTCGCCGACATGGAATTCATCCAGTTCCATCCCACCGCGCTCGACACGCCGGAGACGCCGCTGGCGCTCATCTCCGAAGCGGTTCGAGGCGAAGGCGCGGTGCTGCTCGATGCCGCCGGGCGCCGCTTCATGCCCGAACGCCACGAGCTCGCCGAGCTCGCGCCGCGCGACGTGGTGGCGCGCGAGGTCTTCCGCGAGCAGCGCGCCACCGGACGCGTGTGGCTCGACGCCACCGCGCTCGGCGACCACTTCGAGAAACGCTTCCCCGGCATCTTCGCGCTCTGCACCGCGCGCGGGATCGATCCGCGGCGCGATCGCATACCGGTCACGCCGGCCGCGCACTACACGATGGGCGGCATCACCACCGACCTCGCCGGACGCTCGAGCATCCCGCGCCTGTACGCCTGCGGCGAAGTGGCGCGCACGGGCGTACACGGGGCCAACCGCCTCGCGTCCAACTCCATCCTCGAAGGGCTCGTCTTCGCCGAGCGGGTGGCGCGCGACATGACGGGTGGCGAGCCGCTCGCATCGCTCCCGCCCGAACGCGACTGGCGCGTCCCGCCGCTGCACGACCGCGGCGCGGCGCAGGTGGCCGCCAACACGATCCGCGCCGCGATGTGGGAACACGCCGGCATCGTGCGCTCGGCCGCCGGACTCCGCACCTGCCTCTCGATACTCGACGATCTCGAGGCGCGTCTCCCCGCGGGCGCCACGGAAGAGATGAATCTCGTTGCCACCGGGCGGCTCATCGCGCGCTCGGCGCTCCTGCGCGAGGAGTCGCGCGGCGGGCACTTCCGCTCCGACTTCCCGTGCGAAAGCGCGGAATGGGAGCGCAGACACATTTACTGGGACCGCGCCGTTCCGCGCGTCGATTCCTGAACAGGACCACATGCCCATGATCAGTCACAACGGCACCTCTGCCACCGGCGACGATACCCAGCTCCGCCACGCCGAAATGGCCGCGCGCATCCGCGAGCTCGCCCGGGAGCGCGACGCCGTCATACTCGCGCACAACTACCAGCGTCCGGAGGTCCAGGACGTGGCCGACGTGGTAGGCGATTCGCTCGGCCTCGCGCGCGAGGCCGCGGCCACCGATGCCGAAGTCATAGTCTTCTGCGGCGTGCACTTCATGGCCGAGACGGCGGCGATCCTCTCGCCCCAAAAAACGGTGCTCCTCCCCGACCTCGGCGCCGGATGCTCCCTGGCGGACACCATCACGGCCGACCAGCTCCGCGCATGGAAGGCCGAGCACCCCGGCGCGGTGGTCGTGAGCTACGTCAACACGTCGGCCGAGGTGAAGGCCGAAACCGACTACTGCTGCACATCGGGCAATGCCGTGGAAGTGGTGGAGTCGGTGCCGCGCGACCGGGAGATTCTCTTCCTCCCCGACATGTTCCTCGGCACGCACGTGCGGCGCATCACCGGGCGAGAGAACATGTTCGTGTGGATGGGCGAATGCCACGTGCACGCGGGGATCACGCCGAAGCGGGTGGCCGAGCAGCGCGCGGCGCACCCCGAAGCGGAGTTCCTGGTGCATCCCGAGTGCGGCTGCTCCACCAGTCTCCTGGAGGCGATGTCCGCCGGCGACATCGATCCCACGGGCGTCCAGGTCCTCTCCACGGAGGGGATGATCCGCAGGCCGCGCGAGAGCGATGCGGAGGAGTTCATCGTCGCCACGGAGGTGGGGATCCTGCACCGGCTCCGGCGCGCGTACCCCGAGAAGCGCTTCCAGGCCGCCGACGACCGCGCTTCGTGCCAGTTCATGAAGCTCACAACGCTGCCCAAACTCCAGGCATCGCTGGAAAAGATGCAGCACCGGATCACGGTGCCCGAAGAGATCGCGAAGAAGGCACTTCTATCGATAGAGCGCATGGTCTCCATCGGCGCCAAGCCGGGCTCCGCCGCTGCATCCGACGTCCCCGCGTCCATGATAGGCGAATGAGCGGCGGCAGCGACATCGCCGGTCAGGCCCGGAAGCCTGGCGCCGGCGCGGGCGGGAGCGCCGACGCCGGCCGCGACGTCAACTTTCCGCTCGGCCGCGAGGAGACCGAAGCGCTGGTGCGCGCCGCGCTCGAAGAAGACCGCGCCTTCGAGGACGCCACCACGCTCGCCACCGTTCCCGAGGGCGCACGAGCCACCGCTCGGATGGTGGCGCGCGCGGAGGGCGTGATCGCCGGCCTCCCGCTCGCGATGGTCGCCTTCCACCTGCTGGATCCGGCGGTGCGGTCGCGGGCGGTGGCCTGGGACGGCTCGCGAGTGGCTCCCGGCGACGTGGTACTGGAGCTGGAGGGGCCGGCTCGCGCGCTGCTCTCCGCCGAGCGCATCGCGCTCAACTTCGTCCAGCGGCTTTCGGGAGTGGCCACGCTCACGGCGCGCTACGTGGACTCGGTGCGCGGCACGCGCGCGCGGATCCTCGACACGCGCAAGACCACGCCCACGCTGCGCGCGCTGGAGAAGTACGCGGTTCGCTGCGGCGGCGGGATGAACCACCGCATGGACCTGGCGAGCGCGGTGCTGATAAAGGACAACCACCTGGCCGCGGTCGGCGGTGACATCGCGGAGGCGGTGCGCCGGTCGCGGGCGCGGGCGCCGGATGTGGAGGGAGAGGCGATCTGCGTGGAAGTGGAGTGCGACGATGCCGTCCAGGTGGCCTCGGCCGCCGAGGCCGGCGCGGACGTCATCCTGCTCGACAACATGACACCCGGGGAGATGCGCGACTGCGTGGCGCTGGTGGCGGGACGCGCGCTCACGGAGGCTTCGGGCGGGATCACGCTCGCCTCGGCGCGCGCCGTGGCCGAAGCCGGGGTGGACCGCATCTCGGTCGGCGCCCTCACGCATTCGGCGCCCGCGCTGGACGTGGCGCTCGACTTCGTGGAACCCAACGGCGTTTCCAGTGTTGATTGACTTTAGGGAGTGAAAGGCCATATTGGCGTTCCCGGCTGGGCCTGCACGGACGGCTCACACCATACGAGAGCAGCGATGAACTCTTCCAACCCACACGCGCGGCCGGATCCGAGGCGTTGCGCCGGCCGGGAGGCCGCTCGCCGCGGCGCCGGCGTGCACGCTGGCCGCGTCGGTGTGCGCGCCGCGAGGCCGCGCGTGCGTGGGAGGCTCATCATGGAGGGCTCGAGAAGCACACGGGTATCCGCCATGCGCACTTCGCGGCGCGCTGTCGCCGCCCCAGACCCCGGTTCGGGCGAAGGGTGGTACGACACGACGCGCCGCACCGAGATGCGCGGGAACCCGTCGGCGCTTCGCTGCCTGCAATGACCCGGTAGCCTATCCGACGAAACGCGGCACCTTCGCCGCCCCTCCCGCGCTCCACGGCGGAAGGGGCGTTTTTTCGTCCGGCTCGCCTCGTCACCGCCATCGCCACACGGACCGAGGATGCGACGATGACATTGACGGTATACGGAAGAGACGACGGAGGATTTCTCCTCCACGGCAACGAGCTGCCCATCGGCTGGGTAGAAGGTCGCGCGGTGGGATTCCGCGGCTTCGCCACGAGAGATAACGCGCTCGAGGCCGCGCGCGTGGGACACCGCGCGCTGCGCGGCTGGCTGGAGCGCGAGCGGCACGCGGCGCCGATCAGCGATTCGGCCGGTGCCCTGCGCACGCGGCGCGACGGACGCCTCCACTGGATCACCGTGGACGGGAGCCCGGTGGGCCGCCTGGTGGACCCCGACACGCACGCGCCGGTGAGTGCCAGCAGCTTCGGCTTCGAGTTTCTGCTGCCACCGACGGTGAATCCCGTGGGTGGACTCAGCGCGGCGCAGGTGATCTGGCACGCCCTCCGCCGCATCGACGACGGCGACATGCTCGCGCGTCTGCTGTCCGCCGGCGATGCCGGGCGGGCGGCGGGAGTTCAGTGATCGAACGATGCAATTGAACCGCGTGCTCGTGGGAATCGACTTCAGTGCGCCGTCGCTGGCGACGGTGCACTGGGCGGCGGAGTACTTCGCTCCCCGCGCGGAGCTGGTGCTCATCCACGTGATCCCCGAGCCGCGGACTCCGCCGTACCTGGCGCGGCTGCGCCCCGCCATGCGTCCCGACATCGTGGCCGCCGAGAGGACATCCGCGATGCTCGGCGGCCTGATGGCGCTGGCCACGAGCGTGGCCGGTCCGCGCGCCACCGCCGACGTGCGCATCGGCGAACCGGCCGCGCAGCTCTCGCGCGCGGCGAAGGAGCTGGGAGCGGACGTGATAGTCACCGGGCGCGCGGGCCAGCGAGCGGCGGCCGGCGCCGGCCGCCGCCTCGGCACCACGGCCGACCGGCTGGTGCGCGGCGCCACCGTACCGGTGCTCGTCGCCGCGCGCGAGCCGCACACCGCGCCGCGCACCATCTTCGCCGCCGTGGACGACGGCGAGATCAGCGACGGGGTGCTCGCCTGGAGCGTGTACCTCGCACGCAAGCTCGACGCGCGCCTCACCGCGCTGCACGTGGTGGATCGCGGCGACCACGCCTCGAGGCTCCACGCGGCGCAGCCTGCAAATGCGCCAGACGAGAACGACGAGCTCCTGGCCGACCGCCGCGCCCGGGCGATCGAGCGCGAACACGCCGTGCGCGATGCGGCCGACGCCTGGCTGCGCGCGCGGGTCAGGGAGGCTGGCTACAATCCGTCGATGGCCGACATCGCCGTCGCGGTCGGCGATCCACGCCACCAGCTCCTCGCCGCGGCGGGCTGCCTGGAGGCCGGGCTCATCGTGATCGGCCGTCAGGGCGCCGACGGGAGCGAGCGCACCGGCATCGGCAGCCTCACGCGCGCCGCGCTGCGCCCGTCGTCGCGGCCGGTGCTGGTGATCCCGCCCCGCGAGCCATCGCCCATCCTGAGCGGACCGTTCCGCGGGCGGCGCGCGCGCGTACTGCGGCTCCCCGATCGCGGCGGCGCGCGCACCAACCTGGTCGATTCGCCCGCCAGCCCGCCGGCGGCGCGGACCGGCTGAGGCGCGGCCGGCCGGGGGCGGGGGATGGCAACGCGGCGCCCGCGCCGCGGACGACCTACCGGTCCGCCGCCGGCACGGCCTCCACCGCGGCGCGGGCGCGCTCGCGCGTGGCGAAGGTCACCACGCCGAGCACCACCACGTTCACCACCAGCGCCACGATCCCCACGTTGAGATCGCGCACCACCTCGGGCCACTCCGGAAAGAGCGTGGCCATGGTGGCGCCGGTGATCGTCAGGTACGCCACGGTCGCCTCGCCGGCGAGTATCCCCGCCAGCGCCCCCTGGCGCGTGGCGTACGGCGTGCGCCCCAGGCTCAGCACCAGCGCGGGGAAGAGCTGCGTCACGAAGTTGTAGCCCATGAGCAGAAGCATCACCAGCGTCTCGCCGCCGCGCAGCGCGAAGTACACCGAGAGCAGCGTGATCACCGGTACCAGCGCCTTCGCCAGCTTCGTCACCGCGCGGTCGCTGATGGATGGTACGAGCTTGGCGTACACGTTCTTCGACAGGATGGTGCACGCCGACACCAGCAGCATCGACCCCGGCACCAGCGCGGTGAGCACGCCGGCCGCTCCGATGGTGCCCACCACCCACGGCGAGAAGCTCTGCTTCGACACGGCGAGAAGCGCGAGGTCCGCGTCGCTCCCCTCCAGACCGGGCACGGTGAGTATGGCCGCGAATCCGGTGAAGAACACGAAGAGCAGCACGAGCTGGTACAGCGGCATCACCACGGCATTCTTGCGGAATACGTTCTCGTTGCGCGCGGTGTACGCCGAGCCGAAGGTGTGCGGCCACATGTAGAAGCCGAGCGCCGTGAGGACCACCGTGGATACGAACCAGGTGGAGCTCATCCCGCTGTCGGGGAGAGCGAGGAAGCCGGGACGCGCCCGATCGATCGCCTCGAACATCCCCTGGAAGCTCCCGTAATGGTGGATCGGGAGGTACGCGCCGAGCGCCACGGCCACCACGAGGATCATGACGTCCTTGAGCACGGCCGTCCACGCCGAGCCGTGGACGCCGGAGATCACCACGTACACCACCAGCGCCACGCTGCTGATCCAGATCGCCGCCGTGGCCGAGACGCTGCCGTACGATGTCTCGGAGACTATGAGCCCGAGCCCCTTGAGCTGCAGTACGAGGTAGGGGATCATCGCCACCACGCTCACGAGCGACACCACGATCCCCAGCGACTCGCTCCCGTACTTGCTCACGAAGAAGTCGGCCTGCGACACCAGGTCGTTCTCCTTCGCGTAGCGCCAAACCACCGGGAGCAGGAAGTACGAGATGATGTAGGCTATGGCACCGTAGCCCAGGATGTAGAACGCCGGCGCCCCCTTCCCGTACGCCCAGCCGCTGCCGCCGAGGAAGGTGAAGGTGGTGTAGATCTCCCCCGCCATGAGGAGGAAGACGAAGACCGTGCCGAACGCGCGCCCGCCCACGCTCCACTGCTCGAGGCTCATCGTGCGTCCCCGGCGCGCGCGCACGCCCAGAAAGAGCGCGACCGCGAGGGTGGCCGCGATGATCGCGAGCGCCGAGCTCATCCTCGCGACTCTCCGGCCGCGGAGCCGGCGCTCGGCCCCGCACCGGTGCGGCCGGCGGACGCGTCAGCGTCGTCGCCGCCGAGCGTCGGACGGTCCAGGGCGTAGACCGTAGCCATCACCGCCGAGGTGATGACCACCCAGAGCACGATCCAGAAGAGCAGGAACGGGAGCCCGAATACGTAGGGCTCCACGCGATTGGCGAACGGGACACCGGCCAGCATCCCGATGGCCGGCAGGAGCGCCAGCCATCGATGCGCCTTCACCCGGCTCTCACCGTTCGGACGCGCCACTCAGGTAGTCGAGCGCAGCGGTGATGAAGATCGCGACTCCGCTCTCCAGCGCGCGCTCGTCGATGTCGAAGCGCTCGTGGTGGTGCGGGTGCACTATGCCGCGCTCCTCGTCACGGGCGCCTATGAAGAAGAACGAGCCGGGCGCACGCTGCTGATACGCGGAGAAGTCCTCGCCGCCCATGCACTGCGGCGCCTCCACCAGAGCATCGGCGCCGAGCGCATCCGCCACCACGCCGCGCATGAAGTCGCTGACCTTCTCATCGTTCACGACGGGGCGATAGCTGTTCACGTACGTGAACTCGTATGTCGCGCCGTGCGCGTCGGTCACGCCGCGGACTATGCGCTCCATCAGCTCGGGGATTCGCTCGCGCCACGGCGTACCGAACGTACGAACGGTTCCGGTGAGCTCCGCGCTCCCCGGTATCACGTTGTCGGTGGTGCCCGCCATGAAGCGCGTGACCGAGACTACCACGTTGTCGAGCGGATCCACGTTGCGCGAGACGATGTGCTGCAGGTTCGTCACCACCTGCGCGGCGACCGCGATGCTGTCCACCGTCTCGTGCGGAAGCGCTGCGTGGCCGCCCGCTCCACGGATGATCAGACGGAAGACGTCGGGCGCCGCCATCAGCGCGCCGGCGCGCACGCCGACCTTCCCGTATTCCATGGGAAGCCAGAGGTGCGCTCCGATCACCATGTCCACGCCGTCCATCACGCCCGCGTCGACCATCTCCTGCGCGCCGCCCGGGAAGAGCTCCTCGGCGTGCTGGAAGATGAAGCGCACCTCGCCGTGCAGCCGGTCGCGAAGACCGGCCAGCACCGTGGCGGCGCCGAGGAGCATGGAAGTGTGCCCGTCGTGACCGCAGGCGTGCATCACGCCGGGATTGCGCGATACGTATTCGACTTCGTTGAGCTCCGTGATGGGGAGCGCGTCCATGTCGGCGCGCATGGCGATCACGGGGCCCGGATGGAGGCCGATCAGGCGCGCCACGACGCTCGTTTTCGTGGGCCGCGAGATCTCGAGCCCGCCCAGCTCGGAGAGGCGGTCGTGCACGAACTGCGCGGTGCGCTCCTCGTGGAAGGAAAGCTCCGGGTTCTGGTGCAGGTGGCGCCGCCAGCCGATCACCGTGTCGCGCAGCCGGGCGGCCTCCCGGGCGGGCGAGATGTCTCTGGTGGGGATGCTGCTGGTCATCGTTCGCTCCTGGAGACGGCAAGGTCCTATGGTCCGAATGTGGCCGCTGGGCGTGGGGAATGCCAGTGCGGGGCGCGACCGAGCGAAGGCCGATCTCCGAACGTCCGCCCGCACCGCATGCCACATCTCCCCCTGCGGGGTACGAGGAGTGATATTCGGGGTTCGGCTGAAAAATTCGGCGCGACCCCTGGCAGATCACCGCTTCGAGAGGTGCAACATGGTTCGTACCTTCCTGGCCGCGATCCTTCTCCCGCTCCTGCCCGTCACCATGCCGCCGGCGGCCGGCGTGGAAGACCGGCTCCCGAACAGCGCGGCGAGCGTCTTCGATTCGGTTGCCATCACCGAGTGGACCGTCCCCTGGGAGCGGAGCCGGCCGCGCGACCCATTCGCGGACGCCCGATCGCGCGTCTGGTTCGTGGGACAGACCGGCAACTACGTCGCATACCTCGAGCCCGCCACCGGAAAGTTCGAGCGCTTCGAGATCGAGCAGAACACGCTCCCGCACAATCTCATCGTCGATTCCGACGGCATCGTCTGGTTCGCCGGGAACGCGGCCGGCTACATCGGCCGGCTCGACCCCGCCACCGGAAAGATCACGAAGTATCCCATGCCGGACGAGCGCGCGCGCGATCCGCACACGCTGATCGCCGATGGCAGGGGAAATGTCTGGTTCACCGTCCAGGGCGGTAACTTCGCCGGGAAGCTCGAGACCGAGAGCGGAAAGGTACAGCTCGTGGAGGTTCCCACGCCGAAGGCGCGCCCCTACGGCATCGCGCTCGACTCGAAGGGACATCCGTGGATCTGCGAGTTCGGCACGAACAAGATCGCCACGATCGATCCGGCCACCATGCGTCTGCGCGAGTACGAGCTCCCTAATGAGGGCACGCACCCGCGTCGCATCGAGGTCGCGCCCGATGATGGCGTCTGGTACGTGGACTACTCGCTCGGTGCCATCGGCCGGCTCGACCCCGCCACCGGGGACGTGAAGGAGTGGCCGGCTCCGAGCGGGAAGGGCTCGAAGCCGTACGCCATGGAAGTGGACGACCGCGGCCGGCTCTGGTTCGTGGAAACCGGTCCGCAGCCCAACATCCTGGTGGGCTTCGATCCGTCCACGGAGAAATTCTTCAGCTCCACGCCCATCGCCGAGAGCGGAGCCCGCACGGTGCGCCACATGACCTTCGACCAGGCGACGAAGTCGATCTGGTTCGGCACCGACGCGAATACGATCGGCCGGGCGAGGATCTTCTAGCCGCGCGGCCTAGAAGATCCCCCGATAGAGCGCGCAGGATCGACAGACCTCGGGCGGGTCGTCGGAGGACAGCCGCTCGCGGAACGCTTCGTACCGTGCGCCGTTCCACGTCGCCTCCACGCCCTGCTCGGTGATCTTCCCGAAGTTGAGCCGGTCGGGCGTGGAGATCATGCAGCAGGGCATGGCGTAGCCCTGGTAGCTCACGTACGCGCCATCCCACGGCCAGCCGCAGCGCGCACGGCCCGGCGTGCCGTGCGGATGCGGGCGCGGATCGGTGCGCGGGAGCCGCAGCTCCACACCCAGCTCCGCGGCCGCGGCGCGCGCCTGATCGAAGCAGCGCTCCACACGCGCGGGGTCTTCGTTCAGCAGCGTCTCCCGCTCCACGAACTCGCGCATCGGCCGGTAATGCCCCGGCAGCGACGACTCGGCGAAGTCGTGGCAGAGATGCTGCACGAATACCTTGCGCACGCCCAGCCCGTGCGCGAGGCGCACGAGATCCGGAAGCTCGTGGAGATTCTCGCGCATTATCACGAGAACGATGCGCAACTCGGGGAGCTCGCTCCCCAGCCGCGCCTTCGTCCGCACGAGCCGCTCCAGGTTGCGTACCACGCGGTCGAAGCGCGCGCGCAGACGGATGCGCTCGTACGTCTCGGCGGTGGCGCCGTCGAGCGAGATGTGGATGCCGTGCAGACCGCTCGTGACGCACCGCTCGGCGCGCTCCGCCGTCATCAGCGTCATGTTCGTGTTGGTGCTCACCGTGATCCCGCGCGCCACGGCGTACTCCACCATCTCGAAGAAGCGCGGGTGCATGGTGGGCTCGCCCAGTCCCTGCAGGTGCAGCTCCCGCAGGCCTTGGAACTCGTCCACGAGCCTGGTGAAGTCGGCGAAGTCCATGAAGGCCGGCGGGCCGTGCGGCGGACCATCCCGCCGGAACTGGATGGAGCACATCCGGCAGCGAAGGTTGCACTGCCCCACCGGTTCGATCTGCACGTACTGAGGAAGCTGTACCATCATCACACCTGCCATACCTGGTTCAGAAGAACCACACCCTGAACCGCAGCGCCCCGCGCAGCCTCCAGTACACGGCCAGCGGCGGGATGAGAACCGACGTCACCATCATCTCGATCACGTGCGAGCGGGCACGCGAAGTGCCGCGCAGGCGGCCGGCGCAGAACGACGCGGTGAGCAGCGCCCACGCGGCGAGGAACGCGAGCGCCAGCCACGCGCGCGCGAAGATCGCGGCGGCCGCGGCGGCGAGCAGCGCCCCTACCGTGGCGTAGTACATCCAGGGAGGCGAGCGCTGTACCCGTTCGCGGTACAGCCGCGGGTGCTTTCTGTAGAGCAGCGCGTTGTACAGGCTCTTGCGCTGCTGGCCCAGGCTCACTCCCCATGCGGCAGGCCGCACCGGGTGCTCCACCAGCGCATCGCGCGCCACACCCAGCCGCCCGCCCCTCTCCAGAAGAGCGAGAAAGAGATCGCTGTCCTCGCGCCACGCGGCGGTGAAGCGCTCGTCGAAGCCGCCCACGCTTCCGAGAGCGCGGCGCGCGTAGAAGCAGTTGGCGGTCGCGAACTCCGCGCGCTCCAGGCCGGCCGCGTCGCGCTCGTAGTCGGTGGGCTCGCTCGGCAGCGGGACCACGATCCTGCCGTGGACTCCATCCATCCCGCCGGACACCACCATGGCCGCGAGGCCGGCGCGGAGCCAGCGCCGGGCAGGCACGCAGTCGTCGTCGGTGAAGGCGATGATCCCTCCGCGCGCGGCGCGCCACCCCACGTTGCGCGCGTGCGCCGGTCCGGTGAGCGCTCCGGAGCGCAGAGCGCGGATGTGGAGCGTGGTGCCGGCGGCGAAGCGCTCCACCACCGGCACCGCCCGCCCGTCCGCCGAGTCGTCCACCACCAGCACCTCGTACATCGCGCGCGGGATGTCCTGGGAGTCGAGCGCGGCGAGGCAGCGCTCCAGCATCGCTTCGCGCCCGCGCGTCGGGACCACTACCGAGAGCAGCACGCTCGAGTCGCGGCCTACCGCCGCGATCGAGCCGTCGCGCTCCAGGAGCGCGTTCATCGCGCCTCGCCGCGGCCGCGGCCGGCGACCCCCTCGGTGGCGGGAGCGCTGGATCCGGCACCCTTCTCGAGCAGGAAGCTCCCGATCACCAGCGCATCGAGCGGCGAGGCGTGATAGCACTCCACGGCGTCGCGCGGCGTGCACACCACCGGCTCGCCGCGGGTATTGAACGAGGTGTTGATCAACACCGGCACGCCGGTGCGCCTCGCGAACGCCTCGATCACGTCGTGGTACAGCGGGTTCCGATCGCGACTCACCGTCTGCACGCGCGCGGTGCCGTCGGTGTGGCGCACGGCCGGTATCTTCGACGCCGCCTCGGGGCGCACGTCCACCACGAACAGCATGTACGGCGACGGCCGCATCGCCCGCTTCGCGTTCCTGCCGCCCTCCACGAACCAGCGGTCCGCGTCTTCCTCCAGCACCGCCGGCGCCACGGGACGAAAGTCTTCGCGATCCTTGATCTCGTTGAGCTTCGCCTGCATCGCCGGATCGATGGGAGAGGCCAGTATCGAGCGCGCGCCCAGCGCCCGCGGTCCGAACTCCATCCGCCCCTGGAACCAGCCCACGATCTTCCCCGCCGCGAGGAGCGCGGCGGTTTCGGCGGCCACGTCGCTCATGCGCCGGTACTGGAGTTTCGACCAGCGCAGGAACTCCTCGATCTCGTCGTCGGCGTAGCCGGGACCGAGATACGGATCGATCATTCGCGCGTGTCCCTGCGAGCCGGGACGCAGTCGGGCGTCGGTCCAGAGCGCCGCGCCGAGCGCCGTGCCGGCGTCGCCGGCGGCGGGCTGCACCCAGATCTCGTCGAAGCCGCCCCGGTCGCGCAGCACCGAGTTGAGCACGCAGTTGAGCGCCACCCCGCCCGCCATGCAGAGGCGCGGCTCGCCCGACGCGTCCGCGAGCCACCCGGCGAGCTCGAGCACCGTCTCCTCCAGCACTACCTGGAGCGATCGTGCGATGTCGAAGTGCTTCTGCTCGATCGCCGCCCCGCGTTCACGCGGCGCGCCGAAGCGCTCGCTCAGCCGCAAGGGAGCGATCGCGTAGCACCCCTCGCCCAACGGCTGAACGATCGCGCGAAACTCCTCCACGAAGCGCGGCTCGCCGTAGGAGGCGAGCGCCATCACCTTGTACTCGTCGGACGATGGCAGGAAGCCCAGGTAGCCGGTGACGTGCTCATACAGCAGCCCCAGCGAATCGGGCATGGTGACTTCGCCCAGTTGGTCCAGCGCGTTTCCGTGACCGCGGTAGTACGAGGTGGTGGCCCGCTCGCCACGGCCGTCGAGCGTCATCACCGCCGCGCTCTCGAACGGCGATGCGTGGAAGGCGCTCGCCGCATGCGCGAGGTGGTGCGGCACGAAGCTCCACCGGAACGTCTCGCCCGCGCGCGCGCCGCGGAAGCGCCGCGCCAGGCGCAGCGGCACTCCGTCCACGAGCTGCCGCGGCGCGTTCACCACGTACGACAGCATCAATGGCTCCCACGGCGATTCCGCGCCGGCCGGCGTCGGATGCGCACTCGGCTCCAGCGGGAGCGCGATCGTCTCGCCGGCGCCGTTCGCGCGTACCGCGCTGGGAAGGAGCCCCGGGTCGAACGAGTACGCCACCTGCTCCACGTCGCGCAGCTCGATTCCCGCTTCCCTCAGACAATAGTCGATCGCGCCGTAGGGGAGCTCCCAGGCGCTGAAGGGAACGGGGCGCTTGGCGTGCTTGATCCGCGAGAAGCGCTCCTCCTCCGCCGCAGCGACGATCTCGCCGTCGCGTACGAGTGCCGCGGCCGAATCGTGGAACACCGCGTTGATGCCGAGCGTGTAGAGAGGTGTCATGAGAGCTCCATCGCCACCGCGTCACGTTCGGCCCGAACGGCGAGCAGCTCGCCGGCCGCGCGCGCCACGCTCGCCGGGGCGATGAGGCGCAGACAGTCGTGATGCCCGAGCGGGCAGACGCTCCGGTAGCAGTTTCGGCACGGTACGTCGTGCGACAGGACGCGCGACTCCACGCGCCAGGGCGTGTGCTGCGGATTGGTGAGAGCGTAGATGTCCACCACCGGCGTTCCGGTGGCGGCCGCGATGTGTGCGGGTCCGGTGTTGTTCGACACCAGCAGCGGCGCCTCCGCCACGAGCGCCACGAGCTCTTCGAGATCCAGCTCGCCCGCTACGGAGATCGACGGCTCGACCATCGCGCACCTGACCCCGTCCACGAGCGCGCGCTCGGCCACACTGCCGCTGAACACGATCTGCTCGCCGTACTCCACGGCGATGAGCCGTGCCGCCTCGGCGAAGAGCTCCGGCGGATACCGGCGCGACGGCGCGGTGGCCCCGGGGTGCGCAACCAGCCACGGCGACGAGAGATCCACGCCGCGCGCCGCGAGCTTCCGGCGAACGCGTTCGCGGGCCGCATCGCTCACCGAGATCGAGAGCCGTTCGTCGGCCGCCGGAGCGCCGACCGCCGCCACGAGATCGAGCTGCCGCTGCACCTCGTGGCGCACGAAGCGCTCCGGCTCCTCCTCGCGCACCCAGTCCGTGAGCAGCGCGTACGGATTCTCGCGACAGTGGGCGAGCCGGAGCGGGACGCCGGCGAGATGGCAGAAGAGCGCGGCGGGGAGCGGGTTCTGCGAGTATACCGTAAAGATCACGGCGGCGTCGAAGGCCCGGCAGCGCAGGTGCTCGATCATCCCGAGGTCGGTGGCCGCGCCGGCGGGGAGCCCCGTCCGCTCCCCGGCTGGCTTCATCCACGGCGCCTCGTACACCATCACCTCGTCCACCTCGGGCACCATACGCGCCACGGCGGCTCCCGCTGCGGAAGTGAGCAGCGTGATGCGGCGCCCGGGCCGGGCCAGGCGCAGCGCGCGGATCGCGGGCGTGGTCATGAGCACATCGCCGAGCGCATCGAGGCGCACACAGAGCACGTCGCGCGCGTCGAGCCAGCCGGCAGCCTTCATCTCCGCGCATCCATCGCTTCGTGCCGGCCGAGCGGCGGCGCGGAGACGCCTCGAGCGAGGATGAAGTCGGCCGCTTCATCCAGGTCCCGGACTATGTAATCCGGCCGGCGCTCGGGCGCGAGCACCCACTCGGTCTCGTTCCCGTTGTCCAGGAGGATGGTCCGGCAGCCCGCGCGATACCCCGCTTCGATGTCGTCCAGGATGTCGCCCACCAGCCACGCTCCCTTCGCGCTCACCCGCAGCCCGCGCGCGGCGCGCTCGATGAGACCGGGCGCCGGCTTGCGGCAGTCGCACGGCACCGAGTACTCCGGCACCGTTCCTTCGGGATGGTGCGGACAGTAGTAGAACCCGGCGAGCTCCGCGCCGAGCGGCTCGAGCAGCTCCCGGAGCCGGAGCTCGACGCCGAGCAGCGCTGGCTCGGCGAACGCACCGAGCGCGACGCCGGGCTGGTTCGACACCACCGCGAGCCGCAGGCCCGCTTTCGCCATGCGCGCTATCGCTCGTTCGGTGCCGCGCGCGAGTCGCATGCGCGCGGGGTCCACGTTGTACGGAACGTCGTCCAGCAGCGTTCCGTCCTTGTCGATGAATACCACGCCGCCGTTTGGCATCGTTCCCTACGCGGTGAGGGGGAGGTCGGCTTCGAGCAGTTCCGCGGAATCGAGCACGTTCTCGTACAACTCCTCCACCGAGCAGGCCACGCCCGGCCAGGAGAAGAGCGTGCGCGCGCGGCGCAGCCCTTCGCGTGCCAGCGCGTCGCGGTGCCGCGGATCCTTGAGAACGCGGGCGAGCCGTTCCGCAAGCGCTTCGGGATCTTCGGGCGGCACGAGGTGGCCCGTTTCGCCGTCGCGCACTGTATATCTGATGCCACCCACATCCGATCCGATTACCGGCGTGCCGCAGGCCATCGCCTCGAGCGGCGTGAGCCCGAACGGCTCGTACCATGGCGTGGTGGCGAACACGTCCGCCGCGCTGTAGTAGTAGCGCAGGGCGTCGCGCCCGCGCCGGCCCACGAATCGCACCTGCGACGCCGCACCCTCGCGCTCGGCCACGTCGAGGAGCCGGGCCATCTCCGGCGTGCGCACCGGATCGGGATCGTCGGAGTCGCCGCCCACGATGACCAGCGTCGCGCGCACGCCGTGCAGCTCGCGCAGACGCGCGACGCCGCGGATCACGTTGTCGATTCCCTTGCGCGGCACCAGCCGGCCGAGCTGCAATACCACGTGTTCGCTCTGCCCCAGCCCCAGCATCGCGCGCGCCCTGCGGCGCGACACGGGCCTGAACGCGGCGGTGTCGACGCCGCACGGGATCACCGATATGCGCCGGGGATCCGCCTCGTAGAGCGTGAGCAGATCCTGCTCGTCCTGCGGGCACTCGGCGATCACCCGATCGGCCCCATCCATCACCCGCTCCTCTATCTCGAAGCGCTCGTCCGGGAACCCGTCCGCGGCGCCCTGGTGCAGCCGGCGCACGCGACCCAGCGCGTGGAATGTGATCACGAACGGGATGCGGAGCCGCTCCTTCAGCTCGAGCGCCACCATCCCCGACATCCAGAAGTTCGCATGTACGATGTCGTAGCCGCGCCCGTCGCGCGCGCACCACCCCGTGGTGAACGCCGCGAACTCGGGCATGCACGCGAGCAGCTCCTCCTTGCGTACCGGCGCGCCCGGGCCCGCCGGTACGTGTACCACGCGTACGCCATCGCATGCATCCACCACCATCGGCAGCGCGCAGTCGTCGCGACGCGTGAAGACATCCACCTGGTGGCCGTGCGCGGCGAGCGTCCGGGCGATCTGCGATACGTACACGTTCTGGCCGCCGCAGTCGGTCCCGCCGAGCGCGGCGAGCGGCGATGCATGCTCGCTTATCATGGCGATCCGCAACTTCATGACGGCGCTCCTCATACTGCCATGGGTTGCCGCGCCGGGAGGCGCGGAGCTCTGGTGCTCGTGACGGCCGCGAAGGCATCGACCCAGTCGCGGACGAAGCGTTCGATGCCGAACCGCGTGGCTGCCGTTCGCCGCGCTCCCTCGCCGAGGCGGCGCGCCTCTGCCGGATCGGCGAGAAGCGCGTGCATGTGCTCGATCAGCGCTTCCGGCCGCGTGTCGATCCACCCCGACTCGCCGTTCCGCACCACGGTCGCCAGCTCGGTGGTCGCCAGCCCGACGATCGGCATCCCCGCCATCATCGCCTCGCAGATGGCGAGGCCGAGGCTGGTGTAGCGGATCGGGTTGAAGAAGAAGCGGTAGCGCGCGGCGAAGCGCGCCAGCTCAGGCGGCTGCACCTCGCCCAGTCCCCCGAGCGCCTCGGCGTGCATCCCGACGAGGTCGATGGGGACGCGCGCGCGCGCCTCGACGAAGATGTCCGCGCCCAGCCGCCGCCCGCGCGAAGCGAGGTCGTTCACGACGGTGATGCCGCGTTCGATGCCGCCCGTGTAGCGCGCGCCTTCCGGGATGACCACTCCGTGCTCGATCACCCGCGTGGGCGCGCGGCCGGAGTCCCACATGAGCGCGTTGAACGGCGTCACGTGCACCAGCAACGCCGATCCATCCGCGGCGGGGTGCCGCGTGTCGGTGGGTTTTTCGCGCGGCGGGTCGTGCTCCAGGTAGATGGCGGGGAGCGCGAGCTGCGAGCTCGAGAGGATCTCCGGCCCGTCGTGCACGAAGTTCCGCTCCGACTGGTAGAGCACGCAGTCGAGCTCGCGCCCTCGCACGTCGTCCGCCGGCACCTCGTGCAGATTGTCGGGCCAGTGGAAGCTTCCGGCGCGCCCGGCATAGCCCGCCGGCCGGCCGGCGCGCACGGGGATGTAGAACTCGTGCGGTACGTGCGTCAGGTAATAGAGGTAGCTGCCGTGAACGTGCCACGTGAAGATGCGGAGTCGCCGCCGGTCACGCCGCATGGGCACGCTCCGGTGCGGGGAGAGAGTCGAGCTCCAGCAGCACGTCGTGCGGAAGCACTCCATGATCGCAGGCTCGTCCGATGTTCCGTGCGCCATCGCGCCTCGGGCCGTACGCATCGCCGTCGTAGAGCGCGCGATGACGGCTCTCGTCGGGCGGGGCCCATCTCGCGGGATCTCCAGCCAGGAACACTACCACGCTCGGTACACGCAGCGCGGCCGCCAGGTGCGACACGCCGGTGTCGTTGCATACCACGAGGCGGGCATGGCTCAGCAGCGCCGCCAGCGCGCCGAGGCTCATCGGTCCGGCGGCATCGAACGCGCGGTGCCGCATGGCCGAGGCCACCGCCGCCGTGATGGGCGCCTCGCCGGTGGTACCGGTGAGCACCACCTGCAGCCCGCGCTCCACCAGGGCATCCGCTACCGCCGCGAAGCGCTCCGGCGCCCAGCGCCTCGCGGGATCGCGCGCGCCGGGATGGATGCACGCATAGCGCGACGGTTCGAGCCGCCAGCCTCCGCCGCGCGCCAGTCCGCGGAACTCGGCTTCGTCTTCGTCGCGCACCGGGAACTCGAGCTCCGTGCCATGCGGCTCGATGCCGAGCGCGCGCACCAGTTCGAGCAGCCGCTCCGCCTCGTGACCGGCCCGCGGCCACGGAATGAACGTCCCATCGCCTCGCGCGGACGAGGAGGAATCGAAGAAGCCGGCGAGCGCGTGCGCGCCGAAGCGCGCCACGAGCGGGTTGGTTATCCGGCCGCTGCCGTGGAGCTGGATCGCCAAGTCGGCCCGCCGGGCGCGCACCTCGCGCAGAAAGCCGGGGAGCGCACCGGGCTGCGGCTCGCGCTCCGGAAGTCCCGGGACGCCCGGGAACTCGAGCAACTCATCGATGTAGCCGGGATATCGCTCGGCCAGCCGCGCGGCGCGCGGCAAACCGACCAGAGTGATGCGCGCGCCGGGGTGCGCGGAGCGCAGGGCGCGGAGCGCGGGAATCGCGCACAGCATGTCGCCGAGCTGGAGGGCGCGAAACACCACTATGCGCGCGATGGGCGAGCGATTGTAGCGAACTGCCTTTGCCGCCATGAGCCTCGACTGCTGCATCCGGTTTGATTGCGTGCATCGACATCATCGTCCGGGTGAGCGCGGTTCTTCTCCACCTCACTTCGCCTGCATCGCGCGCATCTCGTTCGTCGAGATTGCGTGCCGGGAGAAGCGCAACTCGTGTGCCCCTTGCCATGGTCGGCCGTGACTTCTCGCTTCGACGCGCTCTACCATCGCACGGCGATTCGCGGTCAGTCGCGTTGCACGGCATGCGGCACGTCGATTGCGACGGCTGCGCCCCGGCGCCGGAGTCCGATGTCGTTCTCGCCAAAGCGGAGATCCATCTCGAACCTCCGCGACTGCGCGGAGGTAACGGCGCCACGTCATCGACAGGGAGATGCGGGGGATGGAAAGCACAACCGGGCTGGCGGGCAGCGATCTGGTGGAAGACGCGCGGGCGATGCGCGATGTACGGTCGCTCGATGGACGCATCGCGATGGTGACGGGAGCGGGGCGCGGGCTCGGCGAGGCGATCGTCGAGGAGCTCGCCGAGGCGGGCGCCTCGGTGGTGGCCGCCGACGTTCGCGAGGATGCGGCACGCGGCGTGGCCGACCGGCTCGCGACGTCCGGCGCGACGGTCAGCGCGCTCGCGCTCGACGTGAGCGACGAGGAGCAGGCGCGCGGCGCCGTGGAGCGCGTGGAGCGCGAATACGGCAGGCTCGACATCCTCGTCAACAACGCGGGCGTCGATGTGACGCTGCCCGTGGTGGAGCTCACGGTGCGGGACTGGGATCGCGTGATCGGCGTGAATCTGCGCGGCCCGCTGCTCATGTCCAAGTTCGCGCTCGAGCGAATGGAGAAGCGCGGGAGCGGACACATCGTGAACATCGTCTCGACCGCGGCCAAGCGCGCGTGGCCCAACGCGGCTCCATATCACGCGAGCAAGTGGGGACTGCTCGGCCTGAGTCACGCTCTGCACGCGGAGGCGAGACCATACGGAGTGAAAGTCACCGCGGTGATATCCGGCGGGATGCGCACCGCGTTCCTCCTCGACCGCTTCCCCGACATCGACACGAGCACCCTCCAGGATCCCCGCAACGTGGCGAGGACGGTGCGCTTCGTTCTCACGCAGCCCGCCGAGTGCGTGATACCGGAAGTGATGGTGCTGCCGATGAAGGAGACATCGTGGCCGTGACGCGCCGTCCGCGCGGAGGCGTGCATCGGTGAGACGGGGAGAGATGGCCGGGCGCATCGCGGAGCGGTGACCGGCCGCCGGCGATGACCCGGCAGGCGGGCGGCACGCGGACCCCGGCTGCCGGCGGCGTATGGAGCGCCGACGAGCGCGCCACCCGAGCCGCCATCGGTCGGCGGCTCGACATCTACGGCTCCCTCCAGGCGGTGATGGGGCAGTTCACCGGCGGCGTGTTCCTCACCGGCTACGCGCTCGCGCTGCACGCCGACGCGCCGCTCATCGGCCTCCTGGCCTCCCTCCCACTCGCCGTAAAGCTCACCCAACTCTACACATCGTGGCACATCGAACGCGCCGGACACTGGCGCGCACTGGCCATGCGGAGCGCGGCGATCTCGCGCGTTCTATTCCTGGCGGCCGCGATGATCCCATTCGTGCTGCCGCCCGGCATCGGTCAGGCGTGGGCGCTGGTGGTGGTGATCGGCGCATCGTCGTTCGCCGGGTCGATCTTCGACCTCGCCTTCCTCACGTGGATGGCCGAGCTGATCCCCGCGGGCGTGCGCGGCGCGTTCCTGGGAGAGCGAAGCCGGGTGACCGGCCTGGCGGGCCAGGCCGTGGCGCTGATCGCCGCGTTCGGTCTGGACCGCTGGCGCTCGAGTGAAAGCGGACCCGGCGGCTTCTCGCTCCTATTCGTGCTGGCGTCCATCATCGGTCTGTCCGGGCTGCTCTTCCTGCGCCGCGTTCCGACTCCGCGCCGCGCGCATTCACGGCTGGAGAACGAAGACGAGCCGGTGATGAAGTCGCTCACCGCGCCGGCGCGCGACCGCAACTTTCGCTCGCTGCTCGGCTTCATCGCGCTCTGGCACTTCGCCATCGGGCTGGTGGGCCCGTTCATCACCGTGCTCATGCTGCGCGAGCTGGGCCTCCCCTTCGTGGTCGTCACGGCTTTCGCGGTACTCACCAACATCGTGATGTCGCTGGCGCAGTCGTACTGGGGACGGCTCGGCGACCACTTCGGGAGCAAGACCGCACTGCGGGCCGGCACCTATCTCGTCGCTTCCACGATGTTGATCTGGCTCGCGGTCACGCCAGATCGCATCTGGCCGATCGTCGTCGTGCAGCTCATCTCCGGCTTCGGCTGGGCCGCGTATCACGCGAATCTGAGCAACCTCGTGCTGAAGCTCGCGGCGCCCGCGCGCCGGCCCTCGTACATAGCTTCGCTCGGTGCCGTCTCCGGCGTGGCGGAGGCAGCGGGGCCGATCGTGGGAGGACTCATCCTCGCCGGCGCGCACGGCCTCGGCATCCACGCACTCGCCCCCTATTACATCCTCTTCGTCGTCTCTTTCGTGCTTCGCGCTCTGGCCACCGCGATCCCCGGCTACGTGCACGAGCCCGGCGGCGTCCCCGTGGGCCGGATGATGCGCGTGATGGCGCGCTTCCGCAGCATGAACACCGCCGAGCCCCTAGAGCCGATCTTCAGCTACGCCTACACGCACATAGCGCGCATCGCCGACTTCATAGCCCGGGAGCGCCCGGCGGAGCGGTGAAAAAGAGCAGGAAACAGGGAACAGGGAACAGGAAACAGGGACTGCACACCCATGAAGTCATGCCCGCCTCCGCGGGCGTGACTTCATGGGTGTGCAGTTCCTGTTTCCTGTTCCCTGTTTCCTGCTTCCTGTCCCTTTCCCTCCCCCCTCAGCTCCATCCCCAGCTCGGCCTTATCCTCGTGAGGATCCACTCGCGCACTTCCCTTCGCACTTCGCTCGAGACTTCATCGAGGGAGTGGCTGGCGCCGGGGTACAGAGTGAGCTTCTTGGGCTGGTGCGCGAGCTGCCATGCGTACTCGGAGCAGCTCGGCGGGAGGACGCTGTCGGCGCTGCCGTGGATGATCAGCGCGCCCGTGACCGGCGCGAGATCGGCCAGCGCTTCCACGCCGTGCGCCTGGGTCGCGAGGAGGACCACACCGCGCACGAACGAAGAGTGCCTGTTCGAGCTGGCAGCAGCGCGCGCCACCACCGCGCCGCCGAAGGAATGGCCTACCAGCACGGTGTCGTGCACACCCTGCTGGTGAAGAAATCGCAGCGCGGCGAGCACGTCCGATATGCACTCGGGGAGATCGTGCGGCCGGCGATACGCCACGCGCAGCCCGCACACACGGCTCGGCATCAGGCCCACGCAGAGCGCGGGATACAGACCGCGCGCGGGAGTGTCGAAGCCACCGCTCACTCCGCCCACGTAGATGGCGCCGCAATCCAGGTCGGGACGGCAGTAGTATCGCGTCTCCACCGGCCCTCGCGCGCTCTGGAGCACCACGCTCTCGTACGCTACGCTCCCCTGCTCCTCCGGCTCCCTCCCGGGAAGCGGGGTCGTAGCCGACGCATCGTCCGCCGGCCGGGTGCTCCTTCCGCCGCGTGACGCCATGCAACTTCCCCCCGGCAATCCGCGGGCCGTACCGGCGCCCGTCGGTCGGAAGCATGCATGCGCGCCGTCTTTCCGCCGAACGACCCGGCCGTATATTGGGCATCGAGCACGATGACTCCACTCCGTTCGCTCCACGCGACGGCCGCGTGGGTGCGGCCCCAGGAGCACTCCGGCCTTCCACACTCCCATCGAATGGAACGACCATGAGCTCCACCCCACCACGCCTCGCCATCGCGGCACTCGCTCTCCTCGCAGCCTGCAGCGGCAGCATGTCCAACGACGATACCGACAGCGCATCCGCGCAACCGACCACCATCCAGCAGCGCCTCGCCCGGTACACCACGGTCGAGCTGAGCTACGACACGAGCTCGCTCACGGCGAAGGAGCGGCGGATGCTTCCCCTTCTCATCGACGCCGCACGCGCGATGGACGCCATCTACTGGCGGGAAGCGTACGGCGACCGCGACTCGCTCCTCGAATCCATCTCCGACCCCGCTACGCGCCGGCTCGCGGAGATCAACTATGGCCCGTGGGACCGGCTCGCCGACAACGAGCCGTTCATCGCCGGTGTCGGCCCCAAACCGGCCGGCGCCAACTTCTACCCGCACGACATCACGAAGGGCGCGTTCGACTCCGCGGCGGCCGCGTCGAAGACGCGCGGCGATTCGCTCAGGAGTCTCTACACGCTGGTGCGCCGCGATTCGTCGGGCGCGCTCACCGCCATCCCGTACCACCTCGCCTACGCCGAGCAGACGAAGCTCGCCGCCGGAAAGCTGCGTGAAGCGGCGAAGCTCGCCGATTCGCCGGCGCTGCGGCGCTACCTCGAGGAGCGCGCCAAGGCTCTCCTGAGCGACGACTACCGTGCCAGCGACATCGCCTGGCTCGACATGAAGGACAACTCGATAGATGTGGTGATCGGTCCCATCGAGACGTACGAGGACCAGCTCTTCGGTTACAAGAGCGCGCACGAGGCGTACGTCCTCATAAAGGACAAGGAGTGGAGCGAGCGGCTCTCGAAGTACGCGGCGTTCCTCCCGGCGCTCCAGAAGGGCCTCCCCGTTCCCGACGAGTACAAGCGGGAGAAGCCGGGTACCGACTCCGACCTCAACGCGTACGAGGCCGTCTACTACGCGGGCCAGGCCAACGCGGGCGCCAAGACGATCGCCATCAACCTGCCGAACGACGAGCAGGTCCAGCTCCAGAAGGGGACGCGCCGGCTGCAGCTCGAGAACGTGATGCGCGCGAAGTTCGACGAGATCCTGGTCCCGATCGCCGAGGTGCTGGTGGATTCGTCGCAGCTCGGTCAGATCGAATTCAACGCGTTCTTCGAGAACACCATGTTCCACGAAGTGGCGCACGGACTCGGTATCAAGAACACGATCGATGGGAAGGGCACGGTGCGCGCCGCGCTGAAGGAGCGTGCCAGCGCTCTCGAGGAGGAGAAGGCCGACATCCTCGGCCTCCACATGGTGCGCGCGCTGAGCGAAGGCGGGAATCTGGACGACGAAGACGTGACGCACAACTACGTCACCTTCCTCGCGAGTCTCTTTCGCTCCGTGCGATTCGGAGCCGGCGACGCGCACGGCCGCGCCAACATCGCCTCGTTCAACTACCTCGCGCAGAGCGGCGCGTTCACGCGCGACGACGCCACCGGCCGCTACAGCGTGGACCCCGAAAAGTTCAGGGACGGCATCGAATCACTCGCCGACAAGATCCTCCGCCTCCAGGGCGACGGCGACTACGAAGGAGTGGGCAAGTTCTACGACGACTACGGCACCATCTCCCCCACCCTGAGCGCCGACCTCGCGAAACTCGCCACGAGAGGCATCCCGGTGGATGTGGTGTTCGGGGGGAAGTGAAAAAGAGCAGGAAACAGGGAACAGGGAACAGGAACTGCACACGCCTCACCGTCGTCCCCGCTTACGCGGGCATGGCCATGGAACGTGTGCAGTTCCTGTTTCCTGTTCCCTGTTCCCTGTTTCCTGCTTCCCTCCCCCCCCTCACGCCGCCATCAATCCGGTCGGCTGCCAACTGATGGTGCCGTCCTCGGCGGATTCGGTGAGCTGGTAACGGGCGGGCGGGAAGCCCCTCACGCCGATTTCCAGGGTATCGCCCTCACCGGCTTCGGCCTGGTCGGCGATCGCCTCCAGCGCCTGCGAGAAGGATTCGCTGGTGACAGCTCCGGCCAGGCGCACGCGCTCGGTCGGGCTACTGATCGAGAACTGGTAACGTGGCATGTGCCTCCTGGTTCCGGGGGAGTCGTACCACGTATCACCCGACCAGATTCGGGCGCGCGGCCGCCTTCCCCTTCATCTCCATATACCCCGACGTATCCGGAAGGATCGGGGTTTCGATCTCGCCTTCACTGAACAAACACCGGTGGTGCGAGCGAGGTTCCACGCTCGCGGCACGCGCTCCACCGTCGCCCGCGCGCTCCCGCCACCATGGACGATCTTCCAGGACGCCCCACGGCATCGCCGCCAACTCCTCCGAAGCGCGGAAATTTCCCGACATCTATGGAACGCCACGCTCGCATCGTTTAATATGCGCTGTGCCGCGGTGTCATCTCCCGTCGGCGCTCCCTCTCCAACCACGCACAGTTCAGGATGTGAATCTGGCCCCGTCCATCGCCCGCGCCATCGGCACGGGCTCCCTCGCCATACCACTACTCCTCCTACTCGCTTCGTCCGCGCCGCTCGGCGCCCAGGACATCGGCTGGAACGGCAGCGCCGAGGCCAACGCGAGTCTCTTTTTCGGCAACACCGATCAGTGGGTCGTGGCTGGCGCCACGCGCGCGTCGTACAGCGACAGCACCGTCGAGATACGTGGGGAGATCCGTGCCGACTACGCCGAAACCTCGGTGGAATCCGGGGGCAGCTCCGTGAGCAGGCGTGCGTGGCTCGCGTCCACGGGCGTGGATCTCGCGCCTTTCTCGAAGGTCTCGCCCTTCCTCCTCGGCAGTGCCGAGTCGAGCCTACAGGCGCGCATCCAGCGCCGCTACGCCGGCGGATTCGGCGGCAAGCTCACCTACATCCAGTCGGATGCCACGAAGCTCAGTACGAGCCTCGCGCTCCTCTGGGAGCGCACGCGGGTCATGGATGGCAACAACAACCCCGACCTTCCCGCATCGCGGCTCAGGTGGTCGTTCCGCCTGAAGGGGAGCCGCAGGCTCGACGACCGCATCCACTTCAGCCACGAGACGTACTACCAGCCGAGTGTCAAGGACATGCAGCGCTTCACGCTCACGTCCACCAGCACGCTGACCTTCGACCTGAACAAGACGCTCGGCTTCACCAGCAGCCTGCACGACAGCTACGACAGCGAAGCGCGCCGGCGCGGCGCGCGCAGCAACAACGACGGACAGTTCCTCGTCGGACTGCGCGCGCGCTACTGAGGGGCCGCTACCCCTCGCCCTCGGCCGCCGGCTCGCCTTCGGCGGCCACGAGCTCCCCGCCCGGCCGCGCCGCGTCGGCCATGCGCATCACCCGCACCGGGTGCGCGAAGCGGATCCCCTCTTCCTCGAAACGACGCAGGATGAAGAAGTTGATCGCCTGCTGGGTGTCCATGTAGATGTTGTAGTCGGGCGACAGCACGTAGTACACGGTCTCGTAGTCGATCGATGAGTCGCCGTAGCCCTTGAGATGGGCGCGGTCGAAGCGCACGCCGTTCTGCTCCTCCACGGCCGCCCTGAGAATTTGCGGGACCAGCTCGACTTTCTCGCGCGGAGTCCCGTACGCGGCGCCGACCTCGAAGGCGATACGCCGCTGCTGCATGCGCTTGTAATTCCTGATCCGGCTCTTGATGAGATCGGAGTTGGATATGATCAGCTCTTCGCCCCAGAGGCTGGCGATCCGGGTGGACCTGAGACCCACGCTCGACACGGTGCCGAGAAATTCGTCGAAGATGATGAAGTCGCCCACCTCGAACGGCTTGTCCAGATAGATCGAGATCGCGGCGAAGAGATCTCCGAGCACGGTCTGCGCGGCGAGCGCGCCCGCGATCCCCGCCACACCCAGAGCTCCGATCAGCGTGGTGACGTGGATGCCGAAGTTGTCGAGGAGGAGCACTATCATGAGCGCCCAGAGCAGCAGGCGCGCCATGAAGGCGACCGCGGTCAGCGTGCCGAGCGACCCCTGGTTCCGCTGCGCCTGCCGCTGCATCCAGAATCCGATCCCCTCGTTCCCCCACACGATGACCTGGATGATGAACGCCGCGCCCAGCGCCATGCCGATGTAGTCGCGCACTTCGTCGGCGAGCGTGAGAGCGAGCGTGGACGCGGCGAGCGCGACGACCACGAGAAAGAGCGTGTGCGTGCGTCCCACCACATCCAGCAGCAGATCATCGAGCCCGTTGGACGTGCGCGAGGCGATCTTCGCCGCCCGCTTCACGAGCACGAGCCGAAGCAGCATCAGCGCGCCGAGCACCAGCACGAACACGCCGGCGGCGATGAGCCACGTGAGCAGCGAGTTTCCCTGAAATTCCATTGCGAGCAGCGAGCGTGGATTCATCGGCTTCCCCTTTCCGGTAGACGCACGCAATATGGCCCGCACCGCGCCCATGCACAAAACGAGCGACGCCGCGCCCGGCGCTAGCCCCCTTTTCCGACGGCCGCGGCGATGGCCACCGCGTTTCCCGCCACTATCGCCGCTCCCAGCGTGACTGCGCGAGCCGCCGCGGAGATGAGCGAGCGCGCATCGGCGGCGCGCGCCACCGCGCGCTTCAGCGATTTCACCGCGCTCCGCAGAGCCGCGACCCCCGCCTCCAGATCGTCCACCTCCAGCGTGATCGCGCGCGTCGTCATGTCCGACGAGAAGGCGAGCAGCGTCCACTGCAGCCGCTCCAGCTCCGAGCGGCGTGCCGCCGAGAGGCGGTCCCAGTTGGCGAACCGGTACGCGCCGAGCGATAGCGCGATGTCGTGGTAGTCGCGCGCCACGGCGCGCGCGTCGGCAGCGGCCAGCTTCGGCATCGTTACTGCCCTCCGTCTACGGGTCCGTTCGGAAAGCCTCGTCGAGAGCGACCAGCAGCTTCTCCATCTCCGCCGCGTAGCCGGAGAGCTCCGCGGCGACCTTCTTCGCGTTCACGTCGCGGCGCGAATCGAAGAGTCGCTGGTGGCCCTTCTTCATCGTGCCCAGCGCCTTCACGAAGGCATCCACCGCTGCGCGCCGTGCATGGAGCGCCTCCGCGCGCTCGGCGCGCCGATCGCGCACGAGGACCGCCGCGAGCGGCTCGCGCTCCGCACCCTCGACGAGCGCCGCCCGATAGTACGCATCCATCCCGGCGGCCTCGAGGTCGAGTATGTTCGCGTAGTCGCTCCCCACGATCTCGCCGAGCGCCTCGATCACGGCGATCACGTTGGCGTTCTGCTCCTCGATCACGCGAGTGAGCTCCAGATGCCGATAGCCGTCGGTGGACGCCGAAGCCGCGAACGCAGCGAGGTCGCTCACCGCGCGCACCCGCTTCGCGTCGAGGCGCGCGTCTTCGGCCAGCGCGTCGGCCAGGCCATCGACGGCGGTCGAGTATTTCACCACCCCGTCATCCGCCAGCGCTCCGAGCGCCGCGAAGTAGCTCGCCAGCACCCTGTCCACGGCCACCGCCCGCTTCACCGCCCGCTCCCTCGGCGCGCACCGCCCGGCCAGGTCCGCGTCGTCGAACCACGCCTCCCCTTCGCGCGATTCGCGATACCGCTCCAATCGCATGCAGCTCGCGGTCATCCCCTCCGCCAGCACGGGGAACGCGGCCGCGGTCTCCCCGGACGCCCTCGCGTATCTCGCCACCGCTCCCGTGCTCACGCACCCACCCGCCGGAAGGACCACCAGCGCCAGCCACGCCAGTTCGCGCATTTCGATCTCCCGGGATGCGATGAGAGCCTGTAACGTAGAGGCAGCCTTGCCGCCTCTACGTTACAGGCTCTCCACCGCCGGCGCCATTACGTGGCCGAGCGGACGGGGCCGGGTCAGCACTCCGCCGGGCCGGTACGTACTCGGGGCGATCGTTTGAGTCCCATACAATTACGGCTGACTCCGCTTTCATCCCACAACCCATTGTTCGATGCGACAATTGCCACTCGCGTTATCGGTCGTGGCCGCGATCGCGACCGTCGCTCCGGTGCTCCCCGCCCAGCAGGCGATGAACGGGGACGCGCCGGCGAAGCTGGACTCCGCCACTCTCGCGGGCTTCCGATGGCGATCGATCGGCCCGGCCATCATGGGCGGCCGAATCGCCGACATCGCGGGGATCCCGAGCCCCTCGCGAACCTTCTTCGTCGCCGCCGCCGGAGGCGGAATCTGGAAGACCACCAACGCCGGAACCACTTTCCGGCCGGTGTTCGACCACGAACGCGTGGTCTCCATGGGCGCGCTCGCCATCGCGCCGTCCGACACCGACATCGTCTGGGCCGGCACGGGCGAACAGAACTCCCGCAACTCCATCTCCCCTGGCGGCGGCATCTACAAGAGCACCGACGGCGGGTTGCACTGGAAGCTGATGGGCCTCGAGAAAACCGAGCAGATCGGACGCATCGTGGTCCACCCCACCAACCCCGACATCGTCTACGTCGCCGCCCTCGGCCACCTCTGGGGCTCCAACCCGGAGCGCGGTCTCTACAAAACCACCGACGGAGGCAGAAGCTGGAAACTCATCAAGTTCATCAGCGACAAGGCCGGCTTCGTGGATGTGGCCATGGACCCGCGCGACCCGAACACACTGTACGCGTCGAGCTACGAACGGATACGCGGCCCCTGGTACTTCAGCAGCGGCGGCCCGGGCAGCGCGCTCTGGAAGACCACCGACGGCGGCGAGAACTGGACGAAGATCCAGGGCGGCGGCTTCCCCTCCACGACGCTGGGGCGCATCGGCATCGCCATCTCGCTCAGCAGCCCCGACGTCGTGTATGCGCTGGTCGAGGCCGACTCGATCCGCGGCGCAAAGGCGCCGTTCCCCGTCCCGCTCTCCGACTCGGGGAAGGCGAAGGAAACGCAGCACAACCGGCTCCTCAGCGGCCTGTACCGCTCCGACGACGCCGGGAAGACGTGGAAGTGGATGAACGACAAGAACGTCCGCCCCTTCTATTATTCGCAGGTGCGCGTCGATCCGAAGGATCCCGACCGCGTGTACTGGTCGTCCACTCCGGTGAACTTCTCCACCGACGGCGGCCGCACGGTGCGCAACGCCACCATCGGAATCCATGTCGACCATCACGCGATGTGGATCGATCCCAACGACCCCGCGCACTTCGTGGTGGGTGACGACGGCGGCGTCTCGCAGACCTGGGACAAGGGCGGCAACTACGACTTCCTCAACGTGATGCCGCTGGGGCAGTTCTACGAGGTGAGCTACGACATGGCCGTGCCGTATCGCGTGTGCGGCGGCCTGCAGGACAACGGAAGCTGGTGCGGCCCCAGCCGCAAGGCGGATGGCCCGATCACCAATGCCGACTGGTTCACCGTGGGCGGCGGCGACGGGTTCTACACGGCCCAGGATCCCACCGACCCGAACATCATCTACGCCGAGTCGCAGGGCGGCAACATCGGCCGCATCGACTACGCCACGGGCGAGCGCTCCAGCATCGTGAAGCCGAGCTGGAGACCCGTCTACCTGCAGTACGAGGACTCGATTCTCATCGAGCGCGGCGACACGGCGAAGCCGGCGAGCAAGGCCGTACAGAAGCGCATCGACCAGCTCCGCGCGGCGCAGAGAACCGATTCCGCCGCGCTCGAGCTCCGCTTCAACTGGAACACGCCGTACTTCATATCGCCGCACTCGGCGAGCACGCTGTACATAGGCGGGAACCGCGTCCTGAAGTCCACCAACCGGGGCGACGATGTATTCCCCATCTCGCCGGATCTTTCCACGCAGGACACGGCGAAGATCCGCATCAGCACGGAGACCACCGGCGGCATCACCAACGACGCCACCGGCGCGGAGACTTACGGCACCATCACCACGCTCGCGGAGTCGTACGTCCGGCCCGGACTCCTCTACGCCGGAACCGACGACGGCAACGTGTGGCTCACCCGGAACGATGGCGCGACCTGGGAGAACCTCACCGGCCGCTTCCCCGGCCTGCCGGCGAAGACTTACGTGGTGCGCATAGAGCCATCGCACTTCGACTCGACGACTTTCTACGTCGCCTTCGACAATCACCGGGTCAACGACTTCGAGCCGTACCTGTACGTGACCACGGATTACGGGAAGACCTTCCGCTCGATCGCGAACGACCTGCCCACCGGCGGTCCCGACTTCCTCCACGTGATCCGCGAGGATCCGGTGAATCGGGATCTCCTCTTCGTGGGCACGGACGTCGGCGCGTACGTCTCGCTCGACCGCGGCGCGCACTGGCAGAAGTTCATGACCGGCATGCCCACCGTGCCGGTGCACGACCTCAAGATCCACCCGCGCGACCACGAGCTGATCGCGGCGACGCACGGCCGCAGCATCCTGATCGTGAACATCGCGCCGCTCGAGCAGATGGCGGACAGCGTGCTCGCGGCGGGCTCGTGGCTCTTCCAGCCGTCCACCGCCTACGAGTTCGGCTACCCGTCCGGTGCGGACTACGACGCGGGCCAGGCGTGGTACGAGGCCGAGACGCCGGGGGTGGGCGCGGTGATCTCGTACCGCCTGGCGAACGGCGAGCGCGGTGACACGGTGAAGGTCGTGATCACCGACATCGAGGGCGATACGCTCACCACGCTGAACGGTCCGGGCACGGCCGGGCTGCACCACGTCACGTGGAATCTCCGCGGCAAGCCGGAGGCTCCGAAGCCGCTCACGCCGGCTGGCGTGCGCGACAGCATCATCGCCGACCGGAAGATGACGCACGTCTTCGACTCGCTGGCCACCGCCGGCGTAGCGCCGAAGGCGGAGCTCGATCGGATCCACGATGCGATGACGGGCGGCGAGGGTCTCTTCGCGCTCTTCCGCCGCAGCGGGAGCGGTGGCGGGATGGGCGGCTTCCAGGAGCGCCCGGCCGAGAGTCCCGCGCCGCGTGCGCGCGGCGCCAGGGGCGGCCGCGGCGGCGCCCCGTCGGACACGGCCCGGGCGGCGAGCTCCGACACGGCGCGGGGCGGCGCCGGCCGCGCCCAGGCCGGCGGGCAGCCGCCGATCGACCGCGAAGTGCTCGGCGAGGTGTTCGACGCACTGCGGAGCAGCGGCGCGATCCAGGGCGGCTTCGGCCGCGGACGCGGCCGAACCCCGCTCGTCGAGACCGGCAGCTTCCGCGTCTCCATCACCGCCAACGGCCAGACCACTTCCCGCACGCTGCGCGTAGAGCGCGTGAGCGGCGGGAACGGTACCGCGGTCGATCCGGGTGAGCTGGAGGAAATCCTCGAGGGTAAGGATCCGTAGGCGACTGGGTCAGACACCTCGTTCAGGCACCTTGATTCAGGCAGCTCATGTAGAGATCCCCGGCGGCTCCGCTGCCGGGGATCTCTACATGAGCTGCCTGCCCCCGTCGTTCACGTAGCTCTCCACGAGCCGCGGCAGGTACTCGGCCATCGGCGTGTAGTCGCAGCCGAACACCGAGGCGGCCGCGGCGCCATCCACCCGCAGGCCATCCGAAATGAAGCGGGCCTCATCCATCGGGAGGAGCGGACGGCGCCGCTCCAGGCGAGCGATGGGAGCGCCTACGGCGGCCAGCGTCAGCGCCGCAGCGCGGGGGAGAGGGAGCGGACGCGGGCTCGACGCGCCGGCCAGACGGGAGATCGCCGAGAGGAGCGCCCGCTGCGAGGCGGCTCCGCCGCTGAACGTGTACGCATCGCCGCATTCGCCGCGCGCGGCGGTGAGCGCGAGAGCGCGCGCGGCATCGTCCACCCATATCCATCCGATCGGCGCCAGCGACGCGAACCGGCGCCGGCCGGCGACCCGCTCGGCCACGAGCCGGCCCGCCCACCCGGGATCGTTGGGCGCGAGCACTATCGACGGACGCGCCACCACGACATCCATCCCCTTCGAGATGTAGCGGCGCGCGATCTCCTCCGCCGTCTGCATCGAGCGCGCGAACTCCGTGGTCGCCACACGCGGCCGGGGCCGCGATCGATGGTCGCCGTCCGCGGCGAGCGCGGCGGGGTCCGCGGCGAGCGCGGTGGAGCAGAAGACGACGCGCCGCACTTCCGCCACCAGCGCGGATGTCATCACGGCCTCGGTGCCGCGGATATTGACGCCGAGGTAGGTGCTCGCGTCGGCGGCCCAGAAGTCGAAGAAGTGCGCGAGGTGAAAGACGATATCGCACCCCTCCATCGCGCCGATGAGCGTGGTGGGGTGCAGGAGATCCTCGATGACGGGCTCCGCACCCAGATCGTGCAGTACGGCGATGCCCGTGCTCCGGCGGACCTGGCCCGCCACCGAGTGTCCTTCGTCTACGAGGATGCGTGTGAGCGCCTGCCCCAGCGGGCTCGCGGCTCCCGTGATGAAGATGCGCATTCCGATCGACCTCCTCGGCGTGCGGTGGAGCTCAGGGCTTGCCGAAAGTGGGAGGTGGGAGTTCCACTGCGCGGCCGATGGAATCCAGCTTCGAGTCCACGCCCACCATGACCTTGTCCCCGAGCTGCTCCATAGTACGCGTCATACGCCGCGCATGCGACCGCGAGGGGATCCGGGGCTGGCGCCTGGCGCGCGGAGGGTTCTGGTTCCAATCCGGGATCCGGGGAACACCGCCGCGGACGGCGGCAGCCGCGTCGTGCCCGGCGGGGATCGAAGCGTCGTACGCGCCGGCGCCGGCGCCCATGGTTCCGTCCGGACGGGCATCCAGAGCGCCGCGCGACGCCTGCTGGACCTGCGCCAGCGAGCTCGATTCCGGCGCGCCCGAGCCGCGTCCGATGGCGAATCCGGCGACGCCGGCTCCCGCCAGCGCGATCGCCGTCACTCCGAGAAACCAGCGGATGCGACGCCCTCTGCGCTTCGACGGAAGCGAATCCGCCAGGGCGAGCTTCACCTCGCTCGGGGCCGGCGCGTCGGCTATATCGTCCCGCGGCACGATGACCGCCGGGATGTACTCCGCGTCGGTGACCGGCGACTCGTCGTACTCCACGCCTGGCGAACGATCCGCCGGAAGCACGGACGCGAAGCCGGCAGCCTGCTCGTGCACCCCGGCCGGCACCACGGCCGGCGCGTCGGCCGTCATTTCGACCTCCGCATCGGGCAGCGCAACGGGCTCCGCTTCGGCCGGCGCTTCGCCCCCTGCTTCGGACGATGTCTCCCGCGCGGCCTCGACCGCGGCCTCGACCGCGGTTTCGACTCCCGGCGCGGATTCCGCTGCGGCCTCTACCGTCGCCTCGGCCGGCTGCTGCGCCGCGGCCTCCGCGGGTGCCGAGACGGCGTCCGCCGCGGGCGAACGTTCGAGTGTGTTCGGCTCCCGATTCGCGCCGGGGCGCGACCGGATTCCGCGCGCCCGCTCGCGCAGAGCCCTCTCCTCGGCGGCCAGCGCCGCGAGCTCCACTTCCAGAGTGCCGCTATCGACGGAGTCGACCGCCGATCCATCCGGCACCGGCGCGCCGTGCGCGCCGCCGCCCAGAATCCGCTCCGCGTCCGCGAGCGAGCGCATGCGCTTGGCGCGGCCAGCACAGAAGTACGCAACCAGCTCGAGGCTCACCGCGATCGCCGGGTCGTCGCTGGCGAGCGCACGCTCGCGGATGTCCAGCGCGCGGCGCGCCATCGCCTCCGCTTCGTCGTGCCGCCCCGCCATGGAGCGTACGCGCGAGAGCGCGGTGAGGATCGCCGCGATGTCGGCATGATCGGCGCCGAGGGTGCGCTCCTTGATCTCGAGCAGCCGGGTGAGCAGCGGCTCGGCGCGCAGATGCTCGCCGCTCTTGAAGTGCGCGCGAGAGAGATTGTAGAGCGCCTGGGCCAGGTCGGCGTGGTCGGGCGCGAGCTGCCTCTCGGCGATCGAGAGTGCGCGCTCGTACAGCGCTCGCGCCTCGGCGAGGTTGCCGTACGTGTAGTGCAGCGCGGCGAGATCGTTGAGCCCCTGCACGACACCGTAGTGCTCGGGACCGAGCGCCTCCTCGCGCACGGCGAGCGCGCGTTCGAGAAAACCCTGCGCGCGCTCGCGGTCGCCCTGGCGGTGTTTCAGCTTGCCGAGGATGCCCAGACTCGAGGCCACTCTGAGGTCGGCCGGGCCAAGATTGAGCGCCTCCTTAACGGCGGCGAGGAGCGACTGCTCCGCTTCTGCGTAGTTGCCCTGGCTGACGTAGCGTCTGCCCTGGTCCACGTGGCGCTGCCAGCGAGTCTCTGTCGTTTCCACTTTTCCCGGTCCTGTTGTATGCTCTCAACAGAGAGACGCGGGCGGGAGCGGTGCGTAACAGAAGGTTACGGGGGGGTGGGGGAGGGAGCAGGAAGCAGAAAGCAGGAAGCAGGAAGCAGGAACTGCACACCGGTCACTGTCATCCCCGCTTACGCGGGGACGACCATGGAACGTGTGCAGTTCCTGCTTTCTGCTTCCTGCTCCCTTCCCCAGCCCTCAGAGGTGCGGGCGGGAGTCGAACCCGCGAATACCGGTTTTGCAGACCGGGGCCTTACCACTTGGCTACCGCACCAGATGAATCTTCAAACGTAACTACTACCCGAGGGATCGGACAAGCCGATATCGTGGCTCGCATCGCTTTCTGCGTGGCGCGCGCCGGCGATTCGGCTCGCGCTCTACCTCCTGCGCGCTTCTCTTTCCAGGGGATAGATGATCTGCGGACGGCTTCCGCTCGTGGCGCCGCCGAGCACGGTGCCCACCACACCCCACCCCGCGCGACGCACGATCACGTAGCCCACCGCGGCCGCGGCGCACTGCGTGATGATGTCGGTCACGTCGAAAGTCCGCCCCACCACGAAGAGCTGACCCACCTCCAGCACCGCCGCCAGGTACATGGCCGGCAGCACGAACGCCTGCCAGCCGCGCTGCCGCAGCGGCCACACCGCCAGCAGTACGCCTATCGAGAGAAAGAGAGCGAACTGGCGTACCAGATCCGCCACGCCGAAGAGATCGATCTCCCCGCTCATCAGGCCGAGCGGCGTGAGATGCGGGAGCGAGAGCTGCTCGCGGATGATTTCGGGGTCGAGATGGAACAGGAAGGGGCGCCAGCTCCACGCCGCCAGCAGGAGCGCCGACGCACCGAGGAGCGCGGCGACGATGCTCCGCCTGCGGCCGACGCGGTCGATGCGGGCCAACGCGGCCGGCGCGCCGCGCCACGCCACGAGCGCGCCGGCCGCTATCGAAATGGCGTGCGACACGATCGCGCCGGGCTGGATGAGTTGCCCCGCTATTCCGTGCGCCAGCTCCAGCGCCACCGACCCCACCGCGCCCAGCGTTATCGTCAGCACGCACGCCGCACCGTACGACATCCCCAGCTCGGCGAGCGCCACCACCGCCAGGAACCCGGCGGGCATCCCCGCCACCAGGTCGAACGCCGAGAACGGTGGCCGGTCGGAGAAGCTGCCCCGCATCTGCAGCGCGTACGCCAGCCGCTCCCCGATGGACTCCCCGGGACTGTAGATGCGTTCGCGACCGTAGAACGGCGCGAATATGTCGGTGGCCACAGCCACCGCGTACGCGCCGGCCACGGGGTAGAGCGGAAAGCCGATCGCGGTGCGCGCGGGCCGCACTCTGCTGAGCACCATCACGAGCGCCACGATAGCCGCCGCGCCCACGAAGGCGCCGAAGCTGTTGGTGGCCACGTCGTTGATGCTCGACCGGCGGCTCTGCGCGAAGAGCTGCACTATCTCCACCGTGCAGCTCAGCAGAAAGCCGAGCAGCGTTATCCACGCCACCCTGCGCCAGGGCCGGTCGGCGGGGGAGGTGACGAGCCACACGACCCCGAAGCCCGCGAAGAGCGCCACGTTCCGCGCGGCGTCCACCACGTCGCTCCCGTTCAGCGCCCAGTGCAGCGCGCGGGAGAGACGCATCGCGGCGCGCCCCGGATCGGGATCGAAGTTGAGATGCGTGAGCGTGGCCAGGAGGATCACGACCACGTAGCCCGCGCGCGCGAAGATGCGCAGGCGCCGGAGAGCGACGGGTGAGAGCATCTACAGGAACAGCGCGAGCACTACGTACCGATAGTGATGCCCACGCCGGCGAGCCAGTTGCCGGTCGAGAGGAAGGCGCGACTGATCCCGGCGTGGGCCGTGAAGCCGCTCGAGCTGCGCAGCCCGATCCCGGCACCGAGGGTGAAGAGGAGTCCGACCTCGGAGCCGCTCGAATCGTGCACCAGCCCTCCGCCCACGCCGGGCGCCACGTACGGGATGATGGTGACCGAGCGGCGCGTCGGCACCAGCGAGATGGGGATCGACAGCCGCCCCGACGCCAACGTCGTCCCGTCCACGCTCGCGTAGCCGAGCTCCCAGCCGGATCCGACGTTCAGCGATCCGGAGCCGGCGCCGCTCCCCAGCGAGAGCCGCAGCAGGTTCTGGCTGAACGACACGCCGAACATCGCGTGCCCCGTGCAGCGGCCGTTGCAGTTGGGCCAGTAGTACCCTCCCGTGACTCCGAGCGACGCCGAGCCCACGGGGATCGTGAGCCCGACGCCGAAGTCGTGTACGTACTCGCGGTTGTCGTAGCTCATGATCCCGTAGCGCGCGCTCAACCCCACCCGATCGCGTACGCCCGTGATGGACACGTCCAGCGGCATGGGCAGCGCGCCCGGCGGCGTCTGCGTGAGCGCCCGATACGCCGCCGAATCGCTCGCATCCTGCGCCGCGAGTCGCTGCGCCGCCGCGAGCGCGATTACTACCATCATGGCGGCGGTGAGGAGACGACGTGGCATCGAGAGGGCTACCGTGTGAAAGGGGGTGGGCGGTGAAAGCTAACGGAAGTCGAACGACGGGGTCAGCTCTCCAATGTAGATGGTAGATGGCCCGGCAGCGTCGCTGCCGGGCCATCTACATTGTCGGGGACACGAGGCGGAGAGCTGGACCCGCCGACTCAGTCACCAGCCGGCGACGACTGGCTGCTGGCGTTCCGGCGCGCCGCGCCGCGCGCCTCCCCGCCCTTGCGGCCGATCGCCGACATGTGCTCACGATCGCGGCTCACTGCCTGGCCGCCCTTACGGCCGGCCTGTCTCGCCTCCTCGGGGGAGAACTCGTGTGCCGTTCCCTGCGCGTGCGCCGCCCGGCCACCCTTGCTTGCAATCTCGCGCTGCTTGGCCGAATCCATAGCGGCGAACCCACGGTTACTCCGTCCTTCTCTGTTACTGGGCATCTGCGGCACTCCTTTTCTTTGTGGTTGGTCCTGACCGACCGGCCCCACACCCACCGGCCGAAGCGAGGAGACTTCGGAGCGGGAGCGCCAGGGCTTCCACGATCGGCGCTCTCGGCACGCGTGCAATGCTCAGGCCACCACAATACTCCAGAGTCAGGAGTGCCGCCATACCTCTATCCTTTCGAGCCGTACGAGTAGTACGAGGCATACCCGTACTGGTCGTACAGCGGAACCCGCGCCTTCGGGTCGTTGAGTACCACCCCGAGTACCCGCGCGTCCACGTCCTCGAGCTGCTGAACCGCGAGCTGCGCCGCCTTCCGGTTCGTGGCCCCGGCCCGCACCACCAGCAGCGCGCCATCGGCCATCGTCGCCAGGATCGCGGCATCGGCCACCGGCAGCACCGGCGGCGTGTCCATTACTATGACGTCGAACGACTCCGCGAAGCGCGCCAGCATCTCGCGCATCCGCGTGCTCCCCACGAGCTCCGACGGATCGAGCGGAAGCGCGCCCGCCGTGAGGAGCGAGAGCCCCTCGATGTTCGTGCGCCGCCCCGTCCCCGCCACCATGCCATCGCTGGCGAGCAGCTCGGTGAGCCCCGGCTCCCTGGGCACCCGGAAGATCTCGTGCAGCGTGGGACGGCGCAGATCGCAGTCCATGAGCAGCGTGCGCATCCCGTGCTGCGCGAAGGTGGTGGCCAGGTTCGCCGCCGTGGTCGACTTCCCATCCTGCGAGAACGGGCTCGTTACCACCACGCTTTTCAACGCGCCCGCCGCGCGCGAGAAGAGCAGCTTGGTGCGGAGCGTGCGGTACGCCTCCGCACCCGCCGAGTGTACGTCGTTCACCGTCACCAGCGCGCCCGATACCTGCGAGCCGGGCGCAAGACGACCCGGAATCCTTATGGCGGCGTTGCCGTTCGGCGTCGCGGAGCCGCTCTTCGCCACCCGCTTGAGCGCGCCCTTCTGGTCGAACTTCGGAATCACCGCCAGGCCGGGTAGCTGCAGCGACGCTTCCACGTCGTCGCGCCCGCGGATCGCCGTGTTGAGGTGCTCGAGGAGGAGGGCGATCCCCACTCCCATGAAGACCCCCAGCAGAACGCCGAACACCAGCTTGCGGCTCGCCGGGATCCCCACGGGCGAGTTGGGAAGCGTCGCGAGATCCACGATGTCGATCTGCCCCACCTCCGCCGCCTCCGCCAGCCGCGCCTTCTGGTATTCGTCGCGCAACTGGTCGGCGATCTTCCTGTACGACTCCTGCCGCTCGAGCAGCACGGCCTCCTCGGCGTCGGTGGCCGGGATCTGTACGAGCGTCGCCGTGTTCTGCGCCTGCATCCTCGCGAGCGAAGCGCGGCGGTCGTCCAGCACGCTCACGATCTGCGTCACAGTGCGCTGGAGCCGCTCGCTGGCCGTCACGATGAGCGCGTCGATCCGCTGCACGTCCGGGTTGGTGGTCGAACGCGCCCACTGGCCCGTGGTGAGCGAATCGCGCGAGGCCTGCAGCCGCTGGAGCTGCTGGTACAGATCCATCACCACCGGGCTCGCGTTCGCACCCTGCGCCGAGAGCAGCGCCCCCAGCTCCTGCAGGCTCCCCGCCCGGTTGCCGCTCCCCAGCTCCTGCGCGATCGAGGCGTACAGCCGCCGCTGGCTCTCCAGCTCCGCCTGCTGCTGCTGGATGCCTGCCAGGTCCGAACGCTCCACCGTGAACTTCTCGCGCGCGCTGAACGACTTCTGCCGGCTGCGGAACTGGCTCACCGCCAGCCGCGCCCCGGAGAGGAGCGAGTCGTTCTCGTGCAGTTGCGTCTCGATGAACTGCCGGCGCAACCGCGCCTCCTGCGCCGCGTCCTCGATGCTCGACTGCTTGAAGCTCTGAACGAGTTGGTTGATGATACTCTGGGCCAGCTCCGGATTGGTGGAGTTGTACGAGACGTCGATGACGTTGGTCTCCTCGCGCGGCTTGGCCTGGATTCCCTTGGCCACGCTCACCACCGCGTCGACGCGGTGCAGCACCTTGAGGGTCCCCGTATTCGAGCCCGGCTGCGATGCGATCGCGAAGCGGACGCCGGCCATGTCGATCGGCTCGCCGTACGCGGCGCTAGCGCGCTCCCCTCCGCTCGCCACCGCCGTCACCACGCGATCGCCGAAGGTGAGCGCGATGCTGGTGCCCACCCGCGCGGCTTCCTCCGCTGTCCCCGGGATTTCGAAGCCTGTCACCAGGCTCGCCGGGAAATCTTCGGTGCGGATGCGGAGCTGCGGCATGCTGTCCACCACCGCGCCCACTACGCCCCGGCTCGTGAGGATCGCGATCTGCGAGAGGAGCGGATCGGCCGAGAGAAGCGGCCGCCCCTCCGTCTGCCCCGTGAGGCCGCTGGTGAGCCGCTGCCGGTTCTCGGTGAGCCGGATGGTGCCCGTGGCCTGGTAGACGGGCTTCGCCGTGAAGGCGAGGTAGCCGGCCGCGCCGCCGCCCAGCACCGCGAACGCCAGGATCCACCAGATCCGGCGGCGCAGGATCGCCACGATCTGGCGCAGGTCGAGAGGCGCCAGCGTCATCTCGGCTTCGGTCCGGCTCCGGGACCACTGTGCAACCGGCGCGGTGTGAACCGTGGGTATCCGGCCGCGGCCGGAGGGCGGTAGGTAATCAGGCATCGGTCACGACGGGCATTCAGGCATCCCTCATCAGGGGGATCTGGGAATCTCGCTCTGGCTCGAGACGCGACGGGAGCGAGCCGGGCCCCCGGGCGTGGACGCGCGCATCCACGGGGGGCTCGGCGGTCTTCACCGGAGCGTCCTCCATGATAGACGCCTGATCCGCCTCTGGTGTAATCTGCTGCGGCACGTACTCCGGCACGAGGGCCCGAAGCGCCGGTAGAATCGTCCGCCACTCGCCCTGCGCCGCGGCGGCGAGGAGGCGCGACACGCCGTCGCGGATCTCCCCGCCATCCACTTCGTCGGTCTGAACCAGATCTATCTTCGCCACACCGCTCGGCATGGTGTGTTCCACGGACGAAAGCAGCTCCTCGTGCAGCTTCTCGCCGGGCCTGAGCCCGGTGAACGAGATCGGCACGTCGCGGTAAGGCTCCAGCCCCGACAGGCGTATCAGGTTCTCCGCCAGATCGAGGATCTTCACCTGCTCGCCCATGTCGAGCATGGCGATGCGCCGCGCGGCGTTGGGGAGCGCCGCCGCATGCAGCACGAGTTGGGCCGCTTCGGGGAGCGTCATGAAATAGCGCCGCACGTCGGGGTGCGTGACCGTTATCGGCCCCCCGCGCGCGAGCTGCCTGCGAAAGAGCGGCACCACGCTCCCCTCGCTCCCCAGCACGTTGCCGAAGCGCACCGCGCGAAACTCCGTTCGCGACGCGTTCAACGACGGCCAGCCCAGCACTATTCGCTCTGCCACGCGCTTGGTGGCGCCCATCACGCTCGACGGTCGCACCGCCTTGTCGGTGGAGATGAGGACGAACTTGCTCGCTCCGCACTGCGCCGCGCATTCGGCCACCTGCAGCGTGCCGAGCACGTTGTTGCGTATGGCTTCGGCCGAATTCGCCTCCATCATCGGCACATGCTTGTAGGCCGCCGCGTGGTACACGTGGTCGGGCCGGTACTTCTCGAAGATGCGGGCGAGGGCGGCGCGATTGGTGATGTCGGCAACTACGGGGATCGTCTCCACGTTCGGGTGCGTGCGCTGCAGCTCGAGGTGCACGAAGTAGAGCGCGCTCTCGGCCTGCTCCACCAGTACGAGCCGCGCCGGCGCCACCCGCGCGATCTGCCGCGCGAGCTCCGAGCCCACGGAACCGGCGCCGCCCGTGATGAGCACCACGCTCCCGGCGAGGTCGCGCGCCACGAGCGCCGAGTCGAAGGCCACCGGCTCGCGCACCAGCAGGTGCTCGAGCTCCACTTCGGCGAGCTCGCCGCTCCGGGCCGTGCCCTGGAGCATCTCGCGCATGGAGGGGATGCGCTTGAACTCCACCCTGGCCGCGAGGCAGAGGTCCACGATGCGGCGCAGCTCGGCGGGCGTGGCACGCGGGATCGCGATCACCGCCAGCTCGACCGCGCGCCCCACCACGACCTCGGCCAGCTTGCTCACCGGGCCGACCACGGGCACCCCGTGCAGCGACATCGACCACTTGTCGGAATCGTCATCCAGCAGCGCCACCGGCCGGAGCGAGATCCCGCCGGCGGTGCCGCGCTCGAGCTGGCGGAGGAGCCGCTCGCCCGCGGCGCCGGCGCCCACCACCAGCGTCCGTCTCCCCTGCCCGGAGCCTTCGCGCCGCCGCTGCAGCCACTCGCGCCCCGAGCGCACGAAGAGCCGCGAGCCTCCGGCGAAGAGGAAGGTGAGCATCCCCTCGAGAATCACCACCGAGCGTGGCACCGTGCCGAGCCGGCCGCCGGCGATGAGCGCCAGCGCGAAGAGCACGGATCCCACGGCCACCGCCTTCGAGAGCTGCACGAGGTCGTGGTGCCCGAAGTGACGCCAGAAACCGCGGTGGAGGCCGAAGTACACGAAGACCGCGAGGCGGATGACCACCAGCGCCGCCACGGTGGCCCCGAACGCGTGCACCGACTCCGCCGGCACCGGGCCGTCGAACCGAAGGCCGAACGCGGCGGCGTAGGCGAGCGCCACGAGCACCGCGTGCCCCGCCAGCACCAGGGGGCGGCGGTGTCTCGAGAGGACGGGGGGCATCACGGCGTGGCGGCGCTCCTCGCCCGGGAACGTGGATCCCCACGGCCGACCAGACCGAGAGTGGAGAGGATCACCAGAAGGTCCGAAAGCGGCGTGGCGCGTTCGGCGTACTCCAGGTTCAGGCGGATCTTCTCCGGCATGATCTCGTCTACGTAGCGGCGCTCCGGGTCGGCGGCGCTCGCGAGCACCGCCGCCTCGTCGCGGTAGCGGATCGAGGCCGGGTCGGTGATTCCGGGCACGAGGCGCAGCACGGCGCGCTGTTCGTGGTCGTAGAGCGCCACGTAGCGCGGCACCTCCGGACGCGGTCCCACGAGGCTCATCTGGCCGAGCAGCACGTTGAAGAGCTGCGGCAGCTCATCCAGCTTGGAGCGCCGCAGCCAGCGCCCCACGCGCGTGATGCGCGGATCGGCGCCCACCGTGAGCTGGGCGCCGTAGCGCTCGGCGTTCACCCGCATCGTGCGAAACTTCCACATCCTGAAACGCACTTCATCGCGCCCCACCCGCTCCTGGGCGAAGAACACCGGTCCGCCCGTTCCACCCCATGCATCGAGCCTGATCGCGACAGCTACGAGAACGAAGAGCGGCGCCAGCAGGATGAGCCCCACGAGGGAGCCACACACGTCCATGGCCCGCTTCGCGCGCGTCATCTTCGGTGGCTGTCGACCACGTCGAGAACTGCCTCTATCACGTCGTTCACGTCCGCGGCATCGAGCCGGGGGTTGAGCGGAATGCTCAGCATCCTCTCGAAGTTGGAGTACGCGACCGGGAAGTCGTCGGGCGCGTAGCCGTAGCGATCGCGGTAGTACGGGTGCGTGTGCACCGGAATGAAGTGCACCGAAGTGCCGATGTTGCGCGCGGCGAGCTCGTCGATGAACTCGTCGCGCCCGATCGTGAGCGCATCCTGGTTGAGGCGCAGCACGTAGAGGTGCCACGCGTGGTGCACGTCGTCGCGCTCCACCGGAATCTCGAGCGCGGACTCCGGCGCGAAGGCGCGGTCGTAGGCGGCCACCACCTCGCGGCGCCGCTGATCGAAGCAGCCGATCTTGCGGAGCTGGGCGAGTCCCATGCTCGCCTGGATGTCCGTCATGTTGTACTTGAAGCCCGGCGCCTGGATCTCGTAGCGCCAGCTCCCGCCCTTCTCGTAGCGGCGGAGCGCGTCGCGCGTCATCCCGTGCAGCGACACCGGGCGCGCCCGCTCGAGGAAGTCGGCGCTCCCCGTGAGCATCCCGCCCTCGCCCGTGGTGAGATTCTTCGTGGCGTAGAAGCTGAACGCGGTGGGGTTGCTCCCCGAGCCGATCATCCGGCCGCGGTACCAGGCCGGAATGGAATGCGCGGCGTCCTCGATCACCGTGATGCCGTGGGCGCGGGCGATATCCTCGATCGGGTCCATGTCGGCCGGGTGGCCGGCATAGTGAACGGCGATGATGGCCCGCGTGCGCGGCGTGATGGCCGCCTCCACGCGCGCCGGGTCGATGTTGAGCGTATCCGGCTCGACATCCACGAGCACCGGGCGGGCGCCCACGTGCTCGATCACGTTCACAGTGGCGGCGAAGGTCATCGTGGTGGTGATCACCTCGTCGCCGGGCCCGACCCCCAACGCCACCAGCGCCGTGTGCAGGCCGGCCGTGCACGAGTTGAGCGCCAGCGCGCCGCGCGCACCCACGAACTCGGCGAACGCGCGCTCGAAGCGCTGCGTCTTGGGGCCCGTGGTAAGCCAGTCGGAGCGGAGCGCCTGCACTACTTCTTCCACCTCCTCCTCGCCCACCGATGGCGGGGAGAAGGGGAGATAGCCCGCGCGCGGCGCGTACACCCCGGCCGCGGGCGCGAACGCGCGCGAACGCTCCGTCTCGCGATAGAGCGCGATGGCGGCCGGCCGGTCGGTACGATTACGGCGTGCCGGTACCGCGGGCTGCGCGCGCTCCGGCAGCGCCCCCGGATGAACGGGAAACTCCCCCACTATTTCTCTTACTTCGGACGACGACATCAAGCCGCTCCGTCGAACGTGGCGGGCGAGCGGGAGAGGCCGTCAGCGACCAGCCAGCACGCCCGAAAATGATTAACGAACTTCAATCCTCCATGCGACGGCTTACCATACGCTGTCGCGGGGGAAAGGTTCAACTGGGGCCGAAGCAGAGCTTATGCCTGAATTAGGGGCTTTAAGTGCGCCCCAGAGGGGGCATTGCGGACCTTTTTCCACAGCGGCAACAGAATTGTTGTGGAGTCGCTGCATCAATGGTGCTGCGGGCGAAGGGCGTGCCAGCGTGAGAGAGGGTCCCCGAACCTCGCGGCGGGGAGCATCCGCGCCGCCTCGAGCGGCCACCCGGGGCGATTTTCAGCCCACCATGGCAGCATCGAGCTCGGCCATGAAGCGCCTGGCGATCTCCCGTCTGTCGAAGTAGCGCTCCGCCGCCCGCCGGCCGTTCGCGCCGAGTTCCGCCCGCAACGCCGGATCGTCGCGCAGTCTGCGCAGCGCGGACGCCAGGCCGGCGATGTCGTTCGGCGCCACCACCAGCCCGGCCCCGTGGCTGCGGACGATGTCGGCCGGTTCGCCGCCGGCCACCAGCAGTACGGGACGCCCGCTGGCCATCGCCTCGTAGAGCTTCGACGGTACGGCGCCCGGAATCCCCACTCCGAGCGGGACGATCAGGATGTCGGCGGCGGCCAGCAGGGGCGGGAGCTCGCCGGCCGGACGCGGGTCGAGAAAGCGTACGTTCGGGAGGGAGCGCTCCCGCGCCTGCTCCATCAGATCGCGCTTCACCGGACCGTCGCCGAGGAGTACGAATTCGGGTCCGCTCTCCTCCCGCAGCAGCGCCGCGGCGTCGAGCAGTTGCGGCAACCCCTGGGCTATCCCGTGCAGCCCCGCGTACAACGTCAGGCACCGCCCGGCGGCACCGAGCGAGGCTCGCGCGCGCTCGGTGGCTCGATCGGCACCGAAGGCTTCGCAGTCCACGCCGTTCGAGAGGAGATACGTACGCACGCGGGGAAAGCGATCGGCCACGCTCTGAACTATCTCCCTGCTCTGCCCCGTCACCATCCACGCCGAGCGATAGCACGAGGCCTCGAGCACGTTGCTCAGCCGGTGCGTGAGGCCGCCATCGCGCACCAATCCGAGCCGGACCGCGCTTTCCGGCCAGAGGTCGGATACGTTGAAGATCAGCTTCGTCCGCTTCATTCCCGCGAGCCAGCGGCCGGCGAGCCCCAGGAAGAGCGGCGGGCTCTCCACCATGAGGAAATCCGGCTTCTCCAGCCTGGCGGTTCCCACCACGGCCGATGACAGTACGAAGGAGAAGTAGCTGCTGAGCCGGTGAACGAAGTCGGTACGCTGGGTGGGATAGACGAATGTCCTGACGACGCGCGCGCGGTCGATCTCCTCAGTATGCACCATGCCGCCGTAGCCGTCGTAGACGCGGCCGCGCGGATAGTTCGGCATCGCGGTGAGAACCTGGACGCTGTGGCCGGCATCGATGAAATGGCGCGCGAGGCTGGAGAGCCGCCGCTGCGGAGCGCCGATCTCGGGCGGATAATACTGCGTGAGAATCGCGAACTTCACGGGAGCCCCGCACCGGCACGCCGTCGCAGGCGCTCGCGCTCCTCGGGGCCGAGCGCGCAGACCACCGCGCGCAGCTTGCCATTCGAGGTGCGCTCGATCTCCCCCACGAGCTCGAGCTGTACGGCGACGTCGCCGAGGCGGTCGCGGATGCGGCGGGCGAGCGCCGCGCCGTCGGCTTCGGAGTAGCCATCCGCCGCGACGATCCGAACCCGAACGCTCTCCAGCGACTCCTGGATTATCTGGGCTTCGCGGATGGGCGAGCGGCTCTTGAACACCGGGTCCATCCGACCCACCGCACGACCGTCGCGCGTATACAGAGTGTCGTCGATCCGCCCCTCGATGCTCGCGAAGCGAAACAGCGTGCGCCCGCACGCACACGATTCCTTCGCCGGCGCCAGCGCGGCCCGATCGCCGAGGCGATAGCGCACCAGGGGCATGTCGGCGTTGAGCAGCCCCGTACACACGAGATCTCCCGGATCCCCTTCGGCCACCGGCGCGGCATCCGGGGAAGCTCCATCGAGCAGCTCCACGACGCCGGCCTCGGGCCACCCGTGCAGCGAACCGTGCTCGCACTCTCCCGCAGCGGTGACGATCTCCGACATGCCGTACGTCTCGCGTACGGGGCAGCCGAACGCGTCCTCGATGGCCGCGCGCTGGTGCTCGAGCACCGGCTCGGCGTTGGTGATCGCCACCCGGAGTCCGAGGCCACGCGCCTGGCGCCGGTCGGCGCCGAGCGCGAGCGCGTGCAGCGCCGACGTGTATGCGAAGACATAACGCACGCGGTATCGGCGCATGGCATCCAGATAGTGCGGGATCAGATCGGGCGCCAGGTGGTACGCCGAGAGATAGAGCTGGCGGAAGGCGGGATTCCAGACCCAGAACGGCGGCCTGCGGCGAGCAACCGGTACGATCAACTGACCGCCCATGATGGCCCAGCGATCGGTACGACTCACACCGTACCAGCGACGCCAGCGCGCTTCGAAGAGCGCGTACCATGCACGCACGGTGGAGCGGCTCCACCAGAGATCGAGCGACTTCCCCGTGGTGCCGCTCGTGTGCTCGTGGAACATCGACCGCGGATTCCGGTCGTCGGCCACGAACAGGCGCGGCGCGCGCCGCAGGGGCTCCTTGTCCAGCAGCGGCCAGTTGCGCAGCAACTCCCAGGAGGCGCGGTCGCCGCGAGCGCGCCGCGCGGCCCACTGGTCACGGTAGTACGGCACCCGGGTGGCGGCCCGCTCCAGCACGTACGCCAGCCGCTCGTCGCGCCACCTCGACCACTGCTCCGCGCTCCAGCGCTCCCGGGCGAGCGCCTCTTCCACGAGCCTCTCGGTTTCCGCTCCGTAGCGCCAACCGCGAAGCTGCCAGCCGCGTGCCGCGGCCGCCGCGGCGCGAGCCGGTAGCGGAAGGCGTTGATAGACGCGTAAAGCGAGGCTGCTCATAGAGGAAATGAATGATGCAGTTCACCTGTTACGGGCGCCAGCAGACGGTCAAATTCTTTCCACTTGCAATACGCCGTTACAGCTATTGACGCACGGTTACGAAGCACCGTATTCTCTCGTTGTAGTTGTGCATTGCAGGGGCTAGAACAGACCGGCACGATCGTCAGGCCCTCGGGCCACGACAAGGGCAAACCCGGCGAAAGCCGGCGACGCAAAGCTACGAGGCTACAGCGCTCGAAATCGAGTGCCATGCCAGTCGGGCCGCCGAATGGAACCTTCATCGGGGGTTTGGCATGCGCACCCAACGTAGCAGGTGCTTTGCAGCCGTGCTGCTCGCCGTACTCACCACCACCGCTTGCGTCGACACCGCCGCACCTTCACTCGACCTCCCCGTCGAGGTGGCGGCCATCACGGTCGAGCCCGCGGAAGTTACAACCAACGTCGGGAAGCAGCTTCCCCTGAGCGCGCTAGCGTTCGACACCGAGGGGAACACACTCGACGACAAGCATATAAGTTGGACCAGTGCCGATACGTCGATCGCCGTGGTCTCCGAGGCCGGCGAGGTGACGGCGAAGCGCGTCGGCTCCACGGTCATCACGGCCACCGACGGCACCAGGACCGGGGCCGCGACTCTCACCGTGCTCGCGCCGCGAGTCGCATCGGTTGCGCTCACGCCCGCGAGCGCCTCACTGCTGGCCGGAGACACGGCGCGCTTCGCGGCGCAGCCGCGCGACGATGATGCACATGACATCGATGGACGCAGCGTGAAGTGGAGCGTCGCCAACTCGGCGATCGCGAAGGTCACGGGCGGCGTGCTCGTCGGCCTCGCGGCCGGGACCACGGTTCTCGTCGCGACCGTGGACGGCGTGAGCGACAGCTCCGCCATCACAGTCACCGCGCGCCCGGTGGCCAGCGTGAGCGTGCTCCCCGCCAGCGTCACGCTCACCAGCGGCAAGAATGCGGAGCTCGACACCAGGGCCCTCGATGACCGGGGCCTCGACGTGCAGGGGCCGAGCGTCACCTGGTCGACCGCCGACGCGAAGATAGCCACGGTCTCGGCCAGCGGTGTGGTGACCGGACACTCCGCGGGTACCACGACGGTCACGGCCACCGTGTTCGATAAAGGCGGCAAGGGGAAGGGGAAATCGGCGAAGAGCACGGTCAAGGTGGTCTCTGCGGTAGTGCCGGTAGCCAGCGTCGCCGTATCGCCCGCTTCGGCCGGTCTCGTGGTCGGGGCGAGCAGGCAGTTCAGTGCCGCCGCGAAGGGAGCGGACGGCGCATCGCTGGGCGGCAGGAAGATCGTATGGAAGAGCGACGACGACGCGATAGCCAAAGTATCGGCGTCGGGACTCGTCACGGCCGTCGCCCCGGGGAAGACCGTGATCAGGGCTACCAGCGAAGGGAAGAGCGGCTCGTCCACCGTGACGGTCACGATCCCGCCCGTGGCGTCCGTGTCGGTGAGCCCCGGAAGCGCCGAGCTCCTGGTCGGCAGGAACGTGACCCTGTCGGCGACGGCGCGCGACGCCGATGGCAAGCCGCTCGCGGGCCGCACCATCTCGTGGTCTTCCGGCAACAGGGCCGTCGCTACGGTTTCGTCGTCGGGGGTCGTGACCGCCGTGGGAGCGGGCAGCGCGTGGGTGATGGCGACGAGCGAGTCCCGGAAGGATTCGGCGGCAATCGTGGTTTCGCTCCCGCCCGTGGCCAGCGTCACGGTCTCGCCTTCGACGGCGACGCTCGATGTCGGCGGAACCAGAACGCTGAGCGCGAAGCTCCTGGATGCTTCCGGCGCGACGCTCGCGGGACGCAAGATCAGTTGGATCTCCAGCGACAAGTCGGTGGCGACCGTCTCGTCGGCCGGAGTGGTGACCGCCGTAGGCGCGGGCAGCGCCACCGTGACGGCCGCCAGCGAAGGGAAGCAGGGGAAGGCGAGCATCGCGGTCACCGCACCGCAGAAGCCCGCCAGCGCCCCGAAGGATTCGACAGTCAGCAGCCCGCCGCCTCCCGTGGACGAGCCGCCCGTGGACGAGCCGCCCGTGGACGAGCCGTCGTCGCCCGGCGGTTCCACGGGTGGCAAGCATTCGGGGATCTTCGTCTCGCCCTCGGGCTCGGGCAGCGCCTCGGGCAGCGAGTCCTCGCCCATGAGCCTCTCGGCGGCGCTCTCCGGCGGCAACGGCAGGATCCAGGCTGGCGACACCGTCTGGCTCCGCAACGGCACCTACAAGGGCAGCTTCCGCAGCACCCTCTCCGGCACCTCCTCGGCGCCGATCGTGGTGCGCCAGTATCCGGGCGAGCGCGCCACCATCGATGGCAACATGACCATCCAGGGCCGCTACACCTGGTACTGGGGCTTCGAGGTCGCGAACACCAACACCGGCACGAAGGACGTCATGGGCATCAACTCCCTCTGCCCGGGCTGCCGCTTCATCAACCTCTCCATCCACGACCACTCGGGTAACGGGCTCGGCATGTGGAGCGAGGGTCCGGATCAGGAAGCGTACGGAAACGTCATCTACAACAACGGCTTCCACGGATCCACCAGCTCGAGCTACGGACACGGCATATACGCCCAGAACACGTCCGGATCGAAGAAGATCATCGACAACGTGCTGGTCAATCAGTTCGGCTACGGACTTCACCTCTATACCGAGGGGAGTGGGCTGGTGAACTTCACTATCGATGGGAACACGGTGGTGAACAGCGGCCAGCAGGACGGCATGGATTACCACGTCGGCGGCTTGCAGCCGGTGAAGAACCTCGTTTTCACGAACAACATGAACTACCGGAACCCGAACCGGCGCGGCAACGTGCTCCGCCTGGGCTACAGCTCGGGCCCCACCAACAGCGGTGCCGTAGTCACCGGCAATTACATGGTGGGCAAGTATCTCGAGTACCACTGGAGCGGCATGACCTTCTCGGGCAACACCATCATCGACGGTGCGACGCCCACCGCGACGAAGGTCGTGGTGGAGCCGAACAAGTACGAGGCCGGTCGCGCCAACGTGATCGTCTACAACTGGGGGCGGCAGGGCGCCGTCTCGGTGGATCTGTCGAAGGTGCTCCGCTCGGGTGACCATTACGAGATCCGCAACGCACAGAACTACTTCGCCGCCCCCGTCGCCAGCGGCATCTATGGCGGAGGGAGCGTGAGCATCCCGCTCGGTGCTTCCAGCAGCGCACCGTCCATCACGGGCAGGAGCATGAGCTCCACCGGCTCCGAGTTCGGCGTGTTCATCGTGCTGAGGAACTGAGATCGCGCGGGCAGGGGCGCGAGTATATTCTCCACCATGGCGAAAAGCGTTCTGCTCACCGGCGGGGCCGGTTTCATCGGGAGCCACGTGGTAGACCGACTCCTGAGCGAAGGCTGCAGAGTGACGGTAGTCGACAGCTTCGACGACTTCTACAGCCCCGAGGTGAAGCGGCGGAACATCGCGCCGCACCTCGACAGTCCGCTGTACACGCTCGTGGAAGAGGACATCAGGGACTCGGAAGCTCTGCGGCGGCGGCTCACCGGCGAGTACGACGTGATCGTGCACATCGCCGCGCGCGCCGGCGTCCGTCCGTCCATAGAGCAGCCGCTCCTGTATCAGGACGTCAACGTTCGCGGCACCCACAACCTCCTCGAGCTCGCGCGCGAGTGGGGGACGTCGCAGTTCGTGTTCGCCTCATCGAGCAGCGTGTATGGAGTGGATCCCAACGTGCCGTGGCGCGAGGAAGAGTCGGTGCTGATGCCCATCAGTCCGTACGCCAGCACCAAGGTGAGCGGGGAGCTCCTCGGCCACGTCTACAGCCACCTGTTCGGGATCCGTTTCATCGCGCTCCGTTTCTTCACCGTCTACGGTCCGCGGCAGCGCCCCGACCTGGCGATCCACAGCTTCGCACGCAGGATCCTGCGCGGCGACCCGATCCCGCTCTTCGGCGACGGGACCACGCTGCGCGACTACACGTACGTTGACGACATCGTGCGGGGCGTGCGCGCGGCGATGGAGTACGGTGGGAGTCGCTACGAGGTATTCAACCTGGGGAACAGCCGCCCCGTGGCGCTGCTCGAGCTCATCCGCGCCATGGAGACCGCGTTCGGCGCCCGGGCGAAGATAGAATTCCTTCCGATGCAGCCCGGAGACGTGCCACAAACGTGGGCCGACGTCTCCAAGGCAACCCGCCTGCTCGGCTACCGGCACGACACGGACATGCAGACGGGTCTCGAGCGCTTCGCGGCGTGGCTCGAAAGCGAAACCGAACAGGCGTCATAGACGCCGCTGCACCGGGCCCGCGGCGGCGGTGAGAAGCTCGCGCCACCGCTGGAGCACCGGCTTCCAGTCGAACGACTCCACCTTGCCGCGGCCGGAGCGGGAGAGCGCCCGCGCGAGGCCGGGCTCCTCCAGAATGCGACACACCGCGGCGGACATCGCGCCGGGGTCCCCGGGCGGTACGAGGAGCGCGTCCACCCCATCTTCCAGCAGATAGGGGATCCCTCCGACCGATGTGCTGACTACGCAGAGGCCGCAGGCCAGCGCTTCGAGCACGCTCACGGGAGTGTTGTCGATATTCGTGGTGTTGAGAAAGATGTCGCCCGCCTGGAGCTCGCCGGGGACATCGCTCTTGGGAACTCCTCCACGGATCGTGATGCGCTGGTCCACACCGGAGCGCGCGGCCGCGGCGCGGGCGGCCTCCATGCTGCCGTCGCCCTTGTCGGCCCCGATCATCGTGAGCCGGGCATCCGCGTGCCGGGCCGCGACGAGGGCGAACGCCGCCGGGGCCAGCGCCGGGTTGTAGATGGCGTGGTAGGACCGCAGCCAGATCAGCCTGGGTGCGGGTACCGAGCGCTCGCGGAAAGCATAGTCGCCGAGGTCGAGCGCGTTGGGAATGAGCTCGACGTCGCGCCGGAGGGGCCGCACGTGCTCCAGCAGGTACGGCGATGGCGCTACCACCGCGGCGGCGGGGCGAAGGAGCCGCTCCACCCGACCGGGCCATTTACGCATGAACCCTGGCAGGTTGCCGCCATGCAGAGTGAGGACGTAGGGCTTTCCCGCCGCTCGAAGGACGGCGCACACCGCCTCGGCCCAGACGAAGGCCGCCCCACTGTAGACATCCACGTTCGCCACATCGTAGCTGTGGCGCTTTCTCCATGCGGTGGTCAGGAAATCGGCCAGCCGCGGGAGTCGGGCACGGCGCGGCGAAGTAGTCTGCACATCCCAGCCATCGCCCGCGAGCCTGACCGCCAGGTCCTCGCTGACGGACCGGGTACGGAAGGAGCCGGAGAGAAAGTTACCGATGAGGAGGACGCGTGGCGGCATGGCGTTGGTCGAGGGAGGGTGGAGGATGCCCAAGTGCCCCCGGAATCGCCAGCCCCACGGTCGGTGGGCGATCCACGTGCCATCGGGAGGCTGAATCAGGCGGCTGGAGAATGGCTGACTGAGCGGTCAGTCGGGCGCTCAATTTCGTTACACATCCCGCTGTGTCATTTCTGAAGAGCGCTTAACATTGGGCACTTGGATGGCTCAAGGAGTTCGCCGGTTCCGTATACCGGCGGCGAGCCACCCGGCGCGATCGCCAGGCCCGAGGGGCCGCAGCGACAAGGGCATAGCCGGTGAAAGCCGGTGACGCAAAGCCACGAGGCTAAAACGCGCAGCTAGCGCGTCACGCTCGTCGGGCCGCCGAACGCACCCAATTCGGAGAGGCCTGGCAATGGGCATCCGTTTCGCGTGCCGCCGTTTGGCAGCACCCGCCTACCTACGTTCGCTCCTTTTCACCCCCTTCATCCTCTTTGCGGTCGCGTGCAGCGAGAACGCGACCGAACCCGTCGCACCCGATATGGACGCGGCAGTGGCGCTCGATCTCGCCGGCGCTCAGCTATCCGGTCTCTCCGGCCCGATCCTGAGCGGTATCGCGGCCAACAAGTGCATCGACACCGACCGCAATGGAGCCGTGATCAATAGCTGCGACAGCAGCAGCGATCAACGCTTCACCTTCAGATCCAACGGTTCCATCGTCCGCAGCGATGGCGCGTGTCTCGCCGGCAACGACAGGCTGTACGCCGGGCGCGTGGGCACCGCGAAGTGCGATGGCGGCAGCGATCAGCGCTGGACCGCCACCAAGGCCGGGGAGATCCGCAGCACGGGAGGCAAGTGCATCGGCGTGGCGGGAAACAACTCCGCCAACGGCACGAAGCTCGTCCTCTGGAGTTGCAACGGAACGCCGAGCCAGCGCTGGACCTCGACGGGCAGCATCGCGGTGAGCGCCAACGCAGTCGCGCTCTCGGTCTCGAACGTGAAGGCGGCGAGCGGTAAGAGCTACAAGGTGTTCAACGCCGGCACCAAGCTCGGCTCGATCACCTATTCCGACCGCGATTACAAGCTGTCCTCGTCGATCCCGGCCGCGATCAACGGCGCCACTTACATCCAGACCGCCAACAACGACAAGTTCGCGTCGCTCGGGAGCTCCAGCTTCCTCACGTTCGACGTGAACACCGACGTCGATGTGTACGTCGCCTACGACAACGATAAGGACCTCATCAGGCCTTCCTGGCTCACCGGCTCGTTCACGAACACCGGCACCAAGGTGTACTCGAGCTACCACGACCTCAACTACTCGCTGTACAGGAAGAGCTTCGCGAAGGGCCGCGTAACCCTCGGCGCCAACACTACCAGGTCCACCGACGGAAGCATGTACCTGGTCTTCATCGTCGCGAAGGGCGGGTCGTCGACCTCGCCTACCACCCCGGAAGCGGGCAAGCCCGCGCCCCCGGTCGAGGGTCCTTCACTGCCTGGCGGTTCCACGGGCGGCAAGCATTCGGGGATCTTCGTCTCGCCCTCGGGCTCGGGCAGCGCCTCGGGCAGCGAGTCCTCGCCCATGAGCCTCTCGGCGGCGCTCTCCGGCGGCAACGGCAGGATCCAGGCTGGCGACACCGTCTGGCTCCGCAACGGCACCTACAAGGGCAGCTTCCGCAGCACCCTCTCCGGCACCTCCTCGGCGCCGATCGTGGTGCGCCAGTATCCGGGCGAGCGCGCCACCATCGATGGCAACATGACCATCCAGGGCCGCTACACCTGGTACTGGGGCTTCGAGGTCGCGAACACCAACACCGGCACGAAGGACGTCATGGGCATCAACTCCCTCTGCCCGGGCTGCCGCTTCATCAACCTCTCCATCCACGACCACTCGGGTAACGGGCTCGGCATGTGGAGCGAGGGTCCGGATCAGGAAGCGTACGGAAACGTCATCTACAACAACGGCTTCCACGGATCCACCAGCTCGAGCTACGGACACGGCATATACGCCCAGAACGCATCGGGCTCGAAGAAGCTGACCGACAACATCCTCGTCAACCAGTTCGGCTACGGCGTTCACATCTACACCGAGAGCGGCGCCATGAACAACTTCACCGTGGATGGCAACGTCGCGGTGAACAGTGGCCAGGGAGACGGCATGGATTACCAGGTGGGCGGTACGGCGCCGGTGAAGAACCTAGTGTTCACCGACAACATGAGCTACCGCAACCCCGACCGTCGTGGCAACACGGCCAGGCTGGGCTACAACTGGGGACCGACCAACAGCGGTGCGGTCGTCACGGGCAACTACCTGGTCGGCACGCTGCTGCGGTACTTCTGGAGCGGCATGACCTTCTCGGGCAACACGATCCTGACTGGCTCGACGCCCGGCGCGACGAAGGTCGTGGTGGAGCCGAACAAGTACGAAGCCGGCCGCGCCAACGTGATCGTCTACAACTGGGGGCGGCAGGGCGCCGTCTCGGTGAATCTGTCGAACGTGCTCCGCTCGGGCGACCGCTACGAAGTTCGCAACGCGCAGAACTACTACGGCTCTCCGGTGGCCAGCGGTTCCTACAGCGGCGGAAGCATCAGCATCCCGGTCAACAGCACATCGCCGGCGCGCTCGATCACCGGCAAGTCCACCTCTTCCACGAGCAGCGAGTTCGCGGTCTTCGTGGTGGTGAAGAAGTGATGACCGTTTAGCCGGAGATCGGCTGCAGGTGAAGGGCGGGTCACCCCGGAGTCGGGTGGCCCGCCCTTCTCGCATCCGGCAGCGAGCGCACGGCGATCAGGCTCGCCGCAGGATCTCCAGCGTGCGGCGATGCCCGAGCTGCTCCGCGATCGACCGGTGCACTGCGCCCACCCGGTCCGGCAGCACATCGCGCGTGTATGAGCGTTCCACGCTCGCCCTGCCTCCCGCCCCCAGGCGCAGACGGAGCTCCGGCGAAGCGGCGAGATCGGCGAGACGCGCGGCCATCGCCTCGACTGCATCGTGCGGGACGACGAAACCGGTCGTCCCCTCGTCGGTGATCACCCCGGCGTCACCAGCCGGCGTGGTGATCACGGGCAATCGCGATGCCATCGCCTCGAGCAATACGTTCGGGAAACCCTCGTGTTCCGATGAAAGGAGGTAGATATCGGAGCTACCGAGCATGGATGGAATGTCGTTCCGGCGCCCGGCGAAGGTTACCGCGTCGGGGAGGAGTCCCAGCTCTCCCGCCAGCGCTTCGAGCGCGCCACGATCCGGTCCGTCGCCAACGAGCACTCCCCGAAGCCGCGCGCCTCCCGCCCGCGCCAGCGCAAGAGCGCGCAGGAAGCGGTCGAAGCGTTTCCGTCCCGCGAGCGTGCCCACCCCCACCACGACCGCATCCCCGTCGCTCCGCTTCGCGGCCGGAGCCGCGGAAGCCGAAGCGGCGGCATCGAAGGCTTCGAGATCGATGACGTTGGGGAGTACGTGCAGCTTCTTTTCCGCGACGCCGAGAGCGATGGCGTTCCGGCGCGCCGCGTGCGAATTCATGATGAGCGCCGACGGGGAACGAAGCAGCCAGGGGCCCCAGCGGCCATTCGCTCCGACCTCGTGGTCGACATCGTTGCGGACGGCCCCGATACCGATCGCCGAGTGCACCGGCGCCACCGCGCCCACGTAGAGATTCACGTAGAAATGAGTGGCCTGAACGATGTGAGGTCTGAAGCCGCGCAGCGCCAACGCCAGCGCCGCCATGCGAGCGGGCGGACTCTGCTTCCTCCCGATCCATACCGGCTCCACGCCCATGGCGCGCAGCTCCGGCTCGTGGAACTCGTCACGCGTGAGCGAGAACACCCGGACGTCCGTTTCCGCCGACCGAAGCGCCCTCACCAGGTAGACCAACTGCTTCTCCGCGCCGCCCTGCGCGAGAGTACCGGCCACCAGCGCCACGCGGAGACGCCCGGCGCTGCCACTCACGAGTATCGGGACCAGGGTGAGCGCCGGTCGATCGTCGGACGGAGTGACGAATCGTGCTCTACCGATGTGCCGTACATGGCTGTTCTCAGACTGTCACGATGCAGAAACGCCGTCGCCCCGGCCGCCAGGAACCAGATCCCCTTCGTTTGAAATTCCGTGGCGAGCAGTGCGGCGCCCAACACCGCGGAGGTCATGATACCGAGCCGCCAGAGATCCCGATCCCTTCGCCGGAGTGCGACTGCGCCAAAGGAGCACACATAGGCGAACAGGAGCAGGAATCCGGGGAGTCCGTTCTCCACCAGAGTCTTCACCCACCCGGAGTGCGCCGGCGCCTCCTCACCACGCCTGTACACGAGGCCGTAGTGGTGCCCCAGCTCCGACCAGGAATTCGCGAAGCCGCCCGTGCCGACGCCGAGCGGATGCTTCTGGAAAATGTAGTATCCACCGATCGCCAGATCGGATCGTCCGCTCGTCCGACCGCCCAGCGAGTAATCGCCAGCCATCGCGTGCGCGGGCGTGAACAACTTGGTGATCCGGTGGATGGTTCTTTCCTGAAGCTGGCTGAAGTGAGCGCCCGCCGCGATGATGATCATCACCGCCACGAGGAGTGCGACGGTTCGCTGGCGCACGCCGCGCATCCCGACGAGCAGAACGATGAAGCAGCAGATCCCCATCAGGAGCGTGCCGCGGCTGCCACTCAGAAAGATGGCGACGAGGTTGGCCGCGGCCAGCGCCAGCAGAGTCGGCTGCCCACGACGCATCGACGCCGCGGCCGGGAAGCCGAGGACTACCGCGACGAGCGCCGTGAGCGGAAATGCTGCCCACGCGTTCTCGTTTATGTAAGGAAGCTGCACGCGCACCAGAAAGAACATCAGACTGCCCAGCGCTCCGGTCAGCCCCCCATTGAAGCTGAGCCAGAACCACGCCCGCCGGTCATCCGTGACGCGCACGAAGTAGATCAGCATCCCGAATACGGAAATGATGCCGAGTATGTTCTGCACGCCGTTCGCCAGATCGGCGCTTATCAGCAACTCCACCCCGAGCAGACCAGTGAACGCCATCAGCACGAGACTGTGCGGATCGCGTAACCGCAGCATGAAGGGGAGATAGAGCGCCATCATCAGCAGCAGCCAGTAGTTCAGCGTGTTCCATCTGAGCAGGCCGCCCGTGAGGATGTAGACGCGCGCGGGCGCATCGAGAATACACAGGACCATGATCCCGAGCAGCCCGATAGTCGGGTATTTCAATCCGAACACGAGCGCGCCGAAACCGAGCACGGTGAGGAGGAGGAGCGACCTCTGGTAGCCGACTACCGGGGTCAGAGCCCAGGCAAAGACTATGATGGCCGCGCTCGCCGGGCCCCACCCCAGCTCGCGCATGAATCCGCTGTTGGTCGCATCCCACTCTCCCTCCGCGGCACCAAAGCGGCTCGCGTATCTCGTACTGGCGATCATGGGTGGATCCTCCCCTCCGCGAAGGACCAGTGCCACTGCTCCGCGCACCGTTCACCGATCTCCCTGCTCCACGCCTCCAGCGTGCGGCTCTCCGCGTACTCACGGCAGCGCGCTCGCAAGCACGGCCAGTCCACCGACCCGGTGAGAACTCTTCGCAGCGTCTGCGCGAGCGCTCGCTCATCCCCGGCCGGCACGCGCCACCCGCGCTCTTCGTCGGCCCCGATCACCGAGGCCGCGGCGCCCACGTCGGACGCGAGCACCGGCAGGCCGTGCGCCATGGCATCGAGCCAGGCCTTGCTGAAACCCTCCGTGAGCGACGGTTGCACGCAGATGTCAGCCCTCGCGAGCCGGGCACCGAGCGCATCGCGCGAGAGCTGCCCCGCGAAGTCGAGCTGTTCCGCGATGCCCAGCTCGCGTGCGAGCGCTTCCAACTCTGCGCGCTGCGGCCCATCGCCGGCGAGCGTGAGCCGCGGGAGCGGCGCGAAGCCTTCGTCCGAAAGCCGCCGCAGCGCTCGGAGGAGAACGGCGACGCCCTTCTCCGGTGACAGGCGGCCAACGTAGATGAGCCGCGGCGGATCCGCGAGCGCGCGATCGAGGCACGGTGTGATGGCCTCGAGCTCGGCAGCGGAGAGCGCGGTGGAGAAGATCCACCGCATCCCCGGCGCCGGGAGCGCCGCGTCGTTTCCAGTCGCGAGCATGACGTTGCGTCCGCCGGCATAGCGCCGCATGCACGCCTTGGTGAATCGGCTCATGGCGGTCGTCTGGCTGTTGGTCGGCCACGATCCACCGTACCGCGCGATCGTATGCTTTCGCGCGAGGAGCGCCATCAACAGGCCGAGGAGAGGAATGTCCCCGGGGAGCGGCGTGTGGACCGCGTCGGCGCCGCGCATGTTCGTGCCGATCTTCCACAGATAGTATGGAAGCCGCGCGGCCACCGAGAGTTTGCGCCGCGTGTCGCTGCCGGCCGGCGACCGCAGAGGTACCACCCGCGCACCGGGCGGGAGCGGAATCCCTCCGGCCGCCTCCGCTGCGCCGGGCTTCGCCCTCACTATTACCAGGACCATCTCGTCGAAGAGCGACCCTATCGCCCGCATCTGGAGCGGGAAGCCCCCGGACGAGAACCACTCCCCGTTCTCGTTCTGCCAACACGGCTTGAACGACACCGCGCAGAGGCGAGACCTTCGCCCATTCGTCGCCATCACGCGGCGACCCCGGCAACGAGCTCGCGCGGCTGCACGAAGCGGATCCTGCCCTCCCGGCGCCACCGGTCCAGCACTTCGAGCGTGGCCACCAGGTTCCGCAACGACTGGGGATTGCTCTCGTCGGTCACTGAATGCGGGTGACCATAGAGCACCCAGTAGCCTCCCTGATCTAGCTGCCCCTCGATGGCCCGGAGCCCCTCTTTCGCGAAGCCGTACGGCGTATTGATTCGCAGCGATGCCACGCCCGCGATCGTCGTTACCCGCTCCGGACGATAGCGCTCGCGCTGCTGCAGCCTCTCGATCGCCCGGGTGGCCAGGTCACGATACGAGAGGCGGCTGAACTGGTAGCCCGCCTCGCCGAGCGCGGCGCACAACCGCCCCACGTCGATGCGGTCGCGACGTACCGCACGGCGCTCCGAGATGCTGAAGCTCCAGCCCCGGGCGTGGTCGAAGGGCTGGTTGTAGGGTGGAACGAAGGTGGTCACCTCGCTCCCGATGCACTGTTCGAGCGCGTCCTTGCTGCGGCCGAGCGTTTCGCGAAGGCCATCGCTGCCAACGCCGGGAAGCCATTCGTGGCGAAGTGAGTGACTCGCGATCTCGTGGCCCGCCTCGTGGATTCGCCGGATCTGTGCGGGATCGTGGTACGGACGCTCTCCGGGGAGCGCCGCCGCGCCCACTACCGCGAAGCAGGCTGGCGCTTCGTATCGCGCATGCGCTTCGAGAACGAGCTCGGTGTTCGGAAACTCGAGCGCCCCCCAATCCGGCACGCGATGCGGGTTGCGCGAGCGATCAGCGCCCCATTGGGTGTCGTAGTCCCAGAAGATGAGCACACCCGGCGGCGGTGTCATCGGCGATCGCTCCCCGCGCGCGCCGCCCGCTCCCCGGCCGAAGTCGCGGCACGCTCCCCGGACGACTGGATTCCCGGGCCGGGTATCGCGCCGCCGAGCGTAGCGAGATCGAAATCGTACTCGGTACGCGCAGCGGGCTCCTCGTGGCGCACGGGCGCTACCACGCACTCTACAGCGCCGCGCATCAGGCCGGTCATGTGGCGGAGCGGCGCGAGCGAGTAGGGACGCGCGATGAAGCTCGCAAGATCGTAGCAGATGGAATAGATGGTGTCACACCAGAAGCGTACCCTGTCGCCCGGCCGGGGATCGTCGACGTGCCGTTTCCAGATGAAATGACGATTCCGGACCTCCATCCGTCCCTTCTCCATCGACGCCGGGCGTCCGCCGGTGGCGTGATCGTGGATGGCGCGGGCATCGCCGGACCAGACTACCACGTAGTCACGCCCCACTCGCAACGACATCTCCAGATCCTCCCCTTGCGAGTATCCGTAGAAGTAGCTGGAGAAGCGGTGCCGCTCGAGGGTCGCGCGCCGGAACGACATCGTACACCCCGGCATGACCGCCACCCGCCGCGCGCCGGTGAATGGCCGGGTGATCCCTATGGGCATCGATGTACCCATCCGCTGATAGTCCCCGGCGCTCCCCTTCCTGGCCAGACCGAGAAGGAACCTCGCGCGCCAGCGCCGCGAGAGGGGTACGCCCATCTGGTTCACCGGCGAGCCGCACACCGCTCCCACCGCACCAGCGGTGTCCTTCACGTACAGCTCTCGTATCGCCCGAAAGTAGCCGGGCTCCGGCAGGCAGTCGTCGTCGAGAAAGAACACGATCGATCGCCCACTCGCATCGATCCCGACGTTCCTTTGCCTCGTGAGGCCCGACGGACTCCTGACGTATACGAGCTCGAACGGAAGGCGGTTCTCGACCGCCCACCTCCGGACCGCGTCGCGTGTGTCATCATCGGGCGAGCCGTCGATCACGACCACTTCGCCCGGCGTGTCCGGCAGCGCGAGCATGTGGCGCAGCAGCGCGCACACTTCCCGGCTCCTCCGGTACGTCGCGATGACCAGCGAGCAGTCGCGCAGGCACTCGGCGCGTTGCACCGGCTTCCGCCACCCCTCGAGCGTGAGCAGTTGCTCAGTCATCGGGCCGCCCGGTCCGCGACTCGCCCGCACCGGCACGAAATCGCTCGATGCATCCCTCGTAGAAGCGCTCGTTCAACGGCGCCTGCACGTCCACCGTGAACTCGCTCCGCACGCGCGCGCACCCGGCGCGGCCGAGCGCTGCGGAGAGATCGGCATCGCCGAGGAGCCGGCCGATCGCCGCGCCGATCGCCGCCGGATCGTCGGGATCGACCAGAAGGCCATCGATACCGTCGCGAACCACCTCGGGCCCGGCCGCCCGATTGCTGAAGATGGTCGGGCAGCCGAGCGCCATCGCCTCTATCACCGCGATGCCGAATGCCTCCGAGCGCGATGGGAATACGGCCACCGCCGCGCGACGCAGCTCCGAGAACAGTGTTTCGCGATCCACGTGGCCGTGGAAGTGCACGCTCCGGCGGTCGCTCTCTCCCAGCCTGGCGAGCAGGTACTCCCGCATCGAGCCGCCTTCCGGTGCGGCGGAATCCTTCCCCAGAAGGTGAAGCTCCGCGTCGGCGTGGGCGGCCCTCACTATGGGCCACGCGCGCACCAGCGAAACCACTCCCTTCTTCTCCGTGAGCGTACCGGTGAACACCACGCGATTCGCCGAGCGACTGACTTCACCGTCGGAGATATCCTCCGGCAGCTCCACCGGGTTGGGGAGAACGGTGGAGGCGCCTCCCGGCAGTCCGAAAAGCCGCTCGGTCCTGTCGGCCGTGTAGCGGCTGGATGAGCAGAGGAAATCGGAACGCCGCATCGAGGAGCGCTCGAGATGGAAGTGCGTGCGACTCACCCTCCTTCCGAGCTCCAGCGCGTAGAAGCTCGCCGAACCGTTCATCCTCGTGACGACCGGCACCGGCAGCTCCGGCCACCACGCGGCCGGCCCCATCCAGTCGGGCACCTCGACTACGTCGATCTCCCCCTTCCGCGCCCAGTCGGCGATCGTCCTGAAGATGCCGCGCCTCGCGCGGATCCAGCCGAGCCGCCCCGCGGGTTCCGCGAAGCGCCACACTCGCACGCCGTGATCCTCCGAGTAGTGCGGCTCCGCATCCGCGCCCCCGTAGCTGCCGACGACTCTCACCTCGTTCTCGCGACGCGCGAGCGCGCGTCCCAGGACCTGGGTGAAGGTTCCGATCCCTCCGTGCCTGCCGGGAGGATATTCGGAGCAGACGAAGCACACGCTGAGCTTGCTCATCGCCCGTCACGCATCGTCGACGTGCCGCTTCAGCGCGTGACCAGGCGGGCCGCGGCCGCCTGCTCACGCGTGTCCCGCGCGCACGCCACATCGAAGAGCGCATGGAGATCGCCCACCATCTCCGGGGTGATCTCACGCTCCCACGCCATGCGCTCCCCACGACTCCGCAACGCGCTCCAGAAGCGCCGCTGCCAGAAACGGAGCGACGTCTCCGGCGGCAGCCCGAGCGCCCGCTTCAACCGATTGGACGGGCGCCGATCTCTCGCCGTACTCCAGCGCGCGTGCTCCGCGGCGGCCGCGAGCGATATCGCCTCCTGGCGCTCCGCGGAGTGGCGGGTGGACGAGAGGAGCCGGTCGATCTGTTCCGCGCAGCGCTCGCTCGACTTTCCGTCGATTCGAAAATAGAGATCGGCCAGATAGGCATCGCGCACGCCGCGCTGCGCCTCGGGGATCGGCGCGGCGGGGTCGCCGAGGTATCCCTCGAGGAGTCGCTCCACGACGTCTATGGCGTTCCCCGCGTCGCTCCCCTCCAGGTAGCCGTCGGGGAGCGGGATCGTGTACTCGCCGAGCATGACCTCGATCATCGGCTTGCCGAGCATCCACGCCTCGGTCGAGGTAGTGGAGCAGTTCGTGAGCAGCGCGCTGCTGTGGTACAGCACGTCTCGGATCCTGCCATCCGTGACGAGATGGATGTTGGCCGCCCGCTCGGCGAGCGCCCGGTACGGCTCCGGCATCTCGCTCGGATGCAGCTTGATCAGGAAATCCCATTCGGGGTGCGCGTCGGCGAGCGTGGTCACCACGCTGGACAGGTCGCGGAACGCCGTGCCCTCGTCTTCCAGCTCGGCGCGCGCGATGGCCTCGGTCGCGCCGCCCGCCACGCGGTCGCGCACGGTCGCCTCGAGATCGCGCGTCTCGGTGTGGTAGGTATTCGTCGCCCACACCACCAGCGGTGCGCCTCGCTCCGGAATTCCACAGCGCCGCAGGAAACTCTCCCTCGGCTCCACGAGCGAGAGGTAAGGCTCGCTGTAGAAGTCGAAGCGCGGAGAGCCGACCGTGCAGAGCTGGCTCTCCGTGAGGCTGGTCTGCGCGAGCAGAAGCCTGCGTCCCGCCTCTCCCCAGGTGAAGCAGCCATCGAGTGTCTCTTCGCCGCGCTCGTACTTGCCCGCCCTGCGCGCCTCGGTGTCTATCGCTTCCTGCATGAAGCCGAGCGTCGGGAGCAGCACGACCTGCATCCCGAGTCGCCTGGCCAGTGGCGCGAGCCGCGAGGGCGAGTCGATGCGGTCGACCACGAGGACGTCGGGGGCGTAGGAGAGAAGCGTCTCGTGCAAGTCCGCCAGATTGCAGAGCCGCACGTCGTGCGCGTATCGCTTCCGGATGTGGTAGGCGACCAGCGCGTGCCCCTCGAGATCGCGCGCGATGTTGGGAACCAGTATGAGCACGCGGCACTGCCGCCGGCCCTCGGCCGCGAGACGGATCACGAGAGCGAGCCCCCCACAATCGAGCCGAAGCGGCGGTACGCCGCGCGGCTCGACGCGATCTGCCGGGCGGCGGCATCCAGCAACGGCTGCCTTACCGAATCGGCCGAGTCCCAGGCGCTCATGAGAGCCGTGCCGAAGCGCCCGGGCACGTCATCCCCTTGCAGATCGACGATGGTGCAGCCGGTGGTGAACTGGTTCGAGAGCCCGAGGAACTTGGCCATGTAGAACGCCGAGTTGGAGAGCGCGACCACGGGTATCCCCTGCGACAGCGCGAATACCGCAGCGTGGTAGGCTCCGGTGACGACTACCCGGCACCTGCCGGCATCGCGCACGACCTGCTGCGGAGTGTCTACCGACTCGCCGCCGTCCGAGGAATCATCGTAGCCCGCGAGCAGCGCGCGGATCGTGGCGGAGTCGGGTGTCGCCCTGCTGCTGCTGCTGCGCGCGATCGGGAGAGGGACGAGGGCGCTCCCCCGCTCGTTCGCGAATTCGTGGAGACGAGGTTTGATCACGTCGATGAAGTCAGCGGAAACGTTGGCCGAGCTCGCGACCCGTACGTTCAGACCGATCGCGGTGCCCGGCTCGCCGGAGCGAAGGTCGTAGGCGAGCTCTATCGCATCGTCGCCCGTCACAGTCACGCAGTCGCGCGCGACTCCGAGCGAGTCCAGCAGGGGGAGGGCCCCGAGTCCTTCTCGCAGCGCAACCACTCCCACGCGCGGCAGGGTACGCTGCACCAGGTGCCGCAATTCGGGATCGGTGAGCGGGCCCAGCCCGTGGCTGAACACCGCCGTGGGGATTCCCCGCCCCACGGAGAGCGCCAGCACCTCCAGCACCGGGATCGCCCACTTGTACGCGTGGTCGGTGAAGCCGCCCGCGCCCGCCAGCACCATGAGGTCCGCGCCGTTCAGCGAATCGAGGAACGAGTCGAGCTCCCCGGAGTCGCCGCCGCGCAGGCGGAGCTTCCCGCGGATGAGCGAGGCCAGAAGCGCCGGCTCGCGCCGCCTGAGCAACCGCTCCACGCCGCCGGAACGCGAGGGCGAGATGGGCCGCAGCGCGCGATCCAGCTTGCCGAGCAGCGTTCCGCGAAGCACCCAGAGCTGCCTCCCGGTCCACGACACCGGTTTGACTCCCGGACAGTGTACCGCCAGCGCGGCCGCGTCCTGCGTGACGACCTCGATCGATGCTGTCGGCCAGAGCTCTCTGAGACGCTTCAGGCTGACCTGCAGCATCGCGAGATCGCCGAGGTTGCCGCAGTGATAGTCGCCGGAATCCACCAGGATCCGCAGGGGGCGATCCGTCCCCCGGCCGTTCGTCGTCATACCGGATGCCCCGCCGATGCCAACGGTGACTCGCGCGCGGACGGTGAGGCGATCGTTGCCGCGTCCCTTCCGCCGGCGCGAGCCGCATGCAGCGCGGCCACGGCATCCGCGACACGCTCGGCCGCGCGGCCGTCCACCACTCCGCACTCGCGGCGCACCATGGCCGCGCGCTCGCTACGGTAGCGCTCCGGATGCCGCACCGCCTCGCGCAGGTGCGACGCGAGCTCGGGCCAGGTATGTGCCAGCCGGATCCCGCCGGAGTCGATGAGCGGCCGATAGTGATCGGCATCGTATTCGGCGTAGAGCAGCCCGGCCGGGCTGTCGCTCTCGCCGCTGAACTCGATGTTGACCACCGGCCGATCGAGGATCGCCGCATCGAGAGACATCGTGGAGGCGACGTTCACGCACGCATCCGCGTGCGCGATGGTGCTCACGAGGCGAGCCTGGTCCTCCAGCGACGAGAAGGTCCATCCCTCGGCGTCGGGGAGATCCTCCCACGCGTGCTCGATGCGAACGCGCTCGCAGCCGTTGGCCAGCTCCTTCCAGCGAGCGCCGTCGTCGAGTGGATGCAGTCTCACGACGAGCCAGCTTTCGGAAAGCGCCTCGTCGGCGCGCAGCATACGCGCGAAGAGCTCCAGGAGCTCCGGCTCATCGGGGGCGAGAGAGATGTGGCTGGTGGAGTAGAGAAAGTAGCGCGCGCCCCGCGGGATACCCAGGCGATCAGTCGTGCGGTCTCTGTGCCAGAGGCACTCGGGCCGGCGATGAAAATCGAACTGCCCCGTTCCCGTCACGGACACCTGCTCCGCCGACAGGTAGGGATAGAACCGGAGCAGTTGATCGCGCATGACCTCGTTCCAGACCAGATAATGATCGAAGTGAGGGAGCCATCCGCGACTGGTGAGGTTGTCGAAGCTCAGGACAGAGGTCACTACCGGGATGCCGAGGTCGTGAGCGACGAGGATGTACGGGTACTCCTGCGGCGAGACGCACACCGTCGACCAGAGCAGATCGGGACGCATCCGCTCCAGTTGCTCGCGGATCGCGCTCAGATCGTGCGACCGCCGGTAGAGCGACTCGGAGAATCGGCACAGCGAATCGAACTGGAGCCGCCCGCGACTGGCCGCGCCGAGCAGCTCGATGAGAGCGGAGCGGACACGAAGCTTCGGACCATTGTCACGGCCGAACCAGTGGCGATAAATGTCGTAGCTCGTGATCCGGTTTCGGCGGCTGAAGGCACTGCGAACTATCGCATCCACCAGCGGCTTCCCCCTGGCGGGGGTCGACCTCGGCCGGATCAGCGGCTCATACGAGGCGGCCGGCGAAAACCCGCCCGCGAGCGCTCCATCCTCGTCCGGCCGCTCCCTCATCACGAGCCGTACGGGTCCGACGCGGCTCGCCAGCCGTTCCAGCGCGCCGGAGTAGACCACGTTCCGGATGCTCCAGACCATGGGCATTAGCACGGCCACTCCGCCCGTAGCACGATCGTCCGCCCGGGCACCGGAGAGCCGCTCGCGGATGTCCTCTCGAGGCATCACGTCCCGGCGGTCTCGAGCGCATCCGGCACGGGGCCGGCCGCACTGCCCATCTGGTAAGTCCACAGCCGGTAGTAGGTGGGACAGCTTTCCAGCAGTTCATCGTGGGTTCCCAGGCCCACCATGCGGCCGTGGTCGAGCACCATGATGCGATCGGCCGCCCGCAGCGTCGTCAGGCGGTGCGCAATCACGAACGTCGTGCGTCCCTCCATCAAACGATCCAGCGCAGCCTGTAGCTTGCGCTCCGAGATCGAGTCGAGGCTGCTCGTCGCCTCGTCGAGAAAGAGGAGCGGCGCGTTCTTGAGGAGCGCGGCGGCGATGCAGATACGCTGCTTCTGTCCGGTCGAGACACCGCGTGCGTCGCGCGCCCGCCCGAGCATGGTCTCGTACCCGTTCTCCATGCTCAGGATCTCGTCGTGGACGTTGGCGGCCTGAGCGGCTGCGATCACTTCCTCCATCGACGCATCCGGACGGGCGATGCGGATGTTGTTCGCGATCGTGTCGAGGAAGAGGAAGGGCTCCTGGAGGACGATCGCGGACCGGTCCATCAGATCCGTGTGGCGGATGTCCTTGAGGTCGACGTCGTCGAAGAGGATCCGCCCTCCTACGGGATCGTAGAGCCGGAGGAGAAGCGCGGCGAGAGTGGACTTGCCGGCGCCGGACGCTCCCACGATCCCGATCGTCTCGCCTCTGTGGAACGTGGCCGAGATCCCTTCGAGAACGAGCTGTCCATCGTACGCGAACGAAACGTCCTCGAGCTCGATCGTCCGCGGCGCCGCCGGAAGCGGGCGGGGCGCAGCGGTGTCGGGAATCTCCACCTTCGCGTCGAGAATCGCATCCACACGCTCGAGGTTCGGAATGACCATGCGTATGGAGCTGTACACCGTCAACAGGTTCACGATCGGCGCGTACAGCGCCATGATCGCGATGAGGAGACTGAGCAGCGACTGCCAGTCGAGCTGTCCCAGAGCGACATCGCGTCCCCCGATGATCAACACCATCACGAGGCCTACGCCGGAGACGGACTCCATCAACAGCCGCGCCAGGTTCCTGCCCTGGGCTTGCCGCACGGCGTGGTAATGCAGGTCTTTCCCGATGACGGCGGCGCGGTCGAGCACGCGGGATTCGCCGCGGTTCACCTTGATGACGCGAAACCCGGTGGCCACCTGCAGGAAGCTGTCGTATAGCGTGGCCATCGCGTCGCGCTCGAAGTGCGCAGCACGCGTGATGCGCTGTCCCAGCCTGTGCACCGGGAGAACGCCGAGCGGCACCACCACGAGACCTATCACCGCCAGCTTCGGGCTCATCACCCAGGCAGCCACGGCGAGACCCAGCAGCCTGGAGAACGCGAGCACGATGATGCCCAGGTCCAGAGTCACCGTGCGGATTCCCTTGAGATCCTGGTACGAGGCCATCACCAGGTCTCCCTGGCTGCTGCGCTCGAAGAATCGCACCGAGAGCGTGAGAAGCTTGGCGAGCACCTTCTGCATGAACTCGATCTCGACCCTGTACGCGAGATTGGCCGAGGTCTGCTCGCCGACGAAGGTCGTGAACGTACGAAGGAGCCAGAGCCCGAAAATGAGCCCGGCACCCGCGAGCAGCGCCGTAGCGGATGCGCCGCCGCTGCTGCTGAAGGTGAGGAGCACCTTGCGGAGCGCCCAGACGATCAGCCCCTGTATCGCCCCCTGCGATACCGTGGCCACGAGCAGCAGGATCGCCAGGCGCGGGTGCGCCCGCATCGAACGCATCCCGGCGCGCAACGCGGTGAAGACGCTGTGGGACCGCGATGCCGTACCGGGGGAAAGCAGAACATCCGTGCTCATCGAAGCACCCGACAGTTGCGGAATACCGGCATTCAGACAGTCACCCTGCGAAGTCGCTGGATCAGCGGCAGCTCGCTCTCGTAGACCCGCTTTACACCATCGCCCAGCGACGTCTCGACCGCGCGGATGTCGCGGACCAGGCGCTGCAGCCCGGGCGGCTCGATCGAAGCCGCCTGATCGCTCCCCCACATGGCCCGATCGAGCGTGATGTGGCGCTCCACCATGCAGGCGCCCAACACGGCGGCGGCGACCGTGGGAACGAGACCCACCTCGTGGCCCGAGTAGCCGACCGGCACCCCGTAGCGCTCGCGGAGCAGCTCGATGCAACGAAGGTTGAGCTCCTCGAACTTGGCCGGATAGGAGCTCGTGCTGTGCATGAGGATCAGATCGTCGGTACCGAGCACCTCGACGGCATGGTCGATCTGCTCCATGGTGCTCATTCCGGTGGAGAGTATGATCGGCCTCCCGTACTTCCGATGATGGCGGAGCAGAGCGTCATCCGTGAGACACGCGGAGGCGATTTTGTAGCACGGCGGAGCGAACTGCTCGATGAAATCCACCGACGCTTCGTCCCAGCACGAGGCGAACCACGCCACGCCCTGCTTGCGGCTGTATCCGTCGATGTCGCCGTAGCCATCCCGGTCGAACTCCATCCGCTCGCGATACTCGAGATAGGTCATGATGCCCCATGGCGTCTCGCGCATCACCGATCGCTGCTCCGCCGGCACGCAGACTTCCGGCGTGCGCTTCTGGAACTTCACCGCATCACAGCCGTAGCGCTGCGCCGTAGCGATGAGCTGCCGGGCGATGTCGACATCGCCGTTGTGGTTGATCCCGATCTCGGCAATGATGTAGCACGGCTCGCCTTCGCCGACCCAGCGATCCCCGATTTGCACTTTGGCCGTCATTCAGATGCCTCCTGGCACTGTTATGCTGTTCTCGTCCGCTGGATCGTCGGCCGCACGGGCCGCCATCATCCATTCCGCGACTTCCCGTACGGCGCCGTGTCCTCCACGTCGCGATGTGATCAGGCGCGCGACTCTCCGCACCTCGGGCTCCGCATCGGCAACCACGATGGGCACCCCTACCCAGCGCAGGCACGACATGTCGTTCACGTCGTTGCCCACGTACGCGATCTCCACGGCGTCGTACCCTCGCTCCGCCGCCAGTCGCTGCAACTCCGCGAGCTTGTCGTCACAGCCGTGCACGCATTCCACGCCGAGCTTCCTCCCGCGCGCCTGCACTACCGGGTTCCGCTCGGTAGAAAGAATCAGCACGCCCACTCCCCGATCGCGGAGGCGCGCGACTCCCCAGCCGTCGCCCCGATGGCACGCTACCGACTCGCGGCCGTCCTGATCGACGGTCACGGTGTTGTCCGTCATGACTCCGTCGAAATCCAGCACCAGAAGCCTCACCCGCTTCAGCTCCTCGGCAGCCGGACTGGAGCGCCGCAACGCGAGCAGCAGCTCGGCGAGCTCCAGGTCGGCCGGTTCATCCACCTGGAAGGAATCGGCCGCCGCCATCACGTGAACCGAGATCCGTCCGCCCAGGCGGTTCCCCATCTCGCGCAGGATCCGCGGCCGGAAGAGATAGATGGATCCGTTCTCCACCAGCTCCTCCGGAGCGTCCTGACGCCGCGGCCGGTCCCGGTAGTCGTAAGAGAAGGAGCTCAACGCTCCGTCCCGCTCGCGCCGCCAGAGAAAGCCGTGCTGCGCGTACGCGGAGAAGAGCGAGTCGGCCCCCTCCGCCACGAATGTCGCGATCGCCCGGGAGATGTCATCCGGCCGACGAACCGGCGATGTCGCCTGGAGGAACGCCACCAGATCGGGCTCGTATCCCTCGCCATCCCGCAACGTGTCCAGCGCGTGGAGCAGCGCCGACTCCGAGCTGGCCGCGTCGCCGCTCAACTCCCGCGGCCGCACGATGACTTCCGCACCGTGCTCCCGCGCCACCGAAGCGATGGCCGGATCATCGGTCGATACTATGATGCGCGAGATCTCCCGCGTGCCCCGCGCGTGCCGTATCGTGTGTACGAGGAGCGGTGCTCCTCCCACCACGCGGATGTTCTTGCCCGGGATCCCTCGGGATCCCCCCCGAGCCGGAATGATGGCCGCAATGTTCATATGGTCGTGATCAGACATCCGCTCCATTGCCGATACCAGAAGGCCGGCTGCCACGCGAAACGCGCAGCTCCCGCCAACCAACGGAACTCGTCGTCGAGCTCCACTCCCCCGCACGACGGACCGCACTTGGGCAATATCCGGGGCACGGTCCCACGACCTCCAACTCAGTTAGCAAGTTCATTTCTATCAACGCTTTACCGTATCGACACGCTATTGAAACGCCGCTCCACCTGAGGTGGGGCGGCGGCTTTCTGTCGCCTGGATGCAACGCTATCCAGCATGATCCGCCACAACCCGAGCACGTTCGCTCCTGTGCCGCGCCCGCTGTTTCCCACCTCTCCTTGCTGCCAGCGCGCGCGCTTCCTAGTGTAGCCGGACCGCCCCGGTGTTGTTGCGCGCGCGCGGCGCGCCTGTGCACCTCCACCCGGTTCCACGCCCGCCGCCATCGCGCGACCCCGCTGCGCCACTCGCCCGCCCCGCGCCCCGATCGCTACTGGCAAACTCAGACGGATCAACGCCTTACGACCAGGGGCGAACCGCCGCCACGACTTCTCCGGCGCCCCCTTCACCATCCCCTGCTCCGCGACTGGAGGCGGTTCACCAGTCTTGCTCTACCAGTACATAGCACACATTGTTCTCCGCCATACGCCCGCGCACGCTACCGGCTCCGAACCGCCGAGCGTCGCCGGTCCCTCATTTCATGAAGCACCCGCATGCCCTCACTTCGAATCCCCGCCGGGCCGCTCCGCGCCGGCCCGGCCGCCGATGCCCGCTGACCGGCTGGCGCTCTACGCTACCGCGTACCCCGCAGTGGCCGGATATCTCCCCGCATGGTATCGCTCGGTGTGCGCCCAGACGGATCGAGACTTCCGACTGTGGATAGCTGTCGACGACATGTCCGCCGACGAGCTCTGGGCCGTCCTGGGTGAGACGCCCGATGCCGAGCTGGTCGTGGCGCCCCCCGGCTCCTCTCCCACGGCGATCCGTACGCTCGCCATCGAACGCATTCTGGGCGAGCACGACGCGATCGTGTTCACCGACAGCGATGACATCCTCCTTCCCGAACGTGTCGCATCCTCCCGCGCGGCGCTGCAGAGCTACGACGTGGCCGCCTGCGCCCTCGACATTGTAGACGCCGGCGGACACGACCTGGGAATCGTCTTCGGACCGTCAGCGGCCGATGACCCGGTGCGGATGCTCCCGCGCTACAATGTCTTCGGACTCTCCAACAGCGCCTATCGCACCGATCTTCTCCGGCGCTGCCTCCCCATCCGCCCGGACGCGCCGCTGACTGACTGGGTGCTCGCCACCCGCGCGGCCGCGCTCGGCGCATCTATCCATTTCGATAGCGTACCGATGATGAAGTACCGGCAGTACGGGACGAACATCGCCCGCGTGGTGCCGCCCTTCACTGCCGAGGAGGTGCGGAGAGCCGCCGAAATCGTGCTGCTGCACTACGACTGCATGCTCGATGGCGAGGCGGAGCCGCTCCCGCCGCCGCTGCGCGCCGCCCTTTGCGACTCCAGGGCACGCGCGCTCGAGTTCCACCGTGCGCTCGCGCTATCCCCCGCGCGCAGCGACCGATACGTGAATGCCCTCAACGCGCTCCCCCCACGCTACGTGTGGTGGTGGAGCGTGGCCAACCCGGAGCTGGAGGAAGTGTGGAGAAGCTGAACATCGATGGCCGACTGATCGGACCCGACGAGCCGCCGTACATCATCGCCGAGATTGGCGCCAACCACAACGGCGACATGCAGCTCTGCCGCCGCATGATAGACGCGGCCGCCGAGTGCGGCGCCGACGCGGTGAAGTTCCAGTCGTGGACCAAGAGCTCGCTCATCTCGAAGGCCGAGTACGCGCGCAACACCCGCTACGCCGCGGCCGACGCGCCCACGCTAGAGCAGGCGGTGGAGCAATACCAGCTCTCGCGCGACCAGCACGTGGAGATCGCGGCCTTCGCCCGCGATCGCGGGATCACTTTCTTCTCGAGCGCCTTCGCGCAGGAAGAGGTGGACCTGCTGCAGTCGCTCGACGTGCCGGCGTTCAAGATCGCCTCCATGGACGTCAACCACATCCCGCTCCTCGAGTACGTGGCCGCCACAGGGAAGCCGGTGATCATCTCCGCCGGGATGGCGACGCTCGGAGAGGTCGAGCGCGCGCTGCGCGTTCTGCGCGGCGCCGGGAGCGGACCGATCGCGCTGCTGCACTGCGTCTCGGTTTATCCCGCGCCCGCCGAGGACATCAACCTCCGCACCATGGAAACGTGGCGGAACGCCTTCGGAGTTCCGGTGGGCTACAGCGATCACACGCTCGGCACCGCGGTGCCGCTCGGCGCGGTGGCGCTCGGCGCCTGCGTCATCGAGAAGCACTTCACCCTCGACAAGTCGCTCCCCGGCTGGGACCACGCCATCTCGGCGGACCCCGCGGAGCTGAAGGCGCTGGTGGATGGGAGCCGTGCCGTGTACGCATCGCTGGGGAGCACCGCGCGCACGATGAGTGACGCCGAGCTGGAGAAGAGAAAGGCCTTCCGCCGCCGGATGGTCGCGAAGCGCGCGCTCCGGAGCGGCGACCGCGTCACCGCCGACGACGTGGAGTTCAAGCGGCCGGGCACCGGCATCCAGCCGGACGAGCTGGCGTACGTTCTGGGCCGCCCGCTGGTACGCGACGTGGAAGCGGAGGAGGAGCTGGAGTGGGCGGACCTGGCGTGAGCGATCTGCCGGCGTCCGGTGCCGAAGCCGTGGAGCGGCCATCGTGGAGGCGGCCATGAGCGCCGCCGCCAGGGTAGTGCTGTTCGGCGACGGCGCCTGGGCAGCCAGAAGTCTCGAGCGGCTGGTGGAAGATGGCTGCGACATCGCCGCCGTCGTCGAGCGGGTGAAGCCGTCCGACTCCACGCTGGGCGACGCGGCGCGCGCGCTGAAGATCCCGGCGTTCCGCCCCGCGCGAGCGTCGGGGAGCGAATTCCTCGACGAGCTTTCCGAGCTCGCGCCGGATCTGGCGCTCTCCATCTCGTACGATCAGATCCTGCGCAGAGCGCTGCTGGACATCCCGCGCCTCGGCGTGGTGAACTTTCACGCCGGGATGCTGCCGCGCTACCGCGGCCGCAATGTCATCAACTGGGCCATCATCAACGGGGAGGAGGAGATCGGGGTGACCGCGCACCTGGTGGACGAGGGGATCGACACCGGCGACATCATCCTCCAGCGCGCGCTCCCCATCCGCTGGACCGATTACTACGGCGACCTGCTGGAGCGCGTGGTGGCCGCGTTCCCCGCCATCGTTTCGGATACGGTGAGGGAAGTAGTGTCGGGTCGCGCGAAGCCGGTGCCGCAGGAGCACTCGCTCGCCACCTACTACGGGAAGCGGGAAGTGGGGGACGAGTGGCTGGACTGGTCGTGCACGAGCCGCGAGATCTACAACAAGATCCGCGCGATAAGCAGGCCGGGTCCCGGCGCGCGCAGCACCGCCGGCGGGCGGGAGGTGGTGATCTGGCGCGCGAGCTACGATCCGGCGTGGCCCCTCTACACCGCCACGCCGGGCCAGGTGGTGGGCCGCTGCCCCGACGGATCCGCGATCGTCAAGACGGGCGATTCCACCATCGCGGTGAACGAGGTGGAGATCGCCGGCGGGAAGAGTGGGTCGCCCGAATGGCGGATCGGCACCCGGCTGGGCGTGAACGCGGCCGCGACGCTGCAGGCGCTGCTCACCCGCATGGCCGCCCTGGAGCGGTAGCTCAGCCCGGCGCGAGCGCCGCGCGCCTCTCGCGCTCGCGTCCATACCACGCGAGCGTGAGCCGGAGCCCTTCGTCCAGCCCCACCTCCGGCTCGTAGCCCAGGAGCTCGCGCGCTCTCGAGATGTCCGGACTCCGGCGAACTATCGGATCGTTGGCCGCGCGCTCCTCGCGGATCCCGGCCTCCACGCCCGCCGCGGCCAGCAGCCGCTCGGCCAGCTCGCGGATCGTCACCTCGCAGCGGTCGTTGCCCACGTTGAAGGTTCCCCCATCGCTCCCCGGGGCGCGCATCGCCGCGATGGTGGCCCGCACGGCGTCGCTCACGTAGCAGAAGGCGCGCTGGTGCGACGGCGAGTACACCACCAGCGGGTTCTGGCCGTCCATCGCCCTTCCGTACAGCTCCGGGATCACGTGCTCGAAGCCCATGCGCGGCCCGTACACGTTGTGATACCGCACGATGGCGAAGGGTACCGAGGCCATGGTGCAGCAGTGGGTCACCAGGAGCTCGCCGTGGATCTTGCTCCCCGCGTACGAGCTCCGCGGGTTGGCGAGATCGGTGAGCGAGAGCGGCACGTCCTCCGGAGTGGGGATGGGGAGCGTGTGGAACTTCTGCGTCCACGCGTACGCCTCGCTGGTGGAGGAGAAGAGCACCTTGCGTCCGCCGCCGGCGATGAGCCAGTCGAGGAGGTGGATGGTGCTCAGCGCGTTGACGCGCACCACATCGTGCGGCCGCTCGAGGACGTTGCGCACGCCGATGATGGCGGCGAGGTGGTAGACCTCGTCGTACCCGCCGCCGAGCTGCTCGTACGTCTCCGGGCGCGTCGCGTCGCCCGCGACCACGCGCACGTTGGCGCGCGAGGTGAGCTCGTCGAGATCGGCGTCGCGGCGCCCGCGTACGAAGTTGTCGAGCAGTGTGATCTCGTTGCCGGCATCGCTCGCGAGCTCCCCGGCGAGGTGAACGCCGATGAAACCTGCTCCGCCAGTGATGAGAATGCGTCGTGTCATGCCGGCTCCTGAAAGTTCATGGCGCGCCAGTGTCCCTTCCCCACTCCGGCGATTCGCCAGCCGGAGGCGCGCAGCTCCCCGGCTGTCCCGTCGGGGACGATGTTCTGCGCATCCACCAGCGCGCGGGCGCGCGTGAGCGCGCTCAGCTCGCCGGCGGCGAGCCGCCTGTAAGGCGCGTGCGGCACGGCGAGCACTATGGCGTCCGCATCGCTCAGAGCGCGTCCGAGGTCGTGCTCGACTTCCACCTCCGGCCGCTCGATCCAGGTGCCCACGTACGGGTCGTGCACGATCACCCGCGCGCCGGCCTCCAGCAGGCGGTCCAGAAGGAGCTCGCTCGGCGAGTTGCGCGTGTCGGCCACCTCGGGAAGATACGAGACGCCGCAGAGCGCCACGGTTCGTCCCTCGAGACGACCGTCGAGCAGCTCCCCGGCGAGCTCCAGCGTGTGCAGCGGCATGTGATAGTTGATGCGCAGCGCTTCCATCGTGACGTCCAGGGTGACGTCGGTGTCGAAGAGAGTGGTCGCCGACCACTGGGCGAGGAGGGAATCCTTGGTGAGACAGTAGCCGCCCACACCGAAGCCCGGAGTGCGGATGTTGTCGTGAGTCCCCTGGCGCATGCGGATCGCGTCCACCACCTCGAAGAGGTTGACGCCGATGCGCTCGGCGAGGAGCGACCACTCGTGGATGAAGGCGATGTTGGCGGCGCGGTAGGAGTTCTCCAGAACCTTCGCCAGCTCCGATGCCGTGGTGCTCCCCAGCTCGCGGAGCGGGAACTCGCGCGTGTCTATGAAAGACTCGAGAAACACGCGGGCGCGCCGCGCGGACTCGGCGTCGACTCCCGCGAAGACGCGCCAGAAGCGGCGGATGGAATCCACGTACCTGGGGCCCGGCATCACCCGTTCGTACGCGTGCGCCAGCCGGAGCGGCTCCCCGATCCCGCGCCGCTCGCGCTCTTCGCGCAGCGCCGGGAGCACGATCCGCTCGCTGGCGCCCACCGGAACCGTGGTCTCGACCAGTACCAGGGCGTCGGGCCGCATGTGTCTCCCCACCGTGCGCAGCGCGCTCTCGAAGGCGGGGAGATTCAACCGCACATCGTCCGGATCGGTGGCGAGGCGATCGGTTACGTCGAGGTGCACGTCCACCACCACCACGTCGGCGAAGGCGTAGATCTCGTCGCTCGCCACCGCGTGGAGGTTGCCATTATCGACTCCCTCGCGGATGAGAGCATCGAGCTGCGGATCGGGAGACTTTATGGGCGACTCGCCGGATGCGAGCTTGCGCACCTTCCACCAGCTCGCGGGCGTGGGGAGATCCACCCCGATCACCAGGTAGCGCGGGCGTCCATCGGAGGTGCGCGCCGCGGAAATGGCGGCGGCCACGGCGACGCCCACGAAGCCGAGCCCCTGCACCGCTACCACCTCGCGCCCCGAGGCGCGCCACTCCTCCGCTATCCGGGATACGCGCTCGAGCTCTGCCCGCAGCTCCGCCTCGGTGAACAGCCCGTAGTTGGAACCGTCGGGGGCGTACGAGACTCCACTCTGGCCGACTGCCGTTTCGGTCATCAGGTCGGCCTCAGCTCCACGAGATCGTTCTCCACCAGCGCGTCGATGGTCCCCTTCACCGCCTCGAAGGAGATCCCCAGGTGCCGCGCGATCTCGGCGATCGATCTGGTGCCATCCACGAGATAGAGGATGTCGAAGAGCGCGCGGTTCCCCTCGGGGTTCGTGTACCAGTCCACGAAAATCCCGTAGCGGGAGCAGAACACTTCGCCCTTGAACCTGTTCACCGGGACCATGTTCTGCTCCAGCGTGTCGAGCATCCGGAGCGCCAGCGCGCGCGACTCCTCCAGCCGCCCGGGGGAGCACGCGGAGAGGTCGTCGAAGTCCGAGTGGTACTCGGGATACGGATAGTTGGCGGATTCCTTCGGCAGCACGCGCGAGAGCGAGAGCATGGGAACGCGCACGCCGGGTGAGTTGTACTGCCGCTCGTCGTTCCCGATCACGCGGCCGAAGGCGCCGCACCAGCCGTGCGGGTCGTGCCGCGCGAGTGCCAGCTTGAAGCATTCGTCCACTTCGGTCTCGCCCGTGAAGGAGAGTTGGAGCGCGTGCGGGTAGGAGAGACCGAGCATCTCGAGGAAGAGGCCCCCCTTCATCTTCGGGATCACTTCTTCGTGGTGGCTGAGATACGCCAGCGAGCCGATCGTCTCCGGCAGGATGGTGAAGCGGTAGGTGTAGCGCCGCTTCTTCCGTCGCATGAGCTCGCGCATCACCTCGACGCCGACTACCACGCCGGTGAGGTCGTCGTTCACCATCTGGGGATGGTCGAGGTGCGCGCAGAGCATGATCGTCTCTTCGCTCTCCCCCGGGAGCACCATCTCGCCCACCTTGAGCGTGGCGTAGCTGAAGGTGGTGCGGATGACCACGCGGTACTGATCATCCGTGAGCGTGTCGCGCAGCTCCTGGCTGCAGCAGAGCCCCCAATCGCGCTCGTAGTACTTGAGTATGAAGGGAACGGCCCGATCGAGCTGCGGGTGCACGTGCAGGTGCTCGAGCAGCGTCTCGCGCGACACCACGCCCTCGAACGGAAGCGAGTACGACACCACGTGCAGCGGGTGGTCGGCGTAGGAGAAGAGCCGCCGGCCGTCCATGGTTTCGAGGTACGCCTCCTGGCACTCCCACTTCTCGGGGACGATCCAGCTCCAGCACTCGGTGCCGGTGGGATACTCGAGGATCTCCATGGGGAGCTGCTTGGCGACCGCGGCGAGCGCGTCATCGTACGCATCGGACATGAGATGCCGGGGAAGCTTCCAGAGCCCCTCGATCATCTGCATCATCGTCGCGTTCTCGGGGAGCTGCACGTCGAAGCGCTGCCGCCCCACGCGCTCTTCCTCGAAGAGCACCGGGTCGCCCGCCGGCCCCTTCGCCGTGCTCCACGGGTCGCGCGCCAGCTCGGCCACGGTGAGGTCGTGCAGCTCGCGCGCGGCCATGGTCTGGATCTCGCCCAGCCCCACGCGCGCCGCGCGGGCCTTCCCTTCCCCGAGCGCCTTCTTCTCGAGCGCGAAACCGTCGGGGTAGCCGTTGGGCGCCATGATCCGGACGTTGTACACCCAGCCGGACTTGCGCTCCTCGCCACCGTTTCTGATGCGGCCGGTGAACAGCTTCCTGAATCGGAAGGGGACGCCCACCTTCTCCTCCACGAAGTGGCGGAAGGAGGCCTCGTTCAGCCCCACGCCCAGCGTGCAGATCTTCCCGCCCGCCCGCAGCAGGCGGTCGTGCACGCTCCCCTCGCCGAAGCAGGTGTTGGGGACATCGGTCAGCAGCTCCGCGGCGCGCGGTCCGATCCCCGCCACCGAGAGGATCGGATCGCGCGAGCGGATCGCCCCCGGGAGGCGGCGGAAATACTCGAGAAAGTCGCCGAAGGTATTCCAGAGCCCCGCGGTGGCCGGCGTCTCCTGCACGTCGAAGAGCTCCTGCCGGCAGAAGGAGAAGGTGTAGGTGGGCACCAGGATCGTCCCCTCCTCACCCACCGCCTCCCTGAGCACCTCGCCGAGCATCACCGAGTGATCGCGCTCCGATTCGCAGCCGGCCGCGACTCCGAGCTGGTCGATGCAGATGTGCGCGAAGACCGTGTCGCCCGGCGCGATTCCCGCGGCGCGCAGCGCCGCCAGGAGCTCGCTACGGGTATAGTCGTGCGAAGGCGTGGCACCATCTCGGGAGAGAGGAGCCGTGGAAGGGTGCTGCGTAGTCGTCATGTCGTCTTCTCGACGGAATCGGGTCTGGCGTGGGCGTGCGCGGCGGCGATGGCCGCGATCACGCGAGCCTGCTCCGCGGCCGTGAGCCCCACGGAGCAGGGGATGCTCAGCGCGTCGCGGTTCAGTGTCTCGGCAACCGGGCAGGGTAGCCCGGGAAGCGGCCCCGTGTGCGCGGCGGAGCGGTGGATCGGCTGCCACAAGGGCCGCGCCTGGATCTTGCGCTCGCCGAGCCACCCGAGCAGCGCGCGCGAGTCCATCCCGAAGCTCTGCTCATCGATGAGGATCGTGTACATCCAGTACACGCTCTCCGCCCACGGCGCCTGGCGCATGCAGGTGATCCCCGGGATGCGGCCGAGCGCGGCCTCGTACCCCGAGGCGATCCGGCGCTTGGCGGCCACGTATTCGTCCAGCCGCTCGAGCTGCGCCACACCCATGGCGGCCTGGATGTTCGTGAGCCGGTAGTTGTAGCCGATCTCGTCGTGCACGAACTCCACGGGATCGTCCTTCGCCTGCGTGGTGAGATACCTCGCGCGCCGCGCCCACTCCTCGCGATCGGTGACGATCATCCCGCCGCCGCCGGTGGTCACGAGTTTGTTTCCGTTGAAGCTGAAGCAGGCGATGTCCCCCAGACGTCCCACGCTCGTGCCGCGGTAGCTGGCGCCCAGGCTCTCGGTGGCATCCTCGATCACCACGAGGCCGTGGCGCCGCGCGATCTCGAGGATCGGCTCCATGTCCACCGGGTGCCCCAGCACGTGCACCGGGACGATCGCGCTCACGCGGCGCCCCGTGTTCCGGTTCACCAGCACGCCGCCGCGCCGCTCGCACCCCTCATCCAGGAACTTCGCCACGAGCGCTGGATCCATCTCCCAGAACCCGTGCTCGGAGTCGATGAACACCGGCCAGGCGCCCATGTAGCGGATCGCGTTGGCGGGCGCTATGAAAGTGAGCGTCGAGATCAGTACCTCGTCGTCCGCCCGCACGCCCGCCACCATGAGCGCCGTGTGCAGTGCGGCAGTTCCGCTGGCGGTGGCCACCGCGTACCGCGCACCGACCCGGTCGGCCAGCGAGCGCTCGAAGCGGTCTACGTACGCGCCAACCGACGACACCCAGTTGGTGTCGAGACATTCCTTGATGTAGGCCCACTCGTTCCCCCGGATCTCGGGGACGCAGAGCGGGATGAAGGCGCCGGACGCGGGACTCTCATCGCGTTCGGCTGCTACCTGTGAAACGGCGATGCTCATACGAAGCGTGTAGCGGGATGACGTGGATTCAAAATGTCGCAGCCATCGCTACCGGCTAGACGCGCGCGTACAGCGTGTCGGTCTGCGCGCGCTCGTAGTCGGCTGGCTGCCCTATGTCCAGCCAGTATTCGACGATGGGGAACCCCACCACGCGCTTCCCCGCATCGAGAAGCCGTTGGATGAGATCCGTCATGTCGAATCGCTGGTCCGCCGGAATGTACGAGAGTACGCCCGGGTCGAGCAGGTATACGCCCGCATTCACGAGGAAGCGCTGCGTGGGCTTCTCGCGGAGCCCGGTCACGGCGTTCCCCGAGCAGTCCACCACGCCGTACGGCACCTGCACGTCGTAATTGCGCAGGCCCACGGTGGCATCCGCGCCCATCTCGCGATGGTAGCTCAGGAGGTCGTGATAGTTGAGGCCGGTGAGGATGTCGCCATTCACCACGAGGAGCGGTCCGGGCGGCGGACTCATCAGGCGCAGTGCGCCGGCGGTGCCCAGAGGGCGGTCTTCCGCGACGTACTGCAGCTCCACTCCGAAGGCGCGGCCGTCGCCGAAGTGGCTGGCTATGACGTCGCCGCAGAAGTGCGTGGTCACGCTCACGTTCCTTATCCCGGCCTTGCGCATCCGCTCGATGGTGCGCTCCATGAGCGGGCGGTCGCCCACGGGGAGCATCGGCTTGGGAACGTTGTTCGTGAGCGGCCGCAGGCGCGTGCCCAGCCCTCCCGCCATGATGACGGCCGAGAGCTCCGGCTCCTCGATGCTCAGCAGATCGCGCCGCAGCACGAGCCCCACGATGGTCCCGTACTGGTCGACCAGCGGGAGATGCTCGATCGACAGCTCGGAATCCTCGCTCATCCGGTGCAGGAGCTCGGTGGTGGACGTACCGGGGCGCGCGGTGCGTGGAGTGCGCGTCGCGATCTCTCCCGCCGGAACGTCGAGCGAGCCGCCCGAGAGGATGTGGCGACGGATGTCTCCATCGGTGATCACCCCGAGCAGTCTGCGATCGGAGTCGGCTACGAGAAGCACCCCCAGACCGTTCCTGTCGAGCGCCACCAGCGCTTCGCTGAGCGGGATTCCGGGCTCGACGATCGCCTGCTGCAGGCGCTCTTCACGATCTGATGCAGCATCGCCGGCGATTACCAAAACCCCTCCCCTGTACAAGGTGTGCGTTGCATGGTCCAGACTCCCGGCCATCGGTACCGACCCGCCAGCCGCCCGGCACCGGCCGGGGCGGTCCGCCCGTTCGCCGATGGTCCGGAATTCGAACGGGACTGCACGAGTATCAGTATTCGTGCCCGGGTCGGGGCTCCGATCCGGCCCGACCCGGATGAACTACAAAGCATTGATGCACATTGCATTACACGGACGGCGGCGAGTCGGCTCCAACTCCTGGCGGCAGCGGAATGGTCCGCTCCGGCAGGTGCGGCCGCGCCACTCTGTAGTAGCTCTGCAACATCGCGGCGATGTTGCAAGGAACTATCAAGGGGTACCTACATGTTTCCGACGCGGCCACGGCCGCCCTTGCCGCGAGTAGCACTGCTGGCGATGATCAGAACGCCCAATGTAGCGGGTGACAGGCGCCAGCCGATGGCGGCTCCGGGCGGACCACTCACTTCCAACTCGGTCGAGCGATGACGGGCAGGATAAGAACGGCGGTCATAGGACTCGGCCGAGTGGGCAGCGCGTATCACCGCGCCCCGTCGCCCGACGCTCCGCCCGCCACTCACGTGGAAGCGATAATCGGGAACGGGGCGCTGGAGCTCTCGGCCGTGTGCGACAGCTCCACCGAGCAGCGCGAGCACTTTCGCGAGCGCTGGGCCCACGCGACGCCGGTCCACGACTCCGTCGGCTCGCTCCTGGCGGCGGGCCCCTACGACATCGTCACCATCGCCACTCCCACAGCCAGCCATCGCGCCGTTCTGGAGCAGGTGCTCGCCGCGAAGCCGCGCGCGGTCTTCTGCGAAAAGCCGATGTGCCAGAACCTGGGCGACGCGGAGGCGGCCGCTCGGCACGCCGCCGAGGGCGGCACGGCGATCTCGGTGAACTACCACCGCCGGTGGGACCGGCGCCTCCAACGGTTGCGCGCGGAGTTGGCCGCGGCGGGCGCTCCGTGCCACGCGGAGTTCACCTACATGAAGGGGCTGTACAACTACGGCGCCCACGCGGTGGACCTGCTGCAGTTTCTGCTCGGCCCCATCTGCGGAGTGGAGGGCGCGCGCGGCGGCGCCGCGCCACGCGCCGCGGCCGCGTCGAACCCCAGCGCCACGCTCCTCCTGGCCAACGGAGCCAGGGCCCGGCTCGCCGGAGTCGATGGGACCGACTACGAGATCTTCGACCTCGACATCTACTTCCCGGACCGCAAGTATCGCCTGGAGTTCGGCGGGCAGCGCATTGTCGAGTCGCTACCGGTGGCGGGGCGCTTCCTCGAAGGCTACACCAACCTCGGCCCCGAACAGCCGTGGGCCCCGGACGCCCCCATCCACGGGCTGCGCTACGCGTACGAGGAGCTGGCGGCGTGGGTGAGGGATGGGCGGCCGCCGGAAACCAGCACCGCCGCCAACGCGCTCTCGGTGCACCGCGTGCTCGCCGCGATCGAGAAATCCGCCGCTACAGCCGGCGGCCCGGAGGAGCCATGATCCTCTTCGTGGCCGACCAGATCGCGAGCGCCGAATACCTCTCGCCGCTCCTCCGCCGCTGGCGGGAGCGCGGCACGCCCGAGTGGAAAGTGTACAGCTCCGCGCTCTCGGCGCGCCGCTTCGGCGAGCTGGGAATGCCCTTCGAGCTGGTGAGCGATCCCTCCGCCGCCGGCGAGCTGGTGGCGCGCGACCGGCCCCGGCGGGCGCTCCTCTCGGCATCGGGGAGCAGCGAGCTGGAGCACAGCTTTCGTGTAGCGCTCAGGGAGGCGGGCGTTCCCTGCTACCAGTTCATAGACATGTGGGTGAACTACGCGATGCGCTTCCGCCGGCAGGACAGTGACGGCGGGAGCCGCTTCGACTTCCCCGACGGCATCCTCACGCTCGACCATACCGCGCGCCAGGCGATGATCGACGAGGGAATCCCCGGCGGCATCATCCACATCCTCGGCCAGCCCTATTTCGAAGAACGCTACCGGAGCAGCCTGGCGCGTTTGGCCGGCGCGGCCGGAACGGGGAAGACCATGCTCGTTTCGCAGCCCGTCGCCCGGTATCGTGGTCGCGAGCTCGGTTACGACGAGCACGATTTCCTCACGGCGTGCCTCGAAGGGTGGGCCGCCGCCGGGCGCGACTGGAAGGAGTTGTGCGTGGCCATCCATCCGGAGGAGGATCGGGCCGCGCACGTCGCGAAGATCGCGAGCTACTCTCCCTCGATCACCCTGACGAAGGACACGATGGCCGAGCTCGCATCCTGCTCGCTCGTGATCGGCATGTACTCGTCGCTGCTCATCCAGGCGCTCCTGCAGGGAATCCCCGCGGTGAGCGTGCAGCCGGGAGCCAACGGCATCGACGCCTGCCACCTCTCGGCCAACCGGATGATCCCGAGATTGACGAGCGCTTCCGAGCTGGCCGAGTATCTTCGGCCAGGCGCGGAGGCATCGAGAGCCGCAACCACCTCACCCACCCCCGCGAGCTTCGCCGCGCCGTTCCTCGGCAGTTGCGATCGACTCGAAGCATTCCTACTTGAGAGCATCTGACAAATGGAAACCGCTGCAGCAGCACCGACCCCGAAAGCGACGAACCGCCTGGCGCTCCACGGCGGCACGCCGGTTCGCACCGCCCCCTTCCCCAACACCATCACCACGGGCGAGGAAGAAGTGCGCGCCGCCCTCGAGGTGATCCGCTCGGGGCTTCTCTCCGGCTTCGTGGGGAGTCCCTCGCCCGAATTCCTCGGCGGGAGCGTGGTCCGCGCGCTCGAGGAAGCGTGGCAGGAGCGCTTCGAGGTGAAGTACGCCGTGTCCTGCAACTCGGCCACGTCGGGGCTCGTCATGGCGGTGGGCGCGGCCGGGATCGGGCCCGGCGACGAAGTGATCGTGAGCCCGTACACCATGTCCGCCACGGCGAGCGCGGTGCTCATCTACGGAGGCGTCCCCGTCTTCGCCGACATCGAGGAAGACTGCTTCTGCCTCGATCCGGCGGCGGTGCGCCGCGCCATCACGCCGCGCACGCGGGCCATCCTCACCACCGACATCCACGGCCAGTCGTCGGACATCGACGCGCTTCGCGCGATAGCCAGCGAGCACGGCCTCGCGCTGCTGTCGGACACCGCGCAGGCACCGGGCGCGAAGTACAAGGGCCGGTACACGGGCACCGTGGCCGACATCGGCGTGTACAGCCTCAACCGCCACAAGAACCTGCAGTGCGGCGAGGGCGGAATAGCCGTGACCAACGATCCGGAGCTGGCGCTGCGCATGCGGCTCATCCGCAACCACGGCGAGAACCTCACCGAGACGCCGGGCTACATCCCACGCAGCCTCGCCAATATCGTAGGCTTCAACTTCCGCATGACCGAAGTCGAAGCGGCGATCGCGATCGAGCAGTTGAAGAAGATGGATGCGCTCAACCAGATCCGCATCGATTTCGTGGAGTACCTGAACGAGCGGCTGAAGAGCTACCCGGCACTCGTGCTGCCCAGAGTGCGGGAGGGGTGCACGCACGTGTTCTACATGCACGCCATCAAGTTCCTGGAAGCGGAGGCGGGCTTCCCGCGCGCGAGCTTCACGCGCGCGTTGCACGCCGAGGGGATCCCGATACGCGGCGGCTACCTGCGGCCGCTATACCTGGAGCCCACCTATCAGAAGCGCATCGCCATCGGCGACGGGGGCTTCCCCTTCGACGGACCGCACACCGACGGGAGCGTGAGCTACGCGAAGGGAATCTGCCCCGTGGCCGAGGACCTCTACGAGAACAAGACCTTGATCAACCCATACGTGTACCCGCCGCTCACCATGGCCGACATGAAGGACATAGCCGACGGCATCGAGAAAGTGTTCGAGAACGCGGCCAGCCTGAAGGGAGGGGAGTGAGCGGATGCTGGCACTGATACCCGCACGGGGCGGCTCGAAAGGGCTGCCGGGGAAGAACATCCGGCCGCTCGCCGGAAAGCCGCTCATCGCGCACACCGTCCAGGCGGCGCTGGAAGCCGAATCGGTGACGCGCGTGATATGCTCCACCGATTCGCCGGAGATAGCAGAAGTCGCCGCGCGCTACGGGGCGGAGGTGCCGTTCCTCCGCCCGGCGGAGCTGGCACAGGACGACTCGCTGGCGATCGACAACTACATCTACACCGTGGACCGCCTGAACGCGGAGGGCGCGGAGGTGGAGGAGTACGTGGTGCTCCTCCCCACCGCCCCGCTGAGGACCGGGGCCGACATCGACGCCGCGGCGAAGATCTTCCACGACCGGAAGGCCGATGCCGTCATCTCGTTCTACCAGCCGGCGCATCCGGTTCAGTGGTTCCGCTACATAGACGACGACGGCGTTCTGCGCAGTTTCCTTCCGGAAGGCGACCGGCTCGCCAACCGGCAGGACGAGAAGGAGTCGTACCTGCCCAACGGCGCGATCTACATCTTCCGCCACTCGGTGTTGAAGGGAACGCGAAAGTACTACACCGACCGCACCTATCCCTACCTGATGCCGGCCGGCAGGTCCGTCGACATCGACGGCATAGATGACTTCGAGTACGCCGAGTTCCTGCTGGGCTCCGGGAGCAGGAACTCGTCGGGTGTTTCCGGCGGAAGTTGACTCGCGGGGACGCTCCGGGTACGCCCATTGCACGGAGCCGGGCCGCTCGCGGCCCGGTAGCCGACACCAATAAGAAGCAGATGTAGCGCTTCACGCCGACGGCCATGTTCACGAGTGGCCGCCGGCCGATACGCTCCCAGTCCGATGCCGGCCGGCGCACGCGCAGCGCATGCGCGGTGCATGCGTTCGAGTCGGCCTCTGTCCAGGAGCGCAGCATGGGCCCGAACATGCACGCCGCTACGCAGGTGGCGGAGAATCACGAGCTGCTGCACACGATGCTCGACGACCTGCGCCGGGCACCCGCCGCGTTCCAGCCAACCAACTACTGGACCGTCTACGAGCGCCGCTTCCTCCCGGAGCTCGAGAAGTACGGTCTGCACGACTTCCGGCGGCGCAGGGGTTCGGTGCTCTCGAGCTTCGGCGCCACCGACCTGCGGCCACGCGGGGCGTACGTCGATCTCGTGCGGTGCAGACTCTTCGCGAACCGGATCACGAAGCACCTGCCGGGGTGGTCGCGGCTGCTCGGCGCCGCCAGCCGCTTCCTGAACAGACCGGGCTATCAGCCCGCAGCGCTGGACATCTACGATTGCTCGCTCGCGGACCTGCGCCACTCCGCGTACCGCATGGCTCGGGTGGTGGGCGATCACGTTGGCGCGAGGCCCCTCGGCGAGCTGGACTGCTCGCTCGCCGGGAACCCGGAGGACTTCTTCGAGGTGGACGGGCACGTCTATACCATGCGCGCGCTCTACTACTATATGCGCTACGCGTATTGCTGCCAGTTCCTCGATTTCTCCCGCGTGCAAGTAGTGGTGGAGCTCGGGAGCGGGTCGGGGAAGCAGATAGAGGTGATCCGGAAGCTGCACCCCGAGGTCTGCGTCCTCGCCTTCGACATCCCGCCGCAGCTCTATGTGTGCGAGCAGTATCTGAGCAGCGTGTTTCCGGAATCGGTGGTGTCGTATGCGACGACGCGCTCTCTCACGGACGACCAGCTCCGCGCATCCGACCTCCTCTCGCCCGGCAGGATACTCATACTCGGAGCGGACAGGTTCCCGCTGGTCGAGTCGATGGACGTGGACCTCTTCTGGGTCGCTAGCAGCTTCCAGGACATGGAGCCGGACATCGTCGCGAACTACCTGAAGCACGTGAACGAGGGCGCGCAGGCGGTCTACATCCAAGCGCAGCTCGGCGGGAAGACTATAGCTCCCCGGCCGCTGGAGTTCGGGGTGCTGCGGGAGACTACGCTCGATGATTTCCGGCGAGGGCTGGCATCGTTCGAGTTGGCGAATCTGTCGCCATCGCTCGTGCCGCTGGGAGAGCTCGAGAACTACTTCGACAGCTTCTGGGAGCGGGAGAGCAGCGCGAAGGCGCGACCCGATCACGCGCTCGGACCGCGCTACGCCCGGGTGTAGGCGCTGGCGCGCGGCTCCATGCGCTTCGACCACCCGCTACGACGTCTCCTCGGCCAGCACGGCGCGGTCCACCTCCCCGCAGATCGCGTGCAGCACCGCCATGTGGATCTCCTGCACGCGCTGGGTGTTCGCCGAGGGGATGTGGATGCGGACGTCGCACCCGGCGAGCGCCGCGTCGCCGCCCACGCCGGAGAGGGCGATCACGCGCATCCCCTTCGCGCGGGCGGCGTGGATGGCGCGGAGGACGTTCGGCGACTTCCCGCTCGTGGAGATGGCGAGGAGCACATCGCCGCTCCGCCCCAGCCCCTCCACCTGGCGGGCGAAGACATTCTCGTAGCCGTAGTCGTTCCCGATCGCCGTCACCGCGGAGGGGTCCACGCTGAGCGTGACGGCCGGGAGCGAGCGGCGCTCCGGTCCCATCCTGCCTATCAACTCGGCCACGAAGTGCTGCGCGTCGGCCGCGCTGCCACCGTTGCCACACGCGAGGAGCTTCCCGCCGCCTCGCATGCTCTCCACGATCAGCTTCCCCGCTCGCTCCACCGGACCGCCGAGCTGGCCGGCGACCTCGGCCGCCAGCCGGCTCAGCTCGAATAGCGCTTCCGCTACCGGGTCGGAGCTCCGCGTGCTCGTCATCTGATCCTCATCATCTGCCGCGTCATCGTTCTGGCGCCTTCGTTCATCCCGGGCTCACGGGGGCGCGCCGCCGGATGCGCGGCGCGGGTAGAGCCGGCCGAGCGATCGCGTAGTGAGCCGCGAGGGGCGCAGGACGTAGTATAGCCATCCGAGGCGCCGTGGGAGAGGAAAGGATTCCACGTCCGCCACGTGCGGCTGCGCCAGGAGGTGCCAGAGATAACCCGCCCGGTCGCGCGCGCGGTCGAAGCTGCGGCACTGAAAGCTCACCCACTGCCGCCGGCCCATCTCTTCGGGCGCGAAGAGGCGCGTGCGCACCTCCCCTTCCAGCGCGGCCACGTCGGGCGTGGCGCACGAAGGAAGCTCTTCGCGCTCCGGGGCGCCGAGCATTCCCCGGGCGAGCGCGACTCCGAGGGCGAGGCGCCGCCGCGCCTCCGCGTTCGCGGCGAGCCGCGGGACGGTTGCCAGCTCTCCCGCGGGCGCCGCGGCCAGCACGCCCGCGATGTCGCGGATCCATCCGAGCCGCGTGAAACCGTGCTTGGCGCCGTGTACGCAGAGATAGACGAGGAGAGCGCTCCACGAGAGTGTCGGATGATCGCAGCCCAGGAGCGAAACAGTTCGCGCATTCGCCCAGACCCAGTCGCCGTCGAGGGATCGGCCGGGGCGTCCATTGTCGAGCGACCAGTGGAGCTCCACCGCGACGCCGGTACCTTCGTGCACCATGGGAAGGTGGTGATCGGAGCGGCGCAACGCACGCAGGCCGGCGCTCGAGAGCTGCGCGAGCGGGCGGTAGCCCTCGCCCGCCAGCAGGTCGCGGGCGCGGTCGAACGCGCCCGGATGCACTACGACGTCCAGGTCGCCGAACTCGCGCAGCGCCAGGTCTCCGTAGGCCGAGATGGCGAGCGCGGGCCCCTTGACCGGCATCGCGGCGATGCCGTTCGCGGCGAGTCGGGCGAGGAGCTCCGAGAGCATCTGCGTGAGCGCAACGTTGCGGAGCGCGTTGGCGTCGTAGCGGGCGCGGAGTGAGGCGAGAACATCGGGCGGCACGCCCTCCGGCCGCGCGGCGAGCCAACGTGCGAGGAGGGGCGCCACCGAGTGGCGCGCGGCGGCCTCGGCGGTGGCGTGCCACTCGACCAGACCGCAGTCTGGCGCGCCGCCCGGCGCGAGCCGCGTGGCGGCAAGGAGGAGCGAGGCGACCGGATCCGCCATGGGCGTGCGCCGGGATCCGGTGCGGCTCCGTCTACCGCCGCGTGGCCACGTTGATGATGGACGCCACCGAACCGGCCACGCTCACGAGGGGGAGAAAGAAGCTGGTGAAGAAATTCCCCTTCTTCTCGACGATGAGCTGATCGCCCGACTGCACCGGCTCGTTGGTCCACTGCCCGCTGGGGTCGGTGAGATCCACTTTGTACTCCTGCCCATCGCGGTAGAGCTTGACCTTGTTCAACTGCCCCTCGGTGGTGACCCCTCCCGCCAGCGCGATCGCCTGCGAGATAGTGGTAGTCCGCGGCAGCGGATACAGATTCGGCGTCCGCACCTGCCCGCCCACGGTCACCTGGAAGAGCGGCTCCACCACCAGTTGCGGGTTCTGCTCGTACTTCGTGAGGAACTTCGTGAGCCGCTGCTCCACCTCGTGGAGCGGCACCCCCGCGATCGGCACCTCCTGATACAGCGGATGCCTGAGCGCGCCGTTCACGCCCACCATGAAATCGCCGCTCATCTCCGCGTTCCGCCACACGGTGACCTTCACCATGTCTCCCGGCTGCAGGACGACATTCGTGTCGCGCGCGGCCACTGTACCCTGCGCCGTCACGGGTGCAGCCATGGCGGCCAGGCCGAGGATGCCCGCCAGCAACGCTGAGAAAAAGGAGGATCGCATCGAGTAACCGGTAACGAGTGTCGAGGAAGGGATACGCTGGAAAGACGGAGCTACCGCCCCGCCGTCACGATACGCCCCGCGATCGGGGTATGGAAGGGGATCGATGGAATGACTCTGGAAGGTGTGCAGCTCCTGCTTCCTGCTTCCTACCCTTCCTCCGCCCCGTAATAATCGTAGTAGTAATACCCCCCGTACTGCGGCACCTTGTGATCCGGGTCGTTCAGCACGGCACCAACCACCCGCGCGCCCACGTTGGTGAGCCGCACGATGGCGTCCTGCGCCGAGTCGCGCTGGGTGGACCCGGCGCGCACCACCAGGAGCACGCCGTCGGCGGCGCGGCCCATGATCATGGAGTCCGCCGCCACGTGCACGGGCGGCGTGTCGAGCAGCACCACGTCGAAGCGCGCCTGCAGCTCCTCCAGCAGCGCGGCCATCCTCGGCCCGCCCAGCAGCTCGCTCGGGTTGGGCGGGAGCGCGCCGGCGGGGATGAAGCTCAGCCCATCGACCATGGTGGCGTGGAGCACGTCTTCGAGCGACGCCTGACCCATCATCGCCTGCGTGAGGCCCGGCTCGCGCGGCACCTTGAAGACATTGTGCAGCCGCGCTCTGCGGAGGTCGCAGTCGAGCAGCACCACGCGCATTCCCTGCTGCGCGAAGGTCACCGCGAGGTTCGCGGCGGTGGTGGTCTTCCCATCCTGCGGGCTCGGGCTGGTGATCACCAGGGTGCGGAGCGACTGCACGGCCTGCGAGAAGATGAGGCTGGTGCGCAGCGTCCGGAACGCCTCCGCGCCGGTGGAGCGCACGTTGGTAGCGCTCACCAGCGCGGTGCCGGCGCCGTTCCGGTGGTGATGGCCGTTCTTCCCGTTCCCCATACCAGGTATGGGGAGCCGGATGTTGCGGAGCGAGAGCCGCCCGGCGCCGTTCTGCGGGAGGATCTGCGGGATTATCGCGAGCCCCGGCACCCGCAGGATCGCTTCCAGCTCGTCGCGCCGGCGGATGGAGGTGTTGAGGTTCTCCTTGAGGAACGCCGCGCCGGAGCCGAGCATGAGCCCCACTATTATGCCGAGCGCGAGCTTGAAGAGCGGGCCGCGGCCGATGGGGCGCGTGGGCAAGGGCGCCATGTCTATGATCTCCACCTGCCCCGCCTCCACCGCCTCGGCGATGCGCGCCTTCTGGTACTCCTCGCGGAGCTGGTCGGCCACCTTGCGCGTGGCCTCCACGCGCTGCGTGAGCCGCGCTTCGGAAGCCTGCGTGGCGGGGAGCGCCTGGAGCGCCTCGGCGTTGCGCGTCTTGAGCTCGTCGAGCGCGGCGATGCGCGCGTCGAGGGCGTCCATCTGGCTCCGCACGGCGCCCACCAGCCGCTGCTGGGTGGTGGCCACCAGTTGCGTCACGCGCTGCACGTCGGGATTGCTGTCCGCGCTGCGCCAGGCGCCGGTGGTGAGCGAGTCGCGCCTGGCCTCGTAGTTGACGAGCTGCGTGAAGAGCTGCTGCACCACGGGATTCGCCGCGATCCCCGGCGACGACACGAGCGCGTTGAGCCGCTCGGTGAGCGGCGCCCCGTCATTCCCCTCGAGCTGCGAGAGGAGCGAGCGATACATGGTGCGATCGGCGTTCAGCTCGCCGCGGCGCATCTCGAGGTCCATGAGCCCCGTTTGCTCGGCGGCGATCTTCTGTTCCGAGCCGTACACCTGCTTGTTGCTGGCGAAGTCGCTGAGCGCCTGCTGTGCGGCGGCCAGTATGGAGTCGGTCTCCTCGAGCTGCTCCTGCACGAACTCGCGGCGGCGGCGCGACTGCTGCTGGGTGGTGTAGGCGTTGGTGCGCTGGAACACCGAGACGGCGGTGTTCACCACTTCGCGCGCGATCGCCGGCGAGGTGGCGCTGTACGACACGTCTATGACGTCGGTGTTCTTCCGCGCCTGCGCGTCGAGCGACGCCATGAGACCATCGATGGCGTCGTTCAGCGACGCCACGTACAGCGTGCCGTTGCGCCGCTGCGGACGCTCGGCGAGGGTGAAGCTCACCCCGCCCACCGTGGCCGGCACTCCGTACGAAGCGCGCAGCGGCGCCCCGCTGGAGCCGTGCCGCAGCACGTAGCCGCTGTCGGCGAACTCGAAGGAGATCGTGTCGCGCGCCACGCTGGGCTCGAGCGACACCTCGCCGAGCAGCGTGGGCGGGAAGCCCTCGGTGCGGATGCGGGGGCCGAGCGGATGCCGCTCGATCACGTCCTGCGCCACGCCGCGGCTCAGGAGCACCTGGATCTGAGAGAGGACGGGATCCGTCCACATGCCGCCCCCCATCCCGCTGGCGATCGGGTTGTCGAGGCCCGCGGTCATCGCACCGCGCACGTCGGCGATGCGGATCACCGCGTTGGCGCGATATACCGGGTTGGCTCGGTAGGCGAGCCACCCCGCGAGCGCGGCGACCACGAAGGTCACGCCGAGCACCAGCTTGAGGTGCCGGCGGAGGACGCCGAGCACGTCGCGCAGATCGATCACATCCTCGGCATCGCGCTCGTCCGCGGCCAGCGACACGCCGGCGGCGGCGCCCGTTCGCTGGGCGGGGAGCGCGTTTCCGGGGTTCGGCCCCGGTGGGAGCAGATCGGACATACTTCTCTTGTGTCAGGTGGCGCCGCAGAATCGGCCTTCTCGCGTGGTGCGGATGGCGCGTGGCGCGCGCAGTCGGCGCGCGCCGTCACACTCGAGACGCTCGAAGCCGTTGAAGATAACTACATAGTAGCTCTTCAGGCCAACTGGCGCATGCTCCCGACGCTGGGCGTGGGGTAGCGGCGGGGCAAAGACATATGGTGCACCGATCGTACGACATCGCACACTCTCTCGAGCTCCGCCTCGGTGAGGCTCGAGCCGGAGGGGAGGCAGAGGCCGCGGGCGAAGAGATCTTCCGACACCGTACCACCCACCGCCGGGAAGTCGCGGAACACGGGCTGCAGGTGCATCGGCTTCCACACCGGGCGCGCCTCGATATCCGAGGTCTCCAGCGCCTGGCGGAGCATGGCGGTATTCGTGCCGTATTCGGCCGGGTCGATCACGAGCGTGGTGAGCCAGCGGGTGTGGCGCCCCCACGCGGCCTCGGGCTGGAACTCGAGCCCGGGGATGTCGCCCAGCGCGTCTACGTAGTACTCGTAGTTGCGGCGGCGCGCCCGCACGCGATCCTCGAGCATGCGGAGCTGGCCGCGGCCGATGGCCGCGAGCACGTTGCTCATCCGGTAGTTGTAACCCACCTCGCTGTGCTCGTAGTGCGGGGCGCGGTCGCGCGCCTGGGTGGCCAGCTTGAGGGCGCGGGCGGCGAGAAGGGCGTCTTCCGTGACCAGCATCCCGCCGCCCGAGGTGGTGATGATCTTGTTCCCGTTGAAGGAGAAGATCCCCATCCGGCCGAAGGTGCCGGGGTGTTTCCCCTCGTAGCTGGCGCCGAGCGCCTCGGCGGCGTCTTCGATTACCGGTATCTCGTAGCGCCGGCAGATGGCCATGATTGGTGCGATGTCGGCGCACTGCCCGTAGAGGTGCACCAGCACCACCGCCCTGGGCAGCCTCCCGGAGCGCGCGCGGCGCGCGAGCTCGGACTCGAGGAGCTCCGGGTCCATGTTCCACGACTCGCGCTCGCTGTCGATGAACACCGGGGTGGCGCCCACGTAGCGGATCGGGTTCACGGAGGCGGCGAAGGTGAGAGTGCTCACCAGCACATCGTCACCCGGTCCTACGCCCGCGAGCTGCACCGCCAGGTGGAGCGCGGCGGTACCAGAGGAGAGCGCCACCGCCTGCGAAGCGCCCACCGTGCGGGCGAACTCGTTCTGGAACGCATCTACATGGGGCCCCAAGGGAGCGATCCAGTTGGATGCGAACACCTCGGCGATGAGGTCCTGCTCCATGGGCCCCATGTGGGGGGGCGAGAGGAAGATCCGGCCGTTGCTCGATCTAGTAGTCATTCAGATGCGCGAGCTCCGCGCTCGCTCTGCGTCAAAGCGGTTTCGCCGGAACACCAGCCACAGTGGCATGGTCCGGCACATCCCTCGTCACCACCGCACCCGCACCGATTACGGAATCACATCCTACACTGACACCCGGCAGCAGCGTAGCGCCCGCGCCGACGATGGAGCGCGCGCCCACGCGCACTCCGCCAGTGAGAACCGAGCGGGGAGCGATGTGCGCACCGTCCCCGATCGTACAATCGTGCTCGATTATCGCGCCGGAATTGACTATCACACCCTCTCCCACGCTGGCAGCGGCATTTATCACCGCGAGTGGGAACACCACCGTGCCGCGCCCGATGACCGACGATGCGCTGGCGACGGCGGAAGGATGGACGAGCGAAGAAATAGATACATGTGACGCTTTGCGCAAGGATGTGATGCGAGACAAGTTATCGCCGATGCCGAACGCGATCGCGGAAGCTCCTTCGATGTCGGACAAACTGCCGCCGCGTGAGAGGAGCGAGACGAGATCCGCCTCGTTGATGACGACCGAGGCGCCGAGTGGTTCCACGACCTGGTGGAGCTTGGCTGGGTCGCGGTCGGCGAAGCCCACCACACTGTGACCGGCCGCGCGCACGATGTCGGCCACAACTTTTCCGTGACCGCCGCCGCCCCAGATTAGAAAGCGTTCATATTTCATCGTTCGCATTCGTGCAGTGGACCGAGTCGCGGATGAATGTACACTCTGGGATGTGGATCAGAGCGCGTTGCCGCGAAATTTTTCCATCGTGGCGGAGCCCTGCTGGTTGATCCCTTCGCGGCGAAAGACCTTGAGCACCGTGAGCAGCAGGATGCGCACATCGAGCGCGAACGACATGCGGTCGACGTACTCGGCATCGAGCTCGAAGCGATCGTTCCACCCCAATGCATTGCGTCCGTTCACCTGGGCCCAGCCGGTGATGCCCGGGCGTACATCGTGGCGGCGCGCCTGCTCCACGGAATACAGCGGGAGATATTCCATGAGGAGAGGGCGGGGACCGACGAGGCTCATGTCGCCGCGGAGGACGTTCCAGAGCTCCGGCAGCTCATCGAGGCTGGTGCTGCGGAGAAAGCGGCCGAGCGCCGGGAGGCGTTCCGCATCGGGAAGCGGGTTGCCGTTCACGTCGCGCGCATCGCGCATGGTGCGGAACTTCAGGATCGTGAACGGGCGCGCGTGGAGGCCGGGGCGGGTCTGGCGAAAAAGGATGGGCGCGCCGAGGCTGGCGCGGATCAGAAAGGCGAGCAGGAGAAGGATGGGCGAGATGATGATCAGGCCGAGCGCCGCGGCGGTGAAGTCGATGGCGCGCTTCCAGGGTTTGTAGCTCACTCGACGTCGTCCCCGCGGAAGCGGGGGTCCATTCTGGATGGTGAAACGTGGATCCCCGCTTTCGCGGAGATGACTTGGCTTGCAAAGATGTCTTGGCCTGCGGTGACCTAGAGAGGATATCTTCTCACAGCTCACCCAATCAACAGACGACTGATGCGATCGAACGACGCAGCCACTACCGAAGTGTACGAGCGCTGGATGCCGGCGCTCCCGTTCATGGCGCTGGGGGCCATATCCATCGTTGCAGGGGGGTTGCTGGCCGCGGTGACGGCCATCTCGCCAACGCGGCACGCGACGTGGGCGGCGGCCTACCTGGTACTGGTGGTGGGCGTGGCCCAGCTCGGCATAGCCGCCGGACAGGCGCTGCTCGCCCCCAGGATACCATCGCGCCGGCTGGTGCTCGCGGAGCTGCTGACGTGGGACATCGGCAACGCGGGAGTGATCGCCGGCACCGTGATGGACAGAGTGGCGCTGGTGGATCTGGGCGGAGCGCTGCTGGCCATCTCGCTGGTGCTATTCATCTATGGCGCGCGAGGTCACAGCGGGGAGAGACGCTGGCTGCTGTACGGCTACCGGTTGCTGATCACCATCGTACTGGTGAGCATCCCGGTCGGATTGGTCATCTCGCGCGGCGCCCACTGAGTCCCAACAGCTCGGAATTCACGAACCTTGCCGTGCTCTTTCCCGGTCACTCAGTCTTTTTCTCTCCCTTCTTCCCAGGGAGCGGCGTGATCCGCACGTCCGCGATCGTCTGCCCCACGGCAGCCTCCAGTTCCTCGAGGACGGAGGCATCGCGCGTGGCATAGGTGCGTTCGAGCTTGTGCCGCAGCACGCCGCGCGCGGCTTCCGTCAGCGTGGCGAGCCGCAGATGCGGCTGTAGAAGACGCCGCTCCACCGTGGCGGCACGGCCGAGTGAAACGACGGCTTCCTTCCAATATACGACCTGCCCCTGACCGAGCATCACCAGAATGCTGCCCCGCGAATCGATCCTGCTCAGCGCACCGACGCCATCTCCCCCGCCCTTATCGCCCAGCGCGAGACCTCCAGCAGCTCCTCGAGCGGGATCGGTGCCGGACCGCCCTCCCGAACCGCGCGCACCCACGCTGCGACCTCGGCCCCGTGTCCCTTGTCCATCCTTCCCGCGCGCTCGAACCAGCGGCTCCCGCCCGGCACTCCGAATCGGTGCAGGCGGCGCCAGTTGTCGATGGCTACGGTCTTACCATCGAAGAAGCACTCGATGCGCTCCTTGGGGAACGACTTCGCGCCGTTGGCCAGATAATGAACGACCGCGGTGGAGCCGTCGGCGAAGGAGAGCGCGATGCTGGCGATGTCGTCGATCGGCTCCCCCGTACGCGTGGCGGCCGGCATCACTCGCACGTCGGCGATCGGCGACTGCGCCAGATAGCGGGCCAGATCCATCCAGTGACACGCTTCGCCGACGATGCGCCCTCCCCCCACCTCCGGATCCTGCGTCCAGTGATCGCGCGGGATCGCGCCTGCATTGATGGTCATCACCATCGCCACCGGGCCGGCGCGGCCCGACAGGGCGCCGAGCGCTTCGCTCGCGAGCGGCGCGAAGCGGCGATTGAAGCCCACCATCAGGAGGCGTCCGCTCCGCGCGGCGGCCTCCCCGAGATCATCGAGATCGCTCTCCCTGAGTGCGAGCGGCTTCTCCACGAAGACGTTCTTTCCCGAGTTCAGCGCACGGAGCGCGAGCTTCGCGTGGCTGTCGTGGCGGGTGAGGACGAAGACCGTATCCAGCTCGGCGTCGTCGAAGATGGCGTCGAGATCGGTAGTCACACGCTCGAAGCCGAACTTCTCTCCCGCGATCGCGCCCGTGGTGCCGCCGCCGGAGGCGATGGTGCGCAGACGAACACCGGCTTCCTTCAGCACCGGGAGGAGCGTACGCACGGCGAAGTTCCCGGCGCCTATCACGCCGACGCTGCACACCCCGCCGGTCCCGCGCGAGCGGATACCACCGTCATCCCCGCGAAAGCGGGGATCCATGTTGGGTTGGGTAACGTGGACCCCCGCTTTCGCGGGGATGACGGTGGTTGGCACCCGCTCGAGGATCCTCGCCTCCGCACCCGGCGCCTCACCGCCGCGATCGGGATAGGTGAGCACCACGCCGAGGCTCGGCTCCCCGCCGCTTATGACATCGTACGCATCCGGCGCCCGATCGAACTCGAAGCGATGCGTCACCAGCGGCAGCGGATCCACCGTGCCGGCGGCCATGAGCGCCAGCACCGCCTCGAAGTTGCGCTGCTCGGTCCAGCGCACGAAGGCCAGCGGGTAATCCTGCCCGCCCTCCTCGTAACCGGGATCGTAGCGTCCGGGCCCGTAGCTGCAGCTCACCGCGAACGACAGCTCCTTCTTGTAGAAGTCATCGCGCACCAGATTCAGCCCCGTCACACCCACCAGCACCAACCGCCCGCGCTTGCGGCTCATGGCGGCCGCCTGGCGCACCGGCTCGTCGCTCTTCGATGCGAGCGTGAGCAGCACCGCATCAGCGCCGACTCCGCCCGTGAGCGACTCTACCCGCGCCACCACATCGCCCTCGGCGCCGTTCAACGCCGTGGCGCCGAAGCGCTCGGCCAGCGCCAGCCGCGCTGCATCGCGATCGATTCCGATCACCGTGCAGCCGTTGGCGCGCAGGAGCTGCACGGTGAGTAGCCCGATGAGGCCGAGTCCGAACACCACCACCGTCTCGCCGAGCGTGGGCGCGGCGAGGCGAACTCCCTGCAAGCCGATCGCCGCCACGGGCGTGAAGGCCGCGGCCTCGAAGCTCACGCCGTTTGGAATGCGTGCCGCTAGGGTGCACGGCACGCGCGCGTACTCGGCGTGCGGACCGTTGGTCACCACGCGATCGCCCACCGCGAACACGCCGGCGCGCGGGCCCGCCTCCACCACCACGCCCGCGTTGCAGTAGCCCAGCGGGATGGGCGCGTCGAGTTTGGCGCGCACGGCCTCGAGCGTCGGAGCGAGGCCGTCGGTGCGCACCTTGTCGAGCACCTGCTTCACCTTGTCGGGCTGGCTGCGCGCCTTGGCGATGAGGTTCGACCGGCCGAACTCGACGAGCATCCGCTCGGTGCCGGCGGAGACGACAGAGGCGCGCGTCTCGACGAGAATATTGGGACCGGATACGGTCGCGGGAACTGGGACGTCCACCACAGAAGTGGTGCCGGTATCGAGACGTTGGAGGAGTTGCTTCATTCTGGAAAGGAAGTGATTCGAGTTGTGGCAGCGAACTAGCGGGCGAAGCTCTTCAATCGCATCTTAGGGCCCGAGACCAACGCATCACTCCGGCGTTGAGCGCTTCCCGCAACCGCAAAAAACCATGGACGCCAGCCCCCCTGTGGACAGTACCCGGTCCAGCTACAGGATGCGCGAGAGCCCTCGGCTCTGGAGACTGCATATCAAGACCCGGCCGCGCGATGGTGTCGACCCGCACTCCTTCTGCTTCGAGGAGAAGAGCGTCGCGGGCATGGGGTGGGCGGTAGCAACGGACGGCAACCCGGTAGATTGGGAGCGGTACCAGGCACTCTTTGCCCAGCGCTACGGTGCCAGCCGCGGCGGCAAATCGGCGACCCGCCAACTGCATTCCATGCGCGTAGACGATCTCATCTGGTCGAGGAACGCGAAGGGAAACTACTACTTGGGACGGGTAACGTCGCCGTGGAGATACGAGCTCGACCAGGGCTACCTGGACGCCGACGTAGTAAACGTAGTGGACTGCGAGTGGGTCGGATCCGTGCACGCCGACACCGTGCCGGGAGCAGTGACGAACGCCTTCATCTCCCGGGCAACGATTCAACAGGTACGCGGCAAAGAGGCCCTTGCGTATTCGATGCAACTCTTCGCGGAGACGCACGGCGCCGGAGCCGAGGCTCCATGGAGCCCGGAGCAGTGGCCATCCCTGAAATGGGATGAAGAACTATTCCAATTGCTTTCGCCGTTCGATTGCGAGGATCTCCTCGGTCTTCATCTGCAGGAGAACGGCTGGGTGATCATACCCAACTCGTGCAAGCTGTCGACGGAGGCATATGAGTACGTGCTCCACCACCGCGAAACCGGGGAAACAGCCGCCGTGCAGGTGAAGCAGACCCGGAAGCCGCTCGATGTCACCCGGTTCACAGATCCTACGTTCGATAGATTCTTCCTCTTCGCAACGAGCGGTGAGTACATCGGCACCCCACCCGCCAACATGATCTGCGTGGATCGCGAGGCGATGCGCGAGTACCTGCTGACCCGTGCCGTTCACCTCTCGACAAGATTTCAGATGTGGGTGGAGCTCGCCGAGCAATTGGCACTCGATCACCCTCCTCCGGGTACCGCGCTATCCACCGACTGAGGAGACCCGTGGCTTACCCGCCGATCACACATATCCCGGTGCTGGATGCGATTCCGAGGGCCCGCGCTGCCGGGCAAGGTGTGGAGCTGCCATGCGGTGTGGAGATCCAACCACACGTCAGGCTCATTTCCGTCACGACAATGGAAGCGCCGCGAGCGAGGAGAGTCTCACGCCTCCGGGCGCACGATCTCCGTCACGATCTCCTCTCCGTCCCCCACCTCCCGCTCCACCTCCACGTATCGCGACGCCACGCGCACGCCGTACGTGGGGGAGAACCACCCCTCCGGGGCGCCCTCGCGCGCCTCCACCAGCCGACTCCCGCCATCCACGCGCACGAGCGCGGGATCGGCATCGGGATGCAGCAGCCACCGCAAGCGCACGCGTCGCACGCCCGGCGCCAGGATCTCATCTCGCACTACCACCCGATCGGCCGCTGCCCGCACCGTGCGCCGCACGCGATCGGGGATTTCGGCCACAATCACCGC
>CAZTTY010000002.1:0-125351 GCA_964616815.1 uncultured Gemmatimonadaceae bacterium | reverse complement strand
AGACGGCGCCGCCGAACCCCGGCTCGCTCTTCACGGGGTACAGCGCCAGCTCGCCGCACTGGAGCCATATCCGCACGCTGATCACCGACTTCTACTACCACTGGACGCCGGACCAACGGACATGGGCAGGCCGGCACTACGATGCCTCCCTCTCCGGCAGCGGCGACGCCTGGCGCGCGGTCAATCCCAGCGTCGCGCACATGCCGTACACGCTCCTCTGGACGGTGCTCACCCCGGAGAGCTCCAACGGCAAGTCGAGCATATCGTCCATCTACTACGCCGACATGCAGCAGTGGTACGCGGACCATCCGCAGTATCGCATGGAGGACGCCTTCCTCCACACGTCGGCGGACAAGTCGCTCGCCACGCGTGTGAAGGTCATGATCTGGGATTCCGACCGCTACCTGATCAATCCCGCGGACCCGGGCGCGCGCGCCTACACGGTGGACCGCTACCTCCGCGTCGTGCGGGATGAAGCGGGGGTGTTCATCGACGAGGCGGCCTCGGGCGACATCCTCAAGCGGGTGAAGCTCGGCGTGGAGCTCGCCCCCTCGGAGTACCAGACCGCCTACACGTCGCTCCTGGCGGATATGAAGCGGGCGTTCGGAAGCAAGTTGATTATGCTGAACACCGCCGAATACACCACCGACTTCGACCGGGCCAACGCGGTCGCGGCCGGGGGGGTACACCTCGAGCTCTTCAACAACCCCATGTACAGCGGCATGCCCACGCGCTGGAAGTGGGTGGAGGAGCTCCTCTCCCTCGGTGTGAGCGTGGACCTCGTGAGCCCGTACGCGGCGAAATGGGCCGACGATCACGCGTCGCAGTACCCGAAGGGGAACTACCCCGCCAGCGGGCAGCGGCTGGAGATGTGGCAACTGGCCAGCTACTACATGATGGTGGGTCAGAGCCCCGACGGGTTCTACTTCCACCCGCTGGGCCCGAACTGGGACACGCCGTTCTCGCGGTACTGGTTCAAGGCGCTGGAGGCGAACATCGGTCACCCGACCGGCGCACGCTCGGTGCTGGCCAGAGGGACCGACCCCACCGGGAAGCCGTACACCGTCTACCAGCGCGAATTCGATCGCGCTCTGGTGCTGATCCGGCCGCCGCAGGGCTGGGACACCCAGTCGTACCTGGACGCCACAGGTGTGGAGGTGACGCTACCATCGGGCGAGAGCTGGATCCCGCTGCACGCCGATGGAACGTTCGGCGCGGCCGTCACGAAGGTGAAGCTCCGAAACTCGGAAGCGCTCATCCTCATCCCGCACCGCCGGACCTGCCGGCGCCACCCGACGGGGCCGCATCTTGGACGTCGACAGCCCGCTGGCTCCGCCCACGATCCGACCCCGTCGTTTGGCACCGTATTCGCAAAGCCAGCGGTACCACACCATACGGTGCCGCCGGGTGCACTTCCCGGCCGGCCTCCGCGCAACCAAATTTTACACCTGATGACTTCAAGCCCGCGGCCCTGGCCGGACCGCCCAGCCGCCGATCCATGGGCTGGCGCGCAGATGCCACCCGCTCGGGTCGCTCCGCCCGCCCCGCCCGCGCAGGCCGTGAACCCGGCCGCACTCTCCGAACAGAAGCCCGATGCCCTCATGTACGCCGTGGGCCTCCTTCTGTTCGCGTACGTGTGGCGCGTCCAGGATGCGTTCCCCATACTCGGCAAGCTGCAGCTTCCGCTGCTCAGCCTGGGCGTCGCCGGCATCCTCTACGTCACCAACAGGCACCCCTGGCGCAGGCCGCTGCAGCTCCGCCACACGATCCTCTACCTCTCGCTGGGCATCCTCGCGCTAATGCTCATCGGAGTGCCCACCAGCCTCTGGCCGGGCCACAGCCTGAGCTTCGCCCTCAAGACGTACGTCTCGAACCTCCTCTTCATGGCCGTCACCGCCGCCAGCATCCGCAGCGTGGCCGACGTGGAGTTCTACGCCAGGACGAATCTCTACGGCGGGCTGTTCTACGCCATGATGGTGAACCTCTTCTTCAAGGTCGGCGCGGATGGCCGCCTCGGGGGACTGGTCTACTACGACGCCAACGACTTCGCGCTCGTGATGGTCGCCACGCTCCCCTTCGCGGTCTATCTGCTGAAGTTCGGCCGTACGGGATTCCGGCGCGCCATGGGGCTCCTTGCGCTGGGGCTCATCATGCTCGCGCTCGTGAAGAGCGGCTCGCGCGGCGGCTTCCTGGGGATGATCGTGGTAATGGCGTACATCCTCCTCCGCTACCGCGCGATCCCCAGCACTACGCGGCTCTTCGTGGCGGTCGCCGGTATCCTTCTGGCCGTCATGATCGGCTCGGACAAGTACTGGGAGCAGATGAGCACGATCCTGCACCCCACTGCCGACTACAACTGGACCGACCCGCAGGGGCGGCGCGCCGTGTGGAGTCGCGGCATGGGATACGTGGCGCAGAACCCCGTCTTCGGCCTGGGCGTCGGCGCCTACCCGGTGGCCGAGGGTACCATCTCGGCCATCGGCCAGCAGCGCGCGAGCATGGGGCAGGGGTTCAAGTGGTCGGTAGCGCACAACTCCTACCTCGAAACGGCGGCGGAGCTGGGCATCCCCGGCCTGATCCTGTTCGTCGGGCTCTTCGTGGTGTCGTTCACCGCGCTCAAGAAAGTCCGGCCAGGCGGCATGTACGGTCCGGGAATAGGCGCGCGCGAAAAGGCGCTCGCCCAGATGCTCATCGGATCGCTGGTGGGATTCGGGGTATCGGGGATCTTCGTCTCGGCCGAATACTTCTCGTATCTGTACTTCCTGCTCGGGGTGGTGTTGGGCTTCACGAAGATCCTCCGGCTTCGCCGCGACGCGTTCTTCGCGCTCGCGCCGTGGCGTCCGGCCACGCCGCCGATGCGTATCGTGCCCGCCGCGCCCGCGCAGACCGGCTCGGCTTTTTCGCGGCGCGGGTGAGCCGCCGCGCGCCGGGCGCCCGGCACGAAGAGCGCAGCGGTGAATCACTTTTTCCACGGCGATGACCGCACGGCGGCTCCTGAAGAGCGTGGTGGAACGGGCGCTGCTGCGGAGCGGGCTGGCCGGCATCTCGCGCCGCCGTCGCCGTTCCGACACGCTGGTGCTCGCCTACCACGACATCGTACCCGACGGCGAGCTCCCCGTGGGCGACAGCTCGCTGCACCTGCCGCGCGCGGCATTCGCCGCGCAGCTCGATGCGCTCCTCGAGATCGCCGATGTCATCCCGCTGGACGAAGCCGTGACCGCGGCGGGCGCAGCGGGGCGGAGACCGCGGGTAGCCATCACGTTCGACGATGCGTACAGGGGCGCCGTGCTCGCCGGAGTCGGCGAGCTGGTGAAGCGCGGACTCCCGGCCACGATCTTCGTCGCTCCCACGCTCCTCGACGGCCGCGTCTTCTGGTGGGACGCGCTCACCCCCGCCGGAATGCCGGGCCTCGCGCCGGAGGTCCGGGAGGAGGCGCTCTGGAAGCTGGCGGGGAAGGCGCACGACATCCTCGAGTATCACGCCGTGGGCGATGCGTCGCACATCCCACCGTACGCGCGTGGAGCCGCGCTGCCCGAGCTGCGCGACGCGGCGGCGCAGGCGGGGATCACGCTGGCTTCGCATAGCTGGAGCCACCCGAATCTCGCGGCGCTTTCGCCCGACGAGCTGCGTGAGGAGCTGGCGCGGCCGCTCGCGTGGCTGCGCGAGCGCTTCGAGGGGGTGCTCCCGTTCGTGTCGTATCCCTACGGCCACCATACCGAAGCGGTGGAGCGCGCGGCCGATGAGGCGGGCTATCGTGCCGCGTTCAGGATCGACGGTGGCTGGATCCGTGGGGGAGAGCCGAACCGCTTCGCCATCCCCCGCCTGAACATCCCATCCGGACTTTCGACGGCCGGCTTCCGCCTGCGTTGCAGCGGGCTGGGGACCGGGGTCGGAGGATCGTAATGCGCCAGCGAACCATACTCGTAACCGACGGCGAACAGCGCTCCGCGCTGGCGCTGGTTCGCTCGCTCGCTCGCGCGGGGCACAAGGTGTACGTGTGCTCGGCGAGTGGGCGATCGCTGGCCGGCGCGTCGCGCCATGCGCGCGGCGAGGCGCGGGCGGCGGCCCCGCTGCGGGACGCGGCGCGCTTCGCGGAAGATGTGGCCACCCTGATCGCGCGCTGGAAGGTCGACCTGCTCATCCCCGTGAGCGAAGCGGCGCTCCTGGCGCTGCTTCCGCTGCGCGAAAGGTTCTCCGCCGCGACGATCCCCTTCCCGGATGAGCCGACGTTCCGGCGCATCTGCGACAAGGCGGAACTTCTCGCCGTGGCCCCGCGTGCGGGGATCGCGGTGCCGGAACAGTTCAGAGTGGAGAGCGCCGAAGACGCGCGGGCGCTCGACGTCGCATCGCTCGAGTATCCGCTGGTGCTCAAACCGTCGCGCTCCGTGAACGAGATGGCAGCGAACACTCCGCGCGCGGCGGGTGGGACTGCAGCGCGCCCCGGCTCGAACGCGCGCGCCAAGCTCACCGTGCGCCACGCCGCCGATCCCGGCGAGATGGCACGCGCGCTGGCGGAGCTCGGCGAAGCTGGCGACGCCGCCTTCCCGCTCCTGGTCCAGCGGCGGATAGTGGGGCCCGGCATCGGTATTTTCCTGCTCGTCTGGGAAGGACGCACTCTGGCGACATTCGCCCACCGGAGAATCCGCGAGAAGCCGCCGTCGGGCGGCGTGAGCGTCTACCGTGAGAGCGTCGCGGCCGACCCCGATCTGGTCGCGCGTTCGCGCGCGCTGCTCGACCACTTCGGCTGGTGCGGAGTGGCCATGATAGAGTACAAGGTGGAGGCGCGCACCGGCACGCCTTACCTGATGGAGGTGAACGGCCGCTTCTGGGGTTCGCTGCAGCTCGCCGTGGACGCCGGGGTGGATTTCCCCGCGCTCCTGGTGGCCGCGGCCGGCGGCGAGGCGCAGGAGCCCGTGGAGAGCTACGCGGTGGGCGTGCGCAGCCGCTGGCTGTGGGGTGACGTGGATCATCTCATCGCCCGCATGCGCCGTTCGCGCGAGGCGCTGTCGCTGCCGCCGGACGCGCCGCGGGGGGAGGGAGGGGGAGCGGGCGGTCGCTTGCGCGCGCTTCGCGACTTTCTCACCATCCGCTTCGGGCGCGATCGCCTCGAAGTCCTGCGGCTCGACGACCCACGTCCCTTTCTGCGAGAGAGCGTGCAATGGTTCCACCCGTGATCCCGCCCGCCGGTCCGCTGCGCGTGGCGCTCCTGCTGGAGTCCGACGGCCCGGGCGGCGCGGAGACCATGCTGCTCAATCTGGGCGAGGAGCTGCGGAGCCGCGGTCACGAGGTGCTCCCCGTGGGACCGGCTGGCCGATCGGGCTGGCTGGCGGCCCGGTTCCGCGAGCGCGGCTTCCGGCCGGAGAGCTACGTGATACGCCGCGCGCTCGATCCGGCGTGTGCGCGCCAGATCACCGACATGCTCCGCTCGCACCGGATCCATGTGGCGCACAGCCACGAGTTCTCCATGGGCGTGTACGGCGCGATCGCGGCGCGACGCGCGGGGAGCCGGCACGTCATCACCATGCATGGCGGCCGCTACTACGCCGAGCGCGGGCGGCGGCGAGCCGCGCTGCGCTGGGCGGCGCGCAGGAGCGCCGCGGTGGCGGCGGTCTCGGAGGCCACGGCGCGCGACCTCAGGGAGACCCTGCGCCTGCGCGATGACGAGGTGCGGGTGGTGCGCAACGGAATTCCCTTCCGCGAAGGAAAGCGCGCCGTGCTGCGCGATGAGCTGGGCCTGGACGACGGAGAGCTGCTGCTCGTAGCCGTCGGAAACCTCTACGAGGTGAAGGGACACGCGGTGCTCCTCCGTGCGCTCGGCGACCTGCAGCGGGAAGGCGTAGCGCCGAACGTTCGCTGGCGGCTCGCGATCGCCGGACGCGGCGAGGAGGAAGAGCGGCTGCGCGCGCTGGCGAAGGAGGAGGGGATAGCGGAGCGGGTGGCGCTGCTCGGTTTCCGGAGCGACGTGCCGGACATCCTCGCTGCGGCCGACATCTTCGTCATGCCGTCGCTGTCGGAGGGGCTTCCGCTCGCGCTCGTGGAGGCGATGGCGGCGGCGCTGCCGGTGGTGGTGAGCGACGTGGGGGGCGTGCCGGAAGTGGCCGCGGCGGGGAAGGAAGCGGTCCTGGTACCCGCCGGCGACCGGGCGCGTCTGGCGGGCGGGCTGGCCGAGCTGCTGCGCGAACCCGCGCTACGCACCGCGCTGGGTGCGGCGGCTCACGCGCGCGCGCTGCGCGACTTCAGCGTGAGTACGATGTGCGAGGCGTACGAGCGTCTTTATCGGGAGGCGGATGCACCGCGCTCCGGGGAGCGAGGCCTTCGAGCGCATCGAGGAGAATACGTGCCTGGATGCGCCGGGTGAAGCGCTCATCGCGCGCGATGTGCTGCGCTTCCTCGCCGCGCCGGTGCGCCTCGTAGCGCTCCGCGATCACGCGGGCTATCTCGTCGATCTCGCCGCGCGGCACCACGTCGGCGTCGGTGCCGCGAAGGAGCAGGTCCGTGGCGCTTCCCACTTCGGAGAGTGCCAGCAGCCAGGCATCGAAGCGCACGCATTCGAAAACCTTCCCGGGTATGGCCACGCTGTTCCATCCGGGAAAGGTCACCAGCATGGTGGCTCGCGAGAGGAACTCCATCGCGCCTTCGTGCGACCTCGCCGGCCCAACCGTGACGAACTCCTCCACGCCCTCCGCCCGCGCCGTGTCGCGCAATGCCTGCCCGCCGCCATCGTCGAAATTGCCGATGAAGTCCATGCCGAAATCATCGGGCCCGAGCCGCAGGTCGCGTATCACGCGCGCCGCCGCGCGGAAGAGGCTCCGCGGGTCGCCGTAGTCGTAGATCGTGCCGGCGTAGCATATGGTGAAACGACCCCCGCGCCGCTGCCGCGGGAGCGGGTCGTCGTCCGAGCCGTTCATCACGGCGATGATTCGCCCGCTGGCATCGGGGTAGGCACGGGCGAGCGCGTCGCGCGCGGGCGCGGTGTTGGCCACCACGAGCGCCGCCTGCCTCACCATCTCGCGTTCGTGGCGCGCGGTGCCGCGCAGCCAGAGCGGAGTGGCCCACCGTTCCGGTATTCGCTCGTTGAGGCTCCACGGGTCGCGCATGTCCATCACGAACGGGATCCCGCGGCGCTTCGAGAGCACGCGTCCGGTTTCGTGCGTCATGTGCGGCGGGCCGGAAGTCACCACGGCGAAGTGCGCGCCCTGCTCGAGCAGCGCTTCCGCCAGCCGCTCCGCGCGCTCGGCCCAACGGCGATGGCCGCCGAAGTCGAGCCATACCCAGTAGCTGCGGAGCAGCTTGCGCGGCGTGGGCGGCCACCAATGGATGTCGTGGCGCGACACGGTATCCGGCTGCTGGCGCGGCGATTCGTCGCGTGCGGACGCGTCGGCCGGCCCGGCCGCCGCCGCTCCGCCGGCCGCGGCCGCGCCCGCGCCGGCATCCGCTGGCGGCGGCGAGGTGGGAGCGGGGAGCACGGTGCGATATACGCGCCATACCTGGTGCTCCAGCCACTCGGCGGCCTGGATGGACTGCGGTGGAATCGCCCAGACGCGGGTGTCCTCGGGGAGGAGCTGGAGGCGCTCGAGGTTCGCGCCGGGATCGGCGCAGGTTATCACGTCGAGGCCCCATCCGCGCTCCGCCACGAAGTGCGAGAGCTTCTCCCACCTGCGCGCGCCGATGGTGGTATCGGGCGGGAAGTGGTAGCTGATGAGCAGCAGCCTCTGCGGCCTACGCATCGCCCCGGGATGCTCGAAGAGCGGCCGCGGTGGTGTCATGGACGCGCTTCCGGCGGCCCGAGCCGGCTGCCCAGCGCGCGGGCTATCTCGTCCACGATCACGCTCCAGTCGTGGCGCCGCGCTTCTGCCCTGCGCCGCTCGCTCGCCGCCGCGTCATCGCCGCCGGGTGCCAGGAGTCGCTCGATCGCTCGCCCCCACTCATCCGCTCCGGTGGCCACCGAGACCAGGTCGCCCAGGCCGGCGAGCGCCGGAAGCGGCATGCTCACCGTGGGACGTCCGCTCGCGAGATACTCGTAGAGCTTCAACGGGAAGATGTACTTGCTGTAGTCGTTCATCCTGTAGGGCATCAGGCACACGTCGAAGTGCTGCGGATAGCGCGCCAGCTCCGTCGAAGGCTTACCGCCCAGGAAGTGTACGTTGGGAAGCGCCGCCATCCGGTCGAGCAGCTCGCGGATCTCTGCATGCGGCCGCCGCTCGCCCACGAAGACGAACGACCAGGCCGCGTGCGAGCTCGCAAGCTCGAGCAGCAGCTTCCAGTCGAGCTGTTTCTTGATGTACCCCGCATAGCCGACGATGGGACGCGGGATTCCCGCGAGGTCCGCGGGCACCGGGCCGCGCCGCGCGAACTCCTCGTACGTCACGCCGTTGGTGGCCGGGAGCGTGTTGGGGTTGAACCGCCCCTTCCGCTCGAACATGGTGGGCGACACCGTGATCACCTGGTCCACGGCGCGGATCAGGCGCTCCTCCCGGGGGTCGAGCGCACTCTCCACTTCCGCGCCCGAATACTCGTCGTAGATGTGGTAGCAGCTCACATCGTGCGGCGCCAGCTCGAGCGCCTCGGCGAGATCCACATGCCAGATGTACAGCACGATCCGGCGGCAGCCGCGACGCCGCAACGCCGCCGCCGCGGCGCGAAGGCGGCGGCGAGCGGCGAATCTGCCCAGCCAGCGCGGCTTGTACACCACGGGCAGCCAGCCGGGCGGATCGTATACGGTGAACGAGCTCGGGAGTCCTTCCACGCGGCTTTCGCGGGCGCCGAGGCGGCCTCCCGACAGCGCCTCCCTCCACTCGCTCGCCGGGTTCATCCAGAGAACGTGGTAGTAGCGAGCGAGACGGGTGAGTACCTGCTGCCTGGAGAGCCATTGGGAGGAGTAGCTCTCCTTCGCCAGCGAGAGTATCCCTACATCCGGATGGAGGGGCGCACTGGTGGGCGCGGCGGAATCGCGCGCCGGGCTCGCTGCGGCGGAGGCGCTCCCTGGATCATCCAGGGTCGCCGACACTGGGTCCTCGGAGGTCTCCATCACGGTGAAATTCCGGGTACGGCTGCTGGGAAGCCGCGAACTTAACAGCGCGCGGCGCTGGTTGCCATATCGCAGCTCGGCATATTGCACGTTGGCTGCCAGCGCGATGCCCCGGCGGGCCAGGATGGGGTGGCGACCCGACTCCCCTGCGTGCCTCAACGGCGCGGAGCGCGCAGCGGCGCGATCGCGGCGAGGATTCGCGCACGGTGAAACGTGAGCATCGTCACCGCGTAGATGGCCGCACCCACGGCCACTTCCGTCACGAGGCGGGCGCGGACGTCGAGGTCGGCTGGCAGGCTGTATCGCACGGCCAGAACCGCGGCCGCCATCACGGCGGTACCGCTCGCGGCCGGCCAGAGCGCGCGCAGATACGTCAGCGGCGAGAGGTCCAGGATCCGGAAGACGAGACGGTAGATGGGCGCCACGACAGCCGGATAGGCCACGATCCACACGAACGCCACGCCGGCTGCCCCCCATCGCGTACCGGCCAGGAAGAGGATGGGGAGCACCACCGCCGCGAGCACTGTGTACCACATGCTCTGCCGCGAGTGGCCCGTGTAGATGAGCACCTGCGGCGTGACAGTGTCTATCGAGCGGATTCCGGCGTAGAACGCGAGGAGCTGCAGCGGGAGGATGGCCGCCGTCCACTTCTCTCCGAGCAGCACCGGCACCAGTAGCGGCGCCGTGAGCGATATCCCGACGGCGCCCGGGAACGTGATGAACGCCAGCCCCTCGATGACGCCGAGGTAATAACGGCGCAGCGCCGGCCGGTCGGCCTGCACCGTGGAGAACACGCCCGGCGTCACCTGCCCCACGAGCGCGCTCACGCGCTCCACGGGGAGCGTGGCGATCTCCCAGCCGATGGTGTACGAGCCCAGCACGACCTTGCCGAGCACCCGCCCGACGATCGCGAAGTCGGCGTTCTGATAGGTGTACCACGACACTCGGCCGACGACCACGTGCCAGCCCACGAGCACCGACTCCGAGATGGAGCGGAGTTGGCGGGGCACCGCCACGCGGTGCGGCCGCGCGAGGTTTGCCAGCACCGCGCCCCCCATGCGCCCGACCAGGCTGCCGAACACCAGCGCCATGTAGCGGTACCCGAGGAAGGCGAGAGCGATGGTGCAGCCGATCTGGACGATGTTCGTCAGCCCGTCTATCCACGCCAGGCGGCGGAAGTCGAGGTCGCGGGCCAGGAGCGAGCGCGGCAGCACGCTCGCCGAGCTGAACACGAAATTGAGGCTGAGCACGGTGATGATGACCCGAACCGCCGGCTCGCCGTAGAACCGCGCGATGGGGCCCGCCGCACCCACCGAGATGAGGCAGAACAGTGTGCCGAGCGCGATCCCGAAGCCGCCGATCTGCGCGATCTGCGAGTCGTCCAGATGGCGGCCGCGCAGGATCGCGGCGGTGAGCCCGAACTCGTTCACGAGCGCCACCAGCCCGAGGTACACTGCCGCCATCCCCATGAGGCCGTAGTCCGCCGGCGAGAGGAGCCGTGCGATCACCACGGTGGACACCCAGCTCACAATCTGGATCGCCCACTTCATCCCCCCGGTCCACGCGATGCCCAGCAGCAGCGATCTGTCGAGCGAGCTGGCCGCGGGCTGACTTTCCGTACTCGAGGGAGTCGGAGTGGGTTGGGCGACTAGCGTGCTAATCTGCGGGCTTCCTGTCGGGAGTGTGGCCGGAGCGCGTATCTTGAGGGCGCGGAACGTCGTCTGCCCGATGAGAGAGACGAGCGGGAGTGGAGCGGCGGCACGCCGGCCGGTGGCGGTCCTCCTGGATCCGCGCCGCGCTGCCGAGGCATGGACTCTGCCTCCCGACGCCGGAGGCGCAGCGTGCTCGGCCACAGCGCTCCGGTGACATCGAGACGCCAACTACCCCCGGTTTGACAAATTCTCCCTCGTCCCTGACAATCCTGCACGTGACGGCCCCGGCGCAGGTGGGCGGGCTCGAGAGCGTGGTCACGATGCTGGCGCGCGGCCATTTGGCCATGGGCCACGCGGTGTGCGTGGCCGCGCTGGTCGACCCGGCGGGCGGCGTGTACCCGTTTCTGGATGCGCTCGAGTCCGAAGGGGTGCGCACGGCGCGGATCTCGATCCCGACGCGGGCGTATCGCAGGGAGCGCGCGGCGGTGCACGATCTCTGTACCGAGCTCGAGCCCGATGTGGTGCACACGCACGGCTACCGCTCCGACGTAGTGGACGCCGGCGTGGCACGCTCCCTCGGCATTCCCGTGGTGTCCACTGTGCACGGCTTCACCGGCGGCGGCACGCGCAACCGGATTTACGAGTGGGTTCAGGAGCGCGCGTTCCGGGACTTCGATGCCGTGGTGGCGGTGTCGCAACCGATCGTCGAGCGGCTGGTGCGCCACGGCGTGCCGGCCGGCCGTGTCAGTCTCATCCCGAACGCATTCGACGGCGCGGCATCGGTGGTGGAGCGCGCTGCGGCTCGCGAGCGCCTCGGCATTCCCCGCGATGAGTTCGCCGTCGGCTGGGTGGGGCGACTGAGCGAGGAGAAGGGGCCGGACGTGTTCATCGACGCGATTCCGCTCCTGGCCGAACCGCTCGCCGCCGCGACTATCGTGGGCGACGGCCCCGAGGAGGAGGCGCTGCGCGAGCGCGCCGCGCGCCATGGAATTGCTGAACGGCTCCGCTGGCTCGGCGTCGTACCGGGCGCCGGTGCGCTCGTGGGTGCGTTCGACGTTTTCGTTCTCAGCTCCCGAACGGAGGGGGTTCCGATAGTGCTGCTCGAAGCGGCCGCCGCCGGGGTGCCGATCGTGGCTACCGGCGTGGGCGGCGTACCCTCGATGTTCCCCGACGGCGAGATCGTGCTCGTGCCGCCCGACGATCCGCGCGCGCTGGCGGCGGCGGTGGATACGGTGCGCGCCGACCGCGATGGCGCGCGCCAGCGCGCGCTGGCGGCGCGCCGGCGGCTGGAAGCGGATTTCGCGCCGGGCCCCTGGCTCGAGCGCCACGTAGAGCTCTACCGCTCGCTCGCCGGGCGGCATGATGCCGCGGGGAAGGGACGAAGCCGGGCGCTCCGGCTGGGCGGGACGGAGGTGCATGCATGATCGCGTTGGCCGTGGTTCTCATCGCGCTTCCGTTCGCGATGTTCGCGTACGCGTACTTCGGCTATCCGTTCCTCCTCTGGCTCGCCTCGAAGGTCGTGGGCTCGGCGCCGGTGGATGAACGCGACGTCGCCGGCGCGGCGGCGACGGAGTCCGCCGGCGCGACGGCTCTGGGGGCGGCGGAGGGAGGGAGGGGAGAGGGAGCGGGGGCGGCCGCTTCCACCGCCACCGCCATTGCTGGCGACGACTCGGATTGGCCGTACATCACGATCACCGTTCCAGCCTACAACGAGGAGCGGCGCATCCGCTCGACCATCGAGAGTCTGCTCGCCATCGACTACCCGGCCGGTCGCCGCCAGATTCTCATCGCCTCGGATGCGTCGAGCGATTCCACCGACGCGATCGTGCGCGAGTTCGAGCCGCACGGCGTGGAGCTTCTGCGGGTAGAGCCGCGCGGCGGAAAGACGAACGCCGAGAACCGCGCCGCTCCGGTGATACGCGGCGAGATAGTGGTGAACACCGACGCATCGATCCGGATCCTCCCGCACTCGGTGAAGTCGCTGGTGCGCGCCTTTCGCGATCCCACGGTGGGAGTGGCGTCGGGGCGCGACATCAGCGTGGGCGACGAGGCGCGCGAGGGGAACCGCGGTGAATCCGGCTACGTGGGTTACGAGATGTGGGTTCGCTCGCTGGAGACGCGTCTGGGGTCGATAGTCGGCGCGAGCGGTTGCTGTTACGCCGCGCGCGCCGCGATTCAGCGCGTGACGCTGCCGGGGGACCTGGCCCGCGATTTCGCGAGCGCGCTCATCGCCCGGCAGATGAATCTGCGTGCCGTCTCGGTCTCCGAGGCCACATGCACGGTGCCTCGCACCACGTCGCTCCAGGCCGAGATGCGCCGGAAGGTGCGCACGATGGCGCAGGGTCTGGAGACGCTCTGGCACTTCCGCTCGCTGATGAATCCATTCCGCGAGGGAGCGTTCGCACTGATGCTCATCAGTCACAAGCTGAGCCGCTGGCTCGTTTACCTCACGATTCCCCTCGCGCTTGCCGGCCTGATACTGCTAGGCGTCCAGATGCCGCGCGCGTTCGTACTGCTCGCGCTGGCGATCGTGGCGTGGCTGATCGGCGCGGCCGCACTCCGCTGGCCCGAAGCACGTCGCGTCCCGCTGCCGCTCGCCCTGGCCGGCTTCGCGGTTGCATCGAACACCGCCGGCATGCTCGCCTGGCTCAAGGTCCTCCGCCGCCAGCGGATGCCCACGTGGGAGCCCACGAGGAGGCCGTAAGGGGAGGGAGGGGAGGGAGCAGGAACTACCGAGGAAACAGGAAACAGGAAACAGGGAACAGGAACTGCACACGAGTCACCGTCGTCCCCGCGAAAGCGGGCATGACCATGGAACGTGTGCAGTTCCTGTTCCCTGTTTCCTGTTTCCTGTTTCCTGTTTCCTCCCCCCTACCACCCTCCCTTCTTGAACAGCATCACCGGTACCGTCCGCACCATGATGCGCAGGTCTTCGGCGAGGGACTGGCGTTCGAGGTATTCGAGGTCGTAGCGCACCTTGGTGCGGACGTCCTCGATGGAGGAGTCGTAGTTGTGGTTGATCTGGGCCCAGCCGGTGATGCCGGGGCGTGCGCGCTGGCGGAGCGGGTATTCGCTGATGTCCTCGCGCAGGCGAGCGAAGATGCTGGGGCGCTCGGGGCGCGGGCCCACGATGTTCATGTCGCCGCGGATCACGTTCACGAGCTGCGGCAGCTCATCGATGCGGGTGCGGCGGAGAAAGCGGCCCACCAGCGTCACCCGCGGGTCGTCGCGCTGCGCCCATACGGCGCCGCTCTTCTGTTCCGCGTCCATGTACATCGAGCGGAACTTGTAGATCGTGAAGATGCGTCCTCCGCTGTCCTGCTCGCGGCGGTCGTAGAGCGCATCGATGCGGCTCCGCCGCCGGTCGAGGCCGACGCGCGTCTGCGAGTAGAACACGGGGCCGCGCGAGGTGAGCTTGATCGCGACCGCCACCAGCAGAAGGATCGGCGAGAGGATCGCGAGCGCGATGCAGGCGATGAGGATGTTGACGACGCGGTTCAGGATCTCCGAACGGCTGCGCGGCTGGACATCGCGGCGCTGCTGTTTGCGCGGAGCCTCGCCGTCGCGAACGAGCTCGATCGGCCGCACCGCTTCGGTGGGCGTGGTTGTGGTGAGTCCGCGACGCGCGCGTTCCACGGGGAGGTGCGCGATCTTGCGCGCGTCGTGAGCGTGACTGCGCACGGCCTGTGAACTCCACACGTTGCTCAATTGTCCTTGGTCTTCCCAGATCATAGTAGTGTTCTTCTCAACGGCTGGATATAGCCCAGATACTCACGGCTATCCCCGCCGCCAGGCTCACCACCTGGAGTATCCGCAACCAGTCCTTCTTTCCCTTCTCGCCGACCACGATCTGGTCGCCAGCGCGAAGGCTCATCTGATCAAGGGTTGTGCCGGAAATGAATGCGTGCCGTACTGCGTCGTTGCCGTACACTTCCTTGTTGTTCCTTACAATGGTAGTCTCGTTCACGTTGCTCGCCTGCCCGGGTCCGCCAGCCAGCATGATCGCGTCGGTCAACGTCATGTCCGAGGGCAGGTTGTAGAAGCCGGGCTTGCCGACGGGTCCGAGCACCGCGATCTGGATGAGCGACTGCGCCCGCACGTCGGGATTCCGGAGGTACTTCGCGAGCTCCTTCATCAGATAGCCATCGAGCTCGGAGTGGAGGACGCCAGCGAGCGAGATGTCGGGCAGGTTGGCGAGCTGGATCGTGCGCCCGCCGCGCACCACCACGGTATCGGTGAGCGTGGAATCGCCGCGCACCACGAGAGCGATGCGGTCGCCCGCGTGGAAGTCGCCATTGGTGAGACGGTCGTGCAGCGAGGCCGCTTCGGTCTGTTTTTGCTGCTTGACCTCCGGATCGGTGGCAGCCTGCGCTTCCCGGTCGGCCTGGGCGGCCATGGCTTCGAGCTCGGCCCGCGTAGGGCCGGCGCGCATCGAATCGCTCACCGGCTGCTGGACGGGGAGCACCGAGCTGCCTCCGGATGACGCACAAGCGGTGATCGTAGCGAGTGCCATGAAGGCCGTCAGCGCGCGTATGGCGCCAGCCGAGGATCGTCTGAGGGTCGTTGCCATAGTGGTTGGGCGACATGCACCAGCCGTGCTAGCCTGGGCGCCGGGGTTCTCCTGAGGAAAGTCCTTGAAAGTCAATGACTTGACTCCGCCGCACCGGCAGCGGTCCGGAAACCGGCCCCAACTGCTGTGGCGAGGTCACAACATAACACATGCCGAGGCCCCACATGCGGCCCCGGCGTGAACTGACAATTCGAAGTGGGGCGGCGCGAGCGAATCGACACGGTCGGGCCTGGGGATGAGAACGTGAGTTCGAGCCGGACTCGGCGGATCATTAGTGCATTCTTATGCAAATCGCGTATCGCAGCCACATCGGTCCTGTAGCACGGACGCGTCACGCCAACTTTCGGGCGAAGCGCCGAGAATCATCTAACAGTCCACCTCCAAACGAGTTGCAGCCAGACTTCGATCGCTGCATGACTCCTGCATGGCGCTCGGCGTCAGGTATGTGGCGTGCCATGCCACGACCCACCCGATCTCGATCGGGCGCAATCCTACCGTTGACTCCTCCGAGCGTATGTCCGAAACCGAGAAGCTGTCTCGACCACCGCTGGTGCTCCTCGCAAACGATCAGGAATGGTCGGCGAGATCGCTGGAGAGTATTCTCGGTCCCAACGGTTACGCCGTCCTGCGTGCGTACACGGGGAAACAGGTGATAGAGCTGGCGCGCGCCGCGCAGCCCGATCTCATCATCGTCGATATCCGTCTTCCCGACATGGCCGGTATCGATGTATGCCGTACGCTCACGGAAGATCCGCAATATTCCCCCTCCACACCCATCGTCATCACCACGGCGGGAGCCGCGGAACGCGAGCAGCGACTCGCCGCGTATCAGGCCGGTGCATGGGAGTTCACCAGCCAGCCGCTCGACGGCGAGACTCTGCTCCTCAAGCTCGACGCCTTCATGCGCGGCAAGCGTGAAACCGACCGACTCGTCAGCGAGAGCCTTCTCGACTCGAGCACCGGCCTTTACAACATGCGCGGACTCGTCCGGCGCGCCCGCGAAATCTCCGCGGAAGCCCAGCGACTCCACGCTCCCATCGCCTGCGTCGCCTTTGCTCCCGTGGCTGTCACGCCCGACAACGAAGTGCGGCACCTCAACGGTGTAACCACCCGTGTGATGGAGCAACTCGGCGCGATAATGAGCCGAACCGGACGCGTCTCGGATGCCATCGGACGCGTCGGCCCCACCGAGTTTGCAATCATCGCGCCTGCTACCGGATGCGATGGCGCGGTGAAGCTGGTCGAGCGTATCCAGCACATGATGGATCTCGAGCCCGTCATGGTCGGTGACTCCGGACACAGAGTAAAAATCCGGGCCGGCTACTGCGCCGTCCCGGATTTCTCGGAGTCCGCTCTCGATGCCGTGGAGATGCTCCTTCGCGCCACCACGGCGCTCCGCAACTCGCGCTCCGAAGAGGGTGGCCCCGACGCCATGAAGACGTGCGAGGCCGTCCCCGTCAGATCTGCCCTGTAAGCTCTCCCACCTGCGGAGCGAGGCGCGGCATCTCGTCGTCCTCGCTCGTCGTGTAACCGTACAGATAGGTGTAGTACCGATACACTCCCTGGGCCCGGATGTCGTTCAGCACCGCGCCCAGCGGGCGGATCGGCAGTCGCTCGAGCAGCTTGAGCTTCGCTTCCGCCATCCGCCTGTCTGTCGCGCCAGTGCGCAGCACCACCACCATGTTGCCCGTGGCGGCGCCGAGTACGAAGGGATCCACGCCCGCGCCGAGCGGCGGACTGTCGACGATGATCACGTCGAAGCGCTCGCGCAGATCGGTTATGAGCTGCAGCATCGCCTGCGAGTGCAGGAGCTCGGGCCCGCGATGCCTGCGCGTGCCGCATGGTATCAGCGTGAGCTTCTCGTGCGTGGAGCCGCGCAGCACCGAGTCTAGCGGCGCGTCGCCGCCCAGGTAGTCCAGGAGTCCCGGCCGCCTGTTCGCACCGAACATCGCGTGGAGCTGTCCCCGGCGCGTGTCGCCATCTACGAGCACCGTTCTATACCCGGCCTCGGCGAACGAAAGCGCGAGGTTGGATGACACCAGCGACTTGCCATCGCCGGCGCCCGGGCTCGAGATGGTGAACATGATCGGCCCGCTCCCCGCGTACGAGTTGGTGATACTCATCCGGATGGTGCGGAACGCTTCGATCACCTGGGCCGCTTCCTCGGGGTCGGGCTCGCCGCCGCGTACGCGTTTGATGGTGGGCACCGCACCGAGGATCGAGAGCCCCAGCTCGCCGGTGGCCTGCTCCGGATAGCGGAAGCGCGAATCGGTGTGGTCGAGCAGGAGTGCCAGTCCCACCGCGCCGCCGAGGCTCGCCAGCAGCGCGAGTATGATGATCTGCGGACCGGTGCTGGTCGTGGGCGCGAGCGGCGCCACCGCCGTATCGAGGATGTTGATGTCGGGGATCGCGCTGGCAGCCGCGAGTCGCGCCTCCTCCGTGCGGCTCGCGAGCATCGTGAAGAGTCCCTGTTTGGTCTGCACGTCGCGCATCAGACGCATCTGATCGATCGTGCGCGCGGGTATCGCCTTGAGCGTGGACGACGACTCCTCGAGCTGCGACGAGAGGTCAGCTTCCTGCTTGCGGAGCTGGGAGATGAGCGACCGCACGATTCCGGGGATGGTCTGCGTGCGCATCACGTTCACGCTCGCCTGCAGTCCCTGCACCGTGGGATGCTGGTCGGTGTAGAGCTCGCGCGCGGTGCGGAGCTGCGTCTCGCGCGCGGAGAGCTCCTTGAGGGCGGCCTGGAGGTCCGGCGCGTTCTTCGCGCTCTGGATCATCATGAAGGCGTCCGCGCTGATCCTGTCCGGATTCGCGATGAGCGCCTCCAGCGCCTCGCGGTCGTGCTGCACGGCCTCGAGCTCGAACTTCTGCCCGAAGTAGTTGCCCACCACCGGGTTCCCCGTGGCTCCGGCCACGCCGTTGGGCGTCATGCCGAGCTGCTCGGACGGGAGCGTGATGGTGCTGGTGCGGAAGTTCTGCAGCTCGACCTCGGATGTGTGCAGCGCATCGCGCGCCGCTTCGAGCTGCCCTTCGAGCGTCTGTGCCCTCTCGGTGAGGTTGCGGCGCTTGAGGTCCGCCGCCGTGTTGACGAACTCGGTCATCACGGCGTTGAGGATGGACGCGGTGCGCTGCGGGCTTCTGCCGGTGAGACTGAGCTTGAGGAAGGAGCTTCGCGGCTGCAGCGTCACGTCGATCCGGTTGGTGAGGCTGGCGGCCACCGAGCGTGGATTGGCCACGGTGAAGGCGATCGTGCGCCCCTTCCCCAGGGCGGCGGGAGCGGGCTTCCAGAGGAATCCCAGCGAGCGGCCGATGGAATCTCCCACGGCGCCCTGCTCGAGTACCTTGTCCTCGCCCGCGACGATGCTGTAGCTGCTCCCCGTGGGGTCGACGCGCAGCTCGTAGGCACCGCCACGGAAGCCGGGCCCGGGCCTGAAGCCGGCGAATACCGCCGAGTCGGCCGCGCTGGCGGGCCAGAGATAGAGCCCCATGTTCTCGACCACGCGATCCATGATCGTGGTGCTCTTGAGCAGATCGGCCCACGCGCCGGCGCCCAGCAGTTCGTCGCCCTGGACAGGGCCGCGCGTGTCGGTGGTCGGGTCGGCGATCCAGATCGTTCCCTGCGTCTGATACTCGGGAACGGTCATGCGGCTCACGGCGAAGCCGACACCGGTTCCCACCAGCGCGAGCGCGAGGATGAGCCACTTGTAACGGCGCAGGGCGGACAGGTAGCGGCCCCACGGAATTCCCGGCTCTTCCGCCGCGGCCTGCCCGAACGCAGCGGGCCACGCCTGTGGGAACCCGACTGCGTTAGCATCTCGCGACGGGTCTACTGGCAGATTGGACGGGATGTAGTTCGCGGACATTCAGGACGAGGCTTTAGGGTTGATACGAACTTCGTTGCGGAATCGGCCCCCGGGAGGCGGCGCGAAGCCACCTCTCCGGATACCCCGATCGGGCGCCAATCGGATGCAAATCCAGGCCCACCTCTTCAGGCGTCCGGGCGGGCGGGAATGGCTGCCCCGGGGCGTTTCGCGCCAGCGGCCCATCCTCTACCACTTGGTGAACGCACGCTGAAAACATACGTCGTGCAACACCCTCCCACGGCTGACACCGCTATTTCCGGGCCCGCGCGGCCCCGCAATCTAGCGCCTGCCTGGCCAACACTTTGTGACCCATCCTACACCGCTTCCATCGTTACGTACGCCTCTCAATTGCGTCCAGAGTAAGAACGATCCAAGATCGTCGTCGTCATTCGCAGGTTTGCAACCTGCCATGTTTGATGACATGTTGGCAGAGAGCGACAGGGTGTCGCGAACATATCACAAACGATGTGGCCGTCAGGCCACGGCATTACCCGGGCTATCCCCCCTCTCGCCTGCCTGCGAGGGCCTCATGCAGGAGTCTATGACGTCCGTCCCTACATCTCTCGGCTCCGAGGAGCATTCAGCCAACCAGCCGGCGCCGCGCGACCCGCTCTCCATCCCGGCCGATGTGAAGGCGGATATCCGGATCCTCGTCGTCGATGACGATCGCACCCTGAGGGAGGGGTGCGCCAGCGTGCTGCAACTCGACGGCTACAGTGTGACTTTCTCGGGGCGCGGGGACGAAGCGCTCGACCTGGTGAAGCGCAGGAAGTTCGACATCATCCTCGTCGATCTCTACCTCACCCCCATCTCGGGTCTCGACATCCTGAAGGCCGCCCTCGAGGCGCACCGCGACACGATCGTGGTGGTCATGACCGGGAACCCGAGCGTGACGTCGAGCATCGAGGCGCTCCGCCTCGGCGCGTGGGACTACCTGCCGAAGCCGTTCTCGGCCACGCACCTGCAGGTCCTGATCGGCCGCGCGTCGCATGCCGTGATGGTGGCGCGCGAGACCAACGATCTGCGGCTGCAGCTCGCCAGCCAGAGCGGGAACAGCGACAAGCTCACCCTCCTCGGCGTGTCGCCCGCCTTCAGGCGAGCGGTGGATCTGGCGCGCAAGGTGGCGTCCACCGACGCCTCGGTGATGATCACCGGCGAGAGCGGGACCGGCAAGGAGGTGATCGCGCAGTTCATCCATCAGCACAGCCGGCGCGCCAGCCGGCAGATGGTGCCGATCAACTGCGCCGCGCTCCCCGAGCCGCTCCTCGAGAGCGAGATGTTCGGTCACCGCAAGGGGGCTTTCACGGGTGCGGACCGCGACAAGCCCGGCCTGCTCGAGACCGCCAACGGCGGCACGCTCTTTCTGGACGAGCTCACCGAGATGTCGCACCCCATCCAGGCCAAGCTGCTCCGCGTTCTGCAGGATGGCGTGGTGCGCCGCGTCGGGAGCGAGCAGCAGGACGCAGTGGTGGACGTGCGCTTCATCTCCGCCACCAACCGCGATCCGCAGGAGGCGGTGAACAAGGGTGTGCTGCGCGAGGACCTCTTCTACCGCCTGCGCGTGGTGCCCATCAAGCTTCCGCCGCTGCGCCAGCGCTCGGAGGACGTGGCGCTTCTGGCGAACCACTTCCTCGCCTACTACTGGGCGCGCCATCGGCAGCCCGGGGACGTACAGCCCAAGCTCACGGAGGCGAGCCTCGACTTCCTCCGTTCGCGGCCGTGGCGTGGGAACGTGCGCGAGCTCCAGAACGTGGTGGAGCACGTGGCCGTACTGAGCGAGCCGGGCACCGCGATCCAGCCGGACGACATCCCGGTGTACGACGATGCGCCCGCGGTATCGGTGAAGAGCACCCTGCCGCGCGCGATGATGGACGAGCCGTACCACGCGGCGAAGGACAGGCTGATAGCGGAGTTCGAGCGCGAGTACCTCACGCGTCTCTCGGCTCGCGCCGGGGGCAACATGTCGCGCGCGGCCCGGCTGGCGAACATTGATCGCACTACCCTCTACCGACTGATGGAGAAGCACAACGTTCGCCGCGACGAGCTCGCGGGCCTGAGCGAGTGAGCAGCGCGTGAGCTCGAAGGTGCCGCGCGCGCGGCGTGCGCGGCCGGATGGAAGTAGTGCGCGGCGGAGCGGAAGCACCGACCGGCCGGCGAGGAGCGGCGGCCGCGCGAAGGAGCTGCCCCTGCCGCCCGCTGCCAGCGGCGCGGTGCACGGAATACCCGCGCCGCTCTGGGACGCGCTGCGCCGCGCCATGGAGCGCGTGGAGCTGGAACCGGCCGCGATCGAGCAGGGCACGCAGGCCGACGATCTGCGTTTCCAGCTCGAGGCGCTGTACGGTGCGTTGCGTCAGGCGGCCGCTTCCGAAGAGCCGACGCTCGAGCGCGCGGCCCCGGCGGTCCCGGTGCAGCGCGTGCTGCACCGGCTGCGCGCGCACGCGCTCGAGGAAGTGTCGGCGATCACGGATCGGGTGGATACGGTCGAGCTCTTCGCTTTCTTCGAGGCGTTCGAGCGCGTGCAATCGGCGCTCGACCGCGACGAGGCGCACAGGTTCGCGAGCCGGCTCGCCGGTGCGGGCGGACTGGAGCTGCTCGTCGAGGTGGGCCACGATCTGCGCTCGCCGCTCGCTTCGATCCTATTTCTCGCCGAGACGCTTCGAAAGGGACAGAGCGGCTCGGTGAACAACGTGCAGGAGCGTCAGCTCGGGCTGATCTACAGCGCGGCCTTCGGGTTGAGCGCGATGGCGAGCGATGTGATCGAGCTGGCCCGCGGCGGCGACCGCCTCGCGAGCGCCGAGCCGGTGCCGTTCTCGGTGGCCGACGTGATTCACTCGGTACGCGACATCGTGCAGCCCATGGCGGAGGAGAAGGGGTTGGCGGTGGTGATCCACACGCCGGATGCGGATTTCCGGGTGGGTCATCCGGGTGCGCTCAATCGTGTGCTGCTCAACCTCACCACGAACGCCCTCAAGTTCACATCCGAAGGTCAGGTGGAGATCTCCGCGACGCAGCGCTCTCGCAGTACGCTGGAGTTCTCGGTGCAGGACACCGGCCGCGGCATCCCACCGGAAGTGATGAGCTGCCTCTTCGAGACCTTCCGCCGCCGTCGCGCGGCCGGCGATTACAGCTTCTCGAGCGCGGGCCTCGGTCTCTCGATCTGTCGCAAGCTGATAATCGCGATGGGCGGCAACCTCGAAGTGGATACGTCCCCCACCACCGGCACCCGCTTCCACTTCCAGCTCGAGCTCCCGGTGGCGCCCAGGATGTGAGCGCGGGAACTACAAGAGGGAGAACTGCCCCTCTCGGCAGTTCTCCCTCTTGCTAGTCAGACGGCACCAACCCGGGGGGCTGCCTCGAGGACGCCGTGGCGGGTGGCAATGTCGTAGGCCTCGTCGGCGGAGAGGACATCGTGTTCGACCAGCGCATCGGCCAGCGCTTCGACGGCGGCGCGGTGCTCGCGCACCAGCGCCTCGGCGCGCTCGGCTTGCGTCGTGATGAGGGCACGAACCGCCTTGTCTATCTCGCCCTGGAGCTGGCCGCTCGGACTGCCTCCGTGCGCCATCGGATCGGCGCTGATGAGGCCGACGTCGTCGCTCATACCGAATTCGGCGACCATCCGGCGCGCGATGCTGGTGGCCTGCACGAGGTCGCTGCCGGCACCGGTGGTGACCGAGTCGCGGCCGAGGAATACCAGCTCGGCGGCGCGTCCACCGAGCGCCTTCGCGATGATTCCCTCGAGATAATGGCGCGGATGCAGGTGCTTGTCGGCCTCCGGCGCGAAGTGCGCGGCACCGAGCGAGCGGCCGCGCGGCTCGATGGTCACCTTGTGCAGCCTGTCTTCGGGGCAGGCGATCATCCCCACGATCGCGTGTCCCGATTCGTGCAGCGCTATCAGCCTGCGCTCCGCCTCGCTCACCACTACGCCAGCGCGCACGCGGCCGAGCAGGATCTTGTCGCGCGCCTGCTCCACGTGCGCGTTGGTGATCATCTCGCTCTCGTCGTTCACCGCGATGATCGCGGCCTCGTTGAGCAGGTTGGCGAGATCCGCGCCCGAGTGGCCGACTGTGAGCTGCGCCAGACGCTCGAGATCCACATCGGGAGCGAGCGGCGACCGCGCGGCGTGAATCTTCAGGATCTCGAGACGGTCGGACGCGGTGGGGAGCGGGACTTCCACCACGCGGTCGAAGCGGCCGGGGCGGCGCACGGCTGGGTCGAGCATGTCCTCGCGGTTGGTCGCGGCCATCCACACCACGCCCTCGTTCGCTCCCATCCCGTCCATCTCCACGAGGAGCTGGTTCAGCGTCACTTCCTCCTCACCGGAACGATTGGGCCGGCCGCGACGGCCGCCGAGCGAATCGAACTCGTCTATGAAGACGATGCACGGCGCCTGCTCGCGCGCCTGCCTGGCGAGCTGCCTCACCCTGCGCGACCCGACTCCGACGTACATCTCGTTGAAGTCCGAGCCCGCGGCCACGAGCACCGAGCAGCCGGCCTCGCCGGCCACGGCGCGCGCGAGGAGCGTCTTGCCCGTACCCGGCGGGCCGATGAGGAGTACGCCGCGCGGGCATTTCGCGCCGATAGCCTCGTAGCGCTTCGGATTCCTGAGATACGCGATTACGTCGCGCAGGTCGGCCTGCGCTTCGCGCACGCCGCCCACGTCGGCGAGCGTGAGCTGCCGCGAATGTGGTGACGCGACGAACTTCGACGCGCGGATGCCGCCGCGTTGATGAATCACGAAGAACGCCACGATCCCGATGATGGCGAACAGGCTCGCGAGCTGGATCACCATCTCGGTGCTCGGCCCGCCCGCGCTGCGTACCACCCGTACCTCGGTCCCCGTGGCGCTCCAGCGCTCCAGATCTTCGAGCGACACGCCTCGCGAGGGGACCTGCGCCTCGAGCGTGGCGACCTCGCGGCCGTCGATGACGCGCGGCGCGTGCAGCGTGGCCACTATCCTGCTGCCGCCATCCTGGACCACCAGGTCGCTCACCTCGTGCGCGGTTAGGGCGGTGGCCAGGTCGGAGTAGGGAACCAGTGGGTTGGCCACCGCATCGGGACGCGTGGCGCGCCAGGCGATCAGCGACGTGAGGAGCGCCAGAAGCAGCGCCAGGCCGATCGGCCAGTAGCGGAACGGTCCGCGGCGCTGCGAGATGGAGAAGAGCTTCCGGAGAGTCCAGTTGCGGCGCTCACGTCGGGCCGTGCGCTTGCCTTCGCGAAGGCGGGGAACCGCGGGTGGCGTGGGCGTGCGGGATGGCGTGGGGCTGGTGGATGACACTGACTGCTGCCGCGCTGTGAACGGAAATGGGTGCGGATCGACCGCGCGAGCGCACGTCCGCGCCAGCTTGCGCGCGGGCGGCGGAGGGGCGGGGGCGATCCAGGAAACGTGGAAGGGCGAAGCCCGCGGCCGGGTAAAGGAGGGATCTACGCCTTCTCGTTACAGGACGGCGGCACCGGCGAGCACGTAACCGTCCTGACGAAACCCCAATCTAGCCAGCCGGACCCTGATATACACCCTGAGCTCGTATCGGTTCGGCGTGCGCGCTGGCCGCGCAGCCAGTATCGTTGCGGGCGCGGCCGTATCCGCGCGAAAGCAGGCTACTATTCGGGATGTCCAGGGCGTTGCCGAACTACCGCGCCTGGGCCGACGTGCCCGCGGCGCAGATCGACAGGTTGATAGCCGAGAGCAGCCGCGCCGGTTGGCGCGCCGCGTTGGATGACGCGGCCGTGGCTGCCCCGTTCTTCGGCGCGCGACTCAGGAAGCTGGGGCTCGCGAACTGGCACGTTCTGCTGGCGCCCGGATGCAGCGAGGCCGGGGCGGCGCTGGATGTCGGGTGTGGTTTCGGCACGCTCCCGCTGGGGCTCTCCGACAGTTTCAGGACCACCGTCGGCGCCGAGATGCTTCCGGAGCGCCTTCGCTACGCCGCGCTGCGCGCCCGCCAGGAGCCGTGGCCCAACGCCCACTTCGTCCGCTCGCACGGTGGCCGGCTCCCGCTCGCCGACTCGCGCTTCGATCTCGTCACCATGAACGGTGTGCTCGAGTGGGCCGCGCTCTACAGTGAGGGAGATCCGCGCTCGCTGCAACTGGCGATGCTGCGCGAGGCTCGCCGGGTGGCCAGCGAGCGCGGCGTGGTGGCCGTGGCCATCGAGAACCGCTACGCGCTGGAGAGTCTCCTGGCGCTTTCCGACACGCATACGGGTCTCACCTTCGTGACCGCGCTCCCGCGCGGGGCGGCCGACCTGCTGAGCAGGGTGCGCGGCCACGGCCATTATCGCGTGTTCCTCCACTCGCATCGCGAGTACTCGGAGCTCTTTCGCGAGGCCGGTTTCGCCGACGTGGCGATCCTCGATCTGGTGTCCAGCTACAACGATTACGACTTCATCGTGCGCTCGGATGACGCCCTCACCTACCGCTTCCTCTGGGAGCGCGGAGCGGTACGGTCGTTCTACCGGCCGGCCGCGTGGGTGCGGAGGCGTCTGGCGCGGTGGAGGGCCGGGCTCCTGGGGAAGCTGAGCTACGCCTATCTGGTCGTGGGTGGGCGCTCCGCCGCGACTCTCCTGGATGAGCGGCACCCGTTCTGGAGCGCGGCGGCCGGGTGGGGCGCCGAGCCGGGAAGCGCGCGCTTCGCATCGCCGGGCGAACGCTCGGGCACGGCCACGATCTTCGTTCACGATGGAGACCGGATTCGATCCTTCCTGGAGCTGGATACCGCGTGCGGCGCCGCGGCAGGGTCGAGCTCACCGACTCCCGTCGCGTGGAGCGGCGCGCGCGATCTCGACATGAAGCCGGCGGGCGCGGGCGAGTTCAACGGTATCGCGTGCACGGTGTACCGATGACCCCGCCCGTCGCATGCCGCTCAGCTCACCCTGCGCGTCTTGTGCTTCAGGAAGTCCATCAGGATGAACTGGCCGAGCGTCATCGTGTTCGTGAAGTAGGCCTTCCCCCGGCTTATCGATGCCACCCGCTTCACGAACTCCACCAGCGCGCGGTCGCGCGCGAGCATGAAGGTGTTGATCATTATCCCCGCGCGGCGGCAGTCGGCTACTTCGCGCAGCGTCTGGGCGGCGACCATGGCGTCGAGTCCCATCGAGTTCTTGTAGATCATCCCGTTGGGCATGGTGAGCGCGCTCGGTTTGCCGTCGGTGATCATGACTATCTGGCGCATGTCCTTTTTCTGGGCGAGCAGAATTCGCCGCGCCAGCTTCAGACCTTCGGCGGTGTTCGTGTGATACGGGCCCACCTGCGCGTGGGCCAGCCGCGCGAGCGGTATCTCCTCCGCCGAGTCGTGGAAGAGCACCACGCGCAGCGTGTCGCCGGGAAATTGAGTGCGGATGAGATGCGTCAGCGCCAGCGCCACTTTCTTCGCGGGCGTGAAGCGATCCTCGCCGTAGAGGATCATCGAGTGTGATGTGTCGAGCATGAGCACGGTCGCGCACGACGAGCGGTACTCCGCCTGGCGCACCATCAGGTCGCCGTAATCGAGGTCGATGGGTACCGACAGCGAGCCGTTCCGGATTAGCGCGTTCTGCAGGGTGGCGTTCACATCCAGATTCATGGTGTCGCCGAACTGGTACGGCCTGCTCGATGAGTCGGCTTCGACTCCCGTGGCGAGGTCTGGCGTGTCGTGGCTGCCGAAGCTCGACTTCCCCAGCGAGCCGAGGAGGCCGCGCAGGGTCTTGAAGCCGAGGAAGTCCATCCCTTTCTCGGTGAGCTGGAATTCCACGTCGCGGGCCGCGGCTCGGGCGAGCCCGCCGGGGCCGGTCACCTCCTGGTGGCCCGACGGCATCTGGGGCGGGGCGTCCACGTTCAGGTAGCCCTCGGCCACGAGCCGCTCGATCAGCTCGTCGAGCAGCTTGGCGAGGCGCGCCGCTCCCTCACCATCGTCGTCGCCGCGCAGGGCGTCCAGCATCTCCGGCGTGAACTGGCCGCTCTCCATGAGGGCCCGCAGGATGGCTTCGCGCAGCGCCTCCAACGAGCGGTCCGCATCGTCGGCAGCATCGCCCCAGTACGGGTGGCTGGACTTGCCCCCGGCGAAGCCCGACTGCAGAAGGAAGTCGGCCAGATTGTCCAGCAGCGACTGCAGGTCGACGGCGTCTGCCATCGCGGGGTTGAACTTCGAGTAGGTGTGGAAGCGCATACCTCACCTCGAGCAGAGGGATAGCACGGTTACGAGTGGGAGAGGGGCGGGGCCCCCGCGGCGACGCGTCGCGTGCCATCTTTCGGCGCCCTGATATTGATACTAACCCCAAAAGCGTCCGGCCGTTCGGTGGCGTCCAGAGAAGCGACTACTGCAAGAGGCGAGCGAGCCACGCCACCGGCGGGGCACCGCGCGCATCCGCGCTACAAGAACCCCGTGACGGTGCTCATCCGGCACCGCAACTTCCGGATATTCTGGTTCGGGCAGACCGGCTCGGTGATCGGGACGTGGATGCAGTCGGTGGGGCGCGGGTGGCTCGCGCTGCAGATCACGAACAGCCCGTTCATGGTGGGCTTCGTCTCCGCCGCGGGCACGCTGCCGGTGCTCCTTCTCACGCTCTACGCCGGGGTGGTGGCCGACCGGCACGACAAGCTGCGGGTGGTGCGCGTCACGCAGTCGCTGCTCCTGGTGGAGGGGGTGCTGCTCTGGTGGTTCCTCTGGTCGGGACACATGACGATCGTGTGGCTGGTGCTGATATCGCTCCTGGGCGGCACGTTCACGGCGTTCGACATCCCGGCTCGCCAGGCGCTCATGATCGAGCTCGTGGGACGCGACGATCTGGTGGACGCGATCGCGCTCAACTCGAGCGGCTTCAACCTCGCGCGCATCATCGGTCCGAGCATCGCCGCGGTGGTGATAGCGAAGTTCGGCCTGGCCTGGTGCTTCGCGCTCAACGCGCTGAGCTATCTGCTGGTGCTGGTGAGTCTCTTCAGAATTCATCTCCCCGACTGGGTACGAAACGCCGACGTGGGTTCGCCCATCGAGGGGCTGCTCGAAGGGCTCCGCTACATGGTCCGCACGCGCGAGGTGACGCTTCTCATGAGCCTCGTGGCCGTGTACTCCGTTTTCGGCATTCCCTACCTCGTGTTGATGCCGGTGATCGCGCGTGACACGCTGCACAGCGGCGCGAGCGGCTACGGACTTCTCCTTGCGGCGGTGGGACTCGGCGCCGTGGTGGGTGCGGTATCGCTGGCGATGGCCGGGAAGTCGCTGCGGCGCGGCCGTCTCCTCTCGCTCGCCACTTTTTCGTTCGCGTTCTGCCTCGTCGCCTTCTCGGTATCGCGTTCGCTCTGGGTGTCGACGCTCGTGCTGGTGTTCGTGGGGCTCACGATGATCCTCAACAACGCGCTGGCGAACACGCTGCTGCAGACCATAGCGCCGAACGAGCTGCGCGGACGGGTGATGTCCGCGTACGCGTTCGTATTCGTGGGTATGGGTCCGATAGGCGCGCTGCTCTCCGGCACAGTGGCCGATCTGATCGGCGCGCCGGGCGCTATCGCATTCGGTGCGGTGGTGTTGATGCTCTTCGCGGCCTGGGTGTTCGGCCGGCGGGGGGAGCTGCGCGCGCTATGATGCCGCGGCGCCGGGCCCGGTTGCCGAGCGCGCACCGCCGGCGAACCTGCGACGCGCGAGATGCACTATCACCTCCGCCGCCCCTTCGATGCCGAGCCATTCGGTGTTGAGGCAGAGATGGTAGTTCTCGAAGGCCGACCAGGAGCGCTTCCAGTGCTTGCGAACGTGCTGCTCGCGCTGGCGGTTGCGCTCCTCGACGGCCCGCGCCGCCGCCTCCAGCGGGATGCCATCTCGGCCGCTTATGCGCGCGGCGAGCGCCGCGGGCGGCGCGTAGCAGTAGGCGTGCACCACATCCGATCGTCGTGCCAGCATGGACTGCGCGCCGCGCCCCACGAGCACGACGTCGCCGCGCGCGCAGGCGTCCCGGATTATCCGTTCGGTGACCGCGATCAGCCTCTCCTCGCTGGGCGGGAGCGTGGCCGTGGCCGGACCCGGCAATATCTCGGGCGAGCTGAGCGCCAGCGAAGCGGCGAGCCGTTCCACCAGGGTGGGCACGCGCTCCTCACGCTCCTCCACTTCGGCCACGGGGACGCCCAGCCGTTCGGCCACCGCGTCCACCAGTGCGTTGTCGAGGAGGTGCCAACCGAGCTCGGCGGCCACCAGAGCGGCGACTTCGGAGCCGCCGGAGCCGTACATCCGGGAGATGGTGACGATGGACATCGGAGAGAGTGGATGCTCAGCTCAGGCGAAGGACTCGAAGATACTCGGCCGGCTCGAAGCCCAGGGAGCTCCACGCCTCGTTAGCCGCCTCGTTCTCGACTGCGTTGTGCAGCCTGATCTCCTCGAGCCCGCGCGCGCGGCACCAGGAGATGGCCTCGGCGAAGAGCCTGCGCAGCACGCCCCGCCTGCGCGCCTCGGGAATCACGTACACCGAGGAGATGTACGCGTGGAGCGCGGGGAACACGAGCGGGATGCCGGCTACCTGAACGCAGCGGAGGATCCCGACCGCACTACCATCCCGCTCGGCCAGGAAGATCACTTCATCCGGAGACCGAAGCTGGGCGGCGAAGTGGCGGCGCGCGAGGATGGGCGCATCGGGGCGCAGCCGCGCGTAGAGCGGATTGTCGCGGTGCTCGCGCACGAGCGCGAGCCGGAGCGCGGCCACCATGTCGAGGTCGGCCGGAGTCGCGGCGCGCACGGCTACGGTACCGTGCGCGCCGTGCGCGCTGTGCGCACCGGCGGATGGCGCGGGACTCGCGGGGTCGGTGCGGGCTGCGCGAGTCGTCACGCCATCATACCTCCTCCGAAGAAGTCCTGGTTGGGGCGGCGGCGCTCGGGGGGCTGCGCGCGGCCGTACTGGCCCGCGTCGGAGCGCGAAATCTTGCGCCGCGCCACCAGCGACTCGAGCACGAGCTCGCACGCCGCGGCCGCGGCGGGGGCGTCGCCCTCGGTCGCGAGGCCCGTGCCGTGGACCAGGCTCAGCAGGCCGGGAACGCGATCGAAGCCGCGCACCATCGCGGCGGCCTGCTGCTCGTCGGTCACTTGCAGAGCGTTGCCGCTGTCGAACCAGATGACGATGTCGTCGGTATCGGCTCCGCCGGCGCGCTCCTGGAACGTCGCGTCGGCGGCGCGCCTGATGAGCTCGTGCGCCACCGTGGTGCTGCCCACCAGTTCGCCTTCGTACTCCAGCTCGATCTTGCCGGTGATGGACGGGAGCGCGGCGTACAGGTCGGTGATGCGCGGCACCACTTCGCACTCGCCGCTCGAAATGGCCCGGCGCTCCGCGTTGGAGACGGCGTTCTCCAGCACCGTGATGGGCATGCGCTGCGAGACTCCCGAGCGCTTGTCGATGCGCTTGTCTCCCCGCGCCTCGAAGGCCACTCGCTCGATCACCTCTTCCATGAAGTCGGGCACCCGCACGGGGAGGCCGCCGCGCGCCGTCCACGCTTCCTGGCGCGTGATGGCGACGCCGAGCTCCACCTGCTCGGGATAGTGCGTGAGTATCTCGCTACCGATGCGGTCCTTGAGCGGTGTGATGATCTTGCCGCGCGCCGTGTAGTCCTCCGGATTGGCGGTGAAGCAGAGGAGCACGTCGAGCGCGAGCCGCACCGGATATCCCTTGATCTGGACGTCGCCTTCCTGCATGACGTTGAAGAGGCCGACCTGGATCTTCCCGGCGAGGTCGGGGAGCTCGTTCAGCGCGAAGATACCGCGGTTGGCGCGCGGGAGCATACCGTAGTGGATCGTCAGCTCATCGGCGAGCACGTGGCCGCCACGCGCCGCCTTGATGGGATCGACGTCGCCGATGATGTCGGCGATGGTCACATCGGGCGTGGCGAGCTTTTCCACGTAGCGCTGCTCGCGTCCGACCCACGCTATGGGAGTCTCGTCACCGCGCTCGGCCACGAGCATGCGGGCGAAGCGCGAGATCGGAGCGAACGGATCGTCATTGACCTCGCTCCCTTCGACGATCGGGATCGCATCGTCGAGGAGCGTGGCCAGAGCGCGCAGTATGCGCGACTTGGCCTGACCGCGAAGACCGAGAAGGATGAAGTTGTGACGCGAGAGGAGGGCGTTGACGATCTGCGGTACCACGGTCTCTTCGTATCCCAGAACCCCTTCGAAGATCGGCCCGCCGTTGGCGAGGCGTTCGAGAAGATTCGCGCGAACCTCGTCACGTACGGAACGGCGTGCACGGTGGGCGGCCGCGTAGGGAGATCGCTTGAGCGCGCCCAGTGTGGTTGGAAAGGACGACAAGGAACTATCTCCGGATTGGGCGAAAGGCGCGCGCCGGTCCGGGCGCTCGCGAATGCATATATGTCAGCGTACTAGCGACACCCCGCCCTGCGCCAGAGGTTCCGGAACTCCGGTCGGACGGCGATCAGCATCGTCCCGGTGCAACTGCCGCGCCGCGCATGCAGCTCAATGTCGTGTTCGGCACCGGCCTTGCATGCACACCGCCGAGTGCCCCGGATGGGCGCTCTCGCGGTTCGAAACGTGGCGACGGGCTACTCGAGGAGCCGAAACGCCGGAAAGCGGCAAGAATCGTTACGGATGGACACACCTGCGGCACTGTGGCCCTTTAGCCGGATATGGCGTCCGCGGCACGTCCCTTGACACTGAAACGCGAGAACGTAGAATAGGTGCCGCCCGCTACTTGAAAGGTATCGCGCGAGCATCGATGTTCCAAAGCCTGATTACCGCCCCCACAAGGAGAAAGAAAATGAAGCGTCTGGCCCTTATAGCTGCCGTAGTATTTCTCGGCGCTTGCACGGCTCAGGACAACACCCCGGCGAGCGACACGGCCGCGGCGCCCGCAATGGCGCCCGCGCCCTCGAGCGACACGGCGATGATGCACGACAGCACGATGAACATGGACAGCACGGCCGCCATTCCCGATACCACCAACTGACGGCTGGCTGTTCCGAAGTAGAGAAGCGGGGATGCAACCACGTTGCATCCCCGCTTTCTCATATGTGTATGTGGCCAACTTGGCCGGGGACCAGAAGGCTCGGGTCCTCCCACCCCCCGCTCTCCCTCGCCGGCTCGAGTGCGCGGGCGGCGGGCACTCGGTTCACCGCTCCGGTCTGCCGAACATGAGCTGGATGAACGGCTTGTCCTCGGGGCGCGAGAAGACGTAAACGTGATCGCCCGCTTCCAGGACCGTCTGACCCTTCGGCGCGATCAGCTCCTGCCCGCGCACTATCAGCGCCGCGGCCGCCCCTTCGGGGAAGGGAAGCTCGTGCAGCCTCACGCCCGTGACCGCGAGTGCGGGATCCACGTAGAACGACATCAACTCGCCGCTGAGCGGCTGCATCGATTCGATCTCCAGCACCGCCTTGGGCGCTGGCGGCTCGTCGACTTCCAGCCCGGCCAGCCTCGTTGCCCACGGCAGCGTCGCTCCTGGTACGAACGTGTTCACCACCACGATGAAGAACACGACCTCGAAGATGACCATCGCGCCTGGCGCGCCAGCCAGTACCGGAAAAGTGCCGAGGATGATGGGTACCGCACCGCGCAGGCCCACCCAGCCGATGTAGGCGATCTCCTTTGTGGAGTACCCGAAGGGGGTGAGACAGAGCGCCACCACCAGCGGGCGCGCCACGAACGTGAGAAAGAGTGCCAGCGCCAGACCGAGCCAGGCTACGTCGAGCAGGTGCGACGGTGTGATGAGGAGGCCCAACACCAGGAACATCGTGATCTGGCTGAGCCACGCCAGAGCGTCGTGCACGCGCGTGAGGCCGGGGCGGTAGGGAAGCTCGCTGCTGCCGAGGAGCATGCCGGTTATGTACACCGACAGGAATCCGCTCCCGCCGAGCACAGTCGGTACGCCGAACGCGAGAAACGCGATCGCGAGCGTGAGTACCGGGTATAGTCCGACGGTCGCGACCCGGAGTTTCCGCAGGAGAAAGCTTCCGCCGCTCCCGATCGCCAGTCCCAGCGCCACGCCGACGACGAGCTGGCGCAGCACATCGACCGCCATCTGCCATCCGATCGTGGGCGAAGGCGCGATGAGATTGCTCGTGAGCGCCAGCGTGAGAATCACCGCCATCGGGTCGTTCGCGCCCGACTCGACCTCGAGCATGATCCCCACGCGCCGCTGGAGGTGCAGCCCGCTCCCGCGCAGCACGGCGAATACCGCCGCGGCGTCGGTGGATGACACCACGGCGCTCACCAGGAGCGCCGCCGGCCACGAGAGCCCGAGCGCGCGCGCACCGAGCGCGCCCACGCCCGCCATCATGATCACGCCTATCGTCGCCAGCACACCCGCCGGCGCGGCCACCTTCCTGAACGATGCGAGCGACGTGTTCAGCCCACCGTCGAACAGGATCAGTACCAGCGCGATGGTTCCCAGCCGGACGGCGAACGCGTAGTTGTCGAAGGCGATGCCGCCTATCCCCTCCGAGCCCGCCAGCATCCCCGTGACGAGGAAGATGAGGACCACGGGGATGCTCACCCGTTCCGTGGCGCGGCTGAAGAAGACCGCCAGGGCGAGGAGCGTACCGAACGTGGCGAGGAGGAGCGCGGTGGGGAGCGGTTCGGCGATCATCGGCCGTGGCGCTCCTTCCACCAGCGGAATGCATCCGGAACTCCCGCCTCGGGTCTCACCGTGGGCGACCAGCCGAGCTCGCGCCGCGCGCGTTCGGAGGTGAACGGGTTGTCGCGCGAGAGGAAGTCGAGCGTACCGGCGGACTGTGCGGCGACCGCGCCGCTCCCCGCGGCGCGCAGCACCCCGCGCGCCAGCGCAAACGCGGGCCGCGCGAGCACCGTGGGGAAGGAAACGAGCCGCACGCGGCGGCCGAGCCCTTCGCCGGCGAGGCGCGCGAACTCGGCCACGGTCACCGGGAAGTCGTTGGCGAGATTGTAACAGTTGCCTCCGGCCGCATCGATGCCGACGGCCCGCACCGCGCCATCCGCCACGCTCGCGGCGTGCACCACCGCCAGCGTGCTCACGCCCCCGTTCAGCACGGGGAAGAATCCGCGCTCGAGAACGCGAGCGATGCGCGGCACGAACTGCCGGTCGCGCCGCCCGTAGATCACATCGGGACGGACAGCCGAAGCCCAGATGCGTCCCGACGCGTGAGCGTCCAGCACGAGCTTTTCGGATTCGCGCTTGCTGCGCGCGTAGAACGCGCCTTCGGGGAGCAGTGCGAGCGGCGCGCTCTCGTCGGTGGGCCGTTCGGCGTAGCGGGCGGCGCCGCCGTACACGGCCACACTGCTGATGTGCAGCAGCCGGGCGCCGCTCGCCTCCGCTGCGGCGATGGCGTTGCTCGTGCCGCCCACGTTCGCCTCGCGGTACAGCTTCCACCCGCCGCGCGCGGTCACGGCCGCGGCGGCGTGGAAGATGGCATCACAACCCGCGGCCGCGGCGCGGAAGCTCGCGGCATCCAGCACGTCGCCGTGCGCGAGCTCCACTCCATCGTTGGCGAGCCACGCGGCCGCGGCTGGTGTCCTCACCAGCGCGCGCGTGCTCCAACCCTCGGTCCGCAGGCGCTCGACGATGTATGATCCTGCCTGGCCGGTGGCACCGGTCACGAGCGCTCGAGGCACTGGACTTCCCTCTGGCGGGGGCTACTCCATCACGGGGCGTTGCCGCTGGCCCGATCGCGGACCTCGGCCTGAAGCTCTCCATCGTCCCAGCGCGCATGCAGCAGCGCACCGGGCTCCACTTCGCGACGGACCATGGCGAGCGCCACCGCGCCCCTGCGCGGCGACAGCGCGCTCGACCTCACGTCGCCCACCTGCTTCTCCGCCTGGTCGAAGAGCAGTGCGCCCGGGGGTGGCGGCTCGTTCTGTCCGAAGAGAAGTCCGCGTAGATGTCTGTTCACCCGTCCTCGGAAGTGCACGCGGGCAACCACTTCCTGACCCACGTAGCATCCCTTCGTGTACGAGATCGCCTCGAGCTCATCGAAGTTCGCTTCCTGGGGGATGGTGGTGTCATCGATGTCCAGCCCCCATTCGGGTCTGCCCGCCTCGATGCGGGCGATCTCCCACGCGCACAGTCCACCGGGTCGGGCGCCGGCCGCGACGGCTCGCTCCCGAGAGCGCTCGAAAAGCTCGGCGGGGAGAAAGATCTCGTAGCCTTCCAGGGCGAGCGCGTTCGAGCGCGCGACCGTGATGGCTACGCCTTCACTATCGACAGTCATGTGCGCGTTCGGCTGCAGCGCCGCGAGCTGCTCCGCGGGTGCTCCGGATACCTCGGATGCGATCCGGCGCGACGACTTGCCGAAGACGCCGATGTCGCGGATCTCCGATGAGACGTCCGAGTAGGGAGCGAGTCTCGGGTTGACGTACTTGCGTACCAGCGCGACCCAGCCCGGCCAGGCGCGCGGCGGGATGTCCACGAGGAGGTGATCGCCGAACGAGAAGATGCGCGGATCCGCCACGATCTTTCCCTTCGGGCTGAGCGCCGCCGCATAGAGGCCGGCACCGTTCCGAAGCGAGAGTACGTCGTTCGTCACCATCCCGGTGATGAGCTCGGGACCCTTCGCGCCGCCCACGCGCATCCTTCCGCGAAAGCTGCGATCGACCAGCATGGCACCATCGCGCAGTGCCGCGTACTCGCGTGCGATGTCGCCGTAGTGCATCACCACCGGCTGACCCGCGACTTCGCCCGTGTGGGGAAGTTCTCCCCCGGGGAGCGCGCCGGTGCTCACGAGACGGGATCCCTCGAGAGGGCGAGCCGTGCTGGCACTCCTTCGACATCGATCATGTTCGCAACCTAACGGCGTCGGCCGCCGCTCCGCTATGGGGCGTGCTCCGCGTAGGATGCATCCAGCAATTCCACCGGATGCACCACGCGCGCGTGCTGTCCCGCACGCAGGAGTCCGGCGCCGATGTGCATCAGGCATCCCGGATTGCCCGTCGCGACGTACCGGGCGCCCGTGCTCTCGATGTTCGCGAGTTTGGGGTCGAGCACTTTGCCGGCCAGCTCCGGCTGCACGAGATTGTAGATGCCGGCGCTGCCGCAACACTGGTCGGCGTCCACCAGCGGAACGAGCTCGATGCCCGGGATGCTCTCGAGGAGTTGCAGCGGCGGCCGCACGATGCGCTGAGCATGTACCATGTGACAGGGTGCATCGTAGGTCACGCGAACGGGGAGCGCTCCGCCCGGTTTCGGACCGGCAGCCGCGAGTAGCTCGCTCACGTCGCGCACTCGCGCCGCGAGCGCCGCGGCTCGCCCGGCCCACTCGGGGTCGTCCGCCAGGAGATGTCCGTACTCCTTCATCATAGCGCCGCAGCCGGATGCGTTCACCGCCACGTACTCCGCGCCGCCGCGCTCGAAGGCGGCGATGTTCCGGCGGGCGAGGGCACGCGCTCCTTCCAGGTCGCCGGCGTGCGCGTGCAGCGCACCGCAGCAACCCTGGCCCGGCGCATCCGTGAGCGCGTAGTCGTTGCACGCCAGCGTTCGCTCGGTGGCGCGGTTGGTTTCCGCGAAGAGGCCTTCCATCACGCAACCGCGCAGCGTCGCGACCGTCCCCCGTTCGCTGCTCCCGACTCCCGGATACGACCGGCGCGGAAGCGGCGACGTAGTGGAGGCTAGCATGCCGAAGCCGAATCCCACCCGACCGGGCAGGCGCGCGAGCAGCCGCGGGAGTCCGGTGGCTCGCAGCACGCGCGCCGCGGCGAGCAGCGGGCGGAGCACCGCCGGACGCGCGAAAACGGCCAGTATGATCCGCGCCACGAGCGGCGGCGATTCGCGCTCGACCATCGTCGCGCGCGTCGCCTCGAGGAGCTGCCCGTAGGGGACTCCCGATGGACACGCCGTCTCGCAGCCGCGGCAGCCGAGGCAGCGATCGATGTGCGATGTCACCGTGGGATCGTCGATCGAGAGCTCGCCCTCGACCACCGAGCGCATGAGCAGGATGCGTCCACGTGGAGAGTCGTTCTCGTCGCCCACCGCCAGGTAGGTCGGACACGCCTGCAGGCAGAAGCCGCAGTGTACGCAGGTCATTATCCCATCCACGACGCCGGCCAGCGGAGTGCCCGGCACCGCACACGCCGGGCGTGCGGTGGCCACGGGCGACTCGCCCTCGCCGGCGACGGGTGACGTCGTGTGGTCGATCATTCCCGCCCGCCCATGATTCCCGGGTTCAGTATTCCTGCGGGATCGAACCTGCTCCTGATCCCGCGCGCGATGCGCGCCGTGCCCGACTCTTCCGTGGTGTGGTCGCGCGTGCGCTGCCAGAGCGCGGCGGGGAGTCGCTCGAAGATTACCGTGCCGGCGAAGCGAGCGGCGGCGGCGATCAGCCGCTCGCCGCTCGCCGCGTCGCCGGGTACCACGCAGCGCGCGACTCCGCGCGCCACGCTGGCGTGCACGACTCCGTCGGGCGAATCGGACATCGCGGCGCGCGCGGCGTGCCAGGTTTCCGCCATGCGCGATGGCGGCGCGGAGAAGCGCGCGGTGGTGGCACGCGCCGGCTCGCAGGCGCGCAGCGCACTCCAGACATCGCCGGATACCGCGAGCGGCTCGGCGAAGCCGTGCAGATACTCGCGCTGCGAGCGCACGCTTTCTTCGTTCCCTCCCAGCCGCACGAGGAGCGCCGCGCGCGGATCGCCCGTCACGCCGATTCGCGCGGCCAGCGAAGCGCTCACCAGCTCGAGCGCGAGCGGATCGATCGGAGCGAACCCGAGTCGGGCGAGGAGCGCTGCGAGCGGTTCGTGCGCCTCGTCCACGAAGATCGCCCAGCTCTCTTCAATTTCCGGGAGCGCGCGCAGGCGGACCGTGGCTTCGGTGATCACGGCGAGCGTACCCCACGATCCGGTGAAGAGGCGCGTGAGATCGAAGCCGGCCACGTTCTTGACCACCCGGCCGCCCGTGCGCACGGTCTCGCCGTCGCCCGTGACCGCTTCGAGACCCAGGACGTTGTCGCGCGGCGCGCCGAACGAGCTCGCCAGTGGGCCGGAGGACGCCGTCGCGATGGTGGCCCCCAGCGTGGATTCGGCCGCACCGGGCGGATCGAGCGCCAGCCACTGCCGCTCGGCCGCGGTGACGCGCGCGATCTCGCCAAGCGATGTGCCAGCGCGCGCCGTGAGCGTGAGGTCGCCCGGCGTGTACTCCACAACCCCCGACTCGTTCGCCAGCGAGAGCGGTGCGGCGTAATTTACGGGCCAGCCGGCGTCGAGCCACGTTCCCGCGCCCTCGATGCGCAGCGGTTCGCGCCGTTCAGCGGCGGAGCGCACCGCCTCCGCCACCGCGGAGGTGCCGGGGCTCGTCGCGTGCTGCTTCATGGAGGTGGTCACGCGATCGACTCCTCGCGAACACCGGCTCGTGCCGCCGGCGCGAGACTCCATTCGCGGCAGGAATGGATCGGGACGACTTTCCCCGGATTGGAGCGGCGCTCGGGGTCGAAGACGTCGCGCAGACGACACTGCGCGTCGAGCGAGGCGTCCGAGAAGATGAGCGGCATGTACTCCAGCTTGTCGAGTCCCACGCCGTGCTCGCCCGTGATGGTGCCGCCCGCCTCCACGCAGGCGTGCATGATGGCGCGCATCGCGCGGTGCACGCGCGCGCTCTGATCGGCGTCGCGGGAGTCGAAGCTGATGTTGGGATGCAGGTTCCCATCGCCCGCGTGAAAGACGTTGCAGACCTGGATCTGCTCGCGCTCGGAGATCTCGTGGATCGTACGGAGCACGTCGGGGAGTCTGGTGCGCGGGATCACGGCGTCCTGCACCACGAGATCGGGCGCGATGCGACCCATCGCGCCGAATGCCTTCTTGCGCCCCTGCCAGAGCCGCGCGCGCTCGGCCTCGTCTCGCGCGACGCGCACCGTTCGCGCGCCCGCTTCCATGCAGAGTCGCTCCACGAGCGCCACGTCCGCGTCCATCCCGGCGGCCAGGCCGTCGAGCTCGATGAGGAGCACGGCATCCGCGTCCGCGGGGTAGCCGGCGGCGTAGATCGAAGCCTCCACCGCGCGGATGGTGGGCCCGTCCATCATCTCGATCGCGGCCGGTACGATCCCGCTGGCGATGATCGCCGAAGTGGCGTGCGCGCCATCCTCCACGGCGGTGAAGTCTGCCAGGAGAGTGCGTACCGCTTCGGGGTTGCGGGTGAGCCGCACGGTGACGTCCATGGCGATGCCGAAGCACCCTTCGGAGCCGATGAAGGCGCCGAGAAGGTCGTAGCCGGGCGCTTCGCCCTCGGCGTTGCCGAGCTCGACGATCTCGCCATCGGGGAGGATGACGGTGAGCGCGACGACGTGGTTGAGCGTGACGCCGTACTTCAGGCAGTGCGGTCCGCCGGAGTTCTCCGCGACGTTGCCGCCTATGGTGCACGCCGTCTGGCTCGAGGGATCGGGTGCGTAATGGAGCCCGTGCGCGGACGCGGCGCGGGTGAGCGACACGTTCACCGCGCCCGGCTCGACGACGGCGAGCCGGTTGACGGGGTCTATGGAAATGATCTGCTTGAGGCGGTTGAGCCCCACGATCACGGCATCGCTCTCCGCGAGCGCGCCCGCGGAGAGTCCCGTGCCCGCGCCGCGCGCGACGAATGGTACACGCTCGGCCGCGAACAGCCGGACCACGCGAACGAGCTGGTCGCGCGTGTGGGGGAAGACCGCCAGAGCGGGTCGCTTGCGATAGGTGGGCAGGCCGTCGGAGCTGTAGGCGAGCAGCTCGCTCGGTCTGGCCAGCACCCCCCGCTCTCCCACGATGGCGCGCAGCGCGGTGGTGAGTTGATCCCGAGTCACGATGGGAATCTAAACGGCAGAGTCGCGACGGGGTCAGGTACTCGATGTAGAGGTCCCAGCAGCGTCGCTGCTGGGACCTCTACATCGAGTACCTGACCCCCGCCCTACGCGGCGTTCCAGAAGCCGGCGAGCGCTTCGCCGTCCGGGGAGTCGCGGAGCTTTTCGAAGGCGCGCTCGCGGATCTGACGGATCCGTTCGCGGGTGACGCCCATGAGGGCGCCGATGCGTTCGAGCGTGAGAGCCTCCGTCCCCTCGTCGAGGCCGTAGTAGAGGTAGAGGATCTTGCGTTCGCGCGGAGTGAGATACTTGCGGAAGGTGCGATCGATGAACTCGCGCATCAACTTGCAGTCGGTGCTCTCCTCGATCTCGGCGCTCTCTACACCCACGAAGCGCTCGCCAAGCGTGGCCGCCTCGCGATCCGAGCGATCGATCGGAGAGTCGAGCGAGACCTCGGTGGAGGACATCTGTCGCGCGGCCCGCACGGTCTCCGGTGTTTCGTCGAGCAGGCGGCCCACTTCCTGGTCGGTGGGATCGCGCTTGAGAACCTGTGCGAGCACGGTCTCGGCACGCGCGAGCTTGATGAGCTGCGAGTTCTGATTGAGCGGGATGCGAACCGAGCGCGTCTGTTCAGCAAGCGCTTTCAGAACGGCCTGCCTGACCCACCATACGGCGTAGGAGATGAACTTGACCCCCTGATCGGGGTCGAATTTCTTGACCGCTTTCAGGAGGCCTTCGTTTCCGATCGCCACGAGCTCGCTCAAGTCGAGACCGTGGCCCTGGTATTTCTTGACGTAGGAGATGACGAACCGGAGGTTGGCCGTCACGAGCCGCTCGGCGGCGAGCTCGTCACCCTGTTGCGCCCGCCGCGCCAAGCGGCGCTCTTCTGCGGGGTCCGAGATGAGGGGAAGCTTCTGGATGTCGTGCAGGTACTGATCGAAAGCTGTGGAGGGCGACGAACGAAAGAACCCTCTGGACCTACTTTCGGCCACATGCTCCATACTCGCCCCGTTCCTTATCGAAGGTAGACGAACCGAGAGCGGCTTCGATCCCACAGCCGCCGCAGAACTGCCCGGTGGCCCACGATAATGCCGCATTCCGGTTAGGTCAACAGTAGCGCACTCTGCCACTGTCAGGTCGAATGCTGTCAAGTTGGCAGGGAAACATATATTATGACGTTGTAGGAGGGTTTACCGCCTAAGTCGCACGTAGTCGGTTATTGGCCAATTGCACCATTTGTGATGCTGAGCAACGCGCGGACCGCATCTTCGTCGATGCGCAACGCCCAACCTGTTTCCGCGCCTGCCATGGCTCCGACTCGCTCGGGAAGGGCAAATTCCGCCTGACCGCGACGTGCCTTCTTGTCGCTTCGCGTGGCCGACACCACGCGCTCGGGGTCCAGGTCGGCGGGGCAGTCGGCGGGGAGTCCGGCCCGCTCCACGGCGTCGCGGACGCGGCTGCCCGTGCCCGCCTCGGCCACTCCCACACGCTCGGCGAGCGCGCTCTCCAGCACCATCCCTATCGCCACCGCCTCGCCGTGGAGCAGCCGGTAGCCGCTCTCGCTCTCGATCGCGTGGCCGAGTGTGTGGCCAAAGTTCAGCGTCTTGCGGACGCCCCCCTCTCGCTCGTCGCGCGCCACTATGCCGGCCTTGATCTCCACGCTGCGCGCGATGAGCTCGAGCATCTCGGTTCCCGAAGGCCGCGCCAGGAGCGCCGGCAGCGTCGCGACCACCTGCTCGAAGTAGCGCTCGTCGGCGATGACGCCGTGTTTGATGGCCTCTGCCAGCCCGGACCTGAGTTGCGCGGCAGGGAGCGTGGCTAGTACGGTGGGGTCCGCCAGCACCAGCGCCGGCGGATGAAACGCGCCCACGAGGTTTTTCCCGGCTGGCGTGTCGACGCCGGTCTTGCCACCCACCGATGCGTCGATCATGGCCAACAGCGTGGTGGGGAGCTGCACCACCGGGATGCCGCGCATGAAGGTGGCGGCCACGAATCCGGTGAGATCGCCCACCACGCCGCCGCCGAGCGCTACCATGGTGGTGTCGCGTCCGCACCCGGCATCGAGCAGACGGTCGGTGACGACCGCCCAGCTCTCCCGCGTCTTGTGCGTTTCTCCGGTGGGAATGATCACCACCTCCACGCGCGCGCCGCCGAAGCCCGCCGCCACGCGTTCGGCATAGAGCGGACCGACCACGCTGTCGGTCACCAGGGCGTAGCGGTGCGCCGGCGCTCTCTCGCGAACGAGCTCGCCCGCGCCATCGAGCGAGCCCGGAGCGACCATCACGTCGTAGCCGGGGAGCGCGACGGTGCGCGGGCCGTAGGGAGCTACCAGGTGACCTCCGCTGCGCCGGCCCTGCGGTTGGCCACGCGGGCGAGGACGAAAAGGAGATCCGAGAGCCGGTTCAGGTACCTGACCACGACAGGCGGCACATCGATGTCGGCGCCGAGCGAAATGACCTTGCGCTCCGCGCGCCTGCAAACCGTGCGTGCCACGTGCAGGGCCGCCGACTTGGGAGTTCCGCCGGGAAGGATGAACGCGGTGAGGGGCTCGAGCTCGCTTTCACCTTCATCTATGGCGCGCTCCAGCTCCGCCACGCGGGCATCATCGAGTCGCGCCTTCTCGAGCTGCTGTCTGACCTTGTCGTGGTCGGGCGTGGCGAGGAGCGCGCCGAGGCTGAAGAGGTCGCGCTGCACCGGCGCCAGCACTTCGTCGATGCGCGGCATCATCTCTATGGATCGCGCCAGCCCGATCACGGCGTTGAGCTCGTCTATGTCGCCGTACGCGTCCACCCGTGGGTGGCTCTTCGGCACCCGCCCTCCGCCGAAGAGCCCCGTGTCGCCCTTGTCGCCCGTTCGAGTGTAGATCCTCATGCGGGGAATGATAAGGGAGAGAGCAGAAAGCAGAAAGCAGAAAGCAGACAGCAGGAACGGCTCGTGGCGCTACGGCCCTCACCCCCGAGGCAGTTCACTGCTTTCTGCTTCCTGCTTCCCCTCTCACCCCTTCACGAACAACTTCTCCCAGAACCTCCGGTTCGGGCTCCGTTTGCGGCGGAGGTGGCCGTTGAAGGCGGAGAAGCGCGTGTGCTCGCCGTTGCTGGTGGCGGACTGGAACGAGGCGGGGAAGATGGTCGCGAGATGCTCCTGGAGCCGGTCGGGAGATGCCACCACCTCCTGCGCCTCGCACCAGCGATCCAGCGCGCTCCCCATGATGGCGGCCGTGGGGCGATGGACGGGGTCGCGCTCGAGTCCCGCGTTCAGGATCTCCTCGAGCACCGTCGGCACTTCGGGAACGATGTCGCGGATGCAGCGTAGCGGGCGCCACGTCACTTCGTCGATCAGGAGATCGGTGGAGTCTTCGAAGAAGAGCGGCTCGAGCGAGAGGAGCTCGTACAGCACCACGCTCACCGCGAACACGTCGCTCTGGCCATCCACGTCCAGCGCCAGGAGCTGCTCGGGGCTCATGTAGTGCTTCTTCCCCATCATGAGCATGGGAGTGTCGGCCATCGGGTCTACCGACGTGGCGGCCTTGGCGATGCCGAAGTCGGCCAGCTTGATGTGCCCATCCCACGTCGCCATGATGTTGTTGGGCGAGACGTCGCGGTGCACGATATCCAGCCGCTTGCCGTCGGTGCCGACGACGTTGTGCGCGAAATCGAGCGCGCGGCACACGCGGCTGGCGATGTAGGCTGCTATGGCTGGTGGGATGCGCTGCTGGAGCTCGCGGTGCCGCTCTATCACCATGCGCAGCGTGGGGCCGCTGATGTACTCCATGGCCATGTAGTACTGGCCGTCCACCTCGCCCAGATGGTAGATCTGCACGATGTTGCCGTGCACGAGGTTGGCGGAGAGCTTGGCCTCATCTATGAAGAGCTGCAGCCAGGTGCTCTCCTTCGCGTAGCGCGGGTGGATCACCTTGAGTGCCACTCGCTTGGCGAAGCCTTCGGGCCCGAGCTGTTCCGCCTCGTACACCGTGGCCATCCCTCCTACTGCTATCTTGCGGAGGAGGCGAAAGGAGCCCGCGTACTCCAGTATGTTGGCTTCTACGGCGTTCTCTTCCACGTGCATATTTCAGGGACACCCTTTGAAGGCCGGCATCTCGTGCAGGTCGCTCACAACTTCCCGAAGCCAATGCCCCACGAGGTAACGGACATTACGATCATCGGCGGGGGGCCCACCGGACTCTTCGCCGCCTTCTATGCAGGCATGCGCGGCGCGACCGCCCGCATCGTCGACGCCCTCCCCGAGCTGGGCGGCCAGCTTCTGGCGCTCTACCCGGAGAAGTACATCTTCGACGTCGCGGGCATCCCGCGCATCCTCGCGAAGGATCTGGTGAAATCGCTCACCGAGCAGGCGGCGCAGTTTTCACCGAGGATCGATCTCGATCAGCGCGTCGTCGCTCTGGAGGATGACGGCGGCAGCTTCACGCTCGTCACGGAAACGGATCGTTTCCCGACGCGGGCCATCCTGATCGCCGCCGGAATCGGCGCCTTCGCGCCGCGCCGCCTGCCGCAGCCCACGGCCCAGCCGTGGTATGGCCGCGGCATCTTCGACCGCGTGACCGACCCGGAAGCGTTCCGTGGCCAGCGCGTGCTCATCATCGGCGGCGGCGACTCGGCCTTCGACTGGACGAACCAGCTACTCGACCGCGCGGCGGAGCTCACGCTCATTCACCGGAGCGATCGCTTCCGCGCTCACGCCGCCACGGTGGCGGCGGTGAACCATGCCGCCCAGGCGGGACGCGCGCGGGTGCTCACATTTCACGAGCTCGTGGAGGTGCACGGCAACGGCGATGCCATGTGTGGCGCCACTATCCGCGACGTGAAGGCGAAGGCGCAGCAGCAGCTCGAGGTCGACGCGATCCTGCCGATGCTCGGCTTCGTGAGTGATCTCGGCCCCATGGCCGAGTGGGGACTCAATCTCGCGAAGAACGAGATCGCCGTGAGCAGCACCATGGAGGCCGGCCGCCCCGGCATCTGGGCCGCCGGCGACATCACCACCTACCCCGGGAAGCTCAAGCTGATCGCCACCGGCTTCAGCGAAGCCGCCATCGCCGTGAACCAGGCGGTCCACTGGATCTATCCCGAGAAGAAGGTCACCCCCGGCCACAGCTCCAACATGGCGATCTTCGGCCAGACGGATGATTGAGTAAAGGCGACAGGAAACAGGAAACAGGAAACAGGAACTGCACACCAATCTTCATCGTCCCCTCGAAAGCGGGGACCCATGTTCAACGGAGTAACATGGATGCCCGCTTACGCGGGCATGACCTCATCGATGTGCAGTTCCTGTTTCCTGTTTCCTGTCGCCTTTATTCGTATCCCACCCGCGGGTCCGCGGCGGAGTAGACGAGGTCGGTGATGAGATTGACCAGGACGAAGACTACGCTCAGGAAGAGTACGGTGCCCTGGATGGCGGGAAGGTCGCGGCGGGCGATGGCGTTCACTACGTAGCGGCCCAGGCCGGGCCAACTGAAAACGGTCTCCGTGAGGATGCTGCCGGTGAGGTAGTAGCCGAAGTCGAGTCCAAGAACCGTGATCACCGGGATCAGCGCGTTGCGCAACGCGTGGCGGCCGATCACCACGCGGCGGCGGAGTCCCTTCGCCCGGGCGGTCCGCACGAAGTCGCTGCCGAGCACCTCGAGCATCGCCGAACGCGTCATGCGCGCCAGGAAGGCGATGGAGCGGGAGCCGAGCGCCAGCGCGGGGAGTATCAGATACTCGATCCCGCCGTAGCCCGAGGGCGGAAGCCAGCGAAGTCCCACGGCCACGAACAGGATGAGAATCAGCCCCACCCAGTAGACCGGGAAGGAGATCCCGAGGTACGCCAGCGCGAGAGAGGCGCGGTCGAACCAGCCGTTGGGACGGGACGCCGCGAGCACTCCGATGGTGATCCCGACTACCGCCGCGAGGAGCATGGCCGACGCCGCGAGCTGCAGCGTTCTCGGAAAGCGTTCGCGGATGTCGCTCGCGATGGGGCGATTGGTGATGTACGAACGGCCGAGGTCGCCGCGCAGCACGCCGCCCGCGTAGTGAGCGAACTGGATGGGGAGCGGCTCGTCAAGCTTCAACTCCGCGCGCAGCCGGGCGATGGTGGCCGAGTCGGCGCGCTCGCCGACCATCTCCATCACCGGGTCGCCCGGCGCCACGTAGAGCAGTGCGAACACCACCACGAGCACGCCGACGAGCGTGGGGATGGCCAGGAGCACGCGGCGCGCGAGGAAGGCGAGCATCAGTTGGCGGCGGCCGTCTCGCTCCGGTGAATGCTCACGTGCACGAATCGTTGGCCGTTGAAGATCACGGGGACTTCGAAACCCTGAATCCAGGGCTGTACGGCGTAGAGCTCGTTGTAGAAGAAGAGGTAGAGCATCGGCGCGTCGGCGAACTCCAGCGAGTCGGCCGCGCGATAGAGGCGGAAGCGGGTGCTGTCGGCGGTCGTCCTGCGCGCGAGGGTGACGATGCTGTCGAAGGCCGCGTTCTGGTAGTACGAGACGTTGCCGCCCACTCCGCGGTTCGCGCCGTGGAGCAGCGGGTACAGGAAGTTCTCGGCATCCGGGTAGTCGGCGTACCAGTCCTTGAGGATCATGTCGGTCTCGCCATTCCACGCCGCCTCGCGCGCGGCGTTGTTGTCGCGCTGCACGATCTTCACGCGTACGCCCACCTCGCCGAGATACGCCTGGATCGACTGGGCGATGCGCGCCTGGGTCTCGTCGGTGCCGTGCCAGAGCTCCACGTCGATCCCGTTCGGATGGCCCGCGGCGGCGAGCAGCTCTTTGGCCTTCGCCGGATCGTAGGCGTACGGGGCGCGGGCGGTATCGGCGCCGTCGAGCGAGGGCGGGATGACGCCGGCGGCACGCCGGCCGCGACCGCCGAATATGTGATCGAGGATGGCGTTCACATCCACGGCGTGGTTGAGCGCCTGGCGTACGCGCGCATCCTTCAGCGGGCCGCGGGTGGTGTTGATCCCCACGTACCAGAGCCGGAGCGCGGGCGCCGAAACCAGTCGAGCCTTCTTCTCGTCCGTGTTCTGCCAGCGCTGGGTCTCGGCCTCCGGGACGTAGAGGAGGTCCACGTTTCCACTCTCGAACTCCGCCACGGCGGTGCTCTTCTCGGGGATGATTCGGGCCATGAGGGAGTCGGCCTCCGGCGCGCCGTCCCAGTACTCCGCGTTGCGCGCGAGCAGGAGGTAGTCGTCGTGCTTCCACTCCACGAACTTCCACGGTCCGGTACCCACCGGGTGCTGGCCGAAGTCCTGGGAGACGGAGTCGGGGGTGATGAACGCCGCCGGCATGGCGAGCAGCTTGGGGAAGGTGGCGAGCGCGGTATCCAGCGTGATGACCACCGTGGAGTCGTCGGGCGCGGAAAGGCCGCGGATGCTCCGCGCCCTGCCATCCGCGTAGGCGCGGGCACCGGCTATCGGGTAGAGCGGCCAGGGGCGTCCACCCCTAGTTTCCGGGTCGAGCACGCGCTCGTAGCTGTGCACCACCTGCTCCGCGCCGAACGGACTACCGTCGTGGAACTTTACCCCGCGCCGAAGGTGAAAGGTGTATACCTTTCCATCCGGCGAAACGTCCCAGCTCGTCGCCAGCCCCGGTGCGAGACTGGCATCGGGGGTGAAGCGCGTGAGGCCGTCGAAGATGTAGGAAACCGCCCGGCCGGTCGGAACGTCGGTCGAGAGGGCCGGGTCGAGCGAGCGGGGATCGTATGTGTCGCGGGAGTCGATGAGCGTATGGCGCTGCGGTGCCGACTCCGCTCCGCGACAGGCCGCCACTGCGACAACGACGGCCAGGATGAGGTGGCGCGTGTTCATGAAGGATCTGCTGACTGCGGATGGAAATAGTGGAGCGCGGAGTGGCCGCGCCAACCCGGGAAACAATGTTGACAGGGCGCACGGAAGGCGTGAACTTACCGGGCCCCAAGTGAAGCGTCAATCGTGAGTTACGTCCTCTGCGTCGACGACCACGAGGATATGCGCCTCATGCTGCGCGAGGTCCTCGTGTCGGCCGGGCACGAGGTGAGCCTGGCTCCTGATGGGCTCTCCGCGCTCGCCTCCATCCAGGAGCGCGAGCCCGACATCCTCGTGCTCGATCTCATCATGCCCGGAATGTCGGGCATAGACGTATGTCGGTCGGTGAAGCTCAATCCGTTCACCGCGCGGATCCCCGTCCTCATGCTCACCGCACGCGGCGGCGTCGAGCACAAGGTGGCCGCCTTCGAGGCGGGTGCCGACGATTACCTGGCGAAGCCGTTCGACCCGCGCGAGCTGCGTGCCCGCATTATAGCACTGCTCCGGCTCACTCGCCGCGAGGGCGATCGCAATCCGACCAGCGGTCTTCCCGGCGGTCAGGCCATCGAGGATGAGATCGCACGCCGGGCGGAGCTCCATGCGCCCTTCTCCATCTGCTACATCGATCTCGACAACTTCAAGCCCTTCGCCGACACGTTCGGATTCAGCATCGCCGACATGGTGATCCGCGACATGGGCCAGGCGATACGTGCGGCGGTCGAGAGTGTGGGAAGCCCCGACGACTTCGTGGGGCACATCGGCGGCGACGATTTCATAGTGGTCACTTCCAACACGGATGCCGAGGCGCTGGCGCACGCGTGCGCCGAGCGTTTCGTGGATGTGGCGGCGAGGGCGGTGGGGGAGGAGGCCGTGCGGCGCGGACACTTCATGGGAATCGACCGGGAGGGACGCGCGCGCGAGTTCCCCATCGCGCGGCTCTCGGCCGCCGTGCTTCGCGTGGAGCCGGAGCGGTGGATCTCGGTGAGCCACATCGGCGCTCTGGCGGCCGAGATGAAGCGGCGCGCGAAGCAGCGCGGCCCCGGCACCATCCTCGTTCAGGCGGTATGATGACGCGACCGCGCGAGGGACGTGGCCGCAGCGTGTCACCCTACTACTATCGCCGCGACCTCGCGGCGCGCGAGCTGCTCGTGCCCGCCATCATCGGCGCCGGGATCGGGTTCGCGGCTTTCTACCTGGCGCGGATCGTGGAGCAGCGCACGCCGCTCGTCCCGGCGGAGGATCGGCCCCGGTCGCGGCGCGGTGGCGGCGCGCACCCCAACATCTCCCGACGCGCGTGATCGGTCGGCTTTTCCTTGCGCTCGCGCTCACCTTGACAGCCGGGACCGCGCGAGCGCAGGCGCTCGCATGCGGTTCCGACGATCAGGAGATCAACGGCGTCGACTTCACCGGCAACGCCCACTACCGCGACAGCGAGCTGGGAAACGCGATAGTCACCACTCCGTCGAGCTGGGGGCGGCGCGTGCTCGGACTTCCGCTCGGAGCCCGGCACTGTCTGGATTCGCTCGAGCTGCAGCGCGATGCCGTGCGGTTGCGGCTCTTCTACCGGCAGCGCGGCTATTACGAGACGGCGGTGAACGCCAGCATCACGGCGGTGAGCCCGCGCGCCGTGAGAGTGGGGTTCGCCATCGACGAGGGGCCGCCGGTGATCGTCGATTCGCTCGTGGTGGCCGGCCTCGACTCGGTGGCGCCGCGTTCGCGCGCGCTTCTCGAGCGGCGCCTGTTCGCGCTGCGCGGCGGGGTGTACGACAAGCTCGCGCTGCAGGCGGCCATAGACAGCACGGTGGACTGGCTTCAGAACCTCGGCTACGCCCACGCGGTGCAGCCTCTGCGCGACATCACGGTGGACAACGAGAGCGACGTCGCCTCGATCCAGCTCACTTTCATCACCGGACCGCTGGCGCACATCGGCGACGTGGAGTTCGAGCTGAGCGCGCTCGAGGAGGGCGCCCCGCCCGAGATCGACAGCGGCACAGTCGGCAAGCTCCTCTCATTTCACGAGGGAGACCTGTACCGGCAGAACGAGCTGCTGCGCACCCAGCGGGATCTGTACGGGCTCGAGACCTACCGCCGCGTGAACGTGGAGCTCCTCCCCGACAGCCTTCAGCCCAGCGACACGTCTCTCACGGTTCTGGTTCGGCTGGGCGAGTCGCGCATGTACTCGATGCGGGTGGGTGCCGGCTGGGCGACTCTCGACTGCGCGCGCGCGCAGGCGCGTTTCACCGATCGCAATTTCCTGGGCGCGGCACGGCGCCTCGAGCTGAACGCGCGCCTGTCGCACATCGGGCTCTGCACCGGCAACGTGCGTGACGATCCGTTCAGCAACGATCTGAACTACTTCACGAGCGCCACTCTGCGCCTCCCCTCGCTCTTCGGGCCGCGCAACATCCCCTCGCTCACCATCTTCAGCGAGCGCGCGTCGGAGTACCGCACGTACCTGCGCACCACGCCCATCGGCGGCGCCGCGCAGATCACGCGGGATCTCAGCCCGCGCATCACGAGGCCCGGGCTTCCGCTCACGCTCGGCTATCAGGTGGAATACGGACGGACCGAGGCGGGACAGGCGGTCTTCTGCCAGCTTTTCAACAGGTGCAGCGTGGCCGACATCGACCGGCTGCAGCAGAACAGCAGTCTGCAGGTGTTGAGCGCGGTTCTGCTGCGCGACCGGACGAACAGCATCCTCGACCCCTCGCGCGGCTCGCAGCTCCATTTCGAAGTGCGCACCGGTTTCACGTCGGTCGATACGGGCGGCGGGTCGTTCTTCAACCGGGTGATGGCCGAGGCGTCCATCTACAGGCCCACGGGCGACCGCTCCGTGATCGCGGGGCGGCTGGAGGCGGCGACGGTGCTGGAGGGGTTCTCCACCGCCGGCGCTACCAGCTTCGTTCCGCCGCAGCAGCGGCTCTACGCCGGCGGTCCCAATACAGTGCGCGGCTACAGCCAGAACCTGCTCGGGCCGATCGTCTACATAGTGGACGAATCGCAGACCCACGTCGACGAGTTCGGGCGCACGGTGGTCGACGACTCCGCGCGGATCCGCCAGTACTCGCCCACGGGCGGTAACACGCTCGTGGTGGGGAACCTGGAGTGGCGCGTTCGTCCGCCCTTCCTCAGCGACGCGATCCAGTTCGCCACGTTCGTGGATGCCGGAATCGTCTGGGATCGGGGGCGGAGAGATGCGCCGAGCGTGGGCGTGAGCGACGTGCGCGTCACCCCCGGTGTGGGGTTGCGCGTCAACTCGCCGGTGGGACCCTTCCGCGTCGACCTGGCGTACAATCGCTATCCGCTCTCCGAGGGCTCGGTGTACTATCTGGGCTCCGACAACACGCTCCGCTGCGTGAGCAGGCTGCGGACGCCGGACGCTGGCGGAGGCGTCGGACCTGACGTCAGCGCGAGCTGCCCGCAGACCTTCACGCCGGTGCAGAGCGGCTCGTTCTTCAACAGGCTCACCTTCAACTTCAGCATCGGACAGGCCTTCTAGTGTCGCGCCGCCGGCTCGTCGCGCTACTGAGCGGGAGCATCATGCTCTTCCTCGGCCTGGTGGTGGTGGCGGTGGTGATCGCCATCACCCAGACGCCGTTCGGGCGCGAGCGCGTGCGGGATTTCGTCATGGCGAGACTGAAATCGTCGTTGGGGGAGCGGGGGTCGATGTACATCGGCACCATCGGCGGGAACCTCTTCACCGGCGTCGAGATCGACTCGCTCGAACTGCGCGACGACGAGGATTCGCTCTTCGTGGCCACGGGTCCGGTGAGCGTACGCTTCGATCCGCGGGACGTGCTGGACAGGCGGCTGCGCCTCTCGTATCTGGAGGTGGAGCGTCCGGTGGTGAATCTCCGGCGCCACGCCGACCGGTCGTGGAACTTCAGGCACATCTTCCCGTCGTCGGAGGAGAAGCCGGGGTCGATAGTGGCGCGGGCGCGCCGTGCGCGCGAGGCGCGCTTCGGCGACCTGATCACCATCGACAGCGCGGTCGTGCGCGGCGGCACGGTCATCCTCACCGAGCCGTGGGATCCGCCCGACTCGCTGCGCGGAGCGCGGCGCGACAGCGCCGTTCGAGTGGCACTCTCCTCGGACGATCACGAGATCCGACGCACCAGCGAGGGGCTCAAGCAGACGAGGCGCTGGACGCGGCTCGAGCTCCGTTCGCCGGGTGTGCGCATCGCGGATCCGGCCACGCCGGGCCAGCGGGTCGCGATAGGGCGGCTCTCGGTGACGGAGAGCGATCCTCCCTTTCGTTTCAAGGACGCCCGCGGCGACGTGCGCATACTCGGCGACTCGGTGTGGTTCGAGCTGGCGCACTTCGCGCTCCCAGGCTCGGCGGGGAGCGCGACCGGCAAGGTCTGGTGGGGGGGCGACGACCCCACGCGCTACGACGTGCACGTGATGGGCGATACCGTATCGCTCGCGGATGTGGACTGGATTCATCCCGGCCTCCCGAGCACCGGCGGCGGCAGCCTGGAGCTCACCATACGCAACGACTCGAAGGATCTTCACGTCCTCGAGTACGCGATCAGCGACATGGACGTCCGCTCCACCGGATCCCGGCTGCGCGGAGACATGACGTTCGGTGTGGGCGGCCCCGTGCTGGTGGTGAAGGACGTACGGCTGGAGCTCGAGCCGGCGGACTTCGACCTGCTGCGCAGCTTCAACCAGGGACCTTTCCCCGTGGACTGGCAGGGCACCATCACGGGGCGCGTGCTGGCGCGTGGCGGCCCCATCAACCGCTGGATCGTGGACGACGCACACCTCGCCTTCCACGACGCCAATGTGCCCGGCGCCGTCTCGGAGATCGCCGCGCGCGGCGCGCTCGACATTCTCTTTCCGACGCTGGCGCAGTTCCGCCGGCTGCACGTGGATGCGCGCCGGATCGACCTGCGTACGCCGCGCTTTCTCTTTCCCGATTTCCCGCGTCTCGCGGGGACCGTCTCGGGAACGGCCATGCTCGACTCGGTGTGGACCGACGTACGATTCAGCGAAGGCGACTTCACGCACCACGATGAACCGGGGCTCCCCTCGCACTTCACGGGAAGCGGGCGCGTGACGTACGGCGAGGACGCCATGGTCTTCGACGTGAGCCTCGTGGCCTCGCCGCTGTCGCTCACCACGCTCGCGCAGTCGTATCCGATGCTCGAGCTGCGCGGACCGTACGATGGGAGCATCCGCGTACAGGGGACGCTCGGCGACATGGACCTCGCGCTCGCGCTCTCCGGCGCCGGAGGAGCCATGGCGATGGACGGTCACTTCGACTTCGCGGAGCCGGGGTATGCAGGGCGCGGAATGGGAAGCGTGACGGAGCTCGATCCGCGCATCCTCCTCGAGCGGCCCGCGCTGCCGTCGGCGCGGGTGACCGGCAGCTACTCCATCGACATCCTCGGCGACTCGCTCGCCGACCTCGCCGGGAGCGCCTTCCTGGATCTCGACAGCGCGCGCGTCGATTCGCTCGAGGTCGCACGTTCCACGGCGGCGCTCTCGTTCGGCGACGGGCGGATGAGCGTGGACACGCTGCGGCTCACCACCAGCGCCGCGGACATCCAGGCCTCCGGCGCGCTGGGGCTGGCCGCGGGGGTGGTGGATACGCTGCACTACAGCGTGGTGCTCGACTCGCTCGGCGGGTTGCGGCCCTACCTGCTCCCGGGTACCGGCGGAGCCGCGCCGCTGCGCATCGATGCGGGCTTCGCGTCGTTCTTCGGCGACAGCACTCCGGCACCCAGTGCGGAGGAGATACGGCGCGCGATCCACGACTCGCTCGCCGGAACGGCGCGCGGCCGCGGCACGCTCGTGGGCTCGATCGCGAATCTGCGGGCGCGCGGATCGCTGCTCGGGAGCGGACTCTTCGCGTCCGGCCATTTCGCGCGTTCGCTCTCCGGCGAGTACGACTTCGCCGGTTTGCCGAACGACGCTCGCGGCTTCCTGCGCGTGGAGCTGGACTCGCTCCGCGTGGGCGGAGTACGGCTCGACACGGTGAAGTCGACGCTCGATATGAGCAGCCGCTCCAGGGGGTCGCTGGGCGTGCTGGTGTCGAGCAGCGATCCGCTGGGAAGCTTCCGGGGGTCGACGCTCACCAACTTCGCCAGGATGGGAGACTCGCTGCTGGTCACGCTCGACAGCGGCGCGCTGGACGTGGCCGATGCGCGGTGGAGTCTCGCGGCGCCGGCGCATGCGGTGTTCGACGGTGCAGGCGCGTGGCTGGACTCGCTGGTGGTGCGGGGCAGCACCGGAGGGATGCTCGCGTTCCGCGGCGATTTCCCGATGCGCGATTCGCTTCACGCGGCGCTGGTGGCGGACAGCGTTCCGCTCGCGCACCTCGGCGCGCTGGTTCAGAGCAGCGATTCGCTGCGGGGCTTCGCTTCCTTCTCCGCGCTCCTCTCGGGAGTGCGCCAGTGGCCCGTGCTCCACGCCGACGGCCGCTTCTCCGGACTGCGCTATGGCGGTCTCCGCTTCCCCTTCTTCACCGTGCGCGGCGATTACGGCGACCGCACCATGGAGTCGGAGCTGGCCGTATATCGCAATGGACGCACCGCGCTCGAGGCGAAGGTGGCCATCCCCATGAACCTCGCGCTCGCGCGCGTGCCGCAGCGAATGCTCGATGACCCGCTTACCGGGAGCATCCTGGCCGACAGCGTCGACCTCGCGATCATTCAGGCGATCGCCCCGCAGTTCGAGGACGTGCGCGGAGCCGCATCCACGCACATCACGATAGGCGGCACCTGGGCACGACCGTATCTGGACGGCAGCTTCAGTATCAGAGATGGCGTGATGCGCGTGCCAGAGGGCGGCATCACTCTGCGCGATGTCAACGCGGACATCGCGTTTCAGCCGGACAGCGTGAAGATCGAGCGGCTTTCGATGGCCAGCGGGAGCCAGTCGAACAGTTCGCTCTCCCTCATGGGAGGCGTGGCCGTGCCCGACTATCGCGACCGCCGTTCGCTCGGGTTCGACCTGGAGATGCGTGCGCGCGCGTTCGAGGCCGTGAACCGGAAGTCGCTCGCGCGGCTCGAGATAACCGGCGCACTCCAACTCGGAGGGACTTTCGAGCGACCCATCCTCGGCGGAACGATGACCGTCGACCGGGGCACGCTCTACATATCGGACATAAGCCAGAAACAGGTCGTCAACCTGAACGACCCGGAGTTCTACAACATCGTCGACACGAGCCTGGTGGCCAACCGCGGCCTGCTCGAGGCGCTTCCGCCCGATCTGGACAGCGCGATCAGCAACCTCCGCGTTCCGAGCCTCGACGTGCGCATCGGCGACGATGTCTGGCTCCGCTCGCAGGAGGCGAACATCAAGCTCGCGGGGAACGTGGACATCTCCAAGCAGGGGAACCAGCGTCTGGAGAGCGGCACGCTGCGGGTGAGCCGCGGCACCTACCGCCTCGACCTCGGCGTGGTGCAGCGCACTTTCCAGGTGGACAGCGGGTACGTGACTTTCTACGGCGATCCCAACATCCCGGCCGAGCTCAACGTGCGCGCCATCTACACCGTGCGCCAGGCCAACCGCGAGAGCGGTCAGGACGTGAAGATCGTGGCGCACATCGGCGGTACGCTCTCGCAGCCGCGACTGGAGCTCTCGAGCGAGGAGCGCATCCCGCTGTCCAACACGGAGATCCTCAGCTACCTGGTGTTCGGGCAGCCGTCGTTCGTATCGGCGAGCAGTGACAACACGTCGCTGCGACCGGTGGCAGCGGCGCTGCTGCCGAGCATGGGCGCGGTGCTCGAGCGCGCACTGGCCGATCAGATCAGCTTCATCGACTACGTGCAGGTGCAGACCGGCGGCACCGGCGATCAACTGGCGGGTCAGGGCTACGGCTCCGCGGCGGCGAACGTGCTTTCGGGCACGCGCATAGGTGTGGGGAAGCAGGTCGGCGAGCGGACCTTCGTGACTGTCAATGCGGGACTCTGTGGCCTGGGTGGGCTGGGCGGAGCGCAGGCCACTGGCGCATCCTTCGAGAAGGCGCTGGGGCTCACCATCGAGCATCGGCTCAACGATGGCTTCTCGGTGCAGGCGAGCATGGAGCCGTCGTCGGCGGCCCTGCAGTGCCGGCCGGGGCTCGGCGCGTCGGACATAGGCAACCGCCCGCCGCAGTACGGCTTCGACGTTTTCCGCGAGTGGAGCTTCTGAGCGACCCGGCGCTGCTCATCGCCAATCCCGCCGCCCGCCGCGCCGGCGCGCTCCTGCCGGCGGTGGAGCGCGCGTTCCACGCCGCGGGCGTGCGCTGCGAAATCGTGCCGACGGAGCGCCCAGGACACGCGGCGGAGCTGGCGGCCGGGCTCGCGGCGGAGCATGCGCGTGAACGCCGCGCGGTCTACGTGCTCGGCGGCGATGGCACGGTAATGGAAGTACTCGACGCACTCGCCTACAGCGGTATTCCCGTGGGCATCCTCCCTGGCGGAACGGGCAATCTCGTGGCGCGCTCCCTCGGCATCCCGCTGGACGTAGTCCGCGCGGTGGACCTGCTTTTGCGCGGTCGGGTCGCGCGGATCGACCTCGGCGTCACCGGTGGCGGGCGGCGCTTCGCGTTCTCGGTGGGGGCGGGCGTGGACTCCCGGATGATCGCCGAGACCAGCGCACGGGCGAAGCGTACCTTCGGCGCGGCCGCGTACGCGTATACGGCCGTCCGCTGCGCGCTCGCGCCGCGAACGTTCGGGGTGCGCGCCGAGGTGGATGGGACGGTGGTGGAACGGGAAGCGGCGGCCGTCATGGTGGCCAACTCGGGCGGTGTGCTCGACGACCTGATCACGCTCGGCCCGGGCATCAGGAACGACGACGGGCTCCTCGACATCTGTGTTTTCTCGCCGAAGGGAAGTATGGAGGCGGTGGCGCTGGGGTGGAGGCTGTTCACGGCGCGCTTCGACGGACACCCGGCCATGTTTCATCGTGCGGCGCGTGAGTTCAGAATCGAGTGTGAGCCGCCGCAGATCTACCAGGCCGACGGGGAGATTCTGGGCGATACACCCTTCGAGGCGCGCATCGAGGCGGGCGGCGCGACGGTGATAGTGCCGGGTGCGTGATTGACCGGCCACCTCGCGCGTCCATACATTCGAGAGCCACAGGCAACCAGGAGGTAGAGATTTCCACCATCCCGCTCGTGCAGCGATGACCGAGGCGCCGAAGGGGCAGGCCGCGACCGGGTTCAGCGAGCTCGATGCGGGCGAGCTCCTGGAGGGGCTTTCTCCCGAGAAGGCGCGGGCGGTGCGCGCACTCCTGCTCGAGCGCGGTCGTCTGAGCGAACGCTGCCGCAGGGTGATCGAGACCACGAGCGACGCGCTGGTCATCACCAACCGCGACAGGGCGATCGCGTTCGCGAACCCGGCCGCCCACGCGCTCTTCGGCTTCCCCGGCAGTGCTCTCGTGGGGGCGCGGGTGGCGGACATCGTCCCCCCCGAGGCGCGCGAGGAGATCGCGGAGCGCGAGAGCGCCGCGCTCGCCGGGATGCCGCAGCACTACGAGACCGTGGTGCGCCGCGCCGACGGGGAATACCGCGCGGTCTCGGTGAGCACGGCGCCGCTGCGGGAGGGTATGGAGGGCGAGATAACCGGGGTCGTGGCGTCGTTGCGAGACATCACGGGCGAGCGACTCGCCAGCGATGCGGTGGCGCGTTCCGAGGCGCGCTATCAGCGTCTCGTGGAGACCGCGCCCGACCCTATCTTCACCGTGGACATGGATGGCCGCCTCACATCGGTGAATCGCGCCTTCGAGGAGGCGTTCGGTCGAGGGCGCGACGAGGTGGTGGACACACCGTTCGAGGAGCTGCTGGATGGTTCACAGCGCCGGGTCGTGGGGCAGCTCCTGGCCGCCACGGCCACCGGCCGCCGAACGCAGGCGGAGGTTCGCTATCGCGACTCGAGCGGCGAGCTGTGTACCGGCTCGGTGACCGCGACGCCGGTCGTGGAGGATGGCGAAATTCGCGGCTGCCTCGGGATCGTCCGCGACGTGACGGGCGAGCGGCGGCTCGCGGATCAGCTTCTGCAGCGCGAGAAGCTCGCCGCGGTGGGTCAGCTCGTGAGCGGAGTGGCCCACGAGCTCAACAACCCTCTTGCGGGAGTGCTCGCCTTCGCGCAATTACTGGAGTCGGCACCCGGAAGCGAGGACGAGCAGCGCGAGGCGGTACGTGCCATTCACAAGGAGGCGAAGCGTGCGGCGAAGATCGTGGCGAACCTCCTGCTCTTCGCACGCGATCGCGATCCCGAGCGCACGCGCACGGATCTGAACGCGGTGATGATCGATGCGCTGGAGCTGCGCCGCTACGTCCTGCGCACGCGGCAGGTGGAGGTGGTGACGGAGCTCGATCCGTCGCTCCCCGCCGTGTGGGCGGATCCGTTCCAGCTCCAGCAGGTGGTGCTGAACTTCATCACCAACGCGGAGTACGCGCTGAAGGGGTCGGAGCGCGCGAAGCGGATCACACTGCGGACGTGGTTCGCCAACGACCGCGTGTGCGCGAGCGTGGCCGACAACGGCATGGGGATCGAGGCCGAGGTGGTGGACAGGGTCTTCAATCCATTTTTCACCACGAAGGAGGTGGGCGAGGGGACCGGCCTCGGGCTCTCGATCTCGCACGGGATCATACGCCAGCACGGCGGGCACATAAGCGTGGAATCGACCGTCGGCGCGGGGGCGACCTTCACCATCGATCTTCCGCTGTCGCCGCTGGCGACCGCGAGGCCGGAATCCGCCAGCGGCGGCGCGCGTCGCGCGGGCGCGTCGAGCACGTTCCTGATAGTGGACGACGAGCCCTCGATCCGCCGCGCCCTGGTGCGCTACCTGATGCGCGAGGGGCACGTGGTGGAGACGGCAGCGAGCGGCGAGGAGGCGCTGGCGCAGATGGCCGGGAAGCGCTACGATGCCATACTCCTCGATCTGCGCATGCCCGACACGGAAGGGCAGCGCGTGTTCGAGCGGCTCCGCTCGGACGATCCGGAGCACGCGGCGCGGGTCGTGTTCGCCACCGGCGATCCCGATGGCGACGGCATCCGCGAATTTCTCCGCGACGCGGAACGCCCGTTCGTGAGCAAGCCGTTCATGCTCCCGTCGGTGGTGCGGCTGCTCTGCGACGTGGCCGCCTACCGCGTCAACGTCAACGAGCGTTCGGATCCCCGTCGCACGAGGGTGGAAAATGGCTGAAGATGGAGATGGCGACAGGATGACCTGCCGCGCCTGCGGGCGCAACGAGCGCGCTTCGGAGGGCTATCCGTGCGCGGAGTGCGGGACGTTCATCTGCATCATGTGCAACTTCCGTGGCGTGACGCACTGCGCGAAGTGCGCGCCGAAGGCCGGCCCTCCCGCCGCCGGCGCCGGCCAGACGTGAACGACGCGATGCTCCTCCGCCGCCGCTTCGCGATCGGCGACCGCGCGTTCACGGTGCTCGGCGAATCGAGCTTCGACGACGGCAGCGGGGAGTGGAACGCGCACCTGCTCTTCGTTCCGCTCGATCATTCGCTTCCGCGCGGCGTGGTTTCCGGGCCGCTCGCGCGCTCGCGCGGACGCGACGATGTCGTGCGGAAACTCCAGGGAGTGAGCGACCGGGCCATCGTGGGTGCGTTCCGCTCCATCGTGCTCCCGCTTCCGCGCCGCAGCAGGGCGCGCTGACCATGCCCGACCCGCACGCCACGTAATGAGCGACGACACCGAGATGCTGATCGTGCGCGCGGCGGTGGCACCGCTCGGCGCCGAGCCATCGCTGCGCGGCGAGCAGCTTTCGCAACTGCTGGAGGGCCACGCGGTCGAGCGCGTGACGGAGCAGGGGGAGTGGCTCCGCGTCCGGACGTCCGACGGCTACGAAGGATGGGTGCACCGCGGCTACCTGTACGACGAGAGCGCCCGCGCCGCGGCCGCGCGCTACGCGGCGCGGCGCCTCTCGATCGGGTGCATCATCCGTGAGAAGGGCGGACAGGCGCGTGCGCTCCCGGTAGGTGCGTACGCCCCCGACGACGCTTCGGTGGAGAGCGGCCGGGCGCTGACGCCCGACGAGCTCCCGCGCCGCTTTCCGCGCGAGCCGGATGCCATCGCGTCGAGCGCGCTCGGGCTCTTCGCCGGCACGCCGTACGAGTGGGGCGGCATGACGCCGTGGGGCGCCGACTGCTCGGGCTTCGTCCAGACCATCTTCGGCCTGCACGGCATCGCGCTTCCCCGCGATGCCCGGCAGCAGGCAGAGTACGGCGTTCCCGTGGAAGGCGGCGTCGCGGCCGCCCGCGCGGCCGACCTGATCTTCTTTTCCGAGCGACCCGACCGCACGATAACGCACGTGGCTGTCGCTCTCTCCTCCACCGCCATGGTCCACCTCGCGCTCGGCCGTGGCGGCTACTCGGTGGAGCAGATCGACCCTCCCACCGACGACTACGTGCGCGAGCTGATGGGAAGGGTCGTCGCGGTGAGGTCGATGACGGTCTCGGCTCCATGAACGGAACGGTCCGACAGCGACGCTGCCGGACCGTTCCGTTCCACGTCAGTCAGGGAGCCGAGACCGTCTCAGCTCACCAGCCCTCCACCCACGGGATTCATCTCGCTCCTCACGTGGAGCTTCACGTCGCCGTGGAGGATTCCATCGAGCGTCACCTGCATCGAGTAGCTGCCGGATGAGTCGAGCGGCAGATCGAGAGCGGCTATGAGCGGGAAGTCCATCTCGGTGACTCCGGTGGGAGGCGAGCCGATGTTCAGCTCACCGTTCGACGACCAGAGCTCGTTGCCCTCGGGGTTGAGCCAGGTGAGAGTGATGACGTGCGTGCCCACATCCTCCAGGCCGCCCTTGAGTCGTACGACGAAATGCGCGCGAGGGTGCACCGTGGGAAGACCGCCCACCTGCACGGCGTCGAAAACGCCGAGCACGTTCAGCTTTCCCTCCTGCGAGAGGTTGGCCGCATCGGCGAAGAGCGCGAAGGAGATGTGCATCCACGGAACTTAAGTACGGGCGCGGGAGGGAGGCCAGTGCGGCGAGACTCCGGTCGAGCCGCCGTGGCCAGCGACGCAGTAGCGGTCGCGCTCGCAGGAGGTCTAGCTTTACGAGGTAGCCGTGACCATTCCCGCACTCATGCCCGCCGGATCGTGAAGCTCGTACTCTTCGACATAGACGGAACGCTGCTCTGGAGCGACGGCGCCGGTCGGCGCGCCATGACGGCCGCACTCACGCACGTCTTCGGTGGCGCCGGCCCCACCGACTATCGATACGATGGCAAGACGGACCCGCAGATCGTTCGCGACCTGATGCGTCTGGAAGGACACAGCGAGGACGTGGTCGATGCGCGGATGGAGCCGCTCATCGAACACTACCTGAAGGGGCTGGAAACGGAGCTCGCGACGGGGCTGCACGCGCACCTCTTCGGTGGCGTCAGCGAGCTGCTGGACGCGCTCGAGGAGCGGAGCGAGATCGTGCTCGGCCTGCTCACCGGCAATCTGCACGCGGGCGCGGCGCTCAAGCTTCGCTCCGCCGGCATCGACATGGCGCGGTTCAGGATCGGGGCGTTCGGCTCGGACCATCACCATCGCCCGGAACTTCCCGCCATCGCGCAGCGCCGCGCGCGCGAGGAGCTAGGGCTCGAGATTCCCGGAGCTGCGATGGTAGTGATCGGCGATACGCCCGCGGACATACAGTGCGGTCGGTCCATAGGTGCGCGTGCCGTGGGCGTGGCCACCGGGCGCTACACGGTGGAAGAGCTCGAGCGCCACTCTCCCATGGCCGTCTTTCCCACGCTCGAGGATACCAGCACCGTGATGCGGGTGATACTCGATGCGTGAGGTAGAGGTCAAGGCGGTGGTGGACGACTGGGATGCGCGTTGTGCCCGCGTGGTCGAGGCCGGCGGGAAGCTCGCTTTCGCCGGCCGGCTGGAAGACCGGCGATACGACACGCGTGCGGGCGAGCTCGCGTCGCGCGGCGAGGTGCTGCGCGTGCGCGTCTATCGGACGGAGAGCGCAGCGCGCGCCGAGGTCGGCTGGAAAGGGCCTACTTCGCAGGAGGGCGGCTACAAGGTGCGCGAGGAGCTGGCCGCCACGACACCGGATCCCGCGGTGGTCGCGCTCATCCTGCACAGGCTCGGCTACGTGGTGAACCAGGCGATCGATCGCGAGATAGCGCAGTACGATCTGGATGGCACTACCATCCGCTTCGAGCGCTATCCGCGGATGGATGATCTCGTCGAGGTGGAGGGGACGCCGGAAGGGATCGAGCGCGCGGTCGTGGCGATCGGTCTGCCGCGTTCCCAATTCACCGCCGAACGACTTCCGAGATTCGTGCGCCGCTTCGAGGAGCGTACGGGGCGGAAGGCGGCGATCAGCGACGAGGCGCTCGGGAATGTGTCGTCCGATGCCGGCCGTATGGGGGAGCGTGGCTGACGCCGCGGCATCGATCGACGCGAGAGTCCACGGATTCCTTCGCGGCCACGACCTCGACGGCGAGGCGACGCTCGTGTTCGAGCGCGATGCGCTGCTGCTGCGTTCGGGACGGACACGCGTGGCGCTCGCCCGCCGTTCGCTCGATGGCTGGACGGTCCAGCGCGACGTACTGCACATCCACGTCGATGGCGGCGACGTGGTCACGGTGGAGGCGTCCGATCAGGACGCGATGGTTCGCGAGCTAGAGAAGTGGGCGTTCGAGCTTCCCGAGCTCACCCGTTCGCTTCGCGTGCTCGGCTCCCGCCGCGCGGCCGGCGGCGCGCGCCGGGCGGAGCACGATGCGTTCTTCGCGCCGCTGCTGGCCGCGCGCGGCGAGGCCGCACGTGCGCGCACCGCGGCCGCGCGGCGCTCCGCGCTCGACGCGCGGCGGCTGCACGATGCGGTGCGGCTCCGGCTCCGCGCCTTCGCCGCCGAGCGCTATCCCACGGACGCGCCGGAGCGCCGCGCGCTGGAGGCCGAGCTGGATGAGTGTGCGGCTCCGCTCGCCGCGCGGTTCGCCGAGCTGGAGGGCACGCAGGCGCGGCTCTCGGCCTGTTCGGACGCCGATCGGCTGCTGCGCTGGCGGGAGTGGTCGCGAGCGCTAGCCTCGCTCTTCGAGAGCGCCGATCGCTGCTGGCCGGAGATCGCCGCCACGCTCGCGGACGAGCGGCGCGAATCGCGCTCCCGCTGGCGGCGCTTCCGCCGGCGACCCGGGCGAACGGGGTCAGGCACCGGGGGCGATGCCGCCGGTACCTGACCCCGGCGGTCGCTGGCGTTGATCTGGTAATGCCGATACATTCATTCGGAATGCGATTGAGAAAGATTCTCAACAAGACTCTCCTCCTTCTCGGTACGATTTCGCTCGCGGCTGTGGCCGCCCAGGCGCAGGAGCACCCCGCGAAACGGCTTTCGAGCATCGTGGGGGTCGCCGTGGAGGAGTACGGCAAGGGTGTAGATGCCGGCGGCAAGCTGATCTCCGATCAGGAGTATCAGGAGGCCGTCGATTTCCTCGCCAACGCGCGCGACGTCGCCGAGCGGTTGTCCGGCGACCGCGCGGCGACGGTGCGCGCCGAGCTGGATTCGCTTTCGGCGGCGGTAGCCGCCATGCGCTCGCCCGCGGAAGTCGCCGAGATCCACCAGCGCTTCTCCGCCGCGCTCGGCGCCGAGGGGGCGCTAGAGCTTCCTGCGGGCGAGCTCAGCATCGCCGCCGGGCGCCAGATCTACGAGACGAGCTGCGCCTCCTGCCATGGCGAGACGGGGATGGGCGATGGTCCCGCCGCAAAAGGGATGGATCCCGCGCCCCCCGCGATAGGCGACGCCGAGGCCATGGCCGACGCCACCCCCGCGCTGCTGTATCGCGTGATCTCGGTGGGCGTCCCGGGGACGCAGATGGTGGCGTGGGGCTCCACGCTCTCCGAGCAGCAGCGCTGGGAGGTGGTGGCGTACCTGCAGACGCTGCACTACGATGATGTCCAGCTTGCCGAGGGCGAAGGGCTGTTCCTGCAGTCGTGCGCGGCGTGCCACGGAGCCGCCGGCGCGCTCGACGGATCGGTCACGCGCGCGCTGAGCAAGCTTCCACCGGAGATCGGATCGTTCGCCTGGCAGACGGAGCGCAGCGACGTGCAGATCGCGGAGGTGATTCGCAACGGAGTCGCCGGGAGCGCGATGCCGGGCAGTCCGCAGCTCGGTGACAGCGCCGTCGCCCGGATGGTGGCGTACGTACGGTCGCTGCCTCTGCGGGATGGTGTGGTGACCATCGCCAACACATCGCGAAGCGCCGCCGACAGCAGCGGCGAGGCGGCCGCGAAGGCCGTACTAGCCCGCTTGGACGACGCGCTCGCGGCGCTTCGGGCCGGACGCACCGAGGAGGCGAACGATCGGGGCTTCGATGCCTACATCGCTTTCGAGCCGCTGGAGTCGACCGCGCGCGCCAAGAGCCCCGGTCTGGTGGCTTCGATGGAGCGCCAGTTCGCCGAGTTTCGCGGCGCGATCCAGGCTCGCGACCTGCGCACCGCTGAGAGCTCGCGCGACGGCATCGAGGTCAACCTCCCGTCGATCGTGGAGCTCACGCGCCCGACCTCCGGCGGCTGGGCGGCGTTCCTGCAATCGTTCCTGATCATCCTGCGCGAGGGCTTCGAGGCGATCCTGGTGGTGGGCGCGGTAGTGGCGTTCCTCATCAAGACAGGCAACCGCCACAGGCTCCGTTCGATCTGGGCGGGAGCGGGGCTCGGCCTGGCCGCCAGCGCGGTCACCGCGGTAGTCCTCCAGACCATGCTGCGCGCGATGCCGATGAGCCGCGATCTCATCGAGGGCATCACGATGCTCGTGGCGGTGGCGGTGCTGTTCTCTGTGAGCTACTGGCTCATCTCGAAAGTGGAGGCCGCCAAGTGGCAGCAGTTCATCCGGGAGAAAGTGAGTCGCGCGCTGGAGCGCGGCGGCGGCACGGCGCTCGCGTTCGTCGCTTTCCTGGCGGTGTATCGCGAGGGGGCGGAGACCGCGCTCTTCTACCAGGCGCTTTTCGGTGAGGGGTCGGCGCTGCTGGTGCCGCTCCTGCTCGGACTCGCGGCGGGAATCGCGGCGCTCGCGATCATCTTCACGCTCTTCTACCGCTACGGAGTTCGCATCCCGCTGCGGCCCTTTTTCGCCGTGACGAGCGTACTGCTCTACTACATGGCGTTCGTCTTCATGGGGAAGGGAATACGCGAGCTGCAGGAGGTGAACGCCTTCCCGATGACGGTGCTGCGCGGCTTCCCGCACGTGGACGCGATGGGGATCTACCCCACCGTCGAGACGATGCTCGGTCAGGCGCTGCTGGTGCTGCTCTTCGTGGGTGCGCTGGCGAAGACCTTCTGGCCGCGGCGGTCGGTGACTCTTCCCACCATGACCTCCGCGTCGGCCCCGCCCGCTCCGGCGACGGGTGCCGTGCCGGCCGCTGACGGCGGCCGGACGTCGCCGGGAGCGGCGCCCGCGCCGCTGGCGGAGAGCGCCGTGCCGATGGCTGCGCTCGAGAAGAGCGTGCAGCGCCTGGAGGAGCGCGTCACGGGGCTGGAGGAGCGCCTGCAGCGCGCGGCGTCGGGCCGCTCCGATTCGGCGTACGCCGACGAGGAGAGCTTCCCGGGAGCGTGACCGGCGGCGTTCAGGCGGGAACCGCGCTCGGCGATTCCTGGCGCGGCGCGGGCTGGCTTCTGGGCATCCGCGCGATCTTCCGGAGCAGCTTCTCGAGGAAGTGCACGTATTCGTCGTATTGCACGTAGATCGCGTGCCGCTGTGACCCGAGATAGCGAATGCCGCCGTGCAGGTCGGGCGGCGTTCCCTCGCGCAGGCGCCGGAACCATTCGAGGGTGGCCGGCGACTCGCTCTCCGCGCGAACCAGCTCCGCGATGAGCGTGGCCTGCTTGCTCACGATGGGATAGGCGGCGCCGTCGGTTTCGAAGAGCCCCACCGCGTAGAGTCCCGGGCGTTCGTGGAAGATGTTGAGGAAAAAAGGCGCGACGCCCGTCCCGCCCGGAAGGAGCGATTCGTCGAGCACAGGTATCGACGCGCGGTAGCCGGTGGCGTAGACGATGAGATCGATCTCCTCCTCGCTTCCGTCGACGAATCGCACGGTGCGTCCGCGCAGCTCGGCCACATCGGGCCTGGGCGAGATGTCGCCGTGCGCGAGGTAGTGGAGGAGTTGCGAGTTCACGATCGGGTGGCTCTCGAGAACCTTGTGATCCGGCTTCGGAAGTCCGTAGCGGCGCAGGTCGCCGACGAGCACGCGCAGGAGGCCGGCCAGCAGCGGCTGCGCGAGCCACGCGGGGAGATGCGGTCCGCTGCGAAAGAACGCGTCGGTGGGCTGGCCGAAGATGTGCTTCGGCAAGAAGTGATAGCCGCGGCGCATCGAGATGAACGCCCTGCCGGCGGCGGCCGCCGCGTCGCAGGCGATGTCGCACCCCGAGTTGCCGCCGCCCACCACGAGCACGCGCTTCCCCGCGAACTCGGCGAGCGAGCGATACTCGAAAGAGTGGTACGACTCGCCCTCGAAATTGCCCTGGTACGATGGGATGACCGGATCCCAGTTGTGCCCCGTCGCGCAGACCACTCCGCGATAGCGCCGCACCTCGCCCGAATCGAGCGCCACCTCCCAGGCGTCGGCGGAATCGCCCGCGGGCGCGACGCGCTCCACTCCGACTCCGAACTCGATCGAATCGCGCAACCGGTAGTGCTCGGCGAAGGAGCGGATGTAATCGCGGATCTGTCTCCAGCCCGGGTAGTCGGGAAAGCTCTCCGGCATGGGGAAGCCATCGAACGCCGACTGCGTACGCGACGAGATGAAGTGCGCACTCTCGTACATCGGCGTCCGCTCGTTCGCCATGTCCCAGATTCCGCCCACGTCGCGATTCCGTTCGAGCACATCGAACGCCACCCCCGCTTCGCGAAACGCGCGCGCCATGGCGAGCCCCGATGGCCCCGCCCCGATTATGCAATAGCGTTGCATGGGGGGAAGATACGGAAGGAAACAGGAAACAGGAAACAGGAAACAGGAAACAGGAAACAGGAACTGCACACGTTCCATGGTCATGCCCGCGTAAGCGGGGGATGACTTCGAGGCGTGGGCAGTCCCTGTTTCCTGCTTCCTGGCCCCTTCTTTAGTACCGGTAATGCTCCGCCTTGTACGGTCCGTCGACCGGGACGCCGATGTAGGCGGCTTGTTCGGGGGTGAGGGTGGTGAGCTTCACGCCGAGCTTGTCGAGGTGGAGACGGGCCACCTTCTCGTCCAGCTTCTTGGGGAGTACGTAGACCTCGCGCTCGTACTTCGACGTGTTCGTGAAGAGCTCGATCTGCGCCATCACCTGGTTGGTGAAGGATGCCGACATCACGAAGCTCGGGTGGCCGGTGGCGCAGCCGAGGTTGAGGAGACGGCCTTCGGCGAGGATCATCACCGAGTGGCCGTCGGGGAAGACCCACTCGTCGTACTGCGGCTTGATGCTCACGCGCTGGATGCCGCGCGTGCGCTTGAGGCCGGCCATGTCGATCTCGTCATCGAAGTGTCCGATGTTTCCGACGATCGCCTTGTCCTTCATACGGGCCATGTGCGCGGCGGTGATGATCCCGCGGTTGCCGGTGGCGCTGATGAAGATGTCGGCGCTCTGCACCACGTCCTCGAGCGTGGCGACCTGATAGCCTTCCATCGCCGCCTGCAGGGCGCAGATGGGATCGATCTCGGTGATGATCACGCGCGCACCCTGGCCGCGCAGCGCCTGCGCGCACCCCTTGCCCACGTCGCCGTAGCCACACACCACGGCCACCTTGCCCGCCAGCATCACGTCGCTGGCGCGGAGTATCCCGTCGGTGAGCGAGTGGCGGCAGCCGTAGAGGTTGTCGAACTTGCTCTTGGTGACGGAGTCGTTGACGTTGATCGCTGGAAAGAGCAGCGTTCCCGCCTTCATCATCTCGTAGAGACGGTGAACTCCGGTGGTGGTCTCCTCGGAAACGCCCTTGATCCCGGCCGCCATCTTCGTCCAGCGTCCGGGGTTTGCGCTCTGCTGCACGCGCAGCAGGTCGAGTATCACGCCCCACTCTTCGGGGTCGCCTTCCGCGTCGAAGACGGGCACCTTGCCCGCCTTCTCGAACTCGGCGCCCTTGTGCACGAGGAGCGTGGCGTCGCCGCCGTCGTCGAGAAGCATGTTGGGGCCCGCGCCATCGGGCCACGTCAGCGCCTGCTCGGTGCACCACCAGTACTCCTCCAGCGTCTCGCCCTTCCAGGCGTAGACGGGCACTCCCTTCGGGTTCTCCGGCGTTCCTCCGCGCCCCACCACGACCGCGGCCGCGGCGTGGTCCTGGGTCGAGAAGATGTTGCAGGATACCCAGCGCACGTCGGCGCCGAGGTCGACGAGCGTCTCGATGAGCACGGCGGTCTGAACCGTCATGTGCAGCGAGCCCATGATCCTCGCGCCCGCGAGCGGCCTGCCCGCGGCGTACTCGTCGCGCAGCGCCATGAGGCCGGGCATCTCCTGCTCGGCGAGCCGGATCTCGTTGCGTCCCCACTCGGCGAGTGAGAGATCGCGCACCTTGAAGGGCGGGCGCTTCGTGCTCTCGCCGCTGGCGGCGCGCGGTTCGGTGCTGACTGTGGTACTCATTGACTACTCCGGGCGATTGAGTGTTGTAGATGAATCGATCGGTGCGGCGACGCGCCTCGCCGCTGCGGCGAGCAGCGCCGGCCCCTTCGCATCGGGGTCGGCGGGCAGTGCCACGAAGCGCACCGCCTCGAAGCCGGCACTTTCGAGCCAGCCGCCGAGCTGCGCTTCCGAGAAGCCGAGCCACACGTGACCCATCTCCCGTCTGTAAGCCTCGCGGTCGTGCGGCAGCATGTCTACCACCACGATACGTCCGCCCGGCTCCACGGCGCGCGCGGCCTCGGCGAGTACCGCCCCGGGCTCGGGCACGTGGTGCAGTGTGAGGACGAGTAGCGCGGCGCCCAGCTCGGCGTCGTCCATGGGCAGCGCTTCGAGCTCGCCGTGACGCAGCTCCACGTTCGTGCGCTCGGCGAGCCGCCGCCGCGCAGCCGCCAGCATGGCGCGGGAGCCGTCCACGCCCACGATGCGAGCCACGTACGGAGCCAGCATCGCGGCGACCGCTCCGGTGCCGCACCCGAGATCGCCGACCACCAGGGAATCGTCGATCAGCCCGGGCAGCGCCAGAAGCTCCGTGTGCGCTCCGAAGAGTTCGGCGCGCAGCGCATCCCAGCGCCCGGCCGCCGTACTGAAGAACGCCTCGCTCGCGCTGCGGCGCTTCGCCATCACCGCGGCCAGGCGCGCCGCGTCGTGGCGCGCAGTGGGCTGCTTCCCGACGGAGTCGCGCACCGCCGACCACAACTTCCCCGCGGCCGGTGCGAGCTCCTCGCGCTCCATGCGATACAGCCTGCTCGTTCCCTCGGCACGCGCGGCCACCCAGCCGCCGTCGCCGAGCACCTTGAGATGGCGGCTCACAGTGGACTGCGGCAACTGCAGCGCCGTCGCGAGCTCGCTCACGGTGAGCTCGCGCGTCTCCAGCGCGTAGAGGAGCCTCCCCCTGGTGGGGTCGGCCAGCGCGGCGAGATGCTCGAATATTTCCGGTGCGTGGCTATCCATTCGTCCATCCGGATGGAAGGATAGTACCCTGGATTGGGCGGGGCAAGTGGCCCGGTCCCGCGTACGGCGCGTTCGTGCGGCGCGCGACTCCACGGCCCACTCCGCCAACGCGGCGGCGCTACCGCCGCGCTACCAGGTCGAAGCCGTCTGCGAAGGTGGGAAGGCTACTCCGCTCCCAGTGGAGCGCAGGTACTGGAGAGGCGTCCGGCTCGGCGGTGCCGTCCTCGAACACGATCCCGTACGAGACATCGCGCGCGCGGCCGGAGAGGGTCAGGCGTCCCTCGTCGATGCTCCAGCGACCGGTGAGCGTGCGCCATCCCACGTGGTCGCGAACCACGGGATCCCAGATCGCGAGCGCGAGCGTGAAGCCCCCGTCGTGCGAGAGCGTGAGCGTGATCTGGCCCGTGGGGCAATCGGTGCTCACGTACTCGGGCACGAGACCATGACGGAGTCGCTTGCCGGTCACTCGCTCAGGTGGCGGTCGCGTAGATGCCCGGAGCGCCGGCGCGCACGGTCTTGCGGGCGTTCATCCAGATCACTCCGCCGATCACGAACGCGATGGCGATGAGTTGCGCCGTGGTGAAGACTCCGAAGAACCTGTCGTCCTTCGCACGGAGGAACTCGATCGCGAAGCGCTCCATTCCGGCCAGCACCATGTATACGCCGAAGAGCCACCCCTCCGCGTGCTCGTGATCGCGCATCCGCCAGAGGACGAGGAACATGACGAAGCCGAGTACCACTTCGATGAGCTGCGTGGGGTACACCGAAAGCACCGTCTGCGGGTTCATTCCGGCCGGAATCGGCACTCCGAAGAGCGCGTGCATGTTGCCGGCCGTGGACGGCGGCGCGCCGTCGGGAAACTGCACGGCGAACGGCGAATTCCACGGGCGCCCGTAGTCGTCGCCCACGGCCCAGCAGCCCGTGCGTCCCACGGCGTATGCGGCGGCGATCGATATTCCCGCCACGTCGGAGATGCGCATGATGCTGAGCTTCTTCAGCCTGATCACCCACATCACTGCCACTATTCCGCCGATCAACCCTCCCCAGAACACGAAGCCGCCGCGGCTCCAGAGCGTGGTGATGTCGCCCATCAGGAACACGTAGTAGAGCTTCGCGCCGAGCAGTCCGCCGATGACCGCCGCGAACACCAGGTCGCCGATCGGCGCGGGGTCGTAGCCGCGCCGATCGAGCTCGGTCTGAGCGATGATCTGCGCGATCACGAACGCCAGAAGCACCGCCAGCCCGAAGCCGGTGAACGAGATGGGGCCGATGCTGTAGGCCAGCGGATGGTGTACGGTCATGCCGCTATGAGTCCTGGGATGGGAGCGGAGGCGTATGCGTTGAGCGCCGCATCGCTTCGCTCGCCCCGCTCGAAGCGATGGAGTCCGGCGCGGGCGATCATCGCCGCGTTGTCGGCGGCGAGGCGTGTGGAGGGAGCATAGACCTTCGCGCCGTCTCGCGCTACCCTCTCGCGCAGAGCACTCACCAGTGTGCGGTTCCCGGCCACTCCTCCGCCGAGCACCACGCGCTTCCGGTCGTACTCGCGCGCCGCGCGCCAGGTCTTCTCCACCAGCGTCTCCACCAGCGCGTCCTGGAAAGCGCGCGCTATCGCCGCGCGGTCGTCCCGGCTCGATGCCGCGCGTGCGGCGTTCAACACCGCCGTCTTGAGGCCGCTGAACGACATGTCGAAATAATCGGGGTCGCCGGGCCGCTGGTTGCCGCGCAGCATGGGGCGCGTGAAGCGATATCGCCCCGCCTCGCCCTCGCGCGCCAGCCGCTCCACGTGCGGGCCGCCGGGGTAGGGGAGTCCGAGCAGCTTCGCCACCTTGTCGAACGCCTCGCCCGCCGCGTCGTCGCGCGTGGCGCCGAGCAGCCGGTAGCTTCCCCACTCGGGTACGTCGAGCAGTAGCGTATGCCCGCCCGATACGAGCAGCGCGGTGAAGGGCGGAACGGCTTCGCCGTGCTCGAGCGAAGCCGAGAACAGGTGCCCTTCCATGTGGTGCACGCCGATCACGGGGATGCCGTTCGCGAACGCGAGCGCCTTCCCGTAGCTCATACCCACCAGCAGCGCGCCCACTAGACCCGGCGCGTTCGTCACGGCCACGGCGTCGAAAGCGCTCAGCGCGGCGCTCGGGCCGCGCCCCTCGTCGGACACGCCGGCCTCGCGCAGCGCGCGCTCCACCACCGGCACGATGGCCGTGAGATGCGCTCTCGAAGCGATCTCGGGCACCACGCCGCCGAACACTTCGTGGATGTCCTGCGAGAGGATCACCAGCGAGCGCTGCGCCACGTCGTCGCCGCTCCCTTCGAGTACCGCGGCGGATGTCTCGTCGCACGAGGTCTCGATGCCGAGTATGCGCGTCATGGCCGCGCTCCGGCGGCGGCGCCAGCCGTGGTATCCGCGCCCCCGCCCCCGTCGGCGGCGCGGCCCGTGTCCGCCGCGGGAGGCTGTGGCGGCGAGGGAGGCGGAAGATGCTCGGCGGTGATCTGCACCCGCACTTCCGATGGATCGGCCGCGGTGAGTCCGAGGCCCGTGGTGTCCAGTTTCACGCTGCGCACTATGTCGGTGTCGCGTACGAAGATGTTGAGCCGGTCGGTGGTGATGGATCCGAGTCCGCGGATCGCGCGGCGCGGGCCCTTCACCAGCACGCTCCCCGGCAGCACTCTGGGGCCGCTGGTTATCCGCATACCGCTGTCGCTGGTGATGTGCACCAGTGCCCTCACCGGCAGGTAGCGCTGCTCCGTCACCTCGAAGTCGAGCGCGATGGAGCGCGGTGTGACGTCACGGACGCGCACGTCGGCGTTCGCGGGGATGATCACGTCGCCCGGCCTGAGGTCGAGCGTCACCTGGTTGGGCGTGTCGGGACCTACCACGCGGCGGATCGCGGGTCCCGAGGTGTACAGCTCGAGCAGCTCGCGGCCGCGACCGCCCACCAACGCCTGGACTTCGGGGATGTCGCTCACCAGCGCCACGGACGAATCGGTGATTATCTGGACTTTCACGTTCACCCACGCTTCGGTCTGCTCCTCGGCGCTCACCATCACCCAGAGCGAGAGCGCCAGCGCCAGCGCCGTGAACTTCACCGGGAAGCGCCAGGTGACCGCGTGAACGATCTTCCTCCAGATCGACAGCGCGCGCGCACGCGGGTCCGGAGCCGCAGGGGGACGCTGGCTTGGAGGTGGAGTGCTGGTCACGCGCGGTCTCCGGAGGGTTCGATCGTCACTCGGTTCGCACGGGCTCGCTCAGAAGCTGCTCTATGACGGCGCGGTTGGCTTCCGAGTTCCAGTTCACGGCGCCGATGAGCTTCTTCCTGATCACACCGTCGCGGCCGATGATGAACGTCTCCGGCACGGCGGTGGCCTGATATTGCTTCTGGATTCGATCCGTCGGATCGTGCAGGATGGTGAATGTGAGGCCGAGCTGGCTCGCGAAATCGCGGATCACCTTCTCCTGGCCGGCCACGTCGATGCTCACCGCCACGATCTTCAAACCCCGAGGTCCGAGCGCCTGGTGCAGCTCCTCTATGCTCGGCATCTCGATGCGACACGGTCCGCACCACGTCGCCCAGATGTTGAGAAGCACTACCTGGCCCTCGTAGTCGCCGAGGGTGCGCCGCTCGGGGGTGTCGTCGAGCGTCATGGCGTGGAAGTCCGGCGCGCGCGAGCCCACGGAGACCGGGAAGAGCTCGTCCCCGAAAATGCGCGTGGCGGCGAACAGGCCGCTCGCGACGAGGAGGACGAAGAGGCCGACGATAGACCACTGCTGGCGGATCGTCATGCCGTCTCCATGCAGAGCCGTCTGAGCGTCGCGATCTCCGCGCCCGGATCGCTCGCTCCGAACACGGCGTGCCCCGCCACGAAAGTGTCGGCGCCGGAGCGCCAGACTCGCTCGATCGTGTCCCGGCCGATGCCGCCGTCCACCTCTAGCAGCGCGCGCGAGCCCGCCGCGTCGAGGAGCGCGCGCGCTCGCCGCACCTTGTCCACGGAATGCTCGATGAAGCTCTGCCCACCGAAACCCGGGTTCACGGTCATCACCAGGAGCAGGTCCAGCTCGTGCGCCACCTCGCTCACCGCGCTCAGCGGCGTGGAAGGGTTGATCGCCGCACCGGCCATGCAGCCCAGCTCACGGATCCGGCAGAGCTGGCGCTGCAGGTGCGGCGACACCTCCGTGTGGATCGTGAGCGTCGAGGCACCCGCGCCCGCGAAACTCTCGAAGTACTCCTCCGGACGCGCCACCATGAGATGCACGTCGAGCGGGAGCGTCGTCACGCGGCGCATGGTCTCGATCACCTTCGCGCCGTAGGTGATGTTCGGTACGAAGTGGCCATCCATCACGTCCACGTGCATCCAGTCGGCGCCGCCCTCCTCCACGCGCGCGACTTCATCTGCCAGCCGCGCGAAGTCGGCGCTGAGGATGGATGGAACTATGCGGACGTCGTTCATGGTTCTCCGGAAACGGTGAGATCGATGGTCGTGCCGGCGGACGCGCTGCTGCTCGCCGCTGGCGACTGGCCGATCACCGTGTTGGGGCGGAAGGCCGGGTTGTTCTCGTAGGTCACCTCGCCGATCTCGAAGCCGAGTTGGCCGAGGAGGGACCGCGCCTGACCGTAGTCCTGGCCTATGAGGTCGGGCACCATGAGAGTGCCAGGGCCGTCGCTCACGGTGAGGTCGACCTTGGAAGGCGTCGGCGCGCGTGCGCCGCCCACCGGCGAGGTGAGCAGCACCTGGCCGCGGGGCGCCACGTTCTCCACGCTCTTCACCTCGCCCACCTCGAGGCCGGCCTCCTCGAGCTCGCTGGCGGCCTGTTCGCGCGTCAGACCCACCACGCGCGGCACTTCCACGCTGCGCTGGCCGCGGCTCACATCGAGTACCACGGTGAAGCCCTTGGGCTCGGTGGTGCCCGGGTTGGGCGTCTGGGCCAGAACCTGGCCGGCCGGGGCGCTGGCATCGTAGCGACGCTCGCCGCGCGCCACCTTGAAGCCTTCGTCATGGAGCAGAGCGGTCGCGGAATCGAACGAGAGACCGGTGACGTTGGGGACCGCGAAGTCGCTCGCCGCCGTGGTGGGCGGGAAGATGAACACGGCCACGATGAAATAAGCGAGCGCGAAGCCGCCTGCCGCAGCACCGAAGTACGGCGCGGCGGCCTTCAGGCGCCGGCGCCACTTGTCGCCCGGCTCCTCCATCGGATATCCGCTGCTTCCCACGTATTCGGCGTTCAGTTCATCGAGATGAGATGTCACTCTCCAACTCTCCGGAGTCGTGCGGCGAAGGCGCCATCGACGGCGTGCCGCTGCGGGAGGACGCGCAGCCGACCCGCGTCGAGCACTGCGGGGTTCACGGCGCCTTCGACCGGTGGCTCCAGGTGCCAGTCGTCGTGCTCGGCGAGGAAGCTCTCGATCTGAGCGTCGTTTTCCTCGGGCTCGAGCGAACAGGTACTGTACACCAGAAGCCCGCCGGGTTTCACCACCTCGGCGGCGGCGCGCAGGATGCTGCGCTGCAGAGCGGCCATCACCGCGAGGTCGGAGATCTTCAGGCGCCAGCGCGCGTCGGGGTGGCGGCGGAAAGTGCCCGTGCCGGTGCAGGGAACGTCGAGAAGAACCGCATCCATCGGGCGGATGGCCGGGTGCCGCGCGTCGGCCACCAGCGAGAAGACGCTCCTGGCTTCCACGCGGCGCGCGTTTTCCACCACACGGTGCATCCGGTGCAGGGAACGATCGGACGCCACCACCATGCGGGCATCGCGCGAGAGCTCCAGCGTCTTCCCACCCGGAGCCGCACAGAGGTCGGCCACGGTGTGACCGGGCGGTATGGCGGCGTAGCGAGTGACGAGCGTGGCGCCGGGATCCTGGACGAAGAAGAGTCCCTTGCGGTAGGCGCCGAGCTCGGTGAGCGAGATGCCGGAGCCGAGCTCGATGCTGTCGGGCACGAGCTCGACATCTCCCACCCGGGCGCCTGCCGATTCCAGGGTGGCTTCGAGCTGTTCGCGTACGATGCCGTAGGGCCGGAGCACCGTGGGAGCTTCGCAGTTATTGATCGCGAGAAGGCGCCTCGTCTCTTCGGCGCCCCAGCGCGCCACCCAGCGCGCCACCAGCCAGCGAGGGTGCGAGAAGTGGAGCGCCAGCGCGTCTACGGGATCGCCATTCGATACGAGCTCCAGCGCCTCCCGCTCGCGGTCCACGCGACGGAGCACCGCGTTGGCCAGCTTGCTGGCGCCGATCCCGTGGCGCTGTTTCACCAGCTCGACTGTCTGCGCTATGGCGGCGTACGCCGGCACGCTCCCCATGTAGAGAAGCTGGTAGACGCCCGAGCGCAGCAGATCGATGAGATCCGGATCGAGTCTGGCGAGCCCGCCGCGCACGCGCTCGTCGAGGTACGCATCGATCGCCGAACGATTGCGGAGCATGCCGTAAACCAGCTCCTGCAGCCAGCGACGGTCGCGCGCGTCGAGCGAGAGGGTACGCGCATCGAAGGCGGGGTCGAGAAGCTCCCCGTGCCGGAGGTCGGCGAGAATGTCGGCGGTCGCGCGGCGTGCGTCCGTGACGCCGCCCATCTCGGCGACGGCGCGAGCGACGGTGGGACGCGACGGCGGCCGGTTCACCCCAGCATCCCGGTAGTGGGCGATGATGGCACGGCCACCTCGCGGCGCGGCATGCGGCCCGCGATGTAGGCCATGCGACCCGCGCTCACCGCCAGACGCATGGCGTGCGCCATCGCCACCGGATCGCTGGCCGCCGCGACCGCGGTGTTCATGAGGATGCCATCGACGCCCTGCTCCATCGTGATGCACGCGTCGGAGGCCGTGCCCACTCCGGCGTCGACTATGACCGGCACCGAGAGACGATGCTTGATGGTGCGGATGGAGTACGGATTGAGGAGGCCGAGCCCCGAGCCGATGGGCGAGGCGAGCGGCATCACCGCGGCCGCGCCGGCGTCTTCCAGGCGGAGCGCGGTGATGAGGTCGTCGTTGGTGTACGCCATCACCTTGAAGCCCTCGGCCGCAAGCGTGCGCGTGGCCGCGAGGAGGCCAGCGGTGTCGGGAAGGAGCGTCTCCTGGTCGCCGATCACCTCGAGCTTGATCCACTCGTTGAAGCCCGCCGCGCGTGCCAGGCGCGCGTAGCGGATGGCATCGTCGGCCGTGTAGCAGCCGGCGGTGTTGGCGAGGAGGAAGAAGCGTTCGGGATCTATGTGATGGAGAATCCCCTCCTCGTGCGCGCGGTCGAGGTCCACACGGCGCACGGCCACGGTGACGATTTCGGCGCCGGAAGCCTCGATCGCCTGCATCATCACTTCGTTGGAACCGTATTTCCCCGTGCCGATGAGGAGGCGCGAGGTGAACTCGCGGTCGCCGACCACGAGCGGCGCGTCGGTCGCGGACGCACTGCGGGGAGCGATATCGGGAATAGCGGTCATACTCAGCCTCCGCCCACGAAGTGCACGATCTCGACGTTGTCGTGCGCGCTCAGCGTGAGCGAGTCGTAGGCATCTCGGTCGCGGAGCACCACGCCGTTATGCTCGATGACGACCGTGCGAGGGTCGAGCTCGAGCGAGCGAAGCAGATCACCGAGGGTCGAGCCAACTGCGACGGATCGGCGCTCGCCGTTCACCATGGGGGCGATGGCGCCGCCGTCAGGAACGGTAGTGTGAGTCATACGATGAAACATAGTCGAAAGCGGCGCGTTCGGCATCGTGCGCCTCCCAGATCCCTCTTATGACGGCGACGCCGTGCGCACCGGCGGCGCGGAGGGGTGCGATGTGCTCCGGGCGGATGCCGCCGATGGCGATGCAGGGGACCGAAGTGGCGGCCGCGATCCCGCTCACGAGCTCGGCGCCGCGTCCCGGCTGGTCGGGGTGGGATGGAGTGGAATACACGTGGCCGGCCACCAGCCAGTCGGCCCCGGCGCGGCCGGCGTCGACGGCTTCACTCACCGAGTGAACGCTGGCGCCGAGCGGGAGGCTCGGCGCGAAGCGGCGAGCCTGTTCGATGGTGAGGGAGTGGGAGGTGAGCTGCGCTCCGTGCGCTCCGCTGGCGAGCGCGATGTCGACGCGGTCGTTGACGATCACCCAGCAGCCCGTGCTCCGCTCGGCTTCCACGAGCGCAGCGGCGAGCTCGTAGAGCCGTGCGGCGGGGAGCCACCGCGTGCGAAGCTGGATCGCGCCCTTCGCGCCCAGAGCGCACATCACGCGTACCGCGAGGCCGAAGAAGTTCGGCCGGGCGAGGATGGCGTCGTTGGTGACGGCGTGGAGGGCGGGAGGGGAGGGGGCGGGACGCAGGAGCTGCCTTTCAGGGGAAGACATGGATGGCGACGCCGGTATTCGTGGAGATGCCACGCTGCCTGGTGCATACTGAGGAGGGGCTGGCGACGGAGATCGTCACACGGCCGGCCTCACGATCAGAAGCGCGCTGGAAAGAGCGTTATCGGTTCAGTGTAGCCGGCCAGCAGCGCATACACCGGAATCTGCGCCACGTCAGCGGCCGCGTCGTAGGCCAGGGAATCCACGGTGGCGAGAATTCCTCCGCCGTATTTCGCCAGGCGGTTCATGTGAACCTTCGTGATTCGGCTACGATACTTGATCTCGATTCTGTGCGCGACACCGGCGCGATGCAGTACCAGATCGATCTCCTCCTCGCCCTGGGATGAGCGATGATAAAACGCGAATGGCGCGAAACCACGAACCAGGTGGTCGGCCACGATCGATTCGACCAGCTCACCCCGAAGGACGGGGTCGGCGGCGCGCGCCAGCGAGGCGGACCATGGATCAGCATCGCCCGCCGCCCAGCTCGCGAGGACGTGCCAGGAGAACGGGTCGGTGGGATACAGCTTCTTCGGGCTTCGAAACAGGGGAGCCGGAGTCAGAGCGTCGCGCGAGCGCGGCAGTATATGCCAGAGGAAGAGCTTCTCGGCGTCTTCCATGTACCTGCGAGCCGTGTCCTTGGTCCCGATGTCGGTATCGGCCGCCAGGCCATTCCACGTGAACTCTCTCCCGAGATGGTTCGTCGCCGCCCACGCGACTATCTCGCGAAATGTTCCGTCGCGGTATCCGGACCGCTTCATCTGTCCCATGATCGCGGCGCGGTAGATGTGGTAGATGCCGGGCTCGATGCGCCCCGTGCGGTGCTCGGCGGCGGTCGCGTGAGGGAATCCGCCGGTGAGGAGATAGCGCTGGAGCAGAGCCAGGATGGGGTCCTGAAAAAGGGCGATCTCCTGCGCAGCGGCGTACGCTCGGGCAGGCCGGCTCGAATCGACTTCGGGGAGTCTGGCCGTAAGGTCCGGGGCATGCGCTCGCAGATAGTCCCGGAATCCGAGCGGCATGAGAATCCAGTCGGGGGTGCCGATGTCGGCCTCTCCCCGGCGACCAGGCGCGCTCTCTCCCCCTCGGGCCACGTCGAGCGCGTTCGATCCAGTCGCGATCACGGTCGCGTTCGAGAGCTGTCCCTCCCGATAGAGCGCACGCACCGCACTTCCCCAGTCCTTCACTCCGGTCACTTCGTCGAGGAGGAGATAGACGCGGTCGTTCGGGTCGGTGGTTCGCGCCCACGAGATGTAGCCGGTCAGGACGTTTCGCAGTCTGAGGACTGTACTGATGCCCGCTCCTTCGACATCGAGGTATAGCACGGTGCGTGGAGGAACGCGCCGGTCCCGGAGCAGCGAGGCGACGACTCGCTTGAGCAGGGTGCTCTTGCCAACCTGGCGTGGGCCTCGAAGCGTATAGACCGCGTCCACATCGAAGCTGAATGGTATCTCGGCATCCAGGCGGACCGGAGCGGCCGCCAATCGGACGAGATCCGGATCCACGTCTATGGCAGAGACCTCTTTCCACCAGGGACAGTCGCGGATGACGGCTGGAGAGAGTGCCGGCATGGGGATCTCTTACTGGCCTTCGTGCCAGTAGCTTGGGGGGCCGAAAAACAGCAATTATGGCTAATGTGTTAGCCAAAAATATACAATCTTGGCTAATAGAATCGCCAATAGCGTGCGATACTGGCTGTTATAGCGCTGCTCCGAGCCGTGTGATCGTTGCCACCCCTTCGGAGAGGATGCGGGTGGGTCATGGCGCGGCGCACGTGGTCGTCCTCCCGCGCGTTCCGGTGGCGCGCCCCTTCCCGGCTATTCGAACCTCTGTTCCACGGCCACCCCTCTCCCCCGCGCCCATTCCTGCACCGCCAGCCGCTGCCTGCCCGCTGGCTGCGCGTACGCGATCCGAACGGCGCCATCCCCCGTGGCCACGAGCATTCCGCGCTCATCGATCGCCAGCACCTGGCCCGCGCTGCGGCCGGCTTCGTCGCCGGCTTCCTCGGTCTCGGTTGCGCCGAAGAGCTTCACTTCCTTGCCGCCCAGCGTGCTGTAGGCGCCGGGCTTCGGATCGTATGCGCGGATGTGCCGAGCGACCACGCCGCAACCTTCTTCCCACCGGATCCGCGCGCTCCCACGCGCGATCTTCCCGGCGTACGTGGCCGCGCTCTCGTCCTGCTCCCGCTCGCTCTCGTGACCCAGCGAGAGGAGGGTGAGCGCCTCCACCAGGGCGAGCGCGCCGAGCTCGGAGAGACGCAGCTCCAGCTCGCCGGCGGTCTCGTCGAGCGCGATGGGAGTGCGCGCCTGGAGGATGATGGGGCCGGCATCGAGAGCGGGTACCATGCGCATGATGGTCACGCCGGTCTCCACGAGGCCCTGCCGCACCGCTTCCTGGATGGGAGAGGCGCCGCGCAGCTTCGGCAGGAGCGACGCGTGCACGTTGATGGTGCCGTGCGGCGCCAGCTCGATCGCTTCGCGACCGAGGATGTGCCCGTACGAGACGACCACCGAGATATCTGGTTCGAGCGCCCCGATCGCTGCCATGAACTCCGCGCCGCGTGGCTTCTCGGGCTGCAGCACGGGTATTCCCTCGGCTTCGGCGCATTCCTTTACCGGGGGCGCCGCAACCTTCGAGCGCGAGCGTCCCACCGGACGATCGGGCTGCGTAACCACCCCCACCACCTCGAACCCCTCGCCCAGCAGCGCCCTGAGCGGCGGAAGCGCGAAGGCCGACGTCCCCCAGAACAGGATGCGCACTACTACAATTCCTCGTCCCTGTGATGGTGCCGCGCAGCGCCCTCGGGGACCACGCTGCGCGTGTGCGACTTGTCGCCCTTGCGCGCCTTCTCCCATTTGGCGAGTGCGGCGCGGCGCTTGACGAGGCTCAGGTGATCGATGAACAGACGCCCGTGCAGGTGGTCGATCTCGTGCTGCATGCAGCGGGCGAGGAGATCCTCGGCGTCGATCTCGAAGGGCTTCCCATCGCGGTCCAGCGCGCGCACCACCACGCGCTTCGCGCGATCCACGTCGCCGTAGATGTCGGGGATGGAGAGGCAGCCCTCCTCCTCGCGCTCCTTCCCCTCGGTGAGCACGATCTCGGGATTCACGAGCACGAGCTGCTTTCCATCCACGTCGATCACGGTGATCCGCTCGCTGCGTCCGATCTGCGGGGCGGCCAGACCGATCCCCTTGGCCGCGTACATGGTCTCGAACATGTCGTCGATGAGCGAGCGCAGCTCGTCGGTCACCACTTCCACTCTCTTCGTTTCCTCGCGCAGGATGGGCGCGCCGAGTACGTAGATGTCCAGCAGACTCATGCCGCGGTAGTGGTTTCGGCGGCGGGGGTGGCCACCTTTGCGATTCGGCCACGCTCCACCACCAGGCGCGACTCGGCGGACTTGATCGTGATTCTGTCTTCCATGGTGGTGACCGGCGCGCCGTCCTTGAGCGATTCCTTGATGTGGATCACCTCGGCGATGATGCCGCCGGCGGTCACGACCTGGTCGCCCTTCCTGAGCTCGCGCAGGCTCTTTTGATGCTGCTTCCGCTGCTTCTGCTGCGGGCGCATGACTAGGAGATAGAAGATGGCGAAGATGAGCGCCATCTGCAGGAGGAACGGCGTGAAAGAGCCGCCGCCGCCACTCGGCGCCTGGGCCGCCAGGATCAGCGAGAGCGAAGCGTGGGTAGCGATCATGGTCACGAGTCGGGTCCCTTGTGGTAGCGCAGGAGCCATTCTCGGCTCCATGCGTCGAAGCCCCCGGAGGCGATCGCACTGCGCGCGTCGCGCATGAGGGAGATCATGAAATGTACATTGTGCAGCGATAGAAGTCGCAGCCCCAGCGACTCCGAAGCCACGAAAAGGTGGCGGATGTAGGAGCGACTGAAGCGCGTGCACGTGGAGCAGTAGCACGATTCATCCAGCGGGCGCGGGTCCATCCTGAGCGACGCGTTGCGCACGTTGATGCGGCCGCTGCTGGTGAAGGCGGTGCCCGTTCTCCCCATGCGCGTGGGCGCCACGCAGTCGAACAGGTCCACCCCGCGGCGAACGCCCTCCACGAGGTCCTCGGGAAAGCCCACTCCCATGAGGTAGCGCGGATGCGTACATGGCAGCGCCTCGTTCGCCACATCGAGCATGGCGTACATGTCCGGCTTGGCCTCGCCCACGGAGAGGCCTCCTATCGCGTAGCCGTCCCACTCGCCCATCGCCACGATCTCGCGCGCCGCCTCGCCGCGGAGCGACGCATGGATCCCGCCCTGAAGTATGGGGAAGAGCGTCTGCGGCTGTGCTGCGCTCCCGCGCTCGCCGGCGCGCTCGCCGGCGCGCTCGCCGGCGCGCTCGGCGGCGCCCTCGAACGCGCGGCGGGCGCGCGCCAGCCAGCGGAGGCTTCGCTCGCTGGCGTCGCGGGCCTGTGCCTCCTCGGCCTGACCCGGGATCACGTGGTCGAGCGGCATGATCACATCGGCGCCGAGCGCCCGCTCTATCGCGATCACGCTCTCGGGGGTGAAGAATCTCCGCGAACCATCTATGTGACTCCTGAACTCCACGCCGTCCTCGCTCACCTTCCGGAGCGTCTCGAGCGAGAAGACCTGGAAGCCGCCCGAATCGGTGAGGATCGGTCCGCTCCAGCCCATGAAGCGGTGCAGCCCGCCCATCTCGCGTACCACGTCCTCCCCCGGGCGCAGGTGGAGGTGGTAGGTGTTGGCGAGAATCATCCTGGCACCCGCTTCGTGCAGGTCGCGCGGGTCGAGGCTCTTGACCGTGGCCAGCGTGCCCACCGCCATGAACGCGGGGGTGTCCAGCGCTCCGTGCGGGGTCGTGAAAACGCCGGCGCGCGCTGCGCCGGCGGTGGCCGCGATCTCGAAGCCGAAGCCGCCGGCGCTCACGTACCGCCCGGCGCCATCTCGAGCGCGATGGAGCCGGCGTCCGAGGCGCACGCGTACGACACTGTCAGCCTACGCCGCTCCAGCGGCGCGGGTATCGGAGCCGGCTGCGGCTGGTCCTGCTGTGCGGCGGCCGCGGCGGCCGCCGGAGATGGCCGGCGCCGCTGCGGCGAGCGCAACTGAAGCTGCGCCGCGAGCGAGCCGAAGACGTCGTCGAGCATGGCGTCACCGGAGCCGCGCTCGAGCTCCGCACGCTGCACCGCGCCCGTGGAGTCCACGTCGAGCGCCAGCCAGGTGGCGGCGAAGACGGTGTTCCGCCCATGCACCACACGCGGGCACTCCACCGCCAGTATCGCGTCGGCGCGCGTGCGCAGCTCCACCAGGGAGATGCGCGCCCGTGCCGGGACCGGCGGCGTGTAGTAGCGTGTGGTGCCGAGTACGCACGCGGTGAGGAACGGGATCGCAACCATACGGCTATACGACAGCCATCGCATCGCCGTACGAATAGAAGCGATACCCTCCATCGACTGCCTCCCGGTATGCGCGCATGGTGAGCTCGTAGCCCGCGAAAGCAGCCACCAGCATCACGAGCGTGGAGCGGGGAAGATGAAAATTGGTGATGAGCTTGTCCACCGCGTGGAATCGATATGGCGGACGGATGAAGATATTCGTTTCACCCGAGCTCGGCGCGAAGGTGCCGTCGGGGCGCACCGCGCTCTCGAGCGAACGGGTGCTGGTGGTTCCCACGGCCCAGATCGAACCGCCGCGTGCACGCGTCTCGTTCAGCGCCGCCGCGGCCGGCGCGGGGAGGCTGTACCACTCCTCGTGCATCACGTGCAGGGCGGGGTCGTCCACATCCACCGGCTTGAAGGTGCCGGCTCCCACGTGCAGCACCAGCTCCACCCGGCGGATGCCCCGCGTGTCCAGCGCACCGAGCAGCTCGGAGGTGAAGTGGAGTCCGGCGGTAGGCGCGGCCACCGAGCCTGGCTCGCGAGCGTACACCGTCTGATACCGCTCGGCGTCGCTCTCGGTATCGGCGCGCTCGATGTAGGGAGGGAGCGGAACGTGCCCATGACGCTCGATCGCGTCCGCCGCGCTCTCCGCCGCCGACTTAACCCGCACGATGCGTGTGCGCCGCTCGGTGATCTCGAGGATCTCCACTTCCAGGCCGCGGGCGACGTGCACCACGCGCCCGGGACGGAGCTTCCCTCCGGGACTCACCATGGCTTCGAAACGGTCGTCGCCGAGCGGCCGCAGGAGAAGGACTTCCGCCGGCGCGCCGGAGTCGCGCTTCCCCAGGAGCCGCGCACGGAAGACTCGCGTGGCGTTGAGCACCAGCGCATCGCCGGCCGGGATCAGCTCGCCGAGGTCGCGAAAGCGGTGGTGCGTGATACGCCCGGCGGCCCGGTCCACCACCATCAGCCGGCTCTGATCGCGCGGCTCTGCCGGGTGCTGCGCTATTCTGTCCGGCGGTAGCTCGAATTCGTAATCCGAGGTACGGTCGCCCGCGCTCACTCGACTACCGTGATCGAACTCTTCTCCACCACTTCGTTTCCGGAAGCGCGGTCGGTCACCGTGACCTGCAGCTCGTAGCGTCCCGGAGCGGCATCGCCTAGGTCGAGTGCTACGTGGTCGAGCGCGATGGGGGTGGCGGGGATGCGTCTGGGGAACGACAGCGTGACTTCGTCGTTCCCGCCGTGCGAGATGCCCACCAGCCCCGCCACGCCACCCACGATCTTCGCGGCGAGCGCACCGATCCCGCCGCTCCGAAGGCGGGTGAGCCTTATGCGGACGTCGTATTCGTCGTTGCCGTCGCGGGGCGTGAGCCCGTACGTCTCCCACAGCAGCGCGAAGGGCTGTCCAGCCTTCACGACGCCGAGGTTGGGAGAGATGTCGTAGTCGAACCAGCGGCCGGAAGCGGAGTCCTCCCGGGGGGCGATCCGCGCGGCCACCAGCAGATCGCTCAACCCGAAACCGCGATCGGGGTTCACCTCGATGCGGCTGGCGCCGCGCGCGCCGCGCATCGCATCGGGCTGCAGCGCCTCGACCCGGTAGAGGAAAGCTCCCGACGGTACCCGGGTATTCCAGCTTCGCAGCTCGCCCGCTCTGCTCTTTCGGAAGTCCAGTATCCGACGTGAGCTGTCGTGCACGATCGGCTCGGCGCGCCAGCTATAGGCGCGGAAGTCGAGATCCAGCGCGCCGCGCGCGAGGTCTATCCCATCGATGAGCTTCCCCACCGGGATGCGGGCGGCCACGAACACATCGCTCGAGTCCGCCGGCGCACGGAAGCGCACGAGCTGCACCTGAATGGAGTCCACGTAATCGTCCTGTCCGGCGTTGCGCCACACCACGGGCACGGTGTCGCGAAGTCGTCTGAGCTCACGCAGGTCCGGCGGGGCCAGCGTGGCCACCCCGTAGGTGGGCAGCTCGCGGAAGAGGAACGACTCGTCGGCGCTGTACCACCAGAGAACCTGGATGCGCGATTCCCCGTTCTTCACGGGATCGGGCGGGAAAGTTATCACGGCGGGCGGCGGACCGTAGCGTACGTACACTTCGCCCCGGTCGGTGTCGGAGCCGTGGATTCCGAACTCCTCCACGGAGAAGCGGAGCTCCGCGAAGACCACGCGGCTGAGGAACTCGAGGCGATGCTCGTTGTCGGCCGTACTCCATAGAGGATCGGCCATGAGCCAGTACATGCGCGTGAGGTTCTCGTGCTCGGCATCGGGGAGGCGCGCCGCACCCGCGGAGTCGCGGGGGGTGAAGATCCGGCCCAGACGGTCATAGCGTTCGCGCTCGTGCGGCGGGAGCGCGGCGAGTCCACGGTGGAAGGCTGTCTCGGCCGCGATGTCGTTGCCGAGGCGATGCTCCGCCAGCCCGCTCGCGAGCCACGCCCATGCGTCGCCCGAGTCGGCATCGAGCCGCATGCGTGCGGCATGCTCCAGCTCGGCCCACCGCCGGCGGTCAGCGAGCGCCATGTACGTATGGCGCAGGGCGCCGGCGTTGGCGGGGTCGGCGGCGAGCGCCTCGGAGAAGCGATCCAAGGCGCGCAGATACTCGCGCTGGCCCGACCACTCCTGCGCGGCGGCGCGGATGGTCTGGTTGTCGATGAAGTACGCGATGGACCGTGGATCCCGGAGGAAGCTGCGGTCCTTCACGTTACCGATGATGTAGCTGTATATGTGGCGGTCCGCGCGATCCACGTAGCGACGCCACCAGGTCATCCCCAGCTCGTCCTGCGCGCGCGCCATCGCCAGGCTGTCGCCGCTCTTCCGGGCGGCATCGAGGGCGTCCTCGAACAGCCCTCTGGCTCTCGAGCGAACCTTCGCCGAATTGGAGGTGAGGTAGAAGCGGCCGAGATCCACCATGTAGCCGGCCTGGCCGCCGCGGATGGCTCTCTCGAGCGATGACTCGGCTACCTCGAGGAGCGAGTCGTCGGCGGTACGCTCCATGAATCCCTTGCGCCCTTCGGCGTCGGAGAGTCGCCACGCGAGCATGCCGCGGTAGTGCCAGCTTTCGGCACCCGCATCGGCGCGCTGGATGATGGCATCGAGCGACTGCAACTCGCGCAGCGAGTCGGAGCGGGTGGCGAGCGAGACGGCTGGCGCGCCGCCTGCGGGTAGCTGAGCACGCGCCGGATGCGGCGCCGGGGAGAGCGCGCCGGCTAGCAGAATGGAGAAAAGCAGGCGGCGCATGCGGTATCCTACTCAGAACAGGCTTGGCTGGTTCCCCTGCGGTTCTGGCGGCGAGTAACCGAAATGGCGATACGCTTGCGGAGTGGCCATGCGGCCGCGCGGCGTGCGCTGCAGGAAGCCGTTCTGCACCAGGTAGGGTTCGTACACCTCTTCGATGGTGCTGGCGTCCTCTCCCACCGCGGCCGCGATGGTGGTGATCCCGACCGGACCGCCGTCGAACTTCTCGATGATCGTTCTCAGTACGCGAGAATCCATGTCGTCGAGGCCGAACTCGTCCACGTCCAGCATCGCGAGCGCGTCCGAGGCCACCGGCCTGGTGATCTTCCCATCCGCGCGCACCTGCGCGAAGTCGCGCACGCGCCGGAGCAGCCGGTTGGCGACGCGCGGCGTCCCGCGCGCGCGGCGCGCGATTTCGAGGGCGCCTACGCTGTCCACCGGTACGTGTATGACCTCCGCCGACCGTATCACGATCTGCTCGAGATCCTCCACCGGGTAATAGTTGAGTCGCTCGATGATGCCGAAGCGCGCGCGCATGGGCGGCGTGAGCATACCGAAGCGTGTGGTGGCACCGATGAGCGTGAAACGCTCGATGGGCATCGTGATGGTCTGCGCCTTGGGCCCCTCGGACAGGCGGATGTCGATCCTGTAATCCTCCATCGCTGGATAGAGGAACTCCTCGATGATCGGCCGCAGACGGTGGATCTCATCGATGAAAAGGATGTCGCCCTCGCGCATGTTGGTGAGGGTCCCCACGAGATCCCCCGGCTTCTCCAGCGCCGGACCGGAGGTAGTTCGTATGTTGACGCCGAGCTCGCGCGCGATGAGCTCGGCGAGAGTGGTCTTGCCGAGTCCAGGCGGACCGTAGAACAGGGAGTGGTCGAGCGGCTCGCGGCGCGCGAGCGCGGCGTCTATGTAGATGCGAAGGCTCTCCTTCACCTTGCTCTGACCGATGAATTCGGCCAGCCGCTGCGGTCGGAGCGAGAGCTCCACGACGGACTCGTCGGGGATTACTTCGGGCGTGGTGATCTCGGCGCGGGTCATGGCTGCACTGTTAGCTGCTGTTCGACGCGGATGTGGTCCACGTTCGCCGGGATGACGGCATGGGACGGGGCCACCCCGGCAATATACACCGAATACACACCGAAGATGCGGCCGCGCGCGCCACGGTCTACCAGGCTATGCCGTAGTCCTCGCCGAAATCGCTCGACGCGCCCCACATGGAGCCGTGCTCGTGGTCGAAATAGACCGCGTTGATCGGGCCCGAGGTGAGATCTTCCACGTCCAGAGTGTAGCCCATCCGCCGGAGCTCGAAGCGTGTGAAGTCAGGAGTCGACGACGAGATCAGGATCCGCCCGGGCCGCGCTTCGTGCTGGCCGAATGACGAGCGCATCTGGAAGCTGTTGATGTTGGCCGCTTCGGCAGCCTGCTGCGGCGTCATCTTCCACTCCACGATGTTCAGAAAGTATTGCAGCAGGTTCTGGTCCTGCGAGTCGCCGCCCTGCACCGCGAATGCCAGGAAGGGCGCGCCGTCTTTCAGCGCGAGCGTTGGAGTGAGCGTGACGCGCGGCCGCTTCCCCGGCTCGATGACGTTGTAGGGGCCGTCGCTGGCGGCGGTCACGAAGCTCTGTGCGCGCTGGCTCAGCCCTATCCCGGTGTTGCCGGCGATCACCGCCGGCACCCACCCGCCGCTCGGCGTCACGGACACCACCCACCCCTCGGCGTCGGCCGCTTCGATCGACGTGGTGCCGCGATAGAACGCGTCCTTGAAAGCGGAGTCCGAATTCGCTGCCCCACCCGCCGCCGCGTAGCGGGCGGCGTCCATGGCGCTCGATCGCGATGCGCCCTGCGGAATCACGCGGTCCTGCTGCCCGCTGGGGCGCAGCGTGTCGGGGGCGGGAACCACTGTCCACCGGGCCAGAAGGTCGCTGAACGGGTTCGTGCCGTCCTGGTAACGGTATGGGTCCCCGGGCTTGACCTTCGGATCGTTCCGGTTCCAATCGATGGTACCATAGCGCGCCTTCGCGTACTCCTTGGAGAGCAGTCCCTTCACGGGCTCCTCGGGGGGGAAGTACGGGTCTCCGTAGTAGAAGTCACGATCCGCGTAGGCGAGGTTCATCGTCTGGTAGATCGTGTGCATGTACTTCGCGGAGTTGTAGCCCATGGACTGGAGGTCCGCGTTCTCCAGGATGTTGAGTGCCTGGAGCATCACCGGGCCCTGTTGCCAGATGGGGAGCTTGTAGACGGTGATCCCCTTGTAGGTGGTGCTGAGCGGCTCTTCGATCCTCACCTCCCACTTCGCCAGATCTTCCATGGTGAAGAGGCCGCCCTCTTCGCGCGTGCCGCGCACGATCTCGCGCGCGATGTCTCCCTTGTAGAAGCGGTCGTAGGCGGCCATGATCGCCTCCTTGCGGCTCTTTCCCGCCGCCAGCGCCTGCTGCTCTGCTTCCACGAGCTTGCGCCAGGTGGCCGCGAGATCCTTCTGGACGAATATCTCACCGGCCCGCGGTGCCTCGCGATCCGAGCCCGGATGGGTGAGCATGATCTCGCGCGAGTACTTCCACTTCTTTATCCAGTCCTTGTTGCGCTCGATGGTGCGCGAGAGCTGCGCCTCCATGGGATAGCCTTCCGCCATCTGGATGGCCGGCTCGAGGACATCTTTCAGCGAGAGCTTGCCGTACTCCGCGAGCATCACCATGAGGCCGCCGGGCGTGCCGGGCGTCACCGCCGCCAGCGGACCGTACTCGGGAGGGTAGCGATAGCCCTTCGAGCGGTAGAGCTCGGCCGTCGCGCCGGTGGGAGCCACGCCCAGCGCGTTGATCCCGATCACCTTCCTGGTGTGGGGGTTGTAGATGAGCGCCTGGGTCTCGCCGCCGCAGGAGAGCGTGTCCCACATGGTGCAGCCCGCGGCGAGCATGGCGGCGGCGGCGTCCACCGCGTTGCCCCCTTTCTGGAAGATCATCGCGCCCGCTTCGGCGCTGAGCGGTTTGCCCGTGATCGCGATCCAGTGCTTCGCATGCAGTTGCGGCCTGCTGGTGCGCTGTGCCTGCAGTACCGCCAGCGGCGAGCAGAGAAGGGCGAGTACGGCCGTGAGACGAAACATCATCGATTCTCCCGCGTTGGCTTTCGCTGTCAGCGCTGGGCCACCTTGCTCAGCGCGAGTCGTATCAGCTCCGGCGCGCCCACACCCCGGCCGCCGGAGTCGAGCGCGGCTTTCACTCCCTTCTCGGCATCCGCGGTGGAATAGCCGAGCGAGACGAGCGCGCGGATCGCATCCTCCGCGGCGGTGCCTTCCGGGCGGGGTGCTCCGCCGGTGCCCGCCGTGCCAATGTCGCCCATTTTCTCGGCGAGGTCGAGTACCAGCCGCTCCGCCTTCTTCCGCCCCACGCGCGGGATGCGCTGGAGGGTCGCGATGTCGCGCTCCACTATCGCGCGTACCACCCGCTCGGCGGAGAGCGTCGAGAGCATGCCGAGTGCGAGAGCGGGTCCGACACCGTTCGCGGTGAGGAGCCGGCGAAAGACACTTCGCTCGAACACCGTGCCGAAGCCGAAGAGCAGCCACGCATCGTCGCGCACCACGAGGTGCGTGAAGAGCGACGCCTCTTCGCCCAGGGCGGGGAGCTTCTCGTAGACGCCGAGCGGGATGGCGAGCTCGTAGCCCACGCCGCTGGAGGTGAGGAGCTCCACGCGATCGAGCTCTCTCACCGTCAGCGTGCCCACGATCTGGGAGATCACGTCGGGCGGCGGGTGGACGATGGCAGGTGCGGCAACTGGGCACCCATGATGTGGGCGAGCGCGGCCGCGGCGCCGTCGGCCGCATCGTGCGGCCGTGGCGCGCTCTTGAGGCGCAGGAGCCGCGTCACCATGAACTGCACCTGCTCCTTGGTCGCGCCGCCGCGTCCGACGACCGCCTTCTTGATGGCGGCGGGCGGATATTCGTGGATCTCCACGCCAGCGAGCGCGGCGGCGAGCAGTATCACGCCGCGAGCGTGGCCCAGCACCACCGTGGTGCGGACGTTCTTGGAGTAGAACACATCTTCCACCGACACGGAGTCGGGTTTGTGGCGTTTGATGAGGTCGCTGACGTCCTCGAAGAGCTCGCGGAGCCGGACGGGGAGGGGATCGTGAGCGGTGGTGCGGATGACGCCGCACTCGATGAGTGAGAGAGAGCCGAAGGGCTCGCCCGAGACGACGCCGTAGCCGGTGACGGCGGTGCCCGGGTCGATGCCGAGCACTATCACGGACCGGGGCTCACGTTCCGGCCATCTCGGCGAGGTCGATGTCGAAGTTGGCCTCGACCTTCTGGACGTCGTCCAGATCCTCGAGCTCCTCCATGAGCTTGAGAAGCGATTCGGCGGTTTTCCCTTCCACGTGGATGGTGGTCTGCGGGATCATCGCGAGTTCGGCTTCCGCGCTCTCGATGCCGGCCTCCTCGAGCACCGACTTCACCGCGTGGAGCGCGGTGGGGTCGGTAGTGACGACGAACTGATCGCCGTCGAGCTGCAGATCCTCGGCGCCCGCCTCGAGCGCGGCTTCGAGAGTCGCTTCCTCGTCGTAGCGGGTGGCGTCTATGTAGATCTGCCCCTTACGGTCGAACATGAAGGCGACCGAGTTGGAGGAACCGAGGTTGCCGCCGCCGCGCGAGAGCTTGTGCCGCACGTCGGCCACCGTGCGGGTGGGGTTGTCGGTGAGCGTGTGGATGAGGAGCGCCACGCCGCCCGGACCGTATCCCTCGTAGGTGACCTCCTGGTAGTCGACGCCCTCGAGCTCTCCGGTGCCCTTCTTGACGGCGCGCTCGATGTTGTCCTTGGGCATCGACGCTGCCTTGGCGGCATCGATCGCGGTACGGAGGCGCGGATTACCGCCCGGGTCGCCGCCTCCCTGCTTCGCCGCAACCGTGATCTCGCGGATGAGCTTGGTGAACATCGCTCCCCGCTTCGCATCCGCCGCGGCCTTGTAGTGCTTGATCTGCTTCCATTTGGAGTGGCCAGCCATGGACGGAATATACTACGGAACTGCGGGAAGCAGGAGGCAGAAAGCAGGACGCAGCAACGGCATGGACGGTCTGGCCACGTCGCTCATCGCATGGGCGGTCTCTGCTTCCTGCTCTCTGCTGCCTGCCGTCTCGTAGTACTCACGGCTCCAGCATGTCCTCGAAGCGGAGCCACTGCTTGTAGAAGTACAGATCCACGTACGCGATCGGCCCGTTCCTGTTCTTGAGGATCAGCAGCTCCGTGGCGCCTTCCTGGCCGGGGGCGGATGAGTAGAGCTCCTCGCGGTAGAGCGCGAGCACGATGTCGGCGTGCTGCTTCACGGCGCCGAGTGCGCCGAAGTCGCCCAGGTTGGGGCGGTTGTCCGGATGCGAGCGGGTGAGGGCGGGGAGATGAGCGGTGAGAAGAATCGCCAGGCGTGCGTCGAGCGCCGCCGTTTTGAGCAGTCGCACGGCCTGCGCGAGCTCCTCGTCCTGGAGCACCGTTCCCGACGGGACGCTCTGCAGCGAGTCGATCACCACCAGCTCCGTCTTGCCCCGGAGATCGAGGATGCGCTGTACGAGCTCACCCACTCCGCCGTAGCCGCTGGCGGTGGAGATGCGGGAGACCACGGGGAGCGCGTCGCGCATGCGCAGCGCGGCCGAGCCGATCGAGGCGCGCGCCGAGTCGTCGAGCGTGCCGCGGCGGATCTCGTCTATCGACGCGCGCCCCTCGATGGCGAGCGCGCGCTCGAGGATGCGGGGGATGTCGCTCTCACCCGTCATGAGCTCCACCTTGTAGCCGGCCGCCCGCGAGCGGAGCGCCATGGCCAGAGCGAGCGCCGACTTTCCCGATCCCACGTCGCCGCCGAGCACCACGAGGTCGCCCTGGCGCGGCCCTCCGCCCAGAAGCTCGTCGAGACTCGGATAGCCGGTGGGGATTCCGTCGGGAGTGGCGGAGCCGTCCACCACCGCGTCGACGCGGGTGAGGAGAAGCGTGAGCGGGGAGATATCGGTGCGTCCTGGCATGAAGCACCAAGATATGTAGACGCGCCCCGCCCGGCCATACGGGACGGTACATAACAGTCCGCTGTGGCTGGCAGCCGACAACGTCCACGGCTACATTCAGCCAGCATGGCGCTTCCCCTCAAATCGGTACTCTGGATAGACGATGAGGCCGATCTCCTCGAGTCCCACCGCATCTTTCTGCGCGAGAAGGGCTTCGAGGTAGACGCCGCCACCAACGCGGACGACGCCGTGGAGATGCTCCGACGGCGCTCGTACGGCATCGTGCTGCTCGACGAGCAGATGCCCGGGAAGAGGGGCCTCGAGGCGTATCGCGAGATCCGCGAGGTGGACCCGCTCCTCCCCATCGTGATGGTGACCAAGAGCGAGGAGGACGCCACGCTGCGCGAGGCGCTCGGGATGGATGTCCGGGACTATCTCGTGAAGCCGATCAACCCCAGGCAGGTGCTGACGGTCATCACGCGCGTGCTCGAGGGCCCGAGGATCAGGCAGCAAGCCATCGCGCGCTCCTTCGTCGAGCGCTTCCGTGCCATGGAGCTCGAGCGCGAGCGCACGCTGAGCTGGCGCGACTGGGTAGCCCGCTACATCGAGATGGTGGACTGGGACATCGCGCTCGTCCAGGCGCGGGAGCAGAGCCTCTACGATTCGCTGCAGGCGCTGTATCCCGATCTGCGCCGCGAGTTCGCCGCCTTCATGCGCACCGAGTATCCGCGCTGGCTGCGCGAGCTCGAGGGCGATCGGCCTCCGCTCTCGATCGACATCGTGAGCGAGTTCCTGATTCCGATTCTGGAGCAGTCGCCGGTGGCGATGTTCGTGGTGATCGACTGTCTGCGCCTCGACCAGTGGCAGGTGATCCAGCCTCTGCTGGCGCCGCACTTCGAGGTGGAGACCACGCACCACTTCTCCATCCTCCCCACGGCCACGCCGTATTCGCGCAACGCGCTCTTCAGCGGGCTCTTCCCGGCGGAGATCGCAGCGCGATTTCCGGACTGGTGGGGCGAGCGCGAGGACGAGTCGCTCAACGCGCACGAGCGCGAGCTCCTCCAGGCGCATCTGCGCGATCTGAAGATCGACGCCCCCGTGCGCTACGATAAGATCTCCTCGGCCGCCGATTCGGCGGAGCTCGAGCGGCGCGTCTCGCGAGCCATCGCTCACGAGGGCGTGAGCGCCTTCGTGTTCAACTTCGTGGATCTGCTCACGCACGGGCGGAGCGAGTCGGCCATCCTCTACGAAGTGGCCCGCGACGAGGTGGCGCTCCGGCAGATCACCCGTCAGTGGTTCGAGCGCTCCGTGCTCTTCATGCTGCTGAAGGAGGCGTCGCGCCGAGGGGTCCCGGTGCTGATCACCAGCGACCACGGCTCCATTCACTGCAACACGCCGGCCACGGTTTTCGCCAAGCGCGATGCCACCGCGAACCTGCGCTACAAGTTCGGGGAGGACCTCCGCGCCGAGCGCGCCGAGCACGCTCTGCTATTCACCAACTCCGACGACCTCCGGCTCCCGCGACGGGGGCTGGGCTCCAATTCGCTCTTCGCGGCGGGCGACACCTTCTTCGTGTACCCCACCAAGCTCCGCGAGTACCAGAGCCGTTACCGAGGATCGTTCCTGCACGGCGGGGTCACCCCCGAAGAGGTGATCCTCCCCGTGGCGCTGCTAACCCCGCGTCGCTGAGTGTACTTCTACCGTCGCCTGTTGCGCTTCCTCCTCCCCCACAAGTGGAGGATGGTCGGTACCATCGTCGCGAACTTCATAGGCGCGGCGCTGGACGGCTACGCGTTCGCTCTGCTCATCCCTTTCCTGAACGCGCTCTTCGGCCAGGAGCAGCTCCCGCTCGGCCAGGGTTGGGTGAACGACTTCCTGCACGCCACCATCGGTACGCTGCTCGATCCGGCGAACCCGATGCGGTCGCTCAGGAACGTCATCATGATCATCCTGGCCACCGTGGCGGTGAAGAACTTCTTCATCTGGCTCGCGGGCTCGCTGGGAGCGGAGCTCCAGGAGTACGTCACGCGCGATCTGCGCGACAGCGTGTACCGGCATCTTCAGCTTCTTCCCGTGGGCTACTTCACGCGTACGAGGACGGGGCAGATACTCTCGCGCGTGCTGTCGGACACGGAGCAGACGCGCACGCTCATCACCCAGCTCGTGACCAGGGCGCTCTCCGCCAGCGCGCTGGTGATCATCTACATCGCCTATCTGGCGGGGATCTCGGTAAGGCTCACGATCATAGCGCTGGTGGCCGCGCCGATTCTCACGCTGGCGCTCCAGCCGCTGCTGCGCAGGCTGCGCCGCGGCTACCGCCGCGTGCGGAGCGATCACGGCGAGATGATGAGCGTGCTCCAGGAGAGCGTGAGCGGCGTACGGCTGATGAAGACCTTCGGCGCCGAACGGCACGAGGAGGCGCGCTTCGTGGAGGCGAGCCACCGCTACGCCGGCGGATCCGTGCGGATGGCGCGCGTGGCGCTGGTGGCGCAGCCAGTGACCGAGACCCTCGGCACGCTCATCACCGTGCTCCTTCTCTGGGTGGGGGCGCGACTCGTGCTGGTGGACGGCGCGCTGCAGGCGTCGCAGTTCCTGGTGTTCCTCACGTTCGTGATGCGCCTGCTGCAGCCCCTCAAGCAGCTCTCGCAGATCCCGGCGGTGGCGCAGAACGCCTTCGCCTCCTCGGAACGGCTCTTCGACGTGCTGGACAGCCCCACCGAACAGGCGCTCGACACCGGCACGCGCACCGCGGACGGCTTCCACGAGGCGCTCGCGTTCGAGAACGTCTCCTTCGCGTACGATGAAAAGGAGGGGCCGGTGCTCGAGGGGATCGACCTCGTGGCGCGCCGCGGCGATGTGATCGCGCTGGTGGGCGCGAGCGGGGCGGGAAAGACCACGCTCGTGGATCTCATCCCACGCCTCTACGAGCCCACCAGCGGGCGGATCGTGCTCGATGGCGTCGACACGCGCGACATCAGGCTCGCATCGCTCCGCTCGCTCATGGGAATCGTGAGCCAGGAGACGGTGCTCTTCAACGACACCGTGCGCAACAACATCGCGTACGGGAAAGTGGGCGTCTACACCGACGAGCAGATCGAGGCGGCGGCGAGGGCGGCGAACGCGCACTCGTTCATCGTGGAGTTGCCACAAGGGTACGACACGCCGCTCGGCGAGCGCGGCACGCGGCTGTCGGGCGGCCAGCGCCAGCGCATCGCGATCGCGCGCGCGCTGCTGCTCGATCCGCCGATCCTCATACTCGACGAGGCCACCTCCGCGCTGGACACGGAGTCGGAGAGGTTGGTGCAGGAGGCCATCGACCGCCTCCTCGAGGGGCGCACGGTGCTGGTGATCGCGCACCGGCTCTCGACGATCCAGTACGCGAGCGAGATCCTGGTGATGGATCGCGGGCGGATAGTGGAGCGCGGCACGCATCTCGAGCTGCTGGAGCGCCAGGGCGCGTACCATCGCCTGCACTCGCTGCAATTCGGCGACAGGGAGACCGCCGGCCGGAGCTGAAGTGCGGATACTCTTCTACGTGAAGTCGCCCGACTGGAACGGAAGCGCCCGCGCGACCGCGGCGCTGGCGCGCGGCCTCAGCTCGCGCGGGCACACCGTAGCCGTGGCGTGCCCCACCGACAGCGCCATCGAGCAGCATCTCGAGCGCGGCGCCTATGAAGTGCTCGAGATCGACGGCGACGCCAGCGTGGCGGTAGCCGCGGGGCAGTTGCGCCGCGCGCTTCAGGAGCGCTTCGTACAGGTGGTATGCGTCCACTCCGATCGCGCCCAGATCGTGGCGGCCACGGCGGCCCGTCTCGCGGGGCGGTCCGCGGTCCTTCGACGGATAGCGGCGGGCGAGAGACCGACGGCGCGCGCCGGGCTGAGCGTGGCGCTCCGTTTCGCCACAACGGGCTTCGTGTTCACTTCGGAGCAGGACGCCCGCGCTGCGCCGCCGCTCCCGCTGGCACGCCTGATGCCCGCTGTCGCCACGCTCGGCGTGCGCGCCGCCGCCTACGATTCCGTGCGTCCCGCGTCGCGGCCGGCCACGGGCCTGGGCGCGGGGACGAGGGTGCTGGCGTGCATCCACGATGGCGGCGCGCGCGTGCGGGCCGGCAACGTGCTCCGCGTGGTGGCGCTCCTCGCGCAGCGCCACCCGGAGCTGCGGCTCGTCTTTCTCGGCCCCGGTTCGGCCGACGCCGATCTCGCCGTGCACGCCGCCGCGCTCCGCATCTCGCGCGTGGTGAGCTTTCTGGGTGAACGTGACGACTACCTCTCCATCCTCGCGCTCGCGGAGCTCGGCTGGGTCGTGTCGTCGGGCGACGATGGAGCGTACGCTCTGCTCGACCTCATGGGGTCGCGCGTGCCGGTGATCGCGGAGCGCGGTACACTCGCCGAGCAGTACGTACCGGACGGAATAGCGGGAATAGTGCTCCCACGAGGGGATGCACACGACACGGCGGCCGCGGTGGCCAGGCTCCTCGCGCACGACCAGGAACGCGCGGCGATGGGCGCGGCCGCGAGCGCGCGCGTGGCGCGCGAGTTCGGCGAGGAGGCGATGATCCAGGCCTTCGAGCGCGCCGCCATCTCGGCGAGCGACCGTGCCATCTGGTAGCGACGTGAGCGATCTGGCAGACGCGGCGGCTCCCGCGCGCGCGATCGAGCGCCGACCCACGCTGGCACATCGGCTGGAGTACGGCGCGCTCCGCTCGGTGATCGGGGTGTTCGGAGCGATGCGCTGGCGCGGCGCGGTGCGTGCCGGAGAGGCGCTCGGCCGGCTCGCCTACGAGCCGTTCGGCATACGCCGCGACGTGGTCGAGACGCAGATCGCGGCTGCGTTCCCCGAGGCGAGCGAACGCGAGGTGCGCGGCATCGCGCGCGGCGCGTTCGAGCATCTGGGGCGAGTCACGGTGGAGACGGCGCTTCTCTCTCGCGCGGATCATGCCTGGGTGCTCGAGCTGTTCGAGAGCGTGGAAGGATGGGATGTGGTGGAGCGGCTGCGCGCCAGGGGGAAAGGGCTGATAATGGTGACCGGCCACCTCGGCAACTGGGAGCTGGGCGGCGCGTACATCGCCGCGCGCGGAGTCCCGCTGGACGTGGTGGTGCGTCGGATGGGCAACCCGTTATTCGACGGCTACCTCACGCGTACGCGCTCGCGGCTCGGGATGCGCGTGGTGCGCGACAGAGATGCAGTCCGGCGTACGCCGCGCACGCTGCGCGGTGGCGGGGCGGTGGCGTTCCTCACCGATCAGGCGGGGCTCAACCTCGCGTCCACCTTCGTTCCGTTCTTCGGCCGGCCCGCGAAGACGCCGCGTGGCCCGGCTGTGTTCGCGCTGCGACTCGGCGCGCCGGTGGTGTTCGGAACGGCGCTCCTGCTGCCGAGCGGCCGCTACCGGCTGGTGTTCGAGGAAGTACCGGTGGCGCGCGGCGGCGATGTGGACGCGGACGTCGACGAGCTGGTGGAGGCGTACACGCAGAAGCTGGAGAGCTGGGTGCGCCGCGCGCCGGAGCAGTACTTCTGGCAGCATCACCGCTGGAAGCGGCAGCCCGACGACACGCCCGAGGAGCTGCGCGATCCCGTGGGGGCTAATCGTGGCTGAATGCAGTGGGCGCGGCTTTGGGCGCGTGATCGCCGGATGTGCGTGGCGCGTGACCAGTCATCGCGACCGGTCAAGGGTGCGCGAAGAGCGATGATCCGCTTCGTGTGGCGGCGCCTCGTGCACGATGGGCGGGCGCTCTTCGCTCTGGCGATCATCGCCATACTCGTCGGTGCCGCACTCGCGGCACCGCTCATAGCGCGGCACGACCCCTTCGCGATCGAGCTTTCCAACCAGCTCCAGGGCCCGTCGTTGGCGCACTGGATGGGAACCGACTTCCAGGGGCGCGACGTGTGGGCGCGCGTGGTGTACGGCGCGCGCGTTTCGCTCGCGGTGGGATTCGTGTCGCAGGCGATCGCGCTCAGCATCGGCGTGCTGCTCGGGCTGGTGGCCGGCTACTACGGCCGCTGGGTGGACGAGCTGGTGATGCGGCTGGCCGACATCACGCTCGCCTTTCCCACGCTGCTCCTGCTCATAGCGATGGCGGCCGCGTTCGAGCCGTCGCTCTCCACGGTGTACATCACCATCGGCGTAGTGGGCTGGGCGGGGATGGCGCGGCTGATACGGGGCCAGGTGCTGGTCACGCGGCAGCTCGAGTTCGTGCAGGCGGCGCGCGCGCTCGGTGCGACCGACCGTCGCATACTCGCGTGGCACTTGCTTCCCAATGTGATCGCGCCGGTGGTGATCGCGGCCACGCTCGGCGTGGCGGGAGCGATAATGGCGGAAGCGGCGCTGTCGTTTCTGGGACTCGGCGTACAACCCCCCACGCCGAGCTGGGGGTCGATGATCTCGTCCGCGCGCGACCTCATCCAGCTTCGCACGGCGCCGTGGACCTCGGTATTCCCTGGTCTCGCGATCGGCGCCGCGGTGCTCGGCTTCAATCTCCTGGGCGACTCGCTTCGCGATGCGCTCGATCCACGATTCCTGATGGAGTCGACACCCACGGGCGGCGACTCGAAGGCAAGAGCATGAGCTACGACATCGATGCGCTCCGCGAACGCGAATTCCCATGGGCCGCCCGCGGCGACGCGATCTATCTGAACAACGCGGCCACCGGTCCCGTGCCCGCCCGCTCGCACGCGCGGGTCGCCGACTTCAACGAGCGCCGCACGAAGCCGTACACCATCTCGGATGACGACGAGCTGGATACCATGCGCACGGCTCGCGAGCTCGCCGCGCGGCTCATCGGCGCATCGCCTTCGGAGATAGCGTGCATGGTGAACACCACGTACGGAGTGAACGTCGCGGCGCGCGCACTCCCGCTGGAGTCGGGCGACGTGGTGCTGAGCTACGACCGCGAGTTTCCCGCCAACGTCTATCCGTGGATGGCGCTCGAGCGGCGCGGCGTGCGGCTGGAGCAGATCCCCTGTGATGCAGAGGGGCGCCCGGACGAGGAGCGGCTGCATCGATCGCTGGACATGGGGGGAGTGAAGGCGGTGGCGGTGTCGTGGGTGCAGTTCTCCAACGGCTACAGAACGGATCTCGCCGCGCTGGGGCGCGCGTGCCGCGAGCGCGGCATCTACCTCGTGGTGGATGCGATACAGGGCCTCGGCGCGCTCACGCTGGACGTACACGAATGCGAGATCGATATCCTCGCGTGCGGCGGCCAGAAGTGGCTTCTCTCGCCGTGGGGAACGGGGTTCGTGTACGTGAGAGAGGAGTTGGCCCGACGCCTCGAGCCCGGCGTGGTGGGCTGGATGGCGACGCGCGGCTCGGAGGATTTCAGTCGCCTCATCGACTACGACTTCACCTACTACGACGACGCCCGCCGTTTCGAGGTGGTGACGCTCCCGTATCAGGACTTCGCCGGCTTCAACTCGAGCGTGGGGTTGCTGCTCGAGCTCGGGCCGAAAGAGGTGGAGCGGCACGTGAGAGAACTTGTCGACATCGCGGTGGAGTGGGCGGCATCGCGCTCCGACATGCGGCTCATCACGCCGACCGACCCATCGCACCGCGCGGGGATAGTGGCGATCGTGCCGAAGGGTGACGTGCGTGCCGCATCCGCGCGGATGACGCAGGCGGGAATCGCGCACTCGCTGCGAGAGGGCGCGATCCGGCTCGCGCCGCACTGCTACAACACGGCGGAGGAAGTGCGCACCGCGCTGGCGGTGATGGCGGGGGAGCGGGGCGTGTGAGGGGACGCGGGTGACAACGCCGTTGTGCGGCCGGGACGCGAACGCAGGCGTGGTTCTGGTGTAGCGGATGTTTATCTGAGTCGTCCTCACTGTTAGCGAGTGCAGCAAGCGCGGTCGTACTTGGGCTCGCGTAGTCCGCCACGCCGGAGGATTGGCCATGCTACTGACCTGCCTGGTAGTCGGTCTCATCTCCTGCCGAGACACCGTCGACCCGCGAGAGTCGAGTCCCGCCTCCCACGTGCAGAAGCAGGAGGCGACGGGGCCGGTCACAGTTCTCGAGCTCACCTGCAGGCTTTCCTTCTCCAACGGCGAGCAGGGCGACGTGCACTGCGGCGAGCCCGGAGGAGGAGTGAGTGGGGTGAGCAGGAGCGTGATCCTGCCGTGGTACAGCGAGTACGCCGTCTGGCTCCCCTTCAATCTCGTGAAGGACACGAGCACTCAGACGTGGACCTTCATAGCGAGCGTGAAGAACCTGCTCGCCCAGCCGATCGGTACCCTGAACGGAACGACGGCGGTGGGGAGCAAGGTGGTCGTGACGTACGGCCCGGTGGCCACGCAGGGTACCGGTGACGTATGGATCACGAACGCTGATGGAACGGGCAACTTTACCGCTCCGAACCAGCCGTACTTCAACTATCCGTGGATAGTACAGCCACAGCAGATATCGCCATATCGCGAGATGAAGACCCACGTGCCGAACACGGTGACGGAGGTGACGATAGGGATCGCGATATCTACGGACTTTCCGGCGACGCAGAGCGTGGCAGGCACACCGCCACCTACGCAGCCGGCTTGGTTTGACGACGATACGAGCTGGGTCGAAGGAGACTCCGTACCATTCCCGCACGTCAGGGGGATTCTCGGAGTCAACTTCAAGACATCCGCCACGCTGGCTGACCGTCAGCTTGCTGCCGCCTTAATCGGTGCCGGGGTGGTCGGTGGTATTCCGATTGAGGACAACGGCGACGGTACCTATTTCCTTCAGGTTCCTGATGACGGTACAGGATCGCAGTTGTCAGAAGCGGCCCAGAAACTGAAATCACTACCGCAGGTCGCCTCAACTGCGCCGCTCGGAAGCTCAAAACCGAACTGGCTTCAGTCAGTCGACGGCGCAGGATGGCAGCGCCTGAGCCTCGATCCCGACTCTCTGAGTACCGGCTGGTTGCCTTGGGCGCTGGAAGCGATCAACGCACCTATGGCCTGGGGATGCAGCACGGGTGATCAATCGGCGTTGATTGGTGTCATCGACCATAGTTTCGACCAGGCAGAGGTAGCTGCTAACACGAGTGGAGGTTCTCAGCTGTTCGGTGCCGATCCTACGGATCTCTCGCGCCATGGCGCATGGGTCACGTCGGTGCTCGCATCTCGCGGCAATGATAGTGTCGGCATGACAGGTGTTATGTGGCGCGCGGGGCTTCTCCTTGCCGATGTAGCGGATACCACCAAGATCAGCAGAGATGCGTTTCTGGTAGACTCCTTGGGCGCAGCCGGTGCAAGAATCATCAACCTGTCAAGAGGTTTCAACTGGGGCAACCGCCGCCCTACCACGGCTAAGGACAGTGCTTACGCGTTGGACCAAGCGCAAACTTACCTATTCCCTTCGCTTCGGCGTGCGCGCGCAAAGGGCCACCTTCCACTGGTCGTCCTGTCGGCTGGTAATTCAAACTTGCCGGCCTTCCTAAACGTCTATCCTATCATTCGTGACAGCTTCCCAGCGGTAGTCGTGGGAGCAGCCACGCGCTCATGGGCGCGGTGGGTGGTAAACGCCGATTCCGGCTCCAATTTCGGCAGTTACGTCGACGTATATGCGCCAGGTGCCGAGGTGCCAGTGGAACAGGGTGGTAGCGGCGCACTCGTTCCTATGCTCGGTGACGGAACGTCTTTTGCCGCTCCACTGGCGGCCGGTGTGGCGGGCCTTATCCTCTCTCTCGATCCCTCTGTGCCCGCCGACAGCATAAGGTCTTACGTCATCGGAGGCGCGCAGAACGGCAATCGATCCGTGACCGATCCAACAGGTACCAAGTACCTGCTAAACGCTTACGAGTCCCTCAAACTCGCCGCACAACGCCCGACCGCCTCGATCTGCGGCAATCGCATGTGGGCCGCCGACAGCCAGATATTCGTTCAGCGCAATCCATCATCGTCCACTGGCCAGAGCATCTACCATGCTGCGGCGCCGATATCGGGCCTGTTTCCGTTGCACCGAGGCGTAATCAACTTCGGAACAGGCCAGGCCGACCGGCACCTCGCCTACGAGAACGGCTCTTGGTCGGATGTAGCAGGTTGGGCTCCCGACTCCCTCCTCGGTGGGCCGGCCCTTTCGGCCATGGGTGACTCACACGACGCCGATACCAGCGCGTTCGCCTGGCTCGATCCGAACAATTACTTCGTACGCGTCAATATCGACGATGACCAGTCGGTTACGACGATTACACCGACTCCAACCATCGTTGCCGGTCTGTCGCCGGGCGATACCAGATGCTTGAGGAGGGAGGATTCCGAGTGCACCGAGTACGTCAACTTGAGAGACGTGGGTTCGGGCTACGAGGGCCGAGTTGGCACTCTTGGCTACTCGCCTCGTGGTGACGATGTATTCATCGCCGTCACTTCATACCACGATATCAACAAGTCGTCGGAAGCGTGGGAAGATTGTTTTGCTCCCGACTGGGGCTGGGACACGTCGTTCCCTCCGAGCACGTCGTGCGCGGTGGAGTTCCGCGGTCGTACCGCCAGCGCTCCATCGCTTACGAAGTCCTTCGTCTGCGGTGAGATCGGCACCGATGCGAGCATCGCTCCAATGCGTATCGCCCACGGCTCGATGAGGCCGCGGTCGTAAGTCGGCGGCGAAGTGGCGCGGGCTGGCCGAAGAGCAGTGCGCTCTTCGGCCAGCCAGCATCGATAGTAAACGTGGTCGACATCGGAACGACCGCGGTGGGAAGCACGTCTTTCAACTCACCACCCGCACCAGCGCGTAGTCCCTCGCGCCCTTCCTGAGCAGCAGGTGCCCGCCGGGAAGCAGCTCTTCTCTCGCGATGCTCCTGTCGCTCGCGCCCAGCCGCTTCCCGTTCACGTTCAGCCCGCCCTGCTCCAGCAGCCGCCTAGCAGCGCCCTTCGATGCCGCGAGCTTCGTCGCCACGAACAGCTCGAGCACATCCAACGATCCGCCCTCGCCTTCCGCGGCACCTCCATCCAGCTCCACGAACGGCACCTCGGCCGCCAGCGCCCGCAGCGCTCCCGCCGAGAGCTCGCTCGCCTCGCCCTTCCCGAATAGGAGCGCCGAGACCTCCGTAGCCGTGCGCGCCGCCTCGGCGCCGTGCACCCGCGCCGTGACGTCGTTCGCGAGCGCCTGCTGCGCCGCGCGGCGCTCCGGATGCTCCGCGGTCTCGCGCTCCAGCGCCTCGATCTCCTCGCGACCGAGCAGCGTGAAGAAGCGCAGGTACTTCCCCACGTCGCGGTCGTCGGTGTTGATCCAGAACTGGTACATCCGGTACGGCGAGCTGCGCTCAGGGTCCAGCCACACGGCGCCGGATTCCGTCTTGCCGAACTTGGTGCCCGAAGCGGTGGTCACCAGCGGCAGCGTGAGCGCGTGCGCCTCGTGCCCGTCGGCGCGCCTGATGAGCTCCACGCCTGCCGTGATGTTCCCCCACTGGTCGCTTCCGCCGATCTGCAGCGTGGCTCCCTCGCGCCGGTGCAGCTCGAGGTAGTCGTACGACTGCAGGAGCATGTAGCTGAACTCGGTGTAGGAGATTCCGGCCTCCATGCGCGTCTTCACGGATTCCTTCTGGAGCATGTAGTTCACCGTGAAGTGCTTGCCGACATCGCGCATGAAATCCACGGCGCCCAGCCCGAGAAGCCACTCGGCGTTGTCGCGCATGAGGGCGCCGCGCGCGCCCGAGAAATCGAGGAAGCGCTCGAGCTGGGCGCGGATGCTGCGCGTGTTGGCCGCCACCACCTCGGGCGTGTTGAGCTGGCGCTCGGCGGTCTTGCCGCTCGGATCGCCGATCATCCCCGTCCCGCCGCCCACGAGCACGATGGGCCTGTGTCCCGCCCGCTGGAGGTGCACCAGTCCCATCACCGGGATCAGGTTCCCCACGTGCAGGCTCGGTGCGGAGGGGTCGAAGCCGCAGTAGGCCGTGACCGCGCCGCGGGCGAGCCACTCATCGAGCCCTTCGGTGTATTGATTCAGTAACCCGCGCCACGACAGCTCGTCGAGAAGTCGTGTGGCGGGAATCGTAGTGGAAGACATGCCGGCAAAGATACCGCCGCACGGAAAGCCCGTACACCGCCACCGCGTGGCCGGCGTCGCCGCCGGCCGGCAGTGCGGCGGCACGCCGTGTGCCTTGCGTTGCCGCGTGCCGTGGCCGTAGTTAGGTTCCGACTTCCGACCCATAGAGCTCAGTTGCCCCTTTCCAATCGCGAGCCCACCGGCGTGACCCCCGCCGCCGAGAACGATGGCTGACCTGCCGTTCAAGCGGAGCTTCTGGAGGAAGCGTCCGCGCCTCACCCGCGCAATCCTCCTCCTGGGAATCTTCGGAGCGACGTTCGCGACGGGGATAGCGTACGCGTCGTGGACGCTCGTCTGCCGGGGCGACGCATGCCCGGACGCGCGGCGTCTGGAGGCGTTCACGCCGCACCAGACTTCCAAGCTCTACGCCGCCGACGGCCGCTTCATCGCCGAGCTCGGTCTGGAGCGCCGCACCCTCGTGACGCTGGACGAGATTCCGAAAACGGTCCAGGAAGCGTTCGTCGTCACGGAGGACAAGCGCTTCTACGACCACGACGGGATCGACTGGATCCGCGCCTTCGGCGCCGCGTTCCACAACGTGCTGGCCGGCGGATACGCGCAGGGCTTCTCCACGATCACCATGCAGCTCGCGCGGAACATCTTCACCGAGAAGATCAGCCGCGAGAAGACGCTCACGCGCAAGCTGAAGGAGATGAAGATCGCGCGGCAGATCGAGTCGCTGTATCCGAAGCAGAAGATTCTCGAGCTCTACCTCAACCAGATCGCGCTCGGCAACGGCGCGTTCGGGGTGGAGACGGCGTCGCAACGCTATTTCGGGAAGTCGGTGCGCGACCTGAATCTCGCCGAGGCGGCCACGCTCGCCGCGCTCCCCAAGGCGCCGTCGCGCTACAACCCGCGCCGCTTCCCCGACCGGGCGATCCAGCGTCGCAACACGATCATCGCGCTCATGCGCGACCAGGGCGTGGTGAGCGCGGCCGACGCGCAGCTCGCGCAGGCGTATCCCCTGCAGCTCGCGCGTCGGACCGAGTCGGGCGAGCTGGCGCCCTACTTCGTGGAGTGGATCCGCAAGCAGCTCGAGGACCAGTTCGGCAGCCGGCTGTACACGCAGGGCTACAAGGTCTACACCACGCTCGACATCGACATGCAGCTCGCGGCCGAGCGCAACCTCGAGGCGCAGCTCGAGGACATCGAGGGCGGGAAGTGGGGGAAGTTCGGCCACATCACCTACGAACAGTATCAGGCCCGCAACGCCAACGGCGAGGGAGATTCGCTCGGCAATTCGCCGTACCTCCAGGGAGCGTTCGTGGCGCTCGACCCGCGCACCGGCGCCGTGCGTGCTCTGATCGGCGGCCGCGACTTCGACGACTCCAAATTCAACCGCGCCACTCAGGCGCTGCGGCAGCCCGGCTCCACCTTCAAGCCGATCGTCTACTCCACGGCCATCCACAACGGCTACCCGCTTTCGTACCTGCTGGACGACAGCGCCCTCTCGATGCCGCAGGAGGACGGCAGCATCTGGACGCCGCAGAACTACGATCTCAAGTACGAAGGCTACATGCCCATGCGGCGCGCGCTCTACCAGTCGCGCAACCTGCCGACCATCCGGCTGGGGATGGAGCTGGGGGAGCGCAACGTGATAGACATGGCGCGGCGCATGGGGATCAGCACGCCGATCCCGCCGGTGCCGTCGATCGCCATCGGCGCCGCGGATGTCTACCCAATCGAGATGGTGTCGGCCTATACCACCTTCGCCACGCTCGGTGAGCGGGTACAGGCCAACGGCATCCTGCGCGTGGAGGACGGGCAGGGGAACGTGGTGTGGGAGGCGAAGCCGCGGCCGGTGCGCGCGCTGTCGCGCGACGAGGCGTGGCTGATGGTGGACGTGATGAAGGATGTGGTGCGCCGCGGCACTGCGGCGCGAGTGTGGGCTTCGGGCTTCCATCTTCCGGCCGGCGGCAAGACCGGCACCACGAACGATTACGCGGACGTCTGGTTCATCGGCTACACCTCGGACATGGTAGCCGGCGTGTGGCTCGGCTTCGACCAGCCGCAACGCATCATGTCGAACGCGCAGGGCGGCCGCCTCGCGGCGCCGGCGTGGGTCGGATTCATGAAGGAGGTCTATCAGCGGCGCCCCGACCCGCCCGACTGGCCGCGCCCCGAAGACATCCTCGTGCGTCAGATAGACGAGACCACGGGGATGCTGCGGAACCCGTTCTGCCCCGACAGTGTGGTGGTGACCGAGTACTTCATCCCCGGCACCGAACCCGTGGGCGAGTGCACGATGCACACGCCTTTCGGCATCGCGTCCCCCATGGATTCCGCCGCTGGTATGTCGCGCCCCTTCGACCAGTCCGGGCGCCCCGTCCGCCGCGACACACTCCGGCCGGTTCCGAACCCCTTCGCGATCCCGGATTCGGGCGCGTAGAAAGCCAGGGGAACGACGGACCGACGGGGTCGGGTACTTCATGTGGAGGGCGATGCCCTCCACATGAAGTACCCGACCCCGTCGGTCGTTTGCCTTCTCCCCTCGTCCCCAATTATCATAGATCATCTCTCCACGAGGCAAGCATGTCTGACGGAAGTTCGGGGCGAACTTCGCTGATCTGGCGCGACGGGAAACTGGTGCCATGGGAAAGCGCGACCATTCACGTGATGAGTCACGTGGTGCACTACGGCTCGTCGGTGTTCGAGGGGGTGCGCTGCTACAACACGCCCGCGGGGCCGGCGATCTTCCGGCTCCGCGAGCACATGCTGCGGCTCCGCGACTCGTGCCGGATCTACCGGATAGCGCCGCGCCACGATGTGGATGCGCTGGTACAGGCGTGCGTCGATACCGTGGCCGCCAACGAGCTGCTCGAGTGCTACCTCCGGCCGATCGTCATCCGCACCGGGGAGCAGATGGGCATCTACCCGGTGGACCTGCCGGCGGAGACGTTCATCATCGCCTGGCGCTGGGGACGCTATCTGGGCGACGACGCGCTGGACGCGGGTGTCGACGTGGGAGTCTCGAGCTGGCGCCGCCCCGCGCCCGACACCATCCCGGCGCTCGCCAAGGCGGGCGGCAACTACCTCGGCTCGCAGCTCGCCAAGATCGAGTCGCGCGTCAACGACTACTCGGAAGGAATCGTTCTCGACGTCCAGGGACACGTGGGCGAGGGGAGCGGAGAGAACATATTTCTGGTGCGCGATGGCGTGTTGTACACGTCGCCGCTCTCGGCGGGAATCCTCGCGGGGATCACGCGTGACTCGGTCATGCGAATCGCGCACGACCTGGGGATCGAGGTTCGCGAGATGGCCATCCCGAGAGAGATGCTTTACATCGCGGACGAGCTCTTCTTTTCGGGTACCGCGGCCGAGCTGACCCCCATCCGGTCGGTGGATCGGATCCAGGTGGGGGAAGGGAAGCCGGGACCGATCACGCGCTCGATCCAGGAGCAGTTCCTCGGGATCGCGACCGGCAAGCTGGAGGACCGCCATGGCTGGCTCACGCCCGTGGGCGATGCCGTCGCGGCGCTGCGGTAGGGAGTGGGAAGTTGGGCGCTGGTGGGATCTCCGGGCGCGACCCTGGCACAGATCGGGGATGCCGAGTGTAGAACGAGAAGCCTGCGCCACGAGTGTGTGGCGCGACGGGAGTATGCCCGTGTGTAGCAGTTAGCACGCTCCCGCCCTGAGGATCGAGGCGGGAGTTTTCTTTTGCTGGTCAAGGAGGGCCACGTGGTCGTCGGGTGTCTGGCGTTGAACGCGTCGTTCGAGCCGCTCACGATGGTGCCCATGCGCAGGGCGCTGAGGCTGGTGCTCGATGGGAAGGCCGAGATCGTCGAGGCGGATGAAGAGCGCCTGGTGCGGTCGGAGCGCCTCACCATGCCGCGCCCGGTGGTCATCCGCCTGGTGAAGTTCATCCACGTGCCGCGACGCTTCCGGCGCCAGGTGACGAACACCTTCCTGTTCGCGCGCGACAGCTACCGCTGCCAGTACTGTGGGCGCGGCACGGCCGATCTGCGCCCGCGCGAGGCGCTCACGCGCGACCACCTCATCCCGCTCTCGCGCGGCGGCACCAACGACTGGAACAACGTGGTGACGGCCTGTTCGCCGTGCAATACACGGAAGGGCAATCGCATGCCCGAGGAGATCGGCATGCACCCGCTCACGCACCCGTACGAGCCCCACTTCGTCCACCTGAGCTGGGCCGTCCGCCGCCTCACCCCCACGCAGTCGAAGTACATCCGGCTCTTCTACGGCGAGGAGACGCTGGAGCAGCTCGAGGGGATGTAGGGGGGAGGGAGGAGGAAGCAGGAACTACCGAGGGAACAGGGAACAGGAAACAGGAAACAGGAAACAGGAACTGCACACGCCTCACTGTCGTCCCCGCATCAACGACGCCGACCCGTGCCGGGGGGAGGCCGGAACACCCTCGTGCGCGCCTCGTAGTGCTGGCTGCGGCCGCCCAGGAGGCGCGTCACGAGTGTCTTCGCGCCGCGGGAGAGCGCGGTGCCGGCGCTGCGTTCGCCGCGGACGGCGGGGGAAAGCTCGCCGCGAAGCCACCGTTCGACTTCGTCTATGTCGTTCACCGAAAGCATCTCCACGTCGAGCGTCGCTATGTAATAATGGCGCCCCGTACCCGAGGGGAGGAGCAGCGAAGGGTGGAATGGGCGCGCGACGGCCGCCTGCACGCTGTCGAACGACGCGAAGCTGCCCAGCGATGTGGCGTGCTCCTCGACGATCCGCGCGGCGGAATAGCGGCGCTCCAGCGGGTTGTAGCGCACCACCACGTCCCACTCCGCCTCCGACTTCAGCGCATCGAATACTCCGTCGGCGGACCACAGCTCGATCTTGAAGTGCAGTCGCGCCGGGAAGCCGCTGTGCAGCAGCTCCTCGAGCCGGCGGTCGCCGAGCACGTTCCTGGCGATCACCGCGGGCGCGCGCCGGTCGAGATCCGCGTCGGCCGGGAGAGCGATTTCCAGGCTGGCGCGGCCCTGCGCCGCGAGCGGGATGGCGACGAGGAAGAGCAGGAACGCGATCAGCAACGTCCGACGCATCAGAAGCGGTGTCTCAGGCGTATCGAGAAGTTGATCGGCCTGCCGAAATCGGTGAGCGACTTTGCCAGGAACACTCCCAGCACCTCCGCGTCCAGGCCGATCCCGATGTCGCTCCGGAACGAGTCGAGCGGCGGAAAGGCGGGCGAGTTCTTCAGTGTGCCGTCGCCGGCACGCTCGTGCAGGAGCCATCCGCGCCCGGCATCGGCGAACACCACCCACTGCAGCGGGTGATAGAAGCTCCAGTTCCATCCGCCTGCCCCGGCGCCACCGAAGAGGTGGAACCGCAGATTGCCCCGGTATTCGGCCTGCAGTAGCGCAACGCGCTCGCACTGCGCGGGGCTCCCGGGGAGGAACGCGCCATCGCCGCAGGTGAGCACGTCGGTGCCGGCGGCCGCGTCGCGGAAGTCGTAGCCCGGCAGCGTTCCGGCGCCGCCGAGGGAGAAGCGACGCTGCAGCGGCAGCGCATCTCCATCCAGCCAGCCGCCCAGCACCAGGCGGAGGTTGAGCTGACTCTGCGGAGAGACCCTGTTGTAGCGCCGCGCGTCGAGGAAACCGCGGGTGTACGACACCGAGCCCGGCGACATGCCGTCCGGACGGGCCAGCGGTGCCGTGGGGCCGGGTATGACGTCGGGGCTCCAGCCGTGTTCCACGTTCGCGACGATGAGCCAGCCGGTCCACGGGTTGCTCACGTTGTTGCGCGTGTCGTACTGGATGGTCGCGTCGAGCAGTTCGAACCGGCCGGCATCCATCACCGGGTTCGCGCGCCAGTCCGACGAATTGCGGAATAGCGTGAACGGGTCGCGAGCCGCGCGCGGCTGCCAGCGCTCCCGGCCGTAGCCGACCGTCAGCGAGAGCGCGCTTCCATCGCGCAGGGCGAGGTAGCCGCGCCACCCTTTACGGTTGTAGTAGTCGCGGTAGTCCCTTCGCAGAAAGAACGACGCGAGGCCGATCTCGCTGTCGCGCAACTGCCAGGGTTCCACCGGCTGTACCACGTCGAATGCCTCGGCGCCCACCGCCACGCCCCTGCCGTAGCCGAACTGCATCTCCGCGCTGGTGGTGTAGCCCAGATTATCCGGCTTCCAGTCGAAGCCGTCGGCGGAGCGGTAGATGCCCAGCGCTTCGACGCGCAGCGGGCCGAGCGCGTTGTTGCTCCTCACGCTCGGCCCGAAAAGGACCGGCATCCCCTCCACGCGGTTGTACGTACCCCCCTTGAGCTTGATGCGGCTCATGCTGCGCTCGTGGCGCCGTTTCCAGCGTCGGAACCAGTTGGCGACGCTGCGGCTGTCGTCGCGCACGGCCACCACGCGGTCGCCCTCGAGCCGGTACATCATGACCGGCCGGTAGAGCTTGAGTGCGCCGCCCACCGATGCGCTGTCGGCACCGCGCACGTCTCCGCCCGTCACCACCAGCTCACCGTCGATGCGCGCTCCGGGGGCGAGTGTCACGTCGCCGTTGATCACCACCACGCGGCCGGTCACGTGTCCCGCCACGGTGAGCGACGCCTCGAGGACGGACAGATCGCCCTCGACGGTTTGCGATTCGGGCACGCTGAGATCGCGGGTGGCGCGCAGCGCCGCCGGCAGGTTGTAGAGGTACGCCACTTCGGCGGCATCGTCGTACGACAGCGTGTCGGCTCGATGCGCGGTGTCGGCCCGCGCCAGCGAGTCGGCGTACTGCGCGCGCGCCGGGGTGGCGCCCCAGCAGAGCAGGGCCCCGCAGCAGGCGAGGATCGTCGTCCGCATCATGACTCCGGTAAATACGGTGATCGCGCCGACCGTGAAGCGGCAGCGGGCGGCCGGGCTTTCACGTGCTGCCCCAATCCACTCCGAGTCGGCGCATCCGCCGATACAGGTTCGGCCGGTCCGTGCGCAGCCGGCGCGCGGCCTCCGCGACGTTGCCGCCGGAAGCCGAGAGGGCGCGCGTGATCAGCGTACGCTCGTATCCGTCGAGGGCATCGCTCAGCGGGAGCTCCTGTCCCGCGCCGTCGCCGTCGCCGTGTACGGCGGCCGCACGGAGGGCGGTGCCCGCCTCCACGCCAGCGCCTCGCTCGTACACGCGGAACGCGCCGCCAGTGTCCACGCGCAGTACCGCGCCCACGTCGCCCGCGGACACTTCTTCGTCCGAGTGCAGGATCGCGAGGCGCTCCACTATGTTCGCGAGCTCGCGCACGTTGCCGGGCCAGCGGTACTGCCGAAGCAGCGCGAGCGCGTCGTCGCGCCAGCGGGGCGCCGGGCGTCCGCTGCGGGCGCGGTACACGTTCGAGAAGTGGGCCACGAGCGCGGCGATGTCGGAAGGTCGTTCGCGCAGCGGTGGCAGCGCGATGGGAATCACGTTGAGCCGGAAATAGAGGTCCTCACGGAACCTCCCCTCGGCCACGGCCTTCTCGAGGTCCATGTTGGTGGCGGCCACGATGCGTACGTCCACGGGGATGGCTTTGCCGCCGCCCACGCGCTCGATCTCGCCGGCTTCGATGGCGCGGAGGAGCTTCGCCTGGGCATCCGCGCCGAGGTCGCCCACTTCATCGAGCAGGAGGGTGCCCTTGTCCGCCAGCTCGAAGCGGCCGATGCGACGCTGCATGGCTCCGGTGAATGCGCCGCGCTCGTGTCCGAACATCTCGCTTTCCACCAGGTCGCGCGGGATGGCCGCGCAGTTCACCCGCACGAAAGACTGTTCACGCCTGGAGCTGCCGCGATGGATGGCGGCGGCGGCAAGCTCCTTGCCCGTGCCCGATTCGCCAACGAGGAGCACCCGCGCGTCGGTGGGGGCGACGCGATTGATCAGCGCGCGCACGCTCTCCATCGCCTCGCTCGAGCCCACCATCTCGCCGGTGAAGCCGAGGTCTTCGCGCAGCGTGCGCGCCTCGCGGCGCGCCTGTCGCAGCTCGAGTGCCGAACGAAGCGTGAGCACCACGCTCTCCGGCGTGAGCGGCTTCTCGAGGAAGTGAAAGGCGCCGAGCTTGGTGGCTTTCACGGCATCGCTGAGACCCGCCCGCCCGCTCATCATCACCACCGGCACTTCCGGGAGGCGCTCGCGCAGGCGGGTGAGCGTGGCCATTCCATCCAGCTCGCCGGGCATCATGAGATCGAGGAGCACCGCATCGGGTTCGCGCTCCTGCGCGGCGCGAACGCCGCTCGCGCCGTCCGGCGCGTCGCGCACGGTGAAGCCCTCGGAGGCGAGGAGGGCACCCACCATGCGCCGGATGTTCGGCTCGTCGTCTACGATGAGAATGTCGGACACTTCAGCGGTGCCGCATCGCGATGGCGATCACCGCGGCGACGACTTCGCCGCGGCGGGCAGCGGCTCCGCCTCGTGCCGCTCCGCGAGCAGCCTGGTGGTGAAGCGTTGACCCTCCGATATCCGCTCCACTTCCACCGCCACGCTGTCCATGGACTGCTGCAACTGCTCCAGTCGCTGGCGCAGGTCATCGAGCTCCCCGCGTGACGGGCCTCTGTCCTTCCCCCAGATCTTGTTGGTCGCTCTGATCGATGCGTAGGAGCCGACCGTCACGATCGCGATGGTCAGCATCACACCAGCGAATTGAAACACGTTATCCATGATGAATCGGCTCCTCGTGCGGGGTCCTCGTCCGGGCGGGCATCCCCGTGCCACCACTACCCATCAACTCCTCTCGCGTTCGCTCGCCGAGAGCGCGGCCTGCGCCTCGGGATGCCGCTCGGCCAGGAGCTTCGTGGTGAAGCGCTGGCCCTCCGAGATCCGTTCCACCTCGACCGCTATCGAGTCGATCGCCTGCTCCATGTGCTGCAGACGCTGCTGGAGCTCGGCCGGCACGGCGGACTGAGTGGCCTGGCTGCTCAGCTTGCGCGCGAAGGCGCGCGCCAGCGGCGTCCCCACGGCGAGTACCGCCACCATGATGAAGAACCCGATGGGTACCACGATCCCTGCATCCATGTCCATCCTCCTCGATCAACCATTAGCGCCGTTCACCGGGAAGGTGAATCGGATTTCGGTGCCGCTGCCAGGGTAGCTGCTGGCATCCACCGAGCCGCCGTGGGCGAGCACCGTCTGTCGGGCGATGGCGAGGCCCAGCCCCGTGCCGCCCGAGGTATGCGTCACGTAAGGATCCCAGATCGTTCGCAGCCGCTCGGCCGGGATTCCGCAACCGGTGTCGCGTACGCGGAGCTCGACGATCTCGCGGCCGTTCGACTTCCCGCGCAGCACGTCCACGTGCACTTCTCCGCCTTCGTGACAGGCCTGCACCGCGTTTATGAGCACGTTCGAGAGCGCCCGCGACAGCGCGTCGTAGTGTCCCGGCACGAGCGGCAGGTCGTTCTCCACCTCCACCGATGCGGCCATCTGCTCGGGGACGATGGATTTCGTGGTGTAGCGCGCCAGCTCGCCGAGGTCGATCTCCGCACGCGGGCCTTCGGGAAGCCTGCCGAACTGCGCGAAGCTGCGCGCCATTTCCTCGAGCCGGCGCGACTCGGTTTCCAGCACTTCCACCACCTCGGCGAGCCGCGGATCCGCATCGCGCCGAAGCCGTGCGACCGCGAGCGCGATGGGAGTCAGAGGGTTCTTGAGCTCGTGCGCGACCCTGCGGGCGGTCTCTCTGAACGCTTCGAGACGTCCCGCTTCCAACTCCGTTTCGCGTGCCGCCGCGAGCTCTGTCGACATCTTTCGCATCCTTTCCCGCAGTACATCGAACTCCGGAGCGCCGCGCCGCGGCGGCCCTTCGGGGAGCGGATGTCCTCTTGCGATGAGCTCTGCCCATTCCACCACCTCGTTCAGAGGCCGGCTGAGCTGCCGGCTCAGATGCCCGGCCACCCGTGATGCCAGCACTGCCAGCAACGCCGATCCGACCAGCGCGAAGACACCCACCACCACGACGACGCGCGAGGTGATGTACCCGTAGCGTCTGGCCTGCACCAGCGAGGCAGTGAGCTCGCGCTCGTGCGCGTCGAGCGCGGCGCGTTGCGCCCGGTCGAGCGGGGCGCGCCGCACCTCATCGATGGCCTTTCTTCCGGTGGCGGCCACGTTGTCCCACGCTCTGCTCCCGCTCAGGACCGGAAGGGTGGAGCCCACCACCACGGCTCCGCCCAGCATGAGCACGGTGGAGGGTACCACGGCGAAGAGTACCAGATATAGCAGAACGCGCTTTCGGAATGACAGGCGCCTCACACCCACTCCGTACGCGGAAGTGTACCGGGGGAGTTTCAAATCGCGACACATCAATGTACAACAAATGCCCCGCGCTTCGCGCGCGGGGCCAGGGATCGCCGCGAGCGGGTCGGCCCTCTGGCCCGCCCCGGGGCGGGCCAGAGGGGGTGAGTCAGCGGGAGTCGGGAGACTCGCTCCCGGCGGGCACGCGGAGCATCGCCTTGTCCTCCGATTCATCGGCGAACTGACAGGAGACGTCGGGGTTCCACGGCTCGTAGAGGCCGGCCGGATTGTCTCTCCACAGCCATATGTGGAGCGAGTAGACGCCGTTCACATCGTCGCGCGTGAACTCCATTTCGTCCACGCTCGGTGCGACGTCAGGCGCGACGCCGCGCTCCTGCGACGCTCGCATCATGGCTGCACTCGCGAAGGTGGGCGGCGTCGAGCGCGTCCACGCCGCGATCGGTACGAGGTACTCGAGTCCCACCAGAGTCATCGAACCGTCCTGTTCCGGCTCGTAGATGAGTGCTTCCGGATGCATGAGCGAGGGTATGGAGTCGATGAGGCTCGCCTTGGCGTAGTGGTATCCCATCCCACCCTCGTCGTGGTGATACCAGCATGTCGTGATGGGAGTGTCGTAGCCGGCGGCGACGGCGGCGTCGAAGTTCTGGTATGGGGAGGTGGACTCCCGGAGCGCCTGCAGCTCCCTGGCCGTGGGATCGGTGACGTCGTCGCGGCCGCATGCGGTAGCCATGGTGAGCATGGCGGCGATCAGGATCGGTGCCAGACGGATCTTCCTGGTTTGCATCGGGGACCTCCGTTGCGGAATGGGCGGCGGTGCATTCGCCGCATCGTGCGGACCGGTCCGCGCCGTCTGCATCCCGAGGATGGTCCGATTCGGCGCCGATCCGGCCTTCTCTTGTCAGGAAGAGGCGCGGGTCCGGTGCGAATCGGACCATCCACGCCTCGAGCGCGCCGCCGCGCCCGCAGGGACCGCAACGGTTGAGGGACCAATTGGGAATCCATACATTGGCGGGATCGCTTCACTTCGACGCGAGTGCCGACCTGGGGAGGTGGACCCTGACGCGTGCCGAGGAGGTGAACGGGCTGCTGGCGGCGATGGCGGCCGGCGATCCGGAGGCGCTGGACCGTCTCGTACCGCTCGTCTACGGTGAACTGCAGCGGATCGCTCGCCGGCAGTTGGCGCGCGAGCGGCCCGACCACACGCTGGAGACCGGATCGCTCGTCCACGAGGCGTACCTGAAGCTGGTGGGACTCGATCACATACAGTGGCGCGGCCGTGCACACTTCCTCGCGGCCGCGGCGGGGGCGATGCGCCGCATCCTCATCGACCATGCCGTACGCCGGCGGGCCGCCAAGCGCGGTGGAGGGGCGATGCCGGTAACGCTCAGCGGCGATCTCCCATCGGCCCAGGCATCCGCCGAAGATGTGCTCGCGCTGGACATGGCGCTGGAGCGACTGCGTGAGCTGGACGAGCGCCAGGCGCTGGTGGTCGAACACCGATTCTTCGCGGGCATGAGCATCGATGAATCCGCAGAGGTACTGGGCGTGTCGCCCATGACGGTCAAGCGCGACTGGATCGCTGCCCGCGCGTGGCTGAACCGGGAGCTTTCCGCGTGACGTGGCTGGCGCTGATCGCGATATCGGGCGGTGTCGCGATCGCGGTCGCGATCACGGTGCTCGTCCGCGCGCGAGCCCGCGCGACGGCTCGTGCGAGCGCTCGAGCCGCGGCGAGCGATGACGCGCGCGGCTGGCGCGAAGCACACGAGCTCATGAACCGCGCGCTCGATCTTCCCGCTGGCGAGCGCAGCGAGATGATCGGACGGCGTACGCTGGAGAATCCCGCTCTGAGGCGCGAGGTCGAGCTTCTCCTCGAGCTGCACGAGTCGACGGGGCCGCTCGATCGCCTGCACTCTCTTCTCTTCACGGGCGGTCGCGCCGCGCCGGCGGAGACTACCGATGCCGAGGCGCGGCCAGCCACGGATGTCCCACGCATCGCCTCGGATGCGCAGCAAGCGCCCGCGCTCGTCGCGGATCACTACGAGCTGCTCGGCGAGCTGGGCGCCGGAGGAATGGGAGTGGTGCACCGCGCCCGCGACACGCGGCTGGGACGCGAGGTGGCGCTCAAGTTCCTCCCACGGCAGCGCGACTCCAGCACCGTCGCGCGCGATCGCTTCATCCGTGAGGCGCGCGCCGCCGCCGCGCTCGATCATCCGAATATCTGCACCGTTCACGAGATTGGCGAGAGCGACGACGGGGGGATGTTCATCGCCATGGCGCTCTATGATGGCGAGACGCTCGCGACGCGGATCGAGCGCGGCCCCATCTACTGGGAGGAAGCGGTCGACACGGCCATGCAGGTGATGCGCGGCCTCGCCGTGGCCCATGCCGCCGGCGTCGTGCATCGCGACATCAAGCCGGCGAACCTGTGCATCACGTCGGACGGCGTGGTGAAGATCGTCGACTTCGGAATCGCGATGGTGGCCGACAGCACGCTGGCCGACGCGGGGCCGTTCCTCGGCACACTGGCGTACCTCAGCCCGGAACAGGCGCGTGGCGACCGCGTGGACCATCGCACCGACCTCTGGTCGCTCGGCGTGGTGATCTACGAGATGCTCACTGGCGTGCGACTGTTCCGGGGAGAGCATTGGGCGCGCCTGCTGGCGGAGATCCGCAACGAGGCCCCGGTACCGCTCGGCGCGCTGCGCGGCGCGGCTCCGCTGGCGGTCATCCGGGTGGTGCGTACACTGCTCGCGCGCTATCCGGCGGAGCGTCCGCCGAGCGCGGAGGCGGCGCTTTACGCGCTGGGCGAGGCGGTTGCATCCGTGCACGACCGCGCCGACGACCTGCCTGCTTCGGACGCCGGCCTGGCGCACGGCGGAGAGCGCCGCCAGGTGACGATCATCACGTCGCTGCTCCTGGCTCCGCGGCAGGCCGGGGAAGCGGCCCGTTTCGCGGCGGCTGCAGGCGAAGTCGTCGCATCGCACGGCGGTGTGCTCATCCGGTGTGCGGAGGGATCGCTGACGGCGGCATTCGGAGTGCCGGTGACGCGGGAGGACGATCTGCTTCGTGCGGCCCGCGCGGCGTTCGACCTCCACGAGCTCGCCACGCTGGAAGTGGATGGCCAGGAGGAAGAGGCCGCGTCGATCGCGACGGGGATCGCGCGCGGCTCCGCCGACGTCCGCGAGGCGGCCGGCCCGGAGGGGGGATACGAGCTCACTGGCGCGGCGCTGGATCGCGCGGCGCGGCTCGCCGGCGGAGCGCAGCCGGCGAGCATCCTGCTCGCCGATCCGGACTGGCGCGTGCTCGAGGCACATTTCAAGCTCGAGCCCTGGCGTACGCTTCCCGGTGAAGGGGGGCGCGCGCAGACGCCGGTGGTGCGACTGCTCGCGCGGGCGGCTGGCGGCACGGACGGCGAGCACGCCCGCGAAGCCCGGCTCACGAAGTTCGTGGGACGCGAGCGTGAGCTGGCGGCTCTCACCACGGCGCTCGAATCGGCGGTGGGTGGGGAAGGGCGGGTAGCCGTGATCGTGGGAGAGGCGGGTACCGGGAAGAGCCGCCTGCTGCGCGAGCTTCGCCCGCGACTCCGCGACCGCTCCATCCGGATGGTGGTCGGGCGCTGCCAGTCGTACGCCGGCAGCAAGCCGTATCACGCGTTCGAGGACGCCGTTCGCGACGTGCTTTCACTGGATGGCGAGGATCGCTACGCGGGCGACGCGAAGACCGTGGAAGCCGCGGTCGATGCGCTGGATCCGCTGCTCGATCCGTTCAAGCGGATCTATCTGCAGCTTCTCGGAATCCTTCCGGACGGTGCCCCGCTCCAGCCCCCTCAGAGGGGCGAGTCGGCGCGCCGCGCGATCATCGACGCGCTCACTGCGCTCTTCACGGTGGCCTCGGAGTCCGCGCCGCTCGTGCTCGTGCTCGAGGACTGGCACTGGAGCGACGAAGCATCCGCGGACGTAGTGCGGGAGCTGGCCGAGGTGGGCGCGTCGTATCCGATGCTCATAGTCGTGACTTTCAGGCCCGGCTACGGTGTGGATGCCGATGGTCTTCGCGCGAGGACCTCGATCCAGCTCTCCCCGCTGGCCGTAGGCGACACCGCGGCGATGATCAGCGCGTTGCTCGATGCGGACGACGTGCCGGGTGAGGTGGCGGGAGCGCTGCACGACCGCTCCGGCGGCAATCCGTTCTACCTCGAGGAGCTCTGTCGTTCGCTGAGGGAAACGGGAATGCTGCGCGGGGTGGCGGGGCGCGCGGAGCTCTCCGCCGAGCAGGAGCAGCGCCACATCCCCGGTACCATCCAGGGAGTGATCCGCAGCCGTCTGGACAGGCTGCCGCCCGAGGCGAAGGAGGTGGTACGGGCCGCCGCCGTGCTCGGTCGCGATTTCACTCGCCCACTTCTCGAGGCCATGGGGCTGGAGCGCTACGAGCTGTCCCGCCTGCTCCCCACGCTCACCACCCTCGGCATCGTGCAGCGTGTGCGGGTGGTGCCCGAGCACTGCTTCCGGTTCAGCCACGTGCTCATCCACGATGTGGCGTACGATACGCTTCTGCCGCAGCAGCTCGCCGCGCTCCACCAGCGTGCCGCGCGCGCGATCGCCGCCGTGTACGCCGGACGCCTGGACGAGCACGCCGCGCGCCTCGCCTGGCACTTCCGCAACTGCGAGGAGTGGCTGGATGCGGCACGCTACGGGCGACTAGGTGCTCAACGGAGCGTCGCCCTCGGGGAGCACGTCGATGCCCTGGAGATCCTGCGGGCCGTCGAGGAGTGGCTGTCGCACGCTCCGGAAGAGAAGGCGCGGGAGGAGATGCTCGCGAACGTGCTCCTCGACCAGGAGCGCATCTGCGAGACGCTCGGATACCAGGATCGGCAGGGCGAGATCCTCGAGCGCCTGCTCGGCGTTTCCTGCGTGAGCGCCGATCCGGTTCTTCTGGCCGAAGTCCACCGGCGCAAGGGCGACCGCCTCACGCTGCTGCGCGATTTCGAGGGGGCGCGCAGCGCGCTCCATACCTCGCTCGACCTCGTACGCCAAGGCGGCGACATGGTGGCCGAGGCGATGGTGCTGCGGAGCCTCGGCTTCGTGGGCTGGCACAGCGGCGAGCTGGCGCTGGCGCTCGAGTATCTCGACCGCGCACTGGAGATCGAGCGCGCGCGGGATGATCACCGTGCCATCGTCGTGTCGCTGAGCGCCCGGGCCCAGGTGCTCAAGGCGCTGGGTCGCGCGCACGAGGCGATGGACGACCTGAACGCCGCCATCGAAGCGCTCGAGGGTACCGACAACGAGCATCTGATATCCGCCATCTACTATATCCGAGGGACGTTGTACCGAGCGCTCGGCGACCTGGATGGCGCCGACGAGTCGTTCGGCCTCGCGTGGAACGTCGTCACCGGCGCGCGCAATCCGGTTTACGACTCGTTCTATCTGGCGGCGCGGGCCCATGTTTCGCTCGCTCGCGGGGAGCTCGACCGCGCGCTCGAGGAAGCCGAGAACTCCGTGACGCTGGCGCGGCGCATCGGCTACGCCGACGGTCTCGCCCGGTCGCTGCACTCGCTCGGCGAGCTGCTCACCAGACTCGGCAGGCACGGCGAAGCGCTCGATCGTTTCTCGGAGTCCGCGACGGTGTTCCGGCAGCTCGGCAGAGCCGGGATGGAGCGCTCGACCGTACTGCGCACCGCGCTGATCGCCGAGCGCGTTCGCGATTTCGAATGCGCGCTGCAGGCGTGGGCGCGGTTGTGCGAGCTGGAGGCGGAGCGTGGCGATACGGCGGGCGAGCTGAAGGCGCGGGTGGGCGTAGCCCGGACCGTGCGCCGGCTCGATGCGTCGCGCGCTGCCGAGAGCACCGCGGAGCTGGAGCGCACGCTGCAGCTCGCGCGGGAGGCCGGCATGCCCGGCGCGGAGGCCGAGTCGCGCAACAGCCTCGGAATCGCCGCGTGGGAGCGCGGCGACTTCGCGGTGGCGCTGACGCACTTCGAGAGCGCGCTGGCACTCTTCCGGGAGACCGGCGACGAGCGCCACGCTTCCGTGATCTCGAACTGCATGGGCGCCACGCTCCGCGCCATGAAGCGGCCGGCGGATGCGCGCAGATACCTCGTCGAAGGGCGCGACCTCGCCCGCGACAGCGGCAGCCAGATGGCCGAGGCGCACGCGGAAGCCCTGCTCGGCGATCTCGCGCTGGATGCGGACGACGAAGTCGCGGCGCGAGAGCATTACGAGAGCTCGCTCGCGCTCAGGCTGACCATGGGCGATCGCCGCGGCGAGGGGTGGATGCGCCTGGCGCTGGCCCGGGTGGAGTGCAGACTGGGGGAGCGCGACGCGGCGAGGGAAGCGCTGGAGCGGGTGCTGGAAATCGCCACGTCGATGGAGGACGCCGAGTTGCGGACGGGAGTCGGAGAGCTGGAACGATCTGAACTGCAATCGAAGGAGGTGTGAGCCATGGCGCGTTATCTGATCGAACGGACTGTAGGCACGGTCACGCGGCAGGAGCTGGAGGCGGCGGCCCGGACGTCGAAACGAGTGCTGGAGGGGATGTCGGGGGTCCAGTGGATCCGGAGCTACGTCTCCGACAGGGAAGGAAAGATCTTCTGCGAGTACGACGCTCCGGACGAAGAGGCCATCCGCGAGCACGCTCGCCGTGCCGGCCTGCCGGTGGATCGCATCACCGAAATCGCCATCGAGGTGAGCCCGGCCATGTTCCGCTGACCCCGGGGGGGCGCCCGCTCTTTACGCAACTCCTTCGGCTCGCTTACATTAGACGAATGATGAAGTTCGAGTCCGACGGAGTCTGATGTCCAACTCGTGGACCCTCGCGCGCACGTTCGCCGCACGCGCGCAGGAACATCCCGGGCGTACGATGCTGGTGGCGGACGGCCGCTCGCTCACGTACGCGCAGGTGGACGCGAAGTCGGCGGCGCTGGCTGCCGCACTGGCGGAGTTGGGGATCGAGGAGGGCGATCGCGTTGCGATCGTCATGCCGAACTGGCCCGAATGGATCATCACCCTCGTGGCGGCGGCCAGGCTTGGCGCCACGGTGGTGCCGCTCAATCCACGTCTCAGCTATCACGAGTTGAAGTACCAGCTCCGGCACGCGGAAGTCTCCGCGGTATTCGCGCTGGAGCGGCACGGGGGCGTGGACTACCTGCAGATCTTCGAGGACATCGTCACCGAGCTGCCAGACCTGCTGTATCTGGTCACGGTGGGCGACGAGGATCTCTGGTACGACGACAGGATCTTCCAGTTCGAGGATCTGCTCTCGAGCGGAGAAGGTCGCGAGATCGGCATCCCCGATTCCGTGGATGACGACTCGGACCTCGCGATTCTCTACACCTCGGGGACGATGGGGAAGCCAAAGGGCGTCCGCCTCTCGCATCGCACGGTCGTGGAGACCGCGGTGCGCACCGGCGAGGCGCTCGAGATGGATCCGGCGGACCGCGTGTTCGTGGCGGTTCCGCTTTTTACCATCTTCGGCTTCAGCATCGCGGTCGGGACGATCGCCGCCGGCGCGACGCTGGTGCTGCAGGCGACCTTCGAGGCCGAAAGCGCGGTGGACATACTCGCTGGCGAGGAAGTCACCGTGATCCACGGCGTTCCCACGATGTACCACATGCTGATGCGCGCACCGGGCTTCGACCCGGAGCGGTTCCCGCATCTCCGCACCGGCGTAGTGGCGGGCGGCTCGGTCCCCGAGGACCTGGTTCGCCGCATCCGCCGCTGGTGCGACGTGCAGGTGGCGTACGGCCTCACCGAGACGGGGCCCACGGTCACGATCACCAGCTTCGGCGATCCCGAGGACAAGCGCCTCAGTACGGTGGGGCGGCCGATCGCGGGTGTGGAGATCAAGGCGGTGGACTTCGTCACCGGAGCGTTGCACGGACCCGAAGCAGTCGGCGAGATCGCCGTGAAGGGTCCGAATGTCATGCAGGGTTACGCCCGCATGCCGGCGGAGACCGCCCGGTCGTTCTCCCCCGAAGGCTTCTTCCTCACAGGTGATCTCGGGATCATCGACGAGGAGGGGTATCTGCGGATCGTAGGACGCACCAGAGAAACGATCGTGCGCGGTGGATATCAGATATACCCGCGCGAGATCGAGAACATGCTCCGTGCGCACCCTGCGGTGGACGACGTCTGCGTGATCGGTGTCCCCCATGACATCATGGGAGAGCTGGTCTGCGCGTGTGTCGTCCCTGTCGAAGGCGCGGTCATTACGGGCGGCGAGCTGAAGGAGTTCGCGCGCGATACCATGGCCGACTACAAACTACCAGATCTCGTTCGCTTCCTCGATGCCTTCCCGATGACCGGGAGCGGGAAGGTGAAGCGGCGAGAGCTCGAACGCATGATGGCGCTCGAGTATCCAGCCATGATAGGAAGTTCATGAACACACGCAACCCGAAGCCGGGCGCGCATCGTCAATCCGTAGCTCCCATGCACCGCGGCCCCCAGGCCGTCTCTCCCGTCGCGGTGGCGCCGTACGGCAATCCCCCCTACGTTCACGCGCCCAACGCCGCACTCCTCATCGACTTCGACAACGTCACGATGGGGATCCGCTCCGACCTCGGCAACGAGCTTCGGAACCTGCTCAGCAGCGACATCATCAAGGGGAAGGTGGCCGTGCAGCGCGCCTACGCCGACTGGCGCCGCTATCCGCAGTACATAGTTCCCCTCGCCGAGTCGTCGATCGACATGATCATGGCGCCGGCGTACGGCTCCTCCAAGAAGAACGCCACCGACATCCGCCTCGCCGTGGACGCCATGGAGCTGGTGTTCACCCGCTCCGAGATCGGCACTTACATCCTCCTCTCCGGCGACTCCGACTTCGCGAGTCTCGTCACGAAGCTCAAGGAGTACGGCAAGTACGTGATCGGAGTGGGCATCCGCGAGTCGTCGAGCGATCTGCTCGTCATGAACTGCGACGAGTACTACAGCTACAACGCGCTCGCCGGTCTGGTGAAGTCGGGCGAGGAGGAAGTGGTAAAGCACGATCCCTGGGAGCTGGTCGTGGAAGGGATCCAGCGGATGAAGCGCAACGGCGATGTGATGCGCTCCGACCGTCTGAAGCAGGTGATGCAGGAGATCGACTCGACGTTCGACGAGAAGGATCTCGGCATGGCCAAGTTCTCGCGCTTCTGTCAGGAAGCAGCGCAGCGCGGCCTGATCAAGGTCACGCGCCTCGAGAACGGACAGATGGAAGTCGACGTGGCGGATGCCGCCGCCGCTCCCCACGCGGCGGAAGCGAAGCCCGCGTCCCACGCTCCGGCGCCGGGCGCCGAGGCGGAGCGCACCGCCGGTGCCGGTACCGATGAGAACGCGCGCCGGAGCCGTCGCGGGCGCGGACGGGGGCGCGAACGCGAGCGGCGTGCGTCGTCGTCCGCTCCGGCCGCGACCGCCGTGCGCGAGGACGGCGCGCAGTCCGCAGCGGAGGCTCCAGCCAGGGCTCCCGCTGGGCCGCCCGCCGAGATGACGGGCGAGCGCCTCACGCGCGACGAGGCCCTCGACCTGGTGCGCCGCGCCGTAGTCGCCCTGGCCGGTGACGCCGAGACCGCGGTGCCCGCCGTCGAGGTGCGTCGCAAGGCGCACGAGCTCCTCGGCCGCGACAGCGAGAGTCTGAGCGAGCGCTTCTTCAACCGTATCCTCAGCGACGCGCACGACGCGAAGGTGGTGGAGCTGCGGAAGCGCGGCGACGCGTACGAGGTGGCTCCAGCACCCGAGGCGCCGCCAGCCGAGGAGACTCCGGCCGAGCCGGCCACGCCCGAGCCGAGCCAGGCGGCGCGAAGCGCGGCGGGCGCAGCGTCGCTGCGGCGGGGAATTCGCTCGCGCGGCGGGCGGCCCGGCGGTCGCCCCGCCGAGGTACCGCCCGAGCTGCTCTCCATCGGAGTCGTGGATTCGCCTGTCGGCGCTACTCCCGCTACCCCGACGAGTCGCGGCGATGCACAACCGGATGAGTCGCCGGAGTCGAAGGCCGGAAAGACCGAGGGCGCCGCGACGAAGAGCGCATCCACCGGCCGCAAGCGCGCTACGCGCTCCACGGCGAAGAAGACCGCGAAGACCACCGCGAAGAAGGCAGCCAGGAAGACCACGCGCGCCGCGAGCAAGACGACGCGCGCGCGAAAGGCCGCCTCGGCTACGACCGCCGGCGAGAGCGCGCCGGAGAAGGCGCCCGCTCCCGCCTCGGAGAGCGGTGCCGGAGCCGCGCCATCCACCACTTCCGCCGACGCATCGGCGGCGGCGAAGAACGGCGCGTCGGATGCGAAGCCGCGGCGGAAGCGCGCTGCCCGCAAGAAGAGCGCGGCGAAAAAGGGTACCGAGTCCGCCGCCTCTGCCGCTCCCGCCACGACCGCAGAGGGAGGAGAGGGCTCGGGGTCGTGAGCGCGCGGGGCGCTGCGCGCGCTCAGCGTTCGAGCGAGGGCGACGCTCTTCCGGAATCGTTCTACGATCGTGAAACCGAGCAGGTCGCCCGCGACCTGCTCGGTGCCGTCCTGCACATGAAAACCGACGCCGGATTCGCCAGCGGACGGATAGTGGAGACCGAGGCGTACCTCGGGGAGCACGATGCCGCGTGCCACGCGGCCGCGGGGCGCACCGGCCGCACGCACTGGCTCTACGGCCCGCCGGGTACCGCGTACGTCTACTTCATCTACGGGATGTACTGGTGCTTCAATGCAGTCACGCGCGCGGTGGATCTGCCGAGCGCGGTGCTCGTGCGCGCCATCGAGCCGCTCGAGGGGCTGGCGCTCATGCGGGCGCGGCGCGGGAATCCACGCCGCGACGTAGACCTCACCAACGGACCGGGGAAGCTCTGCCTGGCGCTCGGCATCACCGGGGAGCTGAACGGTTTCCGGCTGTACGATTCGCCGCTGGAGATCACGCGTGGCGAGACCGTACCCGACGAGCAGGTGGAAGTGACCGCACGCATCGGTATCACCAGGGCGGCGTCGTGGCCGCTGCGCTGGCTCGTACGGGGCAATCCGTACGTCTCCCGGGCACCCGCGGCGCGATCGGGGGCGCGCCGCCGCTAGCCGGACGGACCACTCGCCAGATGACCACACCGCTACCGATCTCCGAGCGCGCCGGCCGGGTCTATCGCGACGCCATCGTGGTGGATACCCACAACGACATGTTCACGCGGGTCCTGGACGAAGGCTACGATGCCGACAGTCGCCACTCTCCGTCGGAGGCGCAGACTGATTTCCCACGGCTCGTGGAATCCGGAATCACGGCACAGTTCATGGCCGCGTGGGTGGATGCGCCGTACGCGTTGGCACGCCCCGACCGGTCCTTCGCGCGCGCGCTCCGCTACATGGAGGCCA
>CAZTTY010000001.1:102100-130861 GCA_964616815.1 uncultured Gemmatimonadaceae bacterium | reverse complement strand
GGCGCTGCCGCTGGCAGCGCCCCCTTCATGTCGAGGACCAGGCATCGGGATCGATCCTACTCCGTCCGCTTCATCCTCCTGACCAGCCACACCACCGCGAGAACCGGGAGCACGATGAAGACGAGGAATTTCGCGGCATAGATCGCGACGAGGCCCACCACGATCAGAAGGATGATCGGGAAGCCGAGTATCGCCATCGTCAAGAGAGGACGCAGGGCGAAGAGTCGGAGGAGGGCAGCGATCATCGAATGCTCCAGAGTTGGTGTCCGGCATCACTACGTACGGAGCGGGGAGGAAGTTCCGGATCGCGATCGGAAGGATCCCGGTGCGCTGCCTGCCGCCGGCCCCGGTGCGCGTCTCAGCGCGAGGGCTGACTGGATGGCGGCACCATCCCCTTGATCCGCATGTAGGTGACGATGTTCCCGTAGTGCTCGTTGTCGTGCGTCGCGTTCATGACGAATACGTCGAGCTTCGACACTTCCCGGCCGAACATCTTCACCTTCGCCTGGGCCTGGAGATCGGTCTGGGCGTAGGCGCGTACGCAGCTATCCGACGACTTCTTCAGAGCGGCGACGAGCGCGGCCTTGTTCTTCGCGTCCTTTTCCACGGCATCCTCCGCGGGGGGCGCTTCGCCGAGCGCGGCCGCGCAGAACATCGCCTCAGCGCCCGCCACGTGGGCGATCAACTCGCCGAAGGTGCGGACTTCGGGAGCAGGCTTGAAGTCGTAGTCCGATTCCGGGAACTGCTCGGCGGCCTTCTGGATGTAGCCTGCCACGCTCCGCCAGGCATTCCCCGCGACCGAGACCGCGAAGTTGGTGGGAGGCGGGTCGTCCGGCGTCTGCGCGGCCACAGGCGCCGTGCAGAGCAGCGCGATGAGAGGTGCGATACGTAGCATGGTGCCTGGCTCCTGTCGATGGGTTGGCACGAGCAATGAGGAGCAACGAAGCGACGCTCCCGAGACACGTGGACCCGCGTACGGCGATCGCCGTACGCGGGTCCGACAAGGTACAACACGCAGCTACCGCGCCGCCACCAGCAACGCTACTGCGGCGGAGGCGGGCCCGGCGAATCGCGACCGCGCCGGGCGCCCGTCTAACGCGGCTCCTTCGCGTCCGGTCGCGTGGTGATCTCGATGACTCCGTTGGCCACGCTCGAGTCCGGATAGAGCCGGCCGTATCTGGCGCGAGCCGCGTCTCCCTTCACGACTTCCACGCTCACGATCTCGCCCGGCGAGATCGAAGAGAGCCTCTCGTTGGCCACGCGAGCGCCATCGACGAGCAGAACCCCCTCGAACGTCCTCCCCTCCAGCGGAGTACGCCGCCGCGCGGAGAGATCTCTCCCCGAGTCGGCCCGGAAGTCGGCCGGCTCGGCGCCGAACGTCCACGCATCTCCCTCGCCGGAGCCGGCCGCCGAAACGTCCATCGACTTCACATCCTCGCTGGTGGGCAGCTTCGCGTCGCACGCCAACGCGAAGAGGACGGCCGAGCAGACGGCCAGCGCGCATGCCGCGGCACGCGCGTACTTCGGACGACGGGATGTCATGGCAATCAATCTCCGTTCGAGGTGTGAAGGACCGTCCGTCAGCGCGGGCGCGCCGATTCGCATTCCGCCGGTGCATCTGCCGGCGAGATCTATGAGCAGCTCGCCGTACCGGCGCGGCGCGAAGCCTCTCCGGACGACTCGGCGGTCGCAGTCGAGCTCGACCGCGAGGCGCAGTCGCGAGAGCATCCACCATATCGCGGGATGCCACGCCACCAGCGCCGCCACGAGACACGCCGCGGTGAGAAGGAGCGGGTCGCGCGCGCGCAGGTGCTCGCCCTCGTGCGCCACCACCATCCGCTGCTCCGCGTCGTCGCGCAGCAGGAGCCAGCGCGGCACCACGATCTCCGGCTGCGCTATTCCCACGACAGCGGGGCCCGCACGGGGAGCGAGTCGCACCCGCGTGCCGTGGAGCTCGGTTACGGGCCAGCTTCGCTTCGCGCGGCGCAGCCGGCCGTGCACTCCGAAGAACAGCGCGAGAACCACGGCGGAGAGCGCCAGCCACGTGGCCGCGAGCCAGCGCTCCACGGAGCTCGTAGCGAGGCGACCGGCCGCGGCGAAGCCCCTGGCCGCGCCGGTCTCGATCGCGCCACGAACAGCGTGCAGCGACGCCGCCACGCGCTCGAGCACGCTCTCCTCGCCGGTCCCGGTCGTAGTCACCGCAGCGTCGAAGCCGGCCGGCAGTGCCACCGCGGCGCTGCGCACGGTGCGCTGCGGCGCGAGCGCGATCAGCACCACCGTGAGCGCCATGGCCGCCGCCCATACCCAGCGCGCCGGCTGGCGAGCGATCCGGCAGACGCCATCCATGGCGTGCGCCGCCAGGGCGACGACCACGCCCACCAGAAGCGCGTACGCCATCCATGCGGCGGTCACTGCTCCTCCTTCAATCGTTCGGCGAGGAGGCGACGCATCCGCTCGAGCTCCTTACGGCCGAGTCCACGATCGGATACGAGCTGGGCGAACATCCGCTCCGCGGATCCGTGGAAAACCGCATCGCGTATGCGCGCGAGCGCGCTCTCGCCGGCGCGCTCCGCGTCCACCGTAGGGAAGTAGCGATACGCCCTTCCCTCCGCCTCGTGCCGGACATAGCCCTTCTCCTCGAGCGTCTGCAGCACGGACAGCACGGATGTGTACGCCAGCTTCTCCGAGAGCTCGTCGCGCACTTCGGAGACACTTCCCGAGCCGAGCCGCCAGAGTATGCTCATGACCTCGAGCTCGCGCGGCGGAAAGTAGATCTCGTCCATGGTGCAGCCTCGTTCGAGGGTGATGGCATGCCGCGCGGAGCGGCGAACCGGCGCGCCCGAGCGGCCAACTACGGATCTTCCAGTAGTATATGCAGACCACGGACTACTGTCAACTAGTTTTTCCGTAGCAATGGGCGGCGGGGCCGCCGGCCCGGCCGGGGGAAGCGCGAACATCGAGAGCGCCCGGTCTACACGAGAGATCCGACGTCGTCGCCAACCGCTGACTCCGCTGCAACAACCGCCGAGCCCCTGCCGTAGATAGAAATGTTCGCTCACCCTCGACCCAGGACGCATATCGCCACAGTGACGTCGATACTCTCACGAAATCCGGGCCCGCCGCCGCGCGTGCGGCTCGCTGCGCTTCCACTCGCGCTCGCCTTCCTCGCGGCCGCCGCGCTCCCGGGGCAGGACTCGACTTCCGCGCGGCGCGGCTACACCGATGCGGATGTCCACTTCATGCAGGGAATGATCATGCACCACGCGCAGGCCGTGGTCATGTCCGATTGGGCGCCGACGCACGGCGCGCGGCCCGACCTGCAGATCCTCTGCAAGCGCATCGCGCTTTCGCAGCGCGACGAGATTACGGTGATGCAGCAGTGGCTGCGCAAGCGCCGCCTCCCCACGCCCGACCCGTTGCACATGCTCTCCGGCGGCGACGAGCCGATTCACGACTCCAGCGGGATGGGGATGCCGGGAATGGACATGGGCAGCCACCCGATGCTCATGGAGGGGATGCTCACCCCGGAGCAGATGCGCCAGCTCGACGCCGCGCGCGACTCCTCATTCGACCGCCTCTATCTCACCGGGATGATCAGGCATCACGAGGGCGCTCTGGCGATGGTCGCGGAGCTCTTCGCCACGCCTGGCGCGGGACAGCAGTCGGAGGTATTCGCCTTCGCGACCGACGTCGATGCCGGCCAGCGCGCCGAGATCGCACGCATGGAGAAGATTCTCAACACGCTCAACACGGGACAGTCCAGATGAAACGTCCGCAGGTTGTCTCCCGCGGCCTCGCCGCCGCCTGTACGGCCATCGTCGCCGCAGCGTCGCTCGCGCTCGCCGCGCCTCGCCCCGCCCACGCGCAGGCGGTCACCGATGACCCCCGTGTGGGGCTGAAGGCCGGTCTGTACGACGCGGCCACCGCCTCGAAGGGGCTCGACCTCGTGTCGACCGTGCGGAAGCCGGCCATCTTCCATCCCGACGATCCCGGTGGGCTCACCTACGCCAACTCCGATCTCGCCTTCGAGGGGAACTACCTCTACCAGGGGAACTTCAGCGGCATCCAGATCTGGGACATCTCCGACCCCACGAAGCCGAAGCTCACCAAGGCGGACGTCTGCTTCACGGAGCAGGGCGACGTCTCCATCTACCGGAACCTTCTCTTCGTTTCGGCTGAGAACGGCGGGAGCCGCCTGGACTGCGGAACGCAGGGGATCCAGGACAGCGTGAGCAAGGAGCGGATGCTGGGCATCCGGATCTTCGATGTTTCCAACCCGCTCCAGCCGAAGCAGGTGGCCGACGTACAGACGTGCCGCGGCTCGCACACGCACACGCTGGTCCCCGACCCCCGGGATCCGAATACCGTCTACATCTACGTGTCGGGTCTGGCGGGCGTGCGGTCGAACAGCGAGTTGGCCGGCTGCCAGGGCGGCGACGTATCCGACCCCAATACGGCCCTCTTCCGCATCGAAGTCATCAAGGTACCGGTCGACCACCCGGAGCAGGCGAAGATCGTGAGCTCGCCGCGCATCTTCAACGACCTCACCGCGCCGCCGACTCACGGCGTGGCGTACGCCGATACCGCCAACGGCGCCGCCGTGCGGGCCGCCCGCCAGTTCCTCGGCCGGATCGGCCTCCCTGCCACCGCCACGTCCGACGATTCGACTCGCGCGGCACGGTATCTCTCGAACCTCATGAACCACGATCCGGCGTCGGACGAGTTCGAGGCGGCCAACGACTCGCTGAAGGCGATGGGCGTGGACCTCGGCATCCCGCCGCGCAGCGCCCGCAAGAGCAGCGGTCCCTCCCAGTGTCACGACATCACCGTCTATCCCGAGCTCGGCCTGGCAGCGGGCGCCTGCTCCGGATACGGCCTCCTCCTCGACATCCACGACCCCGAGCACCCCGTACGGCTTCAGGCGGTGGCCGACTCCAACTTTGCCTTCTGGCACTCGGCCACCTTCAGCAACGATGGCTCCGCGCTGCTCTTCACCGACGAGTGGGGCGGCGGCACGCAGCCCAAGTGCCGGGCCACGGACCCCATCGACTGGGGCGCCGACGCGATCTTCCATCTGAAGGACGGGAAGCTCACGAAGGCCGGCTACTTCAAGATGCCGGCGGCCCAGACTCCCGAGGAGAACTGCGTCGCACACAACGGCAATCTCATCCCCGTACCCGGCCGCACGATCATGGTGCAGGCATGGTATCAGGGCGGGACGTCGGTCTTCGACTGGACCGACCCGGCGCACCCGAAGGAGATCGCCTATTACGATCGCGGCCCCATCGACTCCACCGAGATGGTGCTCGGTGGATACTGGGGAAGCTACTACTACAACGGCTACATCTACGCTTCGGAGATCGCGCGCGGGCTCGACGTGTTCCAGCTCACGCCTACGCCTGATCTCACGCAGAACGAGATCGATGCCGCCAAGCTCGTGCATCTGGATGCGCTGAACCCCCAGTCGCAGCCCAGGATCACCTGGCCCGCGGCCTTCCCGGTAGCTCGCGCCTACGTCGACCAGCTCGTCCGCGACGGCGGCCTCCCTGCTGCGCGCACCACCGCCATCTCCAACGCGCTCGACGCGGCCGAGCAGGCGAGTGGATCGGCACGCTCTACGGCGCTCACGAAGCTCGCCGGTGAGCTGGGCAGCGACGCCGGCAGCTCCAGCGACGCGGAGCGTGTGCGGGCGCTGCAGGACGTGGTGCAGAGGATAGCGTCGAGCTGAGATCGCGGACGCGGCGCTTCCATCGCCGTCGGTCGCTCGAGCGAGAAGGGGTGCACCGGACGGTGCACCCCTTCTCGCTTCAGGCGCCCGCGGGGAAGTACCTGGCGAGCAGCCCGCGCGCGATCGCGAGCTCGTCGCCGCGCGGTTCCAGGGGATGGCCGTCAGTGCGCTCGCACCACGCCTGCTCCCATGCGCACATGTCGGCCAGATACGGAACACGATCGAACGGCACGCCCTCTTCCAGAGAGAGGCGCAGCCTCGCGATGAAGTCCTGCCAACGCGGGAGATAGTAATCCACGAACATCCCCTGCCACTGCTTGTGCGCGTAGAGGTTGAGGTCCTCCCACTGGCCCTCGGTGCAGGCGGTACCCCACATCGTGATGATGTTTCGCGCGTTCCACTCGTAGAGGCGGCGCTCCGCCTCGTTCGTGCCCCAGCTTCTGGCCGCCTCGAGCCACGGTCCGAGCAGAAACTCGCGCCGCGTGCCCACGAGCGCGTCGAGATCGCGAAGCAGCGCCGCGATGCGGCGCTCGGCGCCATCCAGCGCGGGCAGGTCGCCGCGCACATACGCGTCCTCCACTTCTCGCACCAGAGGGAGTCCTAGGTGGCCGAGCACCTGGCGAGTGAGATTCACGACATCGTACCGGTAGGTATCGCTCTCCCCCAGCCGGGGCGCCGCCTCCAGCAGCATCGCCACCGCGCGCACCACCTTTCGCTCGTCGTACGGCGCGACGGGGTACGACCGATAGTGCACGCCCTCCCTGTAGAACCCGGGGCGCTCCACCAGGAAGTTGCCGGTCTGCGTGGTGCTCCGGTACACGGTAGCGAGAAGCATCTGCCAGGCGCGCCACGCGAGCGCGTTCGGCTCGCCGTAGCGACGACGCACGTAGCCGTGCAACCAGGGTCCAGTGGCGGGAGCGCGCCTGCGCCACACCATGTCCATCACGAAATCGGGGATGACCGGGTTGTAGCCGATCCCTTCCATCGCCATGCCGATCCCCTCCAGTCGGCCGCGGTACGGGCTCGAGATCGCCTTCTGCAGATTGCGCGCGATGCCCGGCAGATCGCCGTGCGCGCTGACCTGGTCGCCGAAGTTGTAGATCACGTTCCATATCCACGGCTTCCCGTAGAACGCCTCGTGCTCCACCCATACCGGGTGCCCGTCGCCGTAGAGATCCAGTATCAGAATCCCGTCGTCGGGGACGCCGCCGAGAAGCGCACGCGTCTCGGGCTCCTTCCAGAAGGCCGTCTTGTAGAAGAGAAACCACGCCTGCAGCACCCACACGGCCTTCGGGTCAGCGACGCGCATCGGCTCGTAGATCGCCCGTCCCATCGCCTCGAGAAACGCGGGATCGTGCGTGGGCGGGTCGATCTCGTTGAAGGGGTCCGCCGCGTAGTAGTGATCGCTGCCGTACAGCTCCCGCTGCCGCTCGATGAACGCGGTGCCCATCCGCAGGAACAGGGGATCGTGCGGATCCACGAACCAGGTTCCGCCGAAACCCGCGCACCAGTCCCCGGTCCGGTGGATCGCGGCCGACGGCACCACCTGCGTAATCGATTCGGGGACGTGGCCGGTGAAGCCCTGGAGCACCGGCGTCATCCCCAGCTCGCGCTCGCGCGCGAGTATCCTCCGCTCCAGCTCCGCGTGCGCGACGATCCACGCCTCGGGAAGCGGTCCGCCGAGCAGGTCGATGTTCCCCATCCATCCCCACGGCAGGTATGCCGGCCCCACGAGGAAGTCGCGGATCTGTTCATCGCTGAAACCGACATCCCTGAGCACGAGCTGCCAGGTGGCTTCCTGTCCCGTGATGGCGAGCGGAAGGTTCACTCCCTTGAGCGCCATCCAGTCGATGAGCTTCTCCCACTCGCGCCACGTCCACCACGCCATGCTGTACGCAAACGTGCAGTAGTTCAGGAAGTAGCGATGTCGATACGGTGTGGTCACGCGCGCGCGGCGGCGCACCCGGGGGAGCGGCGAGGGAAGTTCGATCGGCTCCAGCGGGTTGCTCACGTTGACGCCGACGATGCGCTCCAGATACCAGTTCAGCGCGGACGCGACGGCGACGCCGCTGGAGCCGCGCAGGATCACCTTCGCGCCGCGACTCTCCACCTCGAAGTTGTCGCGGCCATCCACCGCCGGGATCTCCTCGATCACGAAGCTGCTCGCCGCGCCCGGCACCACGCGCGCAACGAGCGCCTCGGCCGCTTCGAGCTGCCGCGACCGGCTCGGAGAAAAGGGAACGACGATCCCGGCCGCGCTCAACCCGGATCGCCGCGATCCACCGCGGCCTGTCGCGCCAGCGCTTCGCGCCAGTCGATGGCGGGCGCCACCTCGGAATCCTCGAGCGCCAGGCTCGTGCGCGCGCGTTCCACCACGGGCGCACCGATCTCCGGTGGGAGCGCGAGACCGAACTCCAGCTCCGCGCGCCGGCAGAGCCGCTCCTCGCGTGCAAGGTCGCGATTCTCCGGGCTCACTCCCATCTCGGCCACGCGCGCGTGGATCCCCTCGTGCACGATGGAAGACGCCACCGTGGCCGGGCCGATGTCGGTGCGCGCCAGGAAAGTCAGCTCGGTCAGCACCGTTCGCTCGAGCGGGAAGTACGCACCGCGACAGGGGAAGCGCGCCACCTTGATGCGCCGCAGATCGCGCCGCAGATGCGTCAGCCGCCAGGGTTGGAAGCGCTCGATGAGCGCCAGCGATTCATCCAGACGCTGGAGTACGCGCGCGGTCTCGATATCCGGCCGGGTATTCTCCACGACCGCTTCGAGACCACGAACTTCGTGCTTCTCCATCCCTCGAGCCTCCGCTACGGCGCGCCGCACGCGGTCGCCCAGCTCGCCGAACCAGCTTCGCGCCATCCATTCACTCCTTATGGACGTCGAGAGGTAGGGTGCGGCAACAGCGCCCACCGCTCTCCTCGTTCGTCCATCTCCAAATCTAGTGCGTTGCGGCACGCCGCAAGTCGCGGACCCGCCCCCCTGCCGCTCCGGGCGGCGCTGTACATTGCACGGTGCATGAGCGCGATGGGTGACGAGCTGCTTTACGGGTGGGATCACACGCCGGGGATCGTCTCGATCCACGCCACGCGGGATGGAAGTGCCACCGTCTGGCGCAGGGTTCCCGGCAGCGGCGAGCTGCTTCGCGAGCGGCACGCCTTCCGACCGTGGATGGTCGTCGAGCATATCGCGGATCTTTTCCATCTCGGACCCCGGCTCGTGCGCGTGGATGATGCGTTCGAAGCGGGAGATGGCGTTCGGCGAGACGGTTCCGTCCAGCATCGCGAGCTCGCCGGTCCCGGGACGCTGCGCCATCTGGTCGCCGCGGACGACGCCAAAACGCTGACGCGGGCCGTCCTGCGCGGCGCGAGCGAACGGCTGGGCGCGCGGATCGAACGCACGGGCGACCTTCCGCGCGAGAGTATCCTCGTCCTGCCGCCGGAGGAACAGTACCTGGTAGCCACGGGCCGGACGTACTTCCGCGACCTGCCATTCGACGAGCTGCATCGCCTCCAGTTCGACCTCGAGACCACGGGTCTCGACGCTCGGCGCGATCGCATCTTCATGATCGCCATCCGCTACCACGGCGGCCGAGCCGAGGTGCTCGAGGCCGCGGGCGAGGGAGACGCGGCTGAAGCCGACCTCGTACGCCGCCTCCTGGAGCGCGTGCGCGCCGCGGATCCCGACGTCATCGAGAACCACAATCTCCAGGGTTTCGACCTCCCCTTCCTGGAACATCGCGCCAGACGACTGGGCATACCCCTCATACTCGGGCGCGTGGCCGGTGCACGACTGACGATACGCGGCGCGCGCCGTGGGGTGCGCGCACGCTCGATCTCGGGCGATGCGGCCGACGAGCGGCGTGTCCGCTTCGTGGCGCCGGGACGCGAGCTGATCGACACGCTCGACGCCGTGCGCCGCTACGACTTTTCCACGCGCGACCTCCCCGGGCACGGCCTCAAGGCGGTCGCGCGGCATCTCGGCATCGCGGCGCCCGACCGCGAATACATGCCCGGCCACCTGATACACTCTACATGGCGCGCCGATCCGGAGCGCGTGCGCCGCTACGCCACGGATGACGTGGAGGAAGTGGCGGCACTCTCGCGGATGCTCGGCGGCGCGGCATACGCGCTCGCGCAGATGGTCCCGCGGCGCTACGAGCGGCTCGCCGACGCGGGAGCGGCCACCGGCGTTATCGACCCGCTGCTCGTGCGCGCCTACCTGCGCGCGGGGCTCGCCCTGCCAGCGCACCGGGAGAGCGACGGCACCCCGCACAGCGGCGCCGCGCTGCATCTCTTCGCATCCGGCGTGGCGCACCGCGTGGTGAAGGCCGACGTGGCGAGCCTGTATCCGTCGCTCATGCGATCGTATCGCATAGGCCCCTCGCGCGATCGGCTCGGTGGGCTGCTCCTGATGGTGGACGCGCTGGTGGAGCGCCGTCTCGAAGCGAAGGCGTACGCGCGCGCTGCGGCACCGGGATCCGCGGAGCGCCACACACACGAGGGAGTGTCGGCCGCGCTCAAGATCGTGGTGAACTCCGCCTACGGGTATCTGGCCGCCGGCGGGCTGACCCGCTTCGCCGACGTGCACGCGGCCAACGAAGTCACCCGTCGCGGCCGCGAAGTGCTCGCGCTCATGTGCCGCGAGCTGGCCGCGCGCGGCGTCACGCTCCTGGAAGCCGATACGGACGGCGTCTACTTCTCCGTTCCTGAAGCGTGGCGCGAGGCGGACGAGCGGCGCGTGGTGGCCGAGGTGGCGGCGCTGCTCCCCCCGCTGGTGCAGCTCGAGCTCGACGGGCGCTACGCGGCCATGCTCTCGCACGAGCCGAAGAACTACGCGCTGCTCGGCTACGACGGCGCGCTGCTGCTGCGCGGCGTGGCGTTCAGGTCGAGCCGCTCGGAGCCGTTCGGCGAGCGCTTCCTGCGCACTGCGATAACGCGTCTCCTCGAGGGCGACGTCCCCGGCGTGCGGGACGCATATCTGGCCGCGATTGGTGAGCTGCGCTCGCGGGCGGCGACCACGTACGATGTGTCGCAGCGCGTGCGGCTCGGCAAGTCGCGCAGCGAGTACCTGGCGGCCCGCGAGCGGCGCCGCGAGATCGCTTACGAGGCGTTGCTCGCCGCCGGCCGCGCGCGCTGGGACGTCGGCGACCGCGTGCGCGTGTACCGGAGGCAGAACGGCGAGGGCGGGCTGGTGGAGGATGGCGGCGGCGACCCTCGCGATTACGACGTGGACTACTACACGCGCATCCTGCGCGCGAGCTACGCCCAGCGGCTCGCGCGCGCCTTCGCGCCGGTGGACTTCGAGACGGTATTCGCGGATCCCGACCAGCTTTCGATCTTCGCCGCTCCGATCGAGTCGATCCGGACGGTGCTCACGCCGTTGACCGGGTAGCTGGCGTCTCACGCCGCGCACGGGTGCCCGCCTGCCGCCTCGGGCGACCGTGGCCGACTTAGGGTTTTCGGGCTCCACGCGCGTTGTTAGTTCTCATGGGCGTGATGTCCTGGCGCACTGCATCATGGCTCGCGCCGTTGCGGGACCGGTCTTTCTCTCTCTCTCTGCCTCTCTCCAACGGCGATTGGCCGCTGCCAGCGCCGGTTGACCACGACACCTCCGACGCCGTGTCGATGCGGGCTCTCGAGGCCATCTCTCTCTCCACACCGGCGACCGCCGAGTCGCCCGAGGCAAGGGACGAGCGTATCCTGCGGGGGATCCGCGCGGGCGCGCAGAGTGCGCTCGCCGAAGCGTTCGAGGCTCACTACGGTGGGCTATACAGGTATGCCCATCACTTCGTGCGCTCACCGGACGTGGCGCAGGAGTTGATCCAGGATGTTTTCCTCCGAGTCTGGGAGCGGAGGCTCGAGCTGCACGGCGGGGAGCGACTGGCACCCTATCTCTTCGTCGCCGTTCGCAACGCCGCGATCTCGTGGCTGCGGCACGCGCGTCTGGAACGCGCATTCTACGAACGCAGCGGGCCTCCCGCCGACCAGCGCGGCGCTGATCGACGGCCGGCGGCCGACGACGAGCGCGCTCTTGCCGGGATGAGCCAGGCTGCGTGCGATGCAGCCGATGCGGTTCGCCGCCAGGAAGAGTGGGCACTGGCGGACGAGCTGCACGAAGCCATTCAGACTCTCCCACGTCGTGCGCGCGAGGCCATCACGCTGCGATGGCAGAGGCAGCTCAAGAACACGGAGATCGCAGAAGTGATGGGTTGCTCCGTCAAGGCGGTGGAGTTCAGCATAGCTCGCGCGCTCGACGCACTGCGCCGCATCGTCGACCCCTCCTGAGTCTCCGGGGCAGTTAGGGTTCTCGCCGCGCCCGCGCGTTGCACTCCTCGAGGACTTCGATGACGTCGTTCGCTTCGCGCGGCAACGCCCTCTCCGACAGCTCACATCGTGGACGTGACCACATCCCACTCGCACGATCCCATCGACCCCGCGCTGCTCGATCACTACTTCGCGGGCGATTGCACACCCGAGCAGCTCGCGGAAATGCGGCGCTGGCTGGCGGCGCGCCCCGGCAACGCGGCCCTCGTGGCCGCCCTGCGAAACGAGCTCGGCATCCGCGACGACGATGGCGACGAGGTACCAGCGGCACACGCCATCTGGACGCGGATCGCGGAGCGGGTCGCATCCATGGCGGAAGCGGTGGGACCGTCCGGTTCGCTGCGCATGGTGCGCGGCGAATGCGACCGGGCGGCGCCCGATCTTCCCACGCCCGGCCCACCGCGTACGCTCACGGCACCGCGGCTGGCCATCCGTCAGCGGGGGAGGAACGGAGTCGCCCGGCACATCGCGGCGGCTGCCCTCGCGATCATGGCGGCGGGCGGCGTGGCGCGGCTGCTCGAACGTCACGCACCGGGCGCGACCCCGCAGCCGGCCGTCATGGCGCCGACGCGCGAGTATGCCACCACGCGCGGCCAGCGAGCGGAAGTACGACTGGTCGATGGAACGCGCGTCGTGCTCGCGCCCGCGAGCCGGATCGTCCTGCCGGCGAGCTACGATAGCCTTGCACGGGAGATCACTCTCGAAGGCGAGGCATACTTCGATGTCGCTCATGACGAAAGTCGTCCCTTCACGGTCCGCGCCGCTCACGCGCTGATCCACGACCTGGGCACGCGCTTCGGCGTGCGGGCGTACGCGGGTGAGCGGGCGGTGAGTGTGGTGGTCACGCAGGGGCTCGTCCGAGTCGGCCAGGACAGCGGACGCGCCGACTCCGAGCCGCTCCTCCGTTCCGGCGACCTCGCCCGGCTCCGTCCGGGAGGCGAGACCGTCGTATCGCACGGAGTCGACACGACGCGCTTCACCTCCTGGGTACGAGGCACGCTCGTGTTCGACCGCACCCCGGTGCCGGATGCTCTCGCCGAGATCGGGCGATGGTACGACGTCGAAATGCTGATCGCCGACTCCACCCTCGCGCGAGGCACACTCACCGCCACGCTGAGCGATGGTCCTCTCTCCCAGGCCATCGACCTCGTAGCTCTCTCCCTGGGCGCCCGCGCCGAGGAGCGCGGGCGAACGATCACGCTCCATGCACGCAGGGCGGCGCGGCCGCCCAGATGAAGAGCCCGACCCCCGGGTCACCGCCGCACGACGCCCAACCGGAGCCGCATCATGTGCCGTAGACTTCCATTTCTGCTGCTCGGCGCGCTGCTCGCAGCGACCGTCACGCCTCACGAATCCATGAGCGCCCAGGCGGGACCGGGGCGCGGGCCGGCGCTCGGTCTCCTCCCCGGCCAGCTCGCGGAGCGCGGTCCGCGCTTCCTACTCGCCTCGGGAACGCGGCAGCTACCGCTCGACGTCGCACGCGTACCGGCGCTCGCTCGACGGATAACACTCGATCTCGACGGCGCGACCACGCGCACTGCCATCGGCGTCATAGCGCGCGAGGCGGGGCTGGAGCTCATGTTCTCCGACCAGATAGTGCCGGCCGGCGGCAACGTGCGGCTGAAAGCCGAGGGGATCACAGTCGCCGCCGCGCTCACGGACGTACTCCTGGACAGCGATGTGGACGTGGTGTTCACACCGTCCGGATCTGCCGCGCTGGTGCGGCGCCCGCCACCGCCCTCTCCGCCGCAGGCCGGCACCATCACGGGACGAGTGACCGATGCGCGGACCATGGAAGCCATCACCGGCGCGGCGGTGCGGCTGGAAGGGGGAACGGCCGCCGCGGTCACCGACTCCGACGGGAGGTATCGTATAGACGGCGCGCCGCCCGGAAGCGCGACATTGAGCGCCCGCCGCATCGGCTACGCGCCGGCACGACAGGCGGTGACGGTGGTTGCCGATTCGGTGGTGACGGCGGACTTCGCCCTCGAGGCCACGGCCACGGCGCTGGACCAGGTGATCGTCACCGGCACGCCCGGCGGCGAGCAGCGGCGGGCGATCGGCAACGCGGTGTCGTCCATCGATGCGAGCGATGTGCTGGCGCGCTCGCAGGCCTCGAATCTCGGAAGCCTCCTCAATGCGCGAGCGCCGGGTGTGGTTGTGGTCCCCAACGGCGGCCGCCTGGGGGCGGGTCCGAACATCCAGATCCGCGGCCGGTCGAGTCTCTCCCTGGGCGGCTCTCCTCTTCTCTACATCGATGGCGTGCGGGTGAACAACGACGTGGCGTCGGGTCCCAGCGGCACCGGTGGATTCGGCTCCGCACGCGCGAACGTCGCCGCGCGGCTGAACGACATCAGCCCCGAGGACATCGAGAGCATAGAGGTCATCAAGGGACCAGCCGCCGCGACTCTGTACGGGACCGAAGCGTCGAACGGCGTCATCCAGATCATCACCCGCAGGGGCGCGCGCGGCGATGGAGCGCCGCAGTGGACGGCGAGCGTTCGCCAGGGCACCCTCTGGTTCATGAATCCGGAAGAACGGATGCCCACGAACTACGCCAGGGACCCGGGCACCGGCGCGGTGTTACCGTGGAACGCCATCGAACAGGAGAAGGCCCGGGGAACCCCGATCTTCACGAACGGCCGCACGCAGCAGTACAACCTCGCCCTCTCCGGCGGAAGGGAGTCGTGGCGCTACTACGTCTCCGGGGCATACCGCGACGACGATGGCATCGAACCGAACAACTCCCTGACGCAGTTCAGCGGGCACGCCAATCTCGACCTGGTGCCGAGCCCGAAGCTGGATGTGTCGACGAGCCTGAACTACGTCGATGGTACGTCCCACCTCGGCGCGGACGGGAGCGTTTCCGCCATGCTCGACGCCAAAGTGGGGCATCCGGTTCTCTACCCCGATTCGCGCGGCTTCTTCGTGGTACCGCCCGAGGTGCCGCAGCGGTTGTACGACAACTCACAGGCGATCGGGCGCTTCACGGGCAGCACCACCTTCGACCACCGTCCGGCGGACTGGTTCTCGCAGCGGCTCATCCTCGGGATCGACCGCGCGGGCGAGGACAGCCGCGCCCTGGAGCGCTTCGCGCCGCCCGACCTGGCGTCCTTTCTCACCGCCACGCAGGCCGCGGGACGCATAGGCCAGACAGTGGCGAACACCACCGTCATCACGGCCGACTACTCCGGCACGGCGCGCACCGGCCTCGGCTCATCGATCACTTCGGCCACCTCCGTGGGCGGACAGTTCTATCGTACGCGCGAGACCACGAGCTTCCTCGGCGGCAGTGGCTTCCCGGCACCGAACGTCGAGACGGTCTCGGCGACCGCGCTGCAGAACCCGGCGCGCCAGGACGAGCTGCTCAACACTACCATCGGTGCCTACGCACAGCAGCAGTTCGGCTGGCGCGACCGGCTCTTCCTGACGGGCGCGATCCGCGTCGACAACAACAGCGCGTTCGGCGAGGACTTCAAGTGGGTCACGTACCCCAAAGTGAGCGCATCATGGGTCGTGAGCGAGGAGCCGTTCTGGAACGCGGGCTTCGTGAACACCCTGCGGCTGCGCGCTGCCTACGGCGAGTCCGGCCGCCAGCCGGCCGCCTTCGCCGCGCTGCGCACGCTCGTCCCGGTACGGGGACCGGGAAACACGAACGCGGTCACGCCCGGTTCCGTAGGTAACTCCGATCTCCGTCCCGAGCGAGGGAAGGAGGTGGAGCTGGGCTTCGAGACGCAGCTATTCGACAGGCTCACACTCGACTTCACATATTTCGACAAGCGCACCACCGACGCGATCCTGCAGCAGCCCACCGCACCGTCAGTGGGGTTCACCGGAACGCGCTACGTGAATCTGGGCGAGGTGAGCAACCACGGAGTCGAGCTGCAGGCGGATTTCCTGGCGCTCCAGCGTGAAAGCGTGATGTGGGAGATCGGCGGCAACGTCGGTACCAGCAGCGACCGGATAGAAGACATGGGCGATCTCCCTTCGGTGATCGTGCGCCACCAGAACGACGTGGTGGGCTACACGATCGGAGGCTTCTGGGTGCGGCGCGTGGTGCACGCCGACCGCGATCCAGACACGGGCTTCGCGACCGATGTGCTCTGCGACGGCGGCGCGGGCCAGGCACCGCTCGCGTGCGCCGATGCGCCTTTCGTCTACTGGGGCACGCCGACGCCCAAGGTGACCGGGGCGATTTCCAACACCGTGACTCTGTTCCAGCGCCTTCGCCTGTACGCACTCGTCGATTTCAAGCGAGGCAACAAGATGTTCAACTCCGACGAAGAAGTGCGCTGCAACGGGGCGCTCGGCGTCGGCCTCTGCGAGGCCAACTACTACCCGGAGCGATACTCGCCCCTGTACCTCGCGCAGCTCTCCACGACCGGTGCGAGCCATGGTATCGAAGACGCGTTCATACAAGATGCCTCGTTCGTGAAGCTGCGCGAGGTGTCGGCCACCTACACTCTTCCCGAGCCGTGGCTGCGACGCGCCGGCGTGTCGCTCGCTTCGATCACCCTTGCGGCGCGCGAGCTTCATACCTGGACCGACTACCGCGGCCCCGATCCGGAAGTGCGGTTCAACCCCACGAGCACTTCCGTGTTGAACGAGGACCAGGGGCTCGTGCCGCCGCTCAGTCAGTTCGTCGCGAGCATCCACCTCACGTTCTGACCATGCCCATCCACGCTTCGAGAGGGGATCACCCGATGAGCCGCCGGACACCGGCCCACGTGGCCATACGACGCGTCATCTGCACCGCACTCGTGGCACTCACCGCGATCGCGTGCAGCGACATCACCACGCTCAAACAGGAGAACCCCGGACAGATCCTCGCCACCGACGCCTACGTACCGGAGAATGCGCAGTTGCTCGTGAACGGCGCGATCAGCGACTTCGAGTGCGCTTTCAACCGCTACGTGGGTGGGAGCGCGCTGTTCGTCGACGAGCTGGGAACCTCGGTGGCTGCGACGAGCAACTACGAGTACGATCGGCGTGCCGTGCCCTCCGACGGACCCTACGGCACCGGTGGCTGCACGAGCGTCCAGCAGCCGGGGATCTATACTCCCCTCTCGGTAGCCCGCGCTTCGGCCGATACCATCCTCGCGCGACTCGAGACGTGGACGGATGCCGAGGTGCCGAACCGCGGGAAGCTGATCGCGCAGTCCGCCGCGTACGCCGGCTACAGCCTCGTGCTCCTGGGCGAGGGGATGTGCTCGGCGGCGATCAACCTCGGCCCGGAGCTCACACCGGAAGCGCTCTTCCAGGAGGCAGAAGCGCGCTTCGACAAGGCCATCGCGGCGGCCACGGCGGCCGGAGATGCCACGCTTCTCGAATTCGCCCTCCTCGGACGCGCGCGGACGCGCCTCGACCGGGGCGACGCGCCCGGAGCCGGTGCGGATGCCGCACTCATTCCCGACGGCTTCAGCGTAACCACGACACCGGATGCCGCCGATTCCCGCCGTCAGAACGTGCTCTATCTCATGACGTGGAGAAACGGCACGGCGACGGTGGAACCATCGTTCCGGGACGTGACGTGGGATGGCGCCCCCGATCCGCGCGTGGCGGTGATCAACACCGGCGAACAGGGCGCCAACGGCCAGACCATCGTGTGGGCGCCGGAGAAAGCCGCGCTGGCGACGTCGCCGATGGCCATTGCCAGATGGGCCGAAGCACAGCTCATCCTCGCGGAGGCGGAGCTGGCGGCGAGCGACCCCGATGGCGCGGTGGACATAATCAACGAGCTCCACAGCCGCGCGGGGATCGCTGCGTACGACGACAGCGCCGCCACGCCCGACGACGTACGGGCGCAGATCATCGAGGAGCGGCGGCGGGAGCTGTTCCTCGAGGGACATCGGCTCGGTGACATCCGCCGTTACGACCTGCCGCTCTCACCGGCGGCGGCAGTGCCGTACGCGTTCGGCGGCATCTACGGCGACCAGCGCTGCTTCCCGCTTCCGGATGTGGAGCGCGTCAACAACCCGAACCTGTGAGCACCAGGAGTACGATGTCCATGCATCGCGCCATCACACTGGCCGCGGCGGCGCTCCTCGCCGCGGCCCCCTGCGCGGCGCAGACGCCGGCGCCCGGATCCGCGGATTTCGATGCCTACGTCACGCAGACGATGCGTGACTGGAAGGTTCCGGGTGTCGCGATAGCGGTCGTGCGCGACGACGCGGTCGTTTTCGCCAGAGGCTACGGCGTGCGCGAGATGGGGAAGCCGGACTCCGTGACTCCGAACACACTCTTCGCGATCGGCTCGGCCACCAAGGCCTTCACCGCGACGCTGGTCGCGATGCTGGTGAGCGAAGGGAAGCTACGCTGGGACGACCCCGTCATCCGCTACCTTCCATGGTTCCAGCTCTCCGACCCGTACATCACCCGCGAGCTCACGCTGCGCGACGTGCTCGCGCACCGCAGCGGCCTGGGGCGAAGTGGCGACCTGCTCTGGTACGCCACCACCATGCCTCGCGACACGATCCTTTCGCGTCTGCGCTTCATCGACAAGCGGTGGCGCTTCCGCGCGAGCTTCGAGTACTCCAACCTCGGCTACCTCACTGCCGGCGAGGTCGCGGCGCACGCCGCCGGGAAGTCGTGGGATGACCTGCTGCGGGAGCGCATCTTCACTCCGCTCGGCATGACGTCCACCAGCACCAGCATCAGCGCCCTGCGCGGCGCCGGCGACGTGGCATCGAATCATATCGACATCCACGACACGCTCCAGGTCGTACCGTACAGGAATCTCGACAACATCGGTCCGGCCGGATCCATCAACTCGAACGTCCTCGATCTCGCGAAATGGATCCGCTTCCAGCTCGACAGCGGCAGAGTGGGTGGCCGCGCGCTGGTGGATGCATCGACTCTGGACGAGACGCACCAGCAGCAGATGCCGCTCTCGCGAATCACGCTCGAGCGGCGCTATCCCGCCGCGCACTCGATCTCCTACGGAATGGGGTGGTTCCTCAGCGACTATCGGGACCACAAACTCGTGGAGCACAGCGGCGCGATCGAGGGGATGACGGGCGAGGTGGCGCTGCTGCCGGAGGAGAGGCTCGGCGTGGTGGTGCTCACCAACGCGGCCACGCTCGACGTTTCGTACGCGTTGATGTTCCGGGCGCTGGATGGCTACCTGCGCGAACAGCCGCGCGACTGGAGCGGGGAGTGGCTCGCCAGGCGCAACGAACAGCGCAGGCGGAGCGCGGAGCGATCCGCAAAAGCGAGCGCGGCGCCGCAGGTCGCGACTTCACCGTCACTCGCGCTCGCGCGCTACGCCGGTACGTATTCCGACAGCGCGTTCGGAGAGGCGGACGTGACTCTGGAGAATGGCCGGCTGGTGCTGCGTTACGGCGTGATGACGGCCGACCTGGAGCACTGGCGCTACGATACCTTCCGGGCGATATGGCGGCAGTGGCACGGCATCACCGGATTCGTGGATTTCTCGTTGAATCACGATGGAGATGTCAGCCGCATGAAAGTCGAACAGTTCGCCGACTTCGTGCGTGTGGCGACGCAAAAGAAGGGGCCGTAGAACGGCGTCTGCCGCGCTACGGCCCCTTCTTCGATCCGGTGCTCTGCCTGGCCAAGCCTACGCCGCGAACACCGCCCGGAGCTGCTCCACCGCCCACGTCAGGTCCTCCCTGGAGGTTACCAGCGGGGGCGAGATGCGTATCACGTGATCGTGAGTTTCCTTGCAGAGCATGCCTCGCTCCTGCAGCGCCTCGCAGTACGAGCGCGCCGGCACCTTCAGCTCGATACCCACGAGGAGGCCGCGTCCCCGCACGTTCACGATGTCCGGGTGCTCGATCGATGACACCTCGCCCAGGAGCCATGCACCCAATTCGGCGGAGCGCTCCACCAGTTGCTCATCGGCGAGCACCGCGAGCGCGGTGCGCGCTACGGCGCAGCCCAGCGGATTGCCGCCGAACGTGCTCCCGTGCGTGCCGGGACGGAACACGCCGAGCACCTCGCGCGAAGATACCACGGCCGACACCGGATAGAACCCGCCAGCCAGCGCCTTGCCGAGCACGTACGCATCGGGCTTGACGTCCTCGTGCTCGCACGCGAACCACTTTCCCGTGCGTCCGAGACCTGTCTGGATCTCGTCGGCCACGAGAAGGACATTGTTCGCGCGGCAGAGCTCCGCCACGCGCCGCAGATAGCCCTCGGGCGGGATCAGCACGCCGGCCTCGCACTGGATCGGCTCGATCAGCACGGCGCAGGTGTTCGGCGTGATGGCACGCGCCACCGCGTCGGCGTCGCCGTAAGGGATCAACTTGAAGCCCGGCGTGAACGGGCCGAAGCCGGCCCGATACGACTCCTCGGAGGAGAACCCGACGATGGTGGTGGTCCGGCCGTGGAAGTTGTTCTCGAACACGATGATCTCCGCCTTGTCGGCGGGTATTCCCTTCTTCTCGTAACCCCAGCGACGCACGGCCTTGATGGCCGTTTCCACCGCTTCGGCGCCCGTGTTCATGGGAAGCACCATCTCCATCCCGCAGCGCTCGGCCACCTCCTTGCAGAACAGAGGGAGCTGCTCGTTGCGGAACGCGCGGGAAGTGAGCGTCACGCGGTGCGCCTGCTCCTGCAGCGTGGCCAGGATGCGCGGGTGACAGTGGCCCTGATTGACTGCCGAGTACGCGCTCAGGCAGTCCAGGTAGCGCTTCCCGTCCACATCATAGAGCCACGGGCCTTCACCTCGCTCGACGACCACATCGAGTGGGTGATAGTTGTGGGCGCCCCACCGATCCTCGGTGGCGATGAAGGAAGCGGATCTCTCGAGTGCGGTAGTCATGGCTCTGCCAGTGAAGGAGCTGAGTTGTTCCTGCTACGCGTCCCTGCAAGCTACACGATTTGGCGGGCCAAGGTGGGATACCGGCGGCGAGGACCGGTCAGACACGTTCGCGAAGCGCCGCGGCATGCATGGCGTCCATTACCGCCGGGATGTGCAGCACCTGTCCCGCAGGCACCGCGCAGTATTCGGCAGATCCGCTTCGCGAAAGAGCTGCCGTGGGTCACGATCGTCGGAGTGGCGGATGACGTTCGCGGCGCGGGGCTCTCGGAGCCCGTGCCGATTGCGCGAGGAGTGATGCCCGGCTGGTGCGCTCGGCGAGGCGCCGAGCGCACCGTGCCCAGCGGGTCCGGGCATCGAAGATCCGGGCCCGCTGGGCCGCCGAAACGTTACCGCGCTTTCCGGCCGAGCACGTCGAAGATTCTGCCCAGACCCTGGCGCTCCGTCTGGCGTAGGAGTTCCAGCTCGCCCGCATCGAGCCAGGTGCCGTGACCGGCGGGGCAGACATCCACTTTCACGTGATCGACGTCGCGCTCCTCGAGCGCTTCGCCGCACTTCGGGCAACGCATGAACCACTGAGCGCGATGGGCGTCGCGCTGTGTGCGTTCGAGCTCGGCACGTTGGGCATCCAGCTTGTCGCGCTGTGCCTTGATCAGGTCGGCGTCGAGCTTGCGGAAGTACTCTTCCTCGTTCCGGCTTGGCTTCTCGTCGATCGACATGGGAACCTCACAGGTCGGCGGAGCATGTCACGGCGGATGGTCCCGCGCGCGGGGTCGCGCAAGATAAGCTTCGGAACCAGAAAGGGCCACGATCAGCGCCGCTCTGCGGACGGCTCGAGGATAGCGTAGCCGGCGAAGCGGGCGAGCGCTTCGCGGCGCTCCTTCGGCGCGAGCCAGCCGAGGAGCCTCACCATCAGCCGGATTCGCGGCGGCAGCGGTGGCCGGCGACCGAATCGCGCACCTTCGGCGGCGAGATAGCGCAGCTCGCGGACGTGCCAGCCGCGCGCGGCGAAGAATCGGAACCAGTCGTCCGGCCTGAATCTGAAGCGCGCCTCCTCCGGCAGGCGGTCCAGGCCGGCGCGCTCGCGGTAAGCCACGCTCTCCTTCGACATGTAGTCCACTATCCAACCATCCAGGTGAGCGAGTGCACGAAGATCGTCGGCGAGCGTGGCGACCTGCCGTTCATCGAGGTAGAGAATCACGCCCTCGGTGAGAACCAGGATGCGCGACGCTCTCGCATCCACTCGCTCCAGGAGCTCGCTACGGGCCGCGATGTCGGCCAGATCGAGCCCCACGCGCTCGAGGTGACAACGGGGATTCTCGGAAGCGAGCCGCTCCGCCTTGAATGCGACCATCTCCGGATAGTCGACCTCGATCCACGAGAGCTCGGCTGGTAGATCCAGACGATACGGGCGCGTATCGAGTCCGGCGCCGAGGGAGAGCACGGTGTCGACGCCGCGGGCTATAGCGGAGGTGATGAAGTCATCGATGATCACCGTACGGATCGCGACGTTCCAGCGAACCATCGGCGCGAAGGGGAAGGCGGCAGTGATTTCCTTCCCCTTCTCCCCCGCGAGGCGCTCGGCGAGCGGATCGTGAAAGAGCGCATCCGGGCGAGCCGACTCCAGCGCTCGGCAGTACGCTACGAGGAACGCGGTGTCGGAGACGTGGTGGATGGTGGAAGCGGGCATATTGGAAGACGAAGTCCGCTAGCGACGCCACAGATCGCCGATCGAGATGGCGTCGGGCGCGAAGTGTTGGATGAGGTAGCCCGTTGCTATCGCGACCACCGCTGCCGCACTCCAGCGTGTGTGACGCACAGCACTCCCCAGCCACGAGTGCACATCCGAACAGCCGCCCACAGCCACATCCGGAACATTGCCAACAGGAGGAGGTAGGCGACGAGCGATGCCGCGCCGTAGCGCACTGCCATCGATACCACACCCGCACGAAACAGCCCGTACGCGACGAGGAAGGCGACACCACCAGCGATCGAGATGAGGAGCCCCATCATGAGTCGGGGCGACGCTCGATCGAGAAGATGGGACTTCATGATCGTTACGGCGCTGGCGCGATCCTGCATCACTCACACCTCTCGATCAGGGTTGAAGACTCGTGATCTTTTCGCGAATACGACGAACAAGCTCCGATTCGTGTCGCTCAGCGCTCGGGCACCTGTCGACTCGTCCATGGTCCGCCCGCCGTCCACACTTCATCAAATTCCTCCCTCACGACTATGCTGCTCCGAACCGGGCCGAGAAATTGAACGATCCGCTCTCCTACGACATCGAACTGATTTGGCGGCGGCGCCAGCACAGCGCCCGCAGCGAGATAGTGTCGCCAGCGTGCCTCGAGATCGGGGGTCTGATAGAAAGCAGCGGTGAGCGCACGGGGTTCCTCGGCGGTCCATGGCGTTGCGCGACGCTCGAAGCAGGCGACGATCGCGCCGTGCAGCGACCGGCCATCGAAGTCGAACGCGCCCGCGAGCGCCCAAACATCGTGAAAGTCCTTCATCCGACTGTTTCGCATATCCAGTTGCACCATTGCCTCGAACTTCTCGGCGATGGCCGTCTCGCGAGAATACGCGCGGAGTCGCGGAGCTGGTAGCATGGCAAGCATCGTCGGGTAGACGATCTCCTCGGGCGCCGTTGTCAGAGCGTCGCCCACGCCGATGTCGAGCTGCACCGCGATACGCGCATTGCCGAGATGGGCTCGGAAGCGTGCGCGCTTGCCGGAGTACTCCTCCTCGGGCCGGATCGTCTCCACCACGAGCTCGGAGAGATCGAATCTGAGCGCATCCTCCGGACACTCTACGGCGCAGATCTCCGCCACCAGCGATCGGATCGCTGCTTCGTCCGACTGCCCGGAGATCAGTACGTCTACGTCGCGGGTCGCTCGGTACGGGTCCGCGAGCCAGAAGGTGAGCAGGCTGGCCCCTTTGAGGATGCACCGATCGCGTGCGGCCGATGCGCCGAGACGGAAGAGCAGCCGTTCGGCGGCGAAGCGGACCAGCGTCCGCTCGAACTCTTCTCCACGCGCCCTCGCATCGTTCAGAAGGCGAGCCTTGACTGACGCCGCCACGTCGGAGCTCAAATCGACCTCACATCGAGCGCGGCGCTGAGACGCCGGGATGGGAGAACCTCGACCACGCGCGAGAGCTCGGCGACTGTCACCTTACGCTGATTCAGAGCATCGCGCAGTGCCTCCATTGCTGCCTCTGGTCCTACCAGGCGTTCGAACCGGAAGCAGTCCACAACAGTCCGTGCCGCCGTCGTGATCCGCGCCGGCACACCTTCGAAGGTCGTCTCCTCGACCCCGAAGCTCCACGCTGCTCCACTGAAGCGCACGATACGAAGCTGGAGCGCAGGGAGGCGCGGCGCACGCGCCTTGTGAGGGATGGCCAGCCACACGGCCGCCGGCACCTGCGTCCCTATGCCATGCACGCGCAGTGCGGACAGAAGGCACACGATGCTGTTCGGTACGCGCGCGCATGCCATGGCGAGCGAATAGTTCTCAGTCGGTTCGGCGTCTGTCAGCCGGTAGAGCCCCCTGGCAACGTGCTCCACCTTGCCACTCCTGACGAGGGCGCGAAGCCGCTCCGGTGTCATTCCCGCCTCTCTCACCTGACTCGGCCGGAAGAAGGTGCCGAGCTGATAGCGGAAGCGTTCTATCGGGTCGTGGGAACTCACCTTATGGCTTTTAATGTCGGCATCATCTCGCATCATGCCTGCATTATAGGCCAAACTGCTCGCCAAGTCAACGCAAAATGTCGGCACTACGCAGCGCAGTGCCGACATTTTGCGTCGCGCGTCAACTGGGTTCGGCAATCAGTGCGGAGTATTCACCCTCTCCGGCGGCCGCGGAGCCACCGGAACACCATCCCCCCTCCCCCGCTCCGCCAGCAGCTTCGCGGTGAAGCGCTGACCCTCGCCGAGCCGCTCCATCTCGAGCGCGATCCCATCGATCGCATCCTCCAGCCGGTCGAGTCGCGTCTCGATCGCAGCGGCTGAGGGCTGCGGAAGCGCCTCCCGCCTCGTCATCTTCTCGCGGTGTCGCAGCAGCATCCAGACTACCACGACGAGCGACGGCATCCCGATCACCATCGCGGCGATTATAGCGTCCGAGTACATCCTTCGCTCCTTCGATCCCGAGGTGATCGTGAGACTACCGGGTCGGTAGCCGACCTGCCACTCCCTACGAGAAGCGACTACTCCGAGTGCCATCGAAGAGACGCCGTTCCATCACGCCGCCGCGATGCACTCGATCTCCACGCGCGCGTCGATCGCCAGTCCGTTCACCGCCACCGCGGTGCGAGCCGGCCGCATCCCCTCGGGAAAGTACGGAGCGTACACCTCGTTCATCGCCGCCCACTCGGACATGTCGGCCAGGAACACCGTGCACTTGAGCACGCGGTCGAATCCCGATCCCGCCTTCCTCAATTCCGCGCCGATGTTCTCCATCGCCTGCCGCGTCTCGGCCTGGATGCCACCGGGGGCCAGCTTCCCGGCGCTGTCGGTGCCGAGCTTGCCGGCGAGGAAGAGCAGCCCGCCAGCACGCACGGCGGGCGAAAAAGGACGGCTCGCGGCCTCGGGTGCCACCAGGTACTCGGGCTCGCCGCGGTCGGTCGAGGCGGCGGAGCAGCCGCCGATGGCGAAGGCGATGGCCAGCGCGAAGAGGGCTCTGTGAGCGACGTGCTGCATGATGGGCTCTCTCGTGAAGGTGGAGGTGCGTGGCTGTCCGCGGCTCGCTACCTGGTCCAGAGCTGATTGCTCCGGTCGATGTCGGGAAACGCGTTCGCAGCGTCCAGCTCCACTCGCGTTATCTCCGGACGCGAGGGAACGCGCAACGTAGTCCGCCGCGCACCGCCGAGCCATACGTCCACGGGCACCTCGAATTGCTGAACGGAGCCGTCCGCGCGCGTGACGCTCACACGCACGGGCATGGGTACTAGTCCGCGATCCTCGATGTCGATTGCTGTCGAATCTCCCTCTTCGCGCACTCCGGCCAGCGCCTGGTCGAGCGTCCACGTCTCGTAGAACCAGCTTCGCCAGAACCAGGAGAGATCGCGACCGCTGACATCGTCGAATGAATTGAAGAAGTCGAACGGCTTCGGGTGCTTCCACTGCCACCGCCGGCCATACTCGCGATACGCCTCGTGAAAGAGCGAGTCGCCGAGCACGGAGCGGAGCGCGACGAGCACGGTGGTGGTCTTCATGTAGGGGAGCACGAAGTACACGTTCACATCCGGATACTGATCCGCTGGACGCATGAGGCTCACTTCGTCATCCGCGCGTGCCACATCGAGATATGCCGCGCGCGCCGGTCCTTCTCGATCGGTGTCATAGCGCGCCATGGTTCCCTGCGCGCTGTTGAACTGCGTGAGCCCTTCATCCTGCCAGGGGACGCGTTCCTCGTTCGAACCCACCTGCATCGGGAACCACATGTGACCGACTTCGTGCATGAGGTTCCCCGCGAGGCGCATCGTGTCGGCGTAGCTCTGGATCACCGTCATCATCGGGTATTCCATCCCGCCGCCCGTGAGAATGCCTTCCACTGAAGTCATCTGCGGGTATGGATACGTCCAGAGATAGCTCGACAGAAACTCGATCGCAGCCCGAGTGTAGCGCGCACCGCCCTTCCATGCGGCGGCCTGCGGAGTGTCGCGGTAGAAGCTGTAGATGTCGACGGTATCGCGAAGACAGCGAGCCTGGTCTCGACAGCCGGCCTCGTTCACGAGTGCGCGCGTGGCATCCCACAGGTAGCGCGCGCTCGTGGCCCACGCGAAGTCGCGAACCTGCTTCGCCGTGAAGTGCCAGGTCAACGTTCCATCGTTCCCGGCGAGCGTGGCTCGCGAACCGCCGAGATCGGCCGCAGGCACGACGTGCACCACGCTGTCCACACTGCGCGCGAGCGCGAGCCGCTCGCGTACTGCACTCGGCAATACAGAATCGGCGTTCGCGAGCGTACCCGTTGCACCTACCGTCCATCCGGCCGGCACCGTTACGCGTACATCATAGTCGCCGTAGCCCATGTAGAACTCGCCGGTGCCGAGGTAGGGATCGGCTACCCAACCGTCGACATCGTCGTAGACTGCGAGCTGCGGATACCAGTAGCCGAGGAAGAACACCTCGCCGTCCTGTCCCTCGCGTCCATCGGCGGGCGCGGGCGGCGGCGCGAACGACCAGTCGAACGCGAGCTCCACGCTGCCGCCGCGCGGGAGGAGCGGGCGCGGGAGCTGGATGCGCGCGACGGTTCCCTCGATCGTATAGCCCACCGAATCCGGCGGTGGGGACGCGCCGCCGGCGAGTGCCGTCGACACACCTTCGACGCGAGTCGCGCCGCGCAGCGTCCGGCCGTCGACCTGCACGCGCGACAGCTCCACTCCACCGGTCCACCGGCAGCGGCACCACTCGAGCAGCGCCCGGCGCGTAGATGTTCTGGCGGAGGTAAACCACGACTCCGTGCAGCGTGTCCGGCGACTCGTTCACGTAGCGCACCGTCTCGCGGCCGGTGAGACGATTGGCTGTCGGATCGAGTTCGGCCTCGATGCGGTAGCTGGCATACTGCTGCCAGTAGTTCGTGCCCGGCCGGCCGGTGCGCGTTCGAGTGCCATTGGCCACGGCGCGAGAGAAAGCCGCTGTCTCGGCGATCGGATAGGGGCGCGGACGTCGAGGAGCGGAGAGTGGAGAGCCAGCCGATTCGCCGGCTCCGGGCACACGTGCATCGACCGGGGCACCCGCGACGGCGGATGGCGCTGGCGAGGATGCGCGCGGTGTGGTGCACGACAAGACGGCGAGCGCGCCGAGCACGAAGAGCGCGGCGTGCAATCGTGATGGATGAGTCATTCGCATGGGGCGGGACGATACGACCGTACCGGAGCGCCCGCAATGCCGCCGTTCCGGCACCGCGGGCGCGCACGAACGAACGTCAGCGCTATGCTACAGGCCCCGCAGCATCTCGTCGAGCCGATCGTAGCTGATTCCCATCCCGTCGGTCATGCCGGTCGCCAGCGCCTGGTCGCGCTTCTCACGATTCTCGAACTCCATGCTCTGAACGAGCGTCGTGCGACCATCCTTTTCGGTGAGCGTGAGCGTGCAGAGCGCTTCGTCGCCCATGAAGTTCTCGAGCGTGACGATCCGCTCCGGCGGGTCGATTTCCCTGTACACGCCGCCGATGCTGAACTCGCTGCCGTCGCTATCGCTGCGCCAGGTGTAGAGGTACTTCCCGCCGACGCGGAAATCCACTTCGCAACCGGGCATGCTCCACCCCGGTGGCCCGAGGAGCCAGCGTTTCAGATACTCGGGCTTCGAGTGGCACTCGAACACGAGCTCGCGAGGCGCATTGAATGTGCGGGTGACGCGGATCTCGCGGTCGCCCGGCGTCGCGACGTCGACGCCCTTGTTCGCCTTTGGCCGTTCGGCTGCCTGACTCATTCTTCCCCCATTCCCTTGAGTTTGTCGAGGAGAGCATCGAGCCGCTGGTAGTTGCCCTCCCAGATCTTCTGGTAGCGCTCGATCCACGTCGCGGCCTCCGCCAGCGGCGCCGCGTCCATCCGCCGCGGCCGGCGCTGCGCTTCGCGGCCAACCGTGATCAGCCCCGCCCGCTCGAGCACCTTCAGATGCTTCGATATGGCCGGCTGGCTCATGTCGAAGGGCTCGGCCAGCTCGCTTACCGACGCCTCTCCGGTTGCGAGCCGCGCGAGGATCGCCCGGCGGGTCGGGTCGGCGAGTGCGGCGAAGGTCAGATCGAGTTGTCGCGAGGAGGTCATTGGATGCGGTGTCATAACCCATGATTTATAGAACTACTTAGTTATATATATGGCGGCGGGAATAGTCAAGCAGAGTCGTTCGTTCAGAACCGCCAGGCAGCTCCCAGCGTCCAGTCCGCGGTGGATCCCGTGAATCCCGTGCCGAAGTAGCGGACGCGAAG
>CAZTTY010000001.1:94868-102000 GCA_964616815.1 uncultured Gemmatimonadaceae bacterium | reverse complement strand
GCGTCCAGTCCGCGGTGGATCCCGTGAATCCCGTGCCGAAGTAGCGGACGCGAAGGTCACACCGCCCTCGAGGAGCAGTGCAGGAACGATCGGATACTCTCCGCGCACCCATGTTCAGCGGTGTGCGGAAGAAGGCTGCGGACCTGAGCGCCTCAGCGTGATGCCAGGCCGGCCGCCCATCGGCCCGGCCGCTATCCCGCCGCCCCGAACGTGTCGCACGACCGCGGATCGCCCGACTCGAACCCGCGATTGAACCACTGCATCCGCTGCTCCGACGTTCCGTGCGTGAACGAGTCCGCGTCGACCCGCCCCATGCTCATGCGCTGAAGTCGATCGTCGCCCACCGCCGCGGCCGCCGCCAGTCCTTCCTGCACGTCGCCCGGATCGAGCTTGTTGCGCTGAGCCGCCGAGTGTCCCCAGACGCCCGCATAGCAGTCGGCCTGCAGCTCCATCCGAACCGAGAGCGCGTTGGCCTGCGAAGGATTTCTGCGCGACGCCGCGTTCACCTTCGCGTCGGTGCCCAGGATCGCCTGCACGTTGTGTCCGATCTCGTGCGCCAGCACGTACGCCTGCGCGAAGTCACCGGGCGCGCCGAATTTCTGGCGCAGCTCGTCGTAGAACGACAGGTCCACGTACAGCTTCTGGTCGGCGGGACAATAGAACGGCCCCGTGGCCGACTGCCCCACGCCGCAGCCCGTCTGCGTCACGTCGCGGTAGAGCACGAGCTTCGCGTGCTGGTATTGAACGCCGAAGGTCTTCGGAAGGAGCTGGTCCCACATCCCCTGGTCATCGTCCAGCACGAACGACACGAAGTCCACGAGGTTCTCTTCCTCGGGCGACGCCTGGACCGGCTGCGCGCTTCCATCCGCCGCAGGCACGGCGCCGCTGTCCACGCCGCCCGCGAGGAGCGAGAAAAAGTCCTGATGGAATATCAGGCTGAGTACGAGCAGCACCAGCGCGCCGCCGAGCCCCATTCGAACGGGGCGTCCACCCATGCCGAGCCCGCGCGATTGACCACGACGGTCCTCGAGGTCCGAGCTTCTTCCTCCTGGCGTCCATCGCATGACTCCTCCGACAGTCGAAGTTCGGTGCTGGCGCAGCGTTTCGATCGTGAGGCCGAACCATCATCCGGCAACGGCGGCATCGGCGGGCGAAGACGTACGCGACTTCCATACCGAACCCAAAGATATCACGGAGTGGACACGGCAGGACTCGGCGACGCGCGCTGGCGACCCGGCTCGCCGGCGATCGATAGTGTGCATCGCCCGCTGCGCTACCGCGAGAGCAGCACGCCGGCGGCCGCGGCCAGTGTGCCGAGTATGAGGACGGTCACGTGCACCGCGACGAACAGGCGGCCGCGCACCTTGCCGGTGCGAACACGCGCGAGAAGGGGGAGCGCGAAGAGGAAGATGAGGATGAGAACCATGACCACGATCATCTTCCAGAAATGGCTCATCCAGAACTGATCCGCATCACACCTTCAACACGGTGAGCTCGCGGGACTCGAGAAAGCGCCGGAATCCACGGTCGAAGGTCACCAGCTTTTCGTTACTGTAGCGCGTGGCCGCCGCGATCCATGCATCGGATACGTCGTTCCCCCTTATTTCGTACTTCTCGCAGAGGTGCTCGACCATGGACCACTCCGCGCCGAGCTCCTGCAGCTCGACGCCGGGAACAGTGGTGAGAGCGCGAACGAAGCCGAGTGCGGCCGCACCGGGAGTGGGCCGCGCGAACACCCGTGGATGGGTCACCACGCGGAGAAAACCCGCGGCCACCATGGGAAGGAGAGTGAACCTGCCACCGTGCGCGCATGCGACCAACGCACCTTCCAGCCACTCGCGCGCGACATCGTAGTGTGGATGATCGGAGCGCGAAGCCGCGACCAGAACGTTGACGTCGGGCGTCACCCGCCCACATCCTCGTCGGCGGCATCGAAGAGCGAACGGTTGCTGAGCGGGTCCACTCCCGGCGCGAGCCCGCCTTTCCCCCGATACACCGGGAGCCGTACGCGCGTGGATTTCGGCTCCGACACCGTCCTCCGCAGGCGAAGCTCCAGTCCTTCTTCGATCAGGCGGGTGAGCGTGGTGCGCTGCCGTACCGCGGCGGCCTTGGCGCGCGCGAGCAGCGTGTCGTTGAGGTCGATCGTGGTACGCACCGTGGACCCTCCATGCAGATATATGCATAAACTAACACGCTTGCCGGGGTGGCGAAAGCAGTCGCCTCCGACCGCGGGCCCTACTGCTCCCTACCCCTTCACGGCACCCGCCGTGAGGCCTTGCACGATCCGACGCTGGAAGACCAGCACCATCGCGGCCACGGGCACGGTAGCCACTACCGCCGCCGCGAGTATCTCGCCCCACGGCACCTGATACTGACCGCGGAAGAGCGCGATCGCCACGGGCACGGTCTGCCGATCGGGTCCGACGGTGAACGAGAGCGCGAAGAGGAACTCGTTCCACGAATAGATGAACGTGAGTATCGCGGTAGTGGCCACGCCGGGCACGCTGAGCGGAAGCAGTACCTTCACGAAGCTCTGCCACCTGCTCGCGCCGTCCACCAGCGCCGCCTCCTCGAGATCGGGAGGAAGCTGGCGGAAGTAGCCCACCAGCAGCCACACGGTGAGCGGCATCGCGAAGGTGAGGTAGGGGAGGATCAGGCCGGGATAGGTGTTGATGAGGCCCAGCGCGCGCAGCATGAGGTAGAGCGGGCTCACGATCGAGATCTGCGGAAACATCGACACCGCGAGTACGAACCCGAGGATCAACCCCTTCCCCCTGAAACGCAGCCGCGCCAGCGCGTACGCCGCGAGCGAGCCGACGGTCACGCAGAACAGTGTCGTGCATCCCGCCACCACTATCGAGTTGCGGATCGGCACCCAGAAGTGACGCGTCGTGAAGAGTGCGCGATAGTGATCGAGTATGACCGTGCGCGGCCAGAGCGACGGCTCGCGAAAGAGTGTCGCTTCGGGCGTGAGCGATGCCACCACCGCCCAGTAGAGCGGGAAGGCGATGAGCAGCACGAGCACCGCCAATCCGATCCAGCCGGCCATCCCGGAGAGGCTGGTGCGCTTCCGCACGGCCACGCTCCGCCCGCGGGCGGCGGTCGAGGGATCCCCCCCATCGCGGCCCCCGCTCCCGGCGCGGGCGCTCACGACTCCACTCCCGTGGCGCCGCCCGCGCCGAGGCCCTTGATGTAGATGAGCGCGAGTCCGAAGGTGATCGCGAATATCACCACCGAGATGGCGGCGCCGTAGCCGAACTGCAGATTCTGCAGTAGCGCGTTGAAGGCGTAGAGCGCGATGGACTCCGTGGAGGTGCCGGGTCCGCCGCTGGTGAGAACGTATATGAGATCGAAAACCCGGAACGCGTCGAGCGTGCGAAAGATCAGGACGAGCAGGATCGCGGGCTTCAGAAGCGGGATGGTGATCCTGGTGAGCTTCCGCCACGGCCCCGCGCCGTCCACCGACGCGGCCTCGTAGAGCGCCGGGTCGATGTTCTGCAACCCGGCCAGCAGCAGCAGCGCCACGAACGGCGTGGTCTTCCACACATCGGCGAGGATGACGGGGACCCACGCAGTGGCCGCGTGCACGAACCAGACTACCGGCTGGTCGACGACGCCGCTGCCCACGAGAAGGACGTTCGCGATTCCGGCCTGCGAGTCGAAGAGGAAGCGCCAGAGGAGCGCCGCCACCACGGTGGGGATCGCCCAGGGAACGAGCACCGCCACGCGCACCAGCCCTCGGCCGCGAAACGCGCGGTTCATGGCCAGCGCGAAGATCAGCCCCAGCACGAGCTCGAGCGCCACGCTCACCACTGTGAAGAGCGCCGTGTGTCCCAGCGCGCCCCAGAAACGCGCATCGTGCAGCAGCCGCGCGTAGTTCCCGAGCCCCACGAACGGCTGCCCGAGCCACGGGAGGCGGAGGTCGTGCCGGTGCAGCGACTCCCACACCGTCCAGCCCAGTGGAAAGATCGCCACCAGCGCTATCACGCCCACCGCCGGTGCCACCAGCAGCCGCGCGAGACGGGCGTCGGACTCCCTGCTCGCGCTCAACTGGAGGCTTCCCGCGCGTCGAGGCCTGAGTCCTCGATCACCGCATTCATCTGCCGGGCCGCTGCGTGCAACGCTTCGGAGGGGGATGTCTGTCCAGTGAGCGCACGATGCAACTGGACCTGCAGGAGACCCGAGAGCTCCGTGTAGATGGGTGTCACCGGCCGCGGCACCGCGCTCTCGATCGCGGTGCGCACCCGGTCCAGCGGTATCGCCAGCGCCTCGGCGAGTCGTGGATCATCGTACAGGGCGCGTCGCGTCGGGTAGTCGCCCGTAGCCGCCGCGCGCTCGAGCTGCTGCTCGGGCGCGGTGAGGTATTCGATCAGCTTCCACGCCAGATCCGGATGCTCGCTGTACGCGTTTATGGCCAGCTCGGCACCGCCCAGCGCGGTGGTCGGCCGGCCCCCTTCGGCCGCCGGCATGGTGGCGACCGCGAACTTTCCGGCCACGCGCGACTTCGAGCTGTCGGCGAGCAGCGACCAGGCGTACGGCCAGTTGCGCATGAACACGGCGTTGCCGTTCTGGAAGGCGAAGCGCGTCTCCTCTTCGTGCCAGGTGAGCACTTCGGACGGCGCGATGCCACTCTCCGCGATCTCGTCGCGCATGAACGTCAGCGCCTCGATGGCCCGCGGCGAATCGACCACCACTCTGCCATCCGCATCCATTATCTCCGCGCCGAATGCGCCGAGGTACTCCACGAAGTTGGTGATGAGTCCCTCGTAGCGGGCGCCCTGCCACACGAAACCGTAGGGAGGGCCGTTCTCCCCGCGCATCGCCTCCCCGGCCTGCCGTACCAGCTCGTCGAGCGATCCCGGAGCGTGGTCGAGAAGGTCGGTGCGCCAGTAGAGCAGCCCCACGCCTACGTACCAGGGTATGGCGTAGAGGCTGTCGTCCCAGGTGTTGGCCTCGATCGCGGCGGGAAAGTAGTCGGACGGCACCGGCGCGTAACGCCCGAGCGGACGAATCCAGCCGGCGGCCGCGAACTCCGACGTCCAGATCACGTCCAGCTCCAGCACGTCCGGATCGCCCACGTGCGCGTTCAGCCATTGCACGAAGAGCTGATGACGCTGGGTGGCATCGTCGGGGCTCGGCTGCACGCGGACCACGAAGTCGGGGTGCGCCTCCTGAAATCGCGCGATCTGGCGGCGAACCGTCTCGCCCTGCGAGCCCACCGCGCTCCCCGAGTAGGTGATCACCGGCCGCGTGCCCTCGCCGCCGCCGCATGACGCGGCGCCCGGCACGAGCGCGATGGCGAACGCGAGGGGCATCGCGCGGAGCGGCCGCCTCCACAGCGAACAATGCATGTTAGTGTTTAGGCGCGCGGAGCGGGTGGTGTCAACCGGCGCGAGAGCACGGAGCCGGGCGCGGAGTCGTGCGCGCGAGCACCGCGTGCCGGGAAGCGGTCGGGCGCGATGGCGCCTCTACGCGGCCCTTCGCCGCGCTGCACGCGGCCGTCGTGGAAACCGGTGCCGTGGACCCGGCGTATGGGGATGCGACAGACTGATCAGGGAGAGGAGTCGATGCAGAGCGGAACGGCGGACGCCGAGTTCGTCGCCTTTCAGCGAGCGCTGGCGGGCGAATACTCGCTGGAGCGCGAGATCGGTCGTGGCGGGATGGGTATCGTGTACCTCGCGCGCGACGTGCAGCTCGACAGGCAGGTGGCGATCAAGCTGCTACCTACCCCGCTCGCATCGCGCACCGACCTCCGGGAGCGATTCATGCGCGAAGCCCGCACCGCCGCCGGGCTGTCGCATCCCAACATCGTCCCGATCCACCGAGTGGGAGAAGCGAGCGGTTTCGCCTTCTTCGTGATGTCCTACATCGACGGCGAATCACTGGGCCAGCGGCTGCGCGAGCACGGGCCGCTCACGCACGCCGCCGCGGCGAAGCTTCTGCGCGAGGTCGCGTGGGCTCTGGCCTACGCGCACGGTCGCGGAGTGGTGCACCGCGACATCAAGCCGGACAACATCCTCATCGAGCGCGAAACGGGGCGGGCGCTCGTCACCGACTTCGGGATCGCGCAGGTGGCCACGCGCTCGGCGCTCGACGATGGCGCGAGCGAGGCCACCGAACCCGGCCGGATCATGGGAACCGCGCACTTCATGAGCCCCGAACAGGCGGCCGACGATCCGCTGGCAGACATATCGAGCGCTGCGAGCGGGATACTCGTTATCCGACCTTCGCTACGCGCTGGCTCGCTGGCGGGCGGAGCGAGAGGAAGAGCTGGCATTCGAGATGGACGAGGACCCCGCACTCCCGCTGAGGATGTTGCGGGTGGCCACGTACGCCTCGATTCCCGCGTTCGCCGCATGGGTTGCGTGGGGACTGAAGACCGGGCTGTTCGGGCAGGGAGTGCTCCGGGTCGCACCGTGGGTCGGCACGCTCACCGGGGTGCTCTTCTTCGCCATACCGGCGACGTTCGTCACCAGCACCGCGCTCGGAGTGCGCCTTCTCCCGAAACGTCTATCCCGGGCCATCTCTCTCGGAACGATCCGCACGCGCTTCTGGAACAGCCGCCTGGGCGCATGGACCGCGAAGGTGCTCGGCGGGAAACAACGCGGCATCCCGCACCAGCTCGTCGACCGCCCCACGGAGATGGCGCTCGGACTCGCGGCCAGCGAGCTCTTCACGGCATTGCCAAAGGCATATCGCGAACGGCTTCGCGAGCTCCCGGCGGTGGTCAGAAAGCTGGAAGCGCGCGCCACGACCCTGCGAAAGCGCATAGAGGAGACGGCCGGCATCGTGGACCGCGCGAGCGAGGGGCGTTCCGCGCCGGCGGTCGAGCGTCTGATCGCCAGCCACGAGCGGCTGAAAGGCGATCTCGCGCGCACGGTGGCGACTCTGGAATCCATCCGCCTGGACCTCCTGCGGGTCCACGGAGGCGCCCATGACCTCGAGCCGCTCACCACGCTGCTCGATGCCGCCAACGATGTGGAGCGCGAGATCGGGTTTTTGATCGAAGCGCAGGACGAGGTGCGCGCGGGAACGACGGGAGCGACGGGGTCGGGCCCCAGCAGGTTAGGTGCCCCCACCCCCCCCAGCGGGCCCACAAAAAAAAAATGCCCACAACCCCAGGCCATGTGAA
>CAZTTY010000001.1:54444-94858 GCA_964616815.1 uncultured Gemmatimonadaceae bacterium | reverse complement strand
TGGGGGTTGGGCCTGCTTTTTTTGCTCCCCCCCCCGCGCCTTGTGCGCACCCTCTACATCAGGTGCCCGACTCCGTCAGTCCTTGTAAGGATAATCCGGATCGGAAAGTCGCTCGGCGCGGGCGGCGGCCTCGGGTCCGGCGATCTCGCGAGCGAGCTCGCGGAGCATGGAGCTGAGGTGAGAGCCGTAGCGGAGGAGGCTCGCGGCGCGCGTGCGGCGGCCCAGGAGGAAGGCGAGAATCGGCTTGTCGGCCTTCTGCGCGTTGCACCCGGGGCAGCAGAGCACCAGGTTGTCGCGCCGGTCGTACGCGGTACGCCCGCGGCGCGGTGTCACGTGGTCGAGTGTTATGTAGTCAGGATGAATCCGGGTCTCGCAATAGGCGCACACGGGTCCGTGGCGGCCGAGGAGCCACTCTCGCGTTTCGGTGTACGCGGTGCGGCTGGTTGGAAGCGAGGTGTGTCGGGCTAGCGGTGAAGCTGTCCTGCTACTGCGCCGTCTACGGCGTGAGGCCCTCGATGGCCCCTTCGATGTCGATGTAGTTTCGTTTGGCATACTGATGCTGTAAATATAACCCCCTGTCTAAGACTTCGCAGGGAGGCGGGCGTCACCGCCAGGGCTCGTCCGCCGATGGCCCATAGATCGATGGAACCTTCCCACCGGCCATCCGGAGGTAGACCGAGAGCTGGCCGCGGTGGTGTATCTGGTCGGAGAGCATGCCCCAGAGGAAGGTCTCGACGGGGATGTCGCCCATCCGGTTGGGCCCCGTGAAGAACGTGACCGTTCCCCCGTACTCGCCCTCGCCCGCCGACTGTAGACGCCCCAGGAGCCGTCTGTGCTGCTCCTCGAACGCCTCGAGCACCTTCTCCCACGAGTCCGGGGGCGCGGGGAAGCCGCTCCCCACCACCGATTCCCGATTGATGGCGAGCAGCATCATCCGCTCCTCGAGCACGAACGTCCACGCGAGCTGAAGCGCGGCGTTGGAGCGTTCGTGCGGGCGGAAGTCCGCCCGATCGGCGGGGAACGCGCGCAGCACCTTGAGCGTGGTGGCGTGCTCGCGCTCGTAGGCCGCCGGGAAGAATTCCCTCGCCGCATGCGCGGCGGAGACGGCCGGCGGCGAGGCGGCGGGGTCGTCGGCCTTACCGGCGAGCGAGAAGACCGGATTCTCGATCAACCCTATGAGGTTGCCGAACGGGTCGGCGACGGTGGCCAGCCTGATCCCATCCCCCACTTCCCGCACCGGCGAAACCACCTCCGCGCCGGCGCGCGCGAAGTGCGCCACACCGTCTTCTACCGACTTCACCCCCCAGTAGGTGACGCTCCCACCGGCGCCGGCTTCGCCCGCGTCCGGCGACGGGTCGAGGCCGAGCTCGTAACCGCCGATGTCGAACCCCACGTAGAAGGGCTGGTCGAAGTACGGCTCCGTCTCGAACGCGCGCGTATAGAACTCCTTCGCTCTGGCGAGGTCGGGTACACGGAAGATGTTCGTGCGGAGGCCCAGCGGCATGTGATGTTCCCGGGTTGTGAGATTGTCGCGACCCGCACCGTGCCGCGCGAGCCGCACGTGATCGGATCGCTGGCTCGCCGGCCGCGTCCCCATCCCGCGTGGGAGACTATATATACACCGCGGCGCGCGGAACGCTACCGTAACGTATAGAGATACGCCGCCATGTCGCGCGCCATCCCCTCGGTGACGCCGAGATTAGGCATCGCCGTACCCGGTTCGATGGATTCCGGCGCGCGGATCCAGCGTACGAGGTTCTCGGCGGTGTTGGAGGCCTCGCCCGCTATGAAGCTGCGCCGCGCGAAGTGTGTGAGTGGCGGCCCGGCGAGTCCGGTCGCACCGCGCACGCCGGGCACGGTGTGACAAGCGCCACAACCGTAGCTCCGGATCGCCACGCGCCCCGCATCCGGGTCACCGCCCGGCACAGCGCGGATCTCGCCCCCGCGATGACAACCGGCGAGCAGCAGGATTCCCACGACGCGGAGCAGGATCCGGCGCGGCGAGGCGCCGCCCCGCCACGCCGACTTCGTGCCGCTGGCAGCCCGGCGCGGACGACGCACGGCGCCGCGGACGGTCATCGCTCCTCCCCCACTCAGCCGCATGGTTTCCCGCTCAAGGCGATACCGAGCCCGTTCAGAACGATGGCGTACAGGAACACCGTGCTCACTATCACTCCCGAATATGCCATGAAGCGGACGCGCACGGCGTCGGCACTCCCGCTCGCTTCGCGCGCTCGACGCAGGCTCCTCACCGCGAGCATCGCCGCGGCCGCGGCGAGCACGAGCGATGCCAGCACCCACACCCCGCCGAACCAGCGCGCGTCCGCGGCTCCAGGCGCCACCGCGGGCGGGAGGCCCCCCGTATGGCAGGCCTGTGCCGACACCGGATACAACACCAGCTCCGTGAGCGACCAGAGCAGCGGGCCGGCGAGGATGGGCAGCCAGAGCACCCCGGCTCCGGGGCGGGCCGCACCTCGCGCCGCCATCAGCGCCTCTCTCCGGCGCGATGGTTCGACATCACAATACCCTCGGCGAGATGTAGATCGTGAGGAACAGGAACACCCATACGAGGCCGACGAAGTGCCAGTACGCCGCCACGTTCTTCACTGACACGTCCCTGCGCTCCTCCCGCGCGCCCGCCAGAGCGCGGTACAGCAGCTCGAGGATCATGAAGAGGCCGAGCGTGACGTGCGCGAAGTGGAATCCCGTGATCGTGAAGAAGAGCGACGAGTAAGCGTCGGTAGCCGGCGTGAAGGACTGTCGACTCCACTCCACGGCCTCGACTACCAGGAAGGCGACCCCCGTGAAAAGGACCACGGCCAGAAGGTACGCGAACAACCGATCGCGACCGCGCCTCGCGACCCGCTCGGCGAGCCACATCGGGATGCTGCTCAGCACCAGGAGGTCGGTGTTCAGGATGGCCAGCTTCAACTCCGGTGCTCCGTTCGCTGGCCACTGCGAGTGCCGCGAACCGATGTAGAAGTAGCTGAAGAAGAGGCAGGCGAAGAGCGTCGCTTCGGTCAGCATGAAGAACACCATCCCCCACCACGCCGTGGAGGCGGCGCCCGATACTCCCACCGGAAGTCGGTCGACACGCATCCCCGCGATCTCCTCGGCGCGCGTGCCGTCGCGTTGGACGCTCGCGATCGGCATCGCTCAGGCCTCCACCGCGCGCCGGCGGGGCCACAGCCATGCGCGAACGCCCAGAAGAGTGATCACGCCGCCCGCCAGCGCGAGGCCCCGGACGGAAGCCACCAGTCCATAGAACGTCGCGAGCAACGCCAATGAGACGATGAGCGGCCAGAGCGAGTCTGGCGGCATCCGGAGGACGGCGACCGGCACGCCGTCGAGCGTGGAAGTCTGCAGAGTCTCCTTCTCCCGACCGGCCAGCGCCGGCCCCTCGTGGATCGAGCTCCGCCGCCCCATGCCGAGCCGCTCCTCCCAGAGCGGGTCGCGACTGCCGACCGTGGGAATCACGGCGAAGTTGTACGCCGGCGGCGGCGAGCTCATCGCCCACTCGAGCGAGCTCGCGTCCCACGGGTTGTCGCCCGCCGGCGCGCCGTGGCGCAGGCTCCAGAAGAAATTCACCACGAACAGCAGCACGCCAACGGCGAAGATGTACGAGCCGATGCTGGTGACCAGGTTCACCGCGTCCCACCCCACGCCCGGCGGATAAGTGAAAATGCGGCGCGGCATCCCCAGCAGACCGCTGATGTGCATGGGGAAGAATCCCAGGTTGAACGAGAGGAACATGACCCAGAAGTTCCACTTCCCGAGCCGCTCGTTCAGCATTCGTCCGGTGATCTTGGGGAGCCAGTAGTAGAACGCGGCGATCACCGGGAAGAGGTTGATGCCTACCAGCACGTAGTGGATGTGCGCCACGACGAAGTAGGTATCGGTGATGGTCCAGTCGAACGCCGTCGCGGCCGTGACCACGCCCGACACGCCGCCGATCACGAAGAGGAGGATGAAGCCGAGCGCGAAGAGCATCGACGTGGTGAGCACCACGCGCCCCTGCCACATGGTGGCCAGCCATACGAACACGGAGATCGCGCTGGGAATCACGACTGTCATGCTGCCGGCGCTGAAGAAGCTCATCGCCATCGGCGGCAGACCGGCAGCGAACATGTGGTGCACCCACACGCCGAACCCGATGACGCCCGTCATCACCACGCCGAGCGCGTTCCACGCGTAGCCCACGATCGGGCGGCGCGAGAAGGTGGGGATGATCATCGACACGAAGCTCAGCGCCGGGAGTACCACGATGTAGACCCACGGGTGGCCGAAGATCCAGAAGAGATGCTGCCAGAGGAGCGCGCTGCCGCCTCCGGCGGGGTCGAAGAAGTGCGTGCCGAACCTCCTGTCGAGGTAGAGGAACACGCAGGCCACAGAGAGTGCGGGGAGCGCGAAGATGATGGAAAAGGAAGCGGTGAGCGTGCCGTACATGAACAACGGCAGCCGGCCGAGCGACATCCCCGGCGCTCGCAGCTTGAACGCGGTCACGATGAAGTTGACGGAGCCCACCGTCCCCGAGATCGTGAGGAAGATCAGCGCGAGCGTGTAGAAGTCCATGTTGACGCCCGGTGCGTAGAGGCGCTCCGTGAGCGGTGCGTACGCGAACCAGCCGCGATCCGGTGCGACTCCGGCGGCGTAGCCGGTGTACAGGAAGACCCCCGAGAGGAGGAAGCACCAGTAGCTGAAGGCGTTCAGCCTCGGGAACGCCATGTCGCGCGAGCCGATCATCAGCGGGAAGAAGTAGTTGCTGAATCCGGAGAGGATCGGAAAGGCGTACCAGAAGATCATGGTCAGCCCGTGCATCGTGAAGAGCTGGTCGTACGCCTCGGGCGAGAGGAGGTGTTCGCTGGAATGCGTGAGCTGCGCACGGATGATCGTGGCTTCGATCCCGCCTATCAGGAGAAAGACGAATGCCGTGATCAGGTAGCGCTTCCCGATCTCCTTGTGGTCCACGGTGGCGAGCGCGCCATACAGGCCGCGCGCCGGCTCCCATACCGCGTCGAGTCGCTCATGCAGAGTCGTCGTCACCGCATCCACCGCATCAGCGCAGCGTCTCCAGATACGCGACCACCGCGTGCAGATCGCCGGGCTCGAGATCGATGCGCGGCATGGCGGCGCCCGGCTTGATGCTCGGCGCGTTCACCACCCACCCCGCCACGTTGCCGCGCGTGTTCCGGAGCAATCCGCCCGCGAGCGTCTCCCGGCTCGCGAAGTGCGTCAGGTCGGGACCTGTGACGCCTTTCGCTTCGGTACCGCGCACGGTGTGGCAGAGCGCGCAGCTCCGCATGAAGCGCTCGAGCCCGTGCGCCGTCCGCCCGCCCGCCGGGATCGCCGCCGGGCGCGACTGGGCCGCGAGCCACTCGCGAAAGCGCCCGGCGCTCTCCGCGGTCACGTAGAGCGCCATGTTGGTGTGCTGCACGCCGCAGTACTCGGCGCACTGGCCGCGATAGCGTCCCGCGGAGTCGGCGCGGATCCAGAACCGGTTTCGCACGCCGGGTACGAGGTCGATCTTCCCGTGCAGCCGCGGAACCCAGAAGCTGTGAATCACATCCGCCGAGCTCACCTCGAGCCTCACCGGCACCCCCACCGGTATGTGCAGCTCGTTCGCGGTGGCGAAGCTCTCCGACGATCTCGTGCGCGGATAGCGCGCTTCCCACCACCATCTGTGGCCGACTATCTCGATGGTCAGCGCCGGCCGCTCTCGCGGGCTGACGGTCGCATCCAGTACGAGCATGGAGTACGCGAAGGTGCCGAGCAGCGTGGCTCCGGTGAGCGCGAGTCCCACCACGATCCAGCGCGTTCGGGGCGGAGTGTTCACGAGCGGGGTATCGGCGAGCGTCCCCCCGCGGTGGCGCAGCGCGGGTATCAGCTCCAGCACGCCTATGACCACCACCACCGCGAGACTGATTCCGAGAAGCCACCACCCCAGCACGGCCAGCGTATGCGCGGGCCGGCTGGCCGGCCGCATCATCGAAGGCGCCTCGCTGCACGCCACGGGCGCGAGTGTCGCGGCCACGATCGGCGCGAAACGCGCGCGCACGCGCCGGACCCTGACGTTCACCGAGAACACCTCCCCTTTCTTCGCACGGCGGCCTCGCGCCGCCGTTCGCTCCGCGTCACGCTCCGATTCGCACGAAGCGTTCCGGCCGTGGCGAGCGCTGGGGTCGGCTCCGGCAGGTCGAGCGCGTGGAGCTCACCCCGCTCGCGCCGCTCGGATCCGCCGCCGCTCTACGCGGCGAGCGCGATGAACTGCCGCAGGATTCTCTCGGTGAGTCCCCAGATGATGCGCCCCTCGTGCTCGAACGACGGGACTCTGCGCGGGCCTCCGGTGAGTTGGAGCACGATCTCGCGCGAGGCGCGCGGATCGCGCAGCGCGTCCACCGGAACCCAGAATGCCTCCGCCACTTCCTCGCTGAGAGTGACGACGCCCGACGCGCCATACGCCACCAGGAACGGCGTTATGGCGATGGGCGGGAGCGGTGCGGAGTGCGGTCCGAGGTCGTCCAGGCGGCCGAAGAGCTCGCCGTCGTGCGCGAGGTCGAGCGCCGTCTCCTCGAAGGTCTCGCGAACCGCCGTGTCCTCGAGCGAGCGGTCGCACGGCTCCTCGCGTCCGCCGGGCAGCGCGATGTGGCCGCTCCACGGGTCGCCCTCGTACTCCGCGCGCCGGATCATCAGGAGCTGGAGAAGGCCCTGCCCGCCGATACGGAGGATGAGCGCCACCGCCGCACGCCTGGTGGCCGGGCCGGCCTCGATCGCCAGCGGTTCCCGCTGTGCCAGAGCGAGCGATAGCCGTTGCACCATGGGATGGCCAAGAACCTTCTGGATCCCGGCCGATGAACTCCCATGCCCGCGTCTCTCCACTCGCCGTCCCGCTCCTCTACTGGTCCAGCTCTCCACCCACGTCGTGCCAGGCGTGCACGCCACCGCCGATGGTGGCGACCCGGCGGTATCCGAGCTCGCGCATCATGTCGGCCGCCTGCGCGGCGCGTCCGCCGCGCGCGCAGTACACGAGCACGCGCATCTCCGGCGGGATCACGTCACGCACCGCATCGCGCACACGGCCCACCGGCACGTGCACCGCGCCGGGTATGCGAAAGAGATTCCATTCGTTGGACTCGCGAACATCGAGGTAGACCAGATCGGGACAGTTTCCGAGCAACTCCACGGCATCGCGCGCCGGGATCTCGGCCGCATGATCGCCGTTCGCTGCCACGAGTTCGTCGAAGCCCAGCACGTCCATGGTCGAGGTTCCGTTGTCTGGCGGGTGGGGGCCGGCGCATCCGGCCGCGCCGGAACGTAGGACAGAGGGCGGAGCCGGTCAACAGGCGATGTCCCGCGGGGGATAGACGGACGCGGGCACCGCAGTAGTATTAGCGGATGTCGCTCACCGCCCGCGTCCTGATCGGACTCGTCGCCGGCCTCGCCGCCGGCATAGCCATCTCGCTCGTTCCCTCGCTCATGGGAGTCGTACCTTTCATCGAGCCGATCGGAACGCTCTTCATAAACGCGATTCGGATGACGGTCGTGCCGCTGGTGTTCGCCTGTCTGCTGGTGGGCGTGGCGGATGCGGCGGACGCGCGAGTGATCGGCCGGCTCGGACGCAGGTCGCTGGTGGTGTTCATCGTCATCTCGCTTACTGCAGCCATCTTCGCGACGCTGGTGGGGCATCCGCTGATGAGCCTCCTCTCGATCGACCCCACGGCGAGCGCGGCGCTGCGTGAAGTCGCGACCAGCAGCAGCGCCGTCGTGGAGGCGGGAACGAAGCAGGTTCCCACGGTGGCGGAGTGGATCATCTCGCTGGTGCCGGTGAATCCGGTGCAGGCGGCGGCGGACGGCGCGATGCTCCCGCTCATAGTGTTCGCCATCGCCTTCGGGATCGCGATCCTGAAACTCCCCGAGCAGCGCCGCGAGCCGCTCGTCTCCTTCTTCCGCAGCGTCTTCGACGCGATGCTGGTGCTGGTACGCTGGGTGCTCGAGCTCGCGCCCATCGGCGTCTTCGCTCTGGCGCTTCCGCTCGCGGCGCGCATGGGAATCTCTGCCGCCGGAGCGGTGGTCTACTACATGGCGCTGGTGGCGGTGGTATGCGTCCTCTTCGTGCTGCTCTTTCTCTTCCCCGCCGCATCCGTGCTGGGGCGCGTCCCCATGCGGCTCTTCGCGAAGGCCGTCACGCCGGCGCTCGCGGTGGCGTTCAGCTCGCGCTCCTCGCTCGCGTCTCTCCCGGTGATGATCGAGGAATCGAACAGCACGTTGAAGCTCCCCGGCGAGATCTCGACTTTCTTCCTGCCGCTGGCGACCTCGGTATTCCGCTGCGGCTCGGCAGCGATGCTCACCATCGGGGTGCTGTTCGTGGCGCGTCTGTACGGAGTGGATCTGGGAATCACGCAGCTCGCGAGCGTGGTGGTGACCGCGACGCTCGTTAGCTTCAGCGTGCCCGCCATCCCGTCGGGATCGATCCTGGTGATGGTGCCGGTGATGATGGCCGCCGGCGTGCCGGTGGCGGGGATCGGCATCCTGCTGGGGATCGACACCATCCCCGACATGTGCCGAACGACCGCCAACGTGATCGGGAGTATGTCGGCGGCCACGCTCGTGGCGGGCGAGGAACGCGCGCCGGTGGCGGCACTGATGAGGCAGCCGGATTCGTGATTTCGCTGCCGCTCATCGCGGCGCTCCCATGGCTCATCGTGCCTTTCGTGCTCGTCTGGCGGATGCGCGGCTCGCCGCGCCTGCGCGATGAGATAGCTCTTCGCCAGTCCGAATCGCCGCTGGTCAGCGTGATCATCCCGGCACGCGACGAAGCGCGCAACATCGCGCTCTGCATGCAGTCGGTGCTGCGCTCGCACTACCCGGCCCTCGAGCTGGTAGTGGTGGACGACCGCTCCACGGACGGCACGGGAATAATCGCCCGCGAAGTTTCGCGCGGCGACGGCCGCGCGCGGGTGATCGACGCCCCTCCACTCCCGGAGGGCTGGCTCGGCAAGCAGTGGGCCTGCAGCCAGGGTGCGGCGGCGGCGCGTGGCGAGATTCTCTGCTTCACCGATGCGGACACCATCCACGCGAGCGAGCTGCTCACCCGTTCGGTCGCCATGCTGCGCAACCGCGAAGTGGACTTCGTGACCGTGGCGGGGCGCCAGAGGCTCGTGAGTTTCTGGGAGCGCGTGGTGCAGCCGCACGTCTTCATGATGCTCGCGCTCCGCTACGGCGGGCCGGGCGCCGTGAACCGCTCCGCGCGCGTGGAAGACAAGATCGCGAACGGCCAGTTCATGCTCTTCGACCGCGCCGCGTACGAGGAGATCGGCGGCCACGAGGCGGTGCGCGGCCGCGTGGCGGAGGATCTGGCGCTCGCGCAGCTCCTCTTCGAGCGCGGGAAGCGCACGATGGTGGCGATGGGGCTGGAGCTCCTCTCCACGCGGATGTACGGCTCGCTCCGCGAGATAGTGCGCGGCTGGATGAAGAACGTCTACGCGGGCGGACTCGACGCCGCGCCCTTCGGGCGCGCGGGCCGCCTGCTTCTGCCGCTGGCGCTCCTGGCCGTGCCGGCCGCCACGCTCGCGCCCGTGGTGGTGCTGCTGCTCGCCGCGTTCGGCGTCGTGTCGTCGGGAGCGCTGGTCTGGGCCACTACCTGCACCCTGCTCATGCTCGCCTGGTGGGCCTTCAGCTACGTGGCGGCCGCGCGGATCGGCCCGCTGTACGCGTTCACCTTCCCGCTCGGGGCCGCCGTGGTCGCATACATCGTGCTCCGCGCCGTGTCCCGCGGTACTCGAGTGGAGTGGAAGGGGCGCGAATACCAGTTGCGCTGACCCGCCGGCTCGGGGCGGAGCTCACCCGCCGCCATCTCGTGAAACCTTTTCATGATGGAAATCGTCGAGGAGATGGAAGCTTCTGACTGAGCTTCTTCCTCCGAGTGGGGTGCCCCCGGTTGCCGCGAGAGCGGTGGCCGGGGGTGTTCCTTTCTCCCGGGCCCACGCGCCGCTGGGGTCGCCCGGAGCGTGCGACCTCCTCCCCGCATGGCGTCGCGCAACACTTCGATGCACAGGGCGTTGAAGCGGTGATGGAGCTTCGCGGTCGCGGCGGTAACGTGGCCGCATGCGCTCGCTCGCCGCCGCCGCGTCGCTCCTCGCCGCGGCCATTCCAGACCGCCTCGCCTCGCTCGCCGCGGCGCTCGGCTTCGCCGCCGAGCCGCTCCCGCTCGGCGACGCGGCGAGGCGTGCCCTCCACCTCGCGTCCACTCCGGTTCTGAAAGCGCAGATCGTTCCGGGACGGGGAACGCTGCGCGCGCTGCTCCTCGAGCTCGACGCCTCCGCGCCGCTCCGCGAATGCGTAGCACTCATCGCGGCACGTCTCGCGGCGCACGCGCCGCATCTGCTCTGGCTGCTCGTTGCGGCGCAGCGCGGCGCGCCGGGAGTGGCGATCGCCGCCTGGGCCGGCGATCGCGTCCGCCCTCGCGTGGCCGCGCTCCTCGCAGACCGCGAGCACGTAGTGGCGAGCGATGCCGAGACGCTCGTGGCGCTCGCCGACGTCCCACACTCCGTCGACACGCTCGCCCACGCGTGCTGGCTCGAGACGCTCGGCCGCGAGTCGCTAACGCGTCGCTTCTACCGCGCGCTCGAGCGCGTGGTGCGCGAAGCCGGCGCCGCGGCGCGCGGGCGCGCGGTTCCGGAGCAGCGCGCCGAGCTCGCGCTCCTCTACGTGTCGCGGCTCATCTTCCTCTCCTTTCTCGAGAGCAAGGGATGGCTCGACGACGACCACCGCTTCCTGGAGAACGCGTTCGAGCGCTGCATGGAACGGGGCGGCGAGTTCCACTTCCGCGTGCTGCGCCCTCTCTTCTTCGGAACGCTGAACACGCCGCTCGACCGCCGCTCGCGCGTCGCCCGCGATTTCGGACGAGTCCCGTTCCTGAACGGCGGCCTCTTCGCGCGCACGCCGCTCGAGCGGCGGCGGTACGACGTCATCTTCCCTGACGAAGCGCTCGGTACGGTCTTCGACGAGCTGCTCGTCCCCTATCGCTTCAGCGCGGCCGAGGAGAGCAGCGAATGGAGTCAGGCCGCGATCGATCCGGAAATGCTGGGCCTCGCCTTCGAGTCGTTGATGCGCGAGGGCGAGCGTCGAGCGAGCGGCGCATTCTACACTCCGCACGCGCTGGTCGCGCGCGTCACGCGCTCGGCGCTCGTGGACGCGCTCCAGGGCGGAGGAGTGCCGGGCAGCGCCGCGGAATGCGCGCTCGCCGGCGAATCCGTGGATCGGGAAGCCGGCCGCGCGCTGCGCGAGCGAGCCGCGGAGATCCGCATAATCGACCCCGCATGCGGAAGCGGTGCCTTCCTGGTGCACGCGCTGGAGGAGCTCTCCGCCCTGCGCGTGCGCCTGGGCGACCCCCGGTCCCAGGACGAAGTGAGACGCGAGACTCTCACGCGCTCCATATTCGGCGTGGACGTAAACTCCATGGCCGTCTGGCTCTGCGAGCTGCGCCTCTGGCTGTCCGTGGTGATCGAGGGAACCGGCGGCGATCCGCTCGCCGTGGCGCCGCTCCCCAACCTCGACCGCCACATCCGCGTCGGCGATTCGCTCTCGGGGGAGATGTGGGACGAGGCACGCCCGCTCGCTCTTCCGGTGCGCGGCGGCGCTCGGCTCGACCTTCTGCGCGAGCGCTACGCGCGCGCCACCGGCGGCCGCAAACGAACGCTGCAGCGAGCGCTCGACGCGGCCGAGCGATCGGCCGCGATCGCGCACCTGGAATCGGAACACGCGCGCTGCTCCGCGCGCAGACGCGACATCATCTCTGCACTCCGCGGTCGCGATCTCTTCGGCCAGCGCGTGAGGGCGGGCACCGCGGAGAGGCAGCGTCTGGCGAGCGAACGGGCCCGATCCCGCCAGCTCTGCGCCTCGCTCCGCGGTCTGCGCGATGGTGGCGCGCTGCCATTCTCCTGGGTGGCGCACTTTCCGGACATCGCACGACGCGGCGGATTCGACGCCGTGATCGCCAACCCACCGTGGGTGCGGCTGCACCGCATCCCTCCATCGGCGCGAGCTGCACTGCGCGACCGCTACGCGTCCTTTCGCGTCGCGGCGTGGGAGCGTGGCGCTACGCTGGCGCGCGCCGGCCCCGGCTTCGCCGCGCAGGTGGACATGGCCGCGCTCTTCGCGGAGCGCTCGCAATGCCTGCTGCGCGCTGGCGGCACCATGGCCCTCCTCCTCCCCGCGAAGCTGTGGAGCTCGCTCTCCGGCGGCGGAATACGCCGGCTGCTCCGGGAGCGAACACACATCGTCGCGCTCGAAGACTGGTCCGAATCGCCTGCGGCGTTCGATGCGGCGGTGTACCCATCGCTCCTCGTGGCACGACGCGCCATCCCTGCCGGCGGCGAGCCCGCGCCCGAGACGCCGTGCATCGCCGCGGCGGTGCATCGCGGCCGCGACGCCCTCCGCTGGGAGATCGATCCCGCCCGGCTCGCGCTCGACGATCCATCGAGCCCATGGCTCATCGTACCGCCGGCGGTGCGCTCCTCGTTCGACCGCCTGAGCCGCGCCGGAAGGCCGCTGGCCGGGAGCAGCTTCGGCCCCCCGCAACTGGGGGTGAAGTGTGGCTGCAACGAAGCGTTCGTGGTGCCACGAGAAGAGGCGAGCAACAGCGGCGAGCTCGTGGAGCGTTCGCTCCTCAGGCCGCTGCTTCGGGGCGAGCACGCTTCGCGCTGGCGCGCCGAGCGTCCAGAGGAGTGGCTCGTCTGGACGCACGACGAGAGCGGCGCGCCGCTGAAGTCGCTTCCGCCGCTCGCGGCTCGGCGGCTGGCGCGCTGGCGCGGGCGGCTCGCCGCGCGCACCGATCTGCGACCCGGCGCACTCTGGTGGTCGATCTTCCGAACCGCCTCCGCCAACGCCTCTCGCGCGCGTGTGGTGTGGGCGGACATGGGGCGGGCGCCGCGCGCGCTCGTGCTCCACGCCGGCGACAGGACCGTGCCTCTCAACAGTTGCTACGTGCTCCCATGCGCGGAGCTCGCCGACGCGCGAGCCATCGCCGCACTCCTCAACTCGCGCGTGGCCGCGGCGTGGCTCGGAGTGCTCGCCGAGCCCGCCCGCGGCGGCTACAGGCGCTACATGGCGTGGACCGTCTCGCTCCTCCCGCTTCCCGACGACTGGGCTGGCGCGCGCCGGCTCATGGCGCCGCTGGCGGAGCGCGGCGAACGGGGTGAGCCGCCCACCGATGCGGAGCTGGACGCCGTAGTACTGCGCGCCTACCGCGTGCGGCCGGCGGACGCGGCGCCTCTGCTGGCATGGCACGCGCGCTAGCTGTAGCACGGCCGGCCGCGGTATGCGCGCTGATGGCGCGTCGCTGGCTCGGTGAACGAAGCGGCGGCGCGCGCCGTGGATCCATCGTGCTGCGGCAGCATCAGCTCGCGGCGCTCGAGCGAATCCGGCGGATGCTGGAAGAATGGGGGGGAGCGCTTCTGGCCGACGACGTCGGACTCGGGAAGACCTACGTGGGTGCCGCGCTCGCGCGCGAGTATGGCCGCGTGCTCGTGGTGGCACCCGCCACGCTGCGCACCATGTGGTATGCCGCTCTGCGCAAAGCCGGCGTAGAAGGGAGCGTCACCTCGTACGCCGCGCTCAGTCGCGGCGGCGGACCGCGCGATCGATTCGATCTCCTGCTCCTGGATGAAGCACACCATGCGCGCACTCCCGGAACGCGCCGCTACGCGCGAATAGCCGAGCTGGCCGACGGCGCGCACATCCTTCTCCTGTCGGCCACTCCCATCCACAACTCCCGGCGCGACCTCGCCGCTCTCCTGGCCCTCTTCCTCGGCAGCCGCGCGATGACGCTGGGCGACGATGCGCTCGCCCGGCACGTAGTGCGCAGAGAGCGCGAAGACGTGCCCGCGGCGCACATCCCCGACTCGACTCCCCCCATCCGGGTGGCGCTGCGCGAAGACGAATCGCTGCTGGGCGAGATCATGGCGCTGCCACCGCCGCTTCCGCCGCGCGATGCCGAAGGCGGAGAGGCGCTGGTGGCGTGGGGGCTGGTCCGAGCGTGGGCATCGAGCAACGCGGCGCTCCTCGGAGCGCTCCGCCGCCGCCTCGTCCGCGCGGCCGCGCTCGACGCCGCGCTCGACGGAGGGAGCCTGCCTTCGCGCCGCGAACTGGCCACGTGGCTCGGCGGCGAGGACGCCGTGCAGCTCGCGCTCCCCGGCCTGCTCGACATGCCCTCCGGCACCCACGGGGAGCATCGCATCGAGAAGCCGTCCGCCGAACGCATCGCCGCCATGCGAACGGTGCTCGCCCGGCACGAACGCGGCGTCCGCTCGCTCATCGAGCGCGCCACCGCGAGTACGTGGACCGACGCCGAGCGGGCGAACGCCCTGCGCGAGATCCGCGCGAAGCACCCCGGCGAGAAAGTGGTCGCGTTCACTCAGTTCGCGGATACGGCGCGCGCGCTCTTTCGCGAGCTCCGTCGCGACGACGGCGTGGCGGTGCTCACGGCGCGCGGCGCCTCGGTGGCCGGCGGCACGCTCACTAGGCGCGAGGCCATCGAGCGCTTCGCCCCGCGCGCCGCGGAGGCGACGGCACCGAGGGCCATCGAGCGCATCGACTTCCTGATCGCCACGGATCTGCTCAGCGAAGGGGTCAACCTGCACGACGCATCTGTCGTGGTACACGTCGACCTCCCCTGGACGGCCGCGCGCCTGGAGCAGCGCGTGGGCAGATCGCGCCGCATGGGCGCCCTGCACGCGCGCACGACCGTGTACGCTCTGGATCCGCCAGCGGCATCGGAAGCGCTGCTCGGCGTGGAGCGCCGGCTCCATACCAAGCTCGGTGCCGCCACGACCGTGCTCGGCGGCGCGGGCACCCTACTCCTGCCGGCCACCGGCGGCGATCCGTGCGCTGAATCCGCGACCGGCGCGGCACGCAGACACGAGCTCATCGCGCGCGAACTGCGGCGGTGGCGCGACGAAAGCGGCTACACTTCTCGCGAACGGGAAGGCCGGGATGGAATCGTGATCGCCGCGGCAGCGGGCGCGGGCAGCGGGCTCCTGGCGCTGGTGGCGGATGGCGCGGAGTACCATCTGGTGGCGGCGCGCGACGACGGCAAGGTGGACGACGATCCGGTGCTGGTGCTCGACATGGCGCGCCAGGCCACCGCCGCCCTGGCGGAGTCGGGCCGCGGCGTTGCGGGACGGGCGAGCTCGCAACGCTTCGATGCCCCGGCCGCGCTCGAGCGAGTCGTGGAGTGGGCGTCGCGGCGCGCCGGCCTCCTGGCGGCGGGTTCCACGCTGGAGTTGCGCGCCTCCGCGCGCGGATGCGCCCTGCGGCGAGTCGCCGCCATCGCCGCTCGCGCGCCGCGCCATCGCCGCATGGAGATCACGCGCCTCGCCGCGCTCGCCCGGCGGGTGGTCGCCGCGCCCTACGGCGCGGGCGGCGAGCGGGCGCTGGCGGAGCTGGCCGCCAGCCAGCTCTCGAGCGGCGAGGAGTGGCTCCGCGCGCTCGGCGAGTTCGGTGCCGCGCGCCGGCCTGCGAGCGGAGCCGGCCAGACCGATGCGCTCCGCGTGGAACCGGTGGCCATACTGGTGCTCATCCCCCGACGTTCGACCCCTCCGGAGCGCGAGTATACTTCGGCATGGCACACGAACTCGCCGTAAACAGTGATGGCGAGAGGCGCTCCGGCGCCCGCCGCCCGCTTGCGCTTCTCTTCGATCTCGACGGCACTCTCGCTGATTCCGTGGCGCTCATCGTAGGCGCCTACCGATATGCATGCGCGGCTCATCTCGACGGCACGCCCGACGACGAGCGCTGGATCGCCGGGATGGGAACGCCGCTCATGGGACAGATACGCCAGCTCGTGGGCGACGACGCGCTGGTAGACCCCTTTCTCCACAGCTATCGCGAATTCCAGCAGCTCAACCACGACCGCCTCATGCGCGAGTTCGATGGGGTGCGCAACACGCTGGAGACGCTCCACGACCTTGGACACCCCACGGCGGTAGTCACGAGCAAGGCCAACGAAGGCGCTCACCGCGCTATCGAGCTCCTCGGTCTGGCGCCGTTCCTCGACGAGCTGGTGGGACTCGACTCGTGCGAGCGGCACAAACCCGACCCACAGCCCGTGCTGCTCGCGCTCGACCTGCTCGGTTATCCCGCCGCAGAGGCGATCTTCCTGGGCGATTCGCCGCACGACATCAGGGCGGGCAACTCGGCGGGGGTGACCACGGTGGCCGCGCTCTGGGGTCCGTTTCAGCGTGTCGCGCTCGAGGCGGCAGCGCCCGACCATCTACTCGGCCACATCCGCGACCTTCCGGCCCTGGTTCGGACGCTGGAGCGGGAAGCTCCCCTGCCGCGGTCCGCGCCGTCGCCCTCGTGACGCCCGCGCGCGTAGCGCGGATACCGCGGCAGTAGCGAGCTGGTGTGGTGCGCGAGTGCCGTCGCCTTCTTGACAGGGATCGTTGTACCGCCATTTTCGCGGCAAGAAAGACTTCGCCATCCAGGTGGTGGACGCCTACATGGCCAATGCCCACGCGCTCCTCGATGCCACCCTCGGGGACTACGACCGCCCACCGCCGACCCGGCGCAGATAGCCGATGTCCTCGTGAATAGCTGGGAGGGCGCAGCCCTGCGGACGCGACTGGTACGCAACGGCGAACCCCTGGAGACAGTGCTCGACTTTTGCTTCGCCGCCCTGACCACGCGGTGACACCTCCATGCCCGTGACCGGATCGTTCGATCAGTCGCCGGACACAGCGGCGGCTCGGACCGGCCGATCTCCGAAAGCGGCCCGCTCCCCCGCAACGATGCAGTAGCACGACGGCACTCCACCACCCTCGCGCGGAGGTACCAATGCGCATCGCCCACATCGCCCCGGTCGCCCGCATCAGCCCGGTCACCCTGCTCGCCGCGGTCACCGCGCTCGCCGGCAAACCGGCGGTAGCCCAGACCCCGGATACCACCTCCTCCACCAGCCAGCCGGCCGCCGCCACCGACGCGGCGCTCGTAGCCAACGCCCTCAGCGCCGCCCCGCCCTCCATCGCCGCCATCGCCACGGTACGTTCGTACGACGGTCGAGTGCTTCGCAAAGGGTCGGGCGAATGGGTGTGCATGCCCGACTTCCCGGAGATACCGAACAACACGCCGGTGTGTCTCGACGCGCCGTGGCGGGAGCTTATGGGCGCGCTGATGCGGAAAGAAACGCCCCATGTCTCCAGGATGGGTTTCGGCTACATGCTCCAGGGCGATCTCCCCGCGAGCAATACCGACCCGTTCGCCACCGGACCCACCCCGACCAACCAGTGGATCCAGCACGGGCCGCCACACATCATGGTGATCGTCCCCGACCCCGCCGCCCTCGACTCCATCTCCACCGATCCCCACAACGGCGGCCCGTTCGTGATGTGGAAAGGCACCCCCTACGCCCACATCATGGTCCCCACCGTACCGCCGGGAAAGGCGAGCAGCGGGCACAAGGCAGCGAGCAGGTAGCCCCGCCGGAGCGAGGATTCGCGGAAACACGGAGCCCGTGCCCCCCCGTAGGGAGATCGACCTCCTTGCGGGGGGGCTCTTTCACGTGGGGGCGTTTTCGGCGCTCTACGTCGCGCTTGCCGCCTCCTCGGTTCCAACCATCTTCCACCTCCGGCCATCTCATCCCGTGACGACACGAACATGGTGCGCACTGGATGACGGCGATACGGATCGACGTGACTGCTTCAGGAACTGCCGACGAACGGCTCGATGACGTGGCCCTGGCCGCCTCGGGCGACCGGCGCGCGTTCGAGCGGCTCTACCGGGCCCACGTCGATCGCGTCTTCTCCCTCTGCGTCCGGATGTGCGGGAGTCGGACGCGGGGAGAGGAGCTCACGCAGGACGTATTCGTGCGAGCCTGGGAGAAGCTTCCGTCGTTCCGCGGCGAGAGCGCCTTCTCCACCTGGCTCCACCGGGTCGCGGTCAACATCGCATTGAACGACCGGAAAGTGCAGAGTCGCGAGCGGGCGCGCCGAGTCGAACCGGACGAGGATGGCCGAGTCGAGGCGCGGGAGGAAGGCGCGGTTTCGGCAGCACCGGTCGGGGAGCGGCTGGATCTGGAGGCAGCGATCGCGCTGCTCCCGCCCGGCGCGCGGAGGGTGTTCGTGCTGCACGACGTGGAAGGCTTCACACACGAGGAGATCGCACGGGAGATGGGCGTGACGCCGGGGGGAACGAAATCCCAACTGCACCGCGCCCGCACGCTCCTGCGGGAGGCACTATCCAGATGAACGATGGACTGTTGGAGTGCAACGAGCTGGAGTCGCTCCTCGCCGCGTATCTCGAGGGGGAGCTCGACCCGGCGCTGAATCGGGCGGCGCGGCGGCACATCGAGGGGTGCGCGCACTGTGCCGCGCTGGTGAACGACATCGCGGCGATCATCGGCGACGCTCGCGAGCTCCCCACACTCGCGCCTTCGCGCGACCTCTGGCCCGAGATCGAGGCGCGCATCGAAGCCGCCGTCGTTCCGCTCGGCGCCGCCCGGCCGGAGCGCGCGACGCGATCCGGGAACGCACGGCCTCGCTGGCCGCTCGCGCGCCTCGCTGCTGCGGCGGCCGCGCTCGTCGTCTCCACGGCGGGGATCACGTACGTGGCCGCCACGCGCACGGCGGCGGTGCACACCGCCACGGCCGGCACGGCGGTCGAAGGCGGCCCGGCCGGCGGTCGTGAGAGCGGCATCGCTCCTTCCGGCGCCACTGTGCGCAACGCGAGCGCTCTGAGCAGCGAGCAGCTCTACGACCGGGAGATCGCACAACTGCAGAGCATAGTGAGCGGGCGTCGCTCGCTGCTCGATTCCGCCACGATAGCGGTGATCCAGCGGAACCTCGCGATCATAGACAGCGCCATCGCGCAGAGCCGTGCCGCGCTAGCGGCGGATCCCAACAGCCGCTTCCTGAACGACCAACTGAACAGTGTGCTGGATCAGAAAGTGGAGCTGCTGCGTACCGCGGCGCTCCTCCCGGCACGCACCTGAGGAAAGGGGACCATGTCAAGAACGTGCATCGTGTCGGCGGCACTGCTGATCGGACTGTCGGCCGCTCCACTCGCGGCGCAGCGCGGCGCCCGCGGAGGCAACGACTTCCGATCGCGCATCGACACCACCGTCGCGCTCTCATCCAACGGCACCGTGGACCTCTCCCTGGTTTCGGGCGAGATCATAGTGACGAGCTGGGACAGGAACGAAGTGCGTGTGAGCGCGGCCAGCGAGCGCGGCATCCTGCGCTTCGACACCAGCCCATCGCGCATCACGCTCGGCGTGCGCTCCGACCGCGGCGAGATGGGCGACACGCACTACGAGGTCAGCATACCGAAGTCGGCGCGCCTCGTGGCGAAGAGCGTCTCCGGCGATGTGAAGACCCGCGGCGGGAGCGACGTCGAAGCGCGGTCGGTGAGTGGAAACGTGGAAGTCGTGGATATCACCGGGAGGGCCATCGTCGAATCCGTCTCCGGTGACGTGAGCGTGCAGCGTGCGGGCGGCGGCGTGAAGGCCAGCACCGTGAGCGGCGAGCTCACCATGTCGAACGTCACCGGCGACCTGGACGCCACCACCGTGAGCGGCGACATCGAGCTCGGGGGCGTGAAGTCCAGCTTCGTGCGCACCGGCACGACCAGCGGCGACGTGGGTTTCTCGGGGACTCTCGATCCGCAGGGCCGCTACGAGTTCGAGTCGCATTCCGGCGACATCGAGCTGGCCATCCCCGGCGGCGGCGCCACGCTCGACGTGCGGACCTTCAGTGGCGACGTGGAGAGCGACTTCCCCATGACCCTCCAGCCCGGTTCACGCGGCGGCGAGCGCGGAAGCGCCATGCAGTTCACCATAGGCGGAGGCGGTGCGCGGATCAGCGCGCGCTCCTTCAGCGGCGACATCATCATAGAGCGCTCTTCGGGCGCCAGCCGGGAGGAATGAGAGATGAAGAGCATCCGAACCGCCGTCACGCTCGCCGCGATCGCCGCCCTGGCACTCTCCGGCAGCACCGTCGTCGCTCAGCAGTCCGCTGGCACCGGCAGCAACGACGATACCTTCGACTGGTCCGGTGCGATTCCCGCCGGGAGCTGGCTGCGCATCGCCAATCTCAACGGGTCCATCGACGTGGAACCGGCGAGCGGCGGCACGGCGGAGGTGCACGGCGAGAAGAAGTGGCGCCGGGGCGACCCGAGCAAGGTGCGCTTCGTGGTTTCGAAGGATGGCGACAACGTCACCGTGTGCGCCCTCTGGCACGAGGATGACAGTTGCGACGAGGATGGCTACCACTCCAGCAACCATCACGGCGATGACGACCACGACGACGTCTCCGTCCGATTCACGGTGAAGCTGCCGAAGGGCGTTCGGGTCCGCACCAGCTCGGTGAACGGCTCGCTGGACATCGCGGGCGCGAGCGCCCAGGTAGTCGCGCGCACGGTGAACGGGCGCATCGACGCGGCCAGCACCAGCGGTCCCGTGGACGCCAGGACGGTGAACGGTTCGATTCACGTGCGCATGGACGCCGTTCCGTCGAGCACCGAGGAGCTCGAGTACTCCACCGTCAACGGTTCCGTCACGATCGAGGTGCCGTCGAACTTCGGCGGGGAGCTGGAGATGAACACGGTGAACGGCTCGCTCCAGAGCGACTTCCCCGTCACCATGCAGGGTCGCTTCAACCCGAGACACCTGCGTGCGAAGATCGGCGATGGCGGCCCGACCATCCGACTGAAAACTGTGAACGGGAGCGTGGAGCTGAAGAAACTGAGCTGAGCCCCGGCGCGTAGTGTCCACTGCGGGCACGACGGCGTGCCCCGTGGCGGCGAACGGCCGCTCGGGGCACGTTTCACATCCGCACCGGGGAGCGCGCATCTGCACGCGGCGCTCCGGTTTCTCGTAACAGGGAGTGAAACATGTCGCGACGGATCGCGCTGCTTCTTCTCGCCACGCCCATCGCGGTCGGAGCGTGCGCATCGGACGCCGGACCACGCCACGTGGTGCCCGATGCGTTCCACTGGAGCGGCGACCTGGCCGCGGGGAAAACGTTCTACCTCCGCAACATCACCGGCGACGTGAGCGTGGTGGCGAGCGACTCGCCATCCGTGCGCGTGCAGGCATCCAAGAGCTGGAGGGGGAACGGCGATGGCAACGTGCGCTTCGCCCGGCGCGAGGTGGAGGATGGCGTCATCATCTGCACCCTCGTCGGGGATGCCAACGATTGCGCCCCATCGCGCTACAGCTCCGACGGCCCCGACGGAGCCCACACCATCGGCCTGCGCGACCTGCTCGGCCGCGGCCGGACGGCATCGGTGGACTACACCGTGTACGTACCCGCCGGCGTGAAGATCGACATCGAGGTGATCAGCGGCGGCATAGGCGTCGCCGGCGTGACGGGACCCGTGAAGGCCGAGACCGTGAACGGGAAGGTGGAGGTGGCCGCGCTGGCGGGGCCGGTGAAGGCGAGCTCCGTGAACGGAAGCGTGAGTGTGGCGATCGACTCGCTGGGCGAGCCGGGCGACATAGAGCTCTCCACGGTGAACGGCTCGGTCACGGCGCAGCTCCCGCCGTCGCTCCAGGCGCAGCTCAGCATGGAGACCGTTCACGGCAGCGTTCACAGCGACTTCGACGTGACCGGCGCCGATACATCCGCGCACGGGCAACTGAAGGGGATGGTCGGCGCTGGTGGACGGCGTGTGGCGCTGGAGACCGTGAACGGAAGCGTGAAGCTGCTGCGCGGCCCCTGATACGCGGCGGTGTGACTGGCGCCGCGGTGCGCGCGTCATACAATTCGCACCGTGTCCATCATCCGCCTTTCCACCATCGCGCTGCTCGCGCTGCCGCTCGCACTCGCGGCCCGGGCGGGTCGCGCACAGGGAATCGACTCCCTTTTCGTGGCGCGCGCCAGGCTGGCTCCGAACGAATGGGGGGTGGCGACGCCCGTCGCGTATCGCGCGCCATTCGCGGGCGCCCCGGCCACGAGCGGCGACACCGCGAACGGCGATACGACGCGGCCGCGCACGCACTTCAAAACGCGCTTCGCGCTCGGCTTCATCAGCAGCATCCTCGCACACGAGGCCGGTCACGTAATCGCGTCGTACGCCGTGGGTGGACGTCCCTCGTTCGGCTTCGACAAGGGCCGTCCCACGGTCTACTCGGGCATCGACTCGAACCTGGAGCCGCGCAAACAGTTCATCTTCTCGAGCGCCGGCCTCACCGTGCAGACGCTCATGGACGAGCTGATATTGGACATCCCCCACGCTCGCGGCGGCGCCTTCGAGCGCGGCCTCCTCGCCGGCGGCATCGCGACGACCGCCTTCTACATCACCATCGGCCGCAGCGCGAGCGTGAGCGACGTGACTTTCATGGCGCGCACGTCATCGCTCTCCAAGTCGCAGGTTTCCCTGATCTTCGGCGCCATCGCCGCCTCGCACGTGCTCCGCATCCACTACGACGACCACTACGCCCACTTTTTCACCGCGCCCACGGAGAGGGGGTCGCTGAAGGTCGGGGTGGTGGTGAGATAGAGGAAGCAGGAAGCAGGGAACAGGAACCGCACACGTTCCATAGCCATGCCCGTGGAAGCGGGCGCCCATGTCACGCCGGCCGACGTGCCGCCCGGCGCGCACGTGCGCTATCTTCCCGCCCCGTACCTGCACTTCACGGAGAGCATGAGCCTCGACAGCCTGGAAGATTCGCCGCCGGCCCCGGAAACCGCCCCGGCTCCGGCGCCCTCCCGCGCGGCCTTCGCGTTCATTTTCGTAACCGTCACGCTCGACATGCTGGCGCTGGGGATCATGGTGCCGGTGCTCCCGAAGCTCATCATCGAGTTCGAGGGTGGCGCGATAGCCGAGGCGGCGCGCATCACCGGCATATTCGGCTTCACCTGGGCGGCCATGCAGTTCGTATGCGCGCCGCTGCTCGGAGCGCTCTCCGACCGCTTCGGCAGGCGCCCGGTGATTCTCCTCTCCAACTTCGGCCTCGGCATCGACTACATGGTGATGGCGCTGGCGCCGACGGTGGGCTGGCTCTTCGCCGGCCGCATCGTCTCCGGCATCACGGCATCGAGCTTCCCTACCGCGGGCGCGTACATAGCAGATGTGACACCCGCCGAGCAGCGTGCCGCGCGCTTCGGGATGCTGGGCGCGGCTTTCGGTCTGGGGTTCATCGTGGGTCCCGCGGTCGGCGGCCTGCTCGGCGCCATCGACCTGCGGCTCCCTTTCTGGGTCGCGTCGGGTCTCAGTCTGCTGAACGCGGCGTACGGATTCTTCATTCTCCCCGAATCGCTACCGCGCGAGCGGCGCGCGCGCCTCTCCTGGCGCGCCGCGAACCCCGCCAGCTCGCTGACTCTCCTTCGCTCGCACCCCGAGCTCCTGGGGCTGGCGGCCACGGCGTTCCTGTACTTCGTCGCGCACGAGGTGCTCCCCAGCCTGTTCGTGCTGTACACCGACTATCGCTACGCTTGGGACGAGCGGCAGGTGGGACTCGCGCTCGCCGCGATCGGCATTTGCTCCACCATCGTGTCTGCCTTGCTCGTGGGGCCCGCGGTTGCGCGGTTCGGAGAACGCCGCGCACTCCTCGCGGGGCTCGGCTTCATGACGGCGAGTTCACTCGTGTTCGGACTCATGCCGTCGGGCGCGCTCTTTCTCATCGGGGTGCCCATCGCCGCGCTCGCGGGACTGGCCGGCCCCGCGCTCCAGGCGCTCGCTACTCGCCGAGTCGATGTGGACGCGCAGGGACGGTTGCAGGGCGCGCTGAGCAGTCTGCGCGGAATCGCCATGATGATCGGGCCGCTGCTCTTCACGCAGACCTTCGCCGGCGCGCTGCACGTGGGCGGTCGGCGGCTCTCGGGCATCCCGTTCGTACTGGCCGCGGCGCTGATGGTGGGCAGCGGAGTGATCGCCCGGCGGGCGACGGCGGCGAGGTGAGCGGCGCACCACTTCTTCGATGCAGTGAGCACCGCCGCCGAAGCCCCTGCATCGAAGAAGTGGTGCGTCGCTCGTCCCCGCTATTCCGTTCGCAGCGCCGACACCGGATCCAGCCGCGTGGCCTGGCGCGCGGGGATCAGGCTGGCAATCAGCACCAGCACGAAGAGCAACGCCGCCGAGGCCACGTAGACCAGCGGCTCGGCGCCACGCATCCCGAATAGCTGGCTGGATACGAGTCGTGAAAGCGCCAGCGCGCCGGCGACGCCGAATGCGACTCCGCAGATGCCGAGCAGCGCACCGCGGCGCACTATCATGGCCAGTATCTGCTCCGAGCGCGCGCCCAACGCCACGCGGATGCCGAGCTCCTTCGTGCGCTCCGCCACCGAGGAAGCGATCACGGAGTAGAGCCCCACGGTCGCCAACAGCACCGCCAGCAGACTGAAGCTGCCGAGGAGCCGAGCGAGCAGGCGCTGCTCCGACATGGTCTGATCGACTCGCTGCCGGAGGCGCATGGCATCGAAAATGGGAACCGACGGCGCCGCCTCGTTCACCGCATGCTGCACCGCGGCGCGCAGCGTCGATGGAGCGAGCGACGAGCGCACGATGAACGTGGCGCCGCTCACGGCCATGGCATCGGGAATCGGGTAGTACTGCATCGGACCAAGGCCCTCGTCCACGAGCGACCCCCAGCGGCTGTCGTCCACCACGCCGATCACGCGCGCGGGCGGCCCGGAGAACGCGGCCGCCACCGTCCGCCCCAGAGGATCGGCATCGCCGAAGAGTCTGCGCGCCAGCGTGCGCGATACGATCGCTACCGGCTGCGTGGGCTTGCTGATCGAGAAGAACTCCTCGCTCTCATCGAATGTGCGACCCTCGAGCAGCGGAATGCCGAGCGTGCGGAAGTACTCGGCCGATACCCACGCGGACGTAGCGGGAATGCCGGAATCGCTCGGCGCCGCTTCGCCGACCTTCGCGCGGCCCATTATCGTGCTCATGAACGGCGCGACGGGACTGAGTGCGGCCTCATCCACTCCGGGGATGGCCTGGACCCGCCGGAGCGACTCCCTGATCACGCCGAGCGATGCCCCTCGCGAGTAGCCCGAGAGCATCGGGTTGATCGTGAAGCTCGTCACGCTGTCTGCATCGAAGCCCACATCCACCGCTCGGAGGTTGCGCACCGTGCCCACGAGAAGGAACGCGGTGACCAGCAACGACAGCGCCAGCGCGAGCTGCGCCGAAGCGAGCACTCCTCTGAGCGGGCCTCCGCCGCGCGACACGCCGGCGGCACCCACCCTGATACCTACTGCGGCGTCGGTGCGGAGCGCGGCGATGGCCGGTACGAGGCCGGACACCGCTCCCGTTACCAGCGCGATCGCGCCCGCGAAGACGAGCACGCGCCAATCGATGCCGATCGCCTCGACCTCGCCGAGGCCGGGCATCACCTTCCCTCGAAAGAGAGTGGTGAGCCAGAGCGCGAGCAGCACCGCCGGAATGGATGCGAGGAACGAGAGTACGAGTGACTCCACCAACTGCAGACGGAGAAGCCGGCCAGTGGACGCGCCGAGCGCGCGGCGCACCGCCCATTCGGTGCGTCGTCCCAGCCCGCGGAAGAGAAAGAGATTGGCGACGTTTGCGCAGGTGACGAGAAGCACGATACCGGCGATGCCGGCGAGGAGAAGCAGCGTCCGCCGCACCGCCTCGCGCTCCTGCGTGGGCACGCCGATCCCCTCGAAGACCGTGGGCGGTTCCCATCTCGCGTTCTCCTCCGGGTACGACTTCACGAGATTGGCCGCCACGGCGCCGATCCGGCCGCGCAACTGGTCCACGGTCGTCCCCGGAGCGAGCCGGCCGATGAGGTGAGTGAATACCGCGCCGCGACGATCGTCGAGCGACGGCTGCGCGCCGCTCCCCTGTCGCACGATCGCCGTGCCGGGCATCCAGACATCGGTATCCCCCAGCCGCTCCGTGCCGCGGAAGCCGGCCGGCGCGACGCCCACTATCGTGGCACGCGCGGCATTCACCGCGAGCGCGCGACCGATCGCGACGCCGTCTTCACCGAATGCCTGGCGGCGGAGCCGGTCGCTGATCACCGCCACCGGTGCGCCGCTCGCCGCCAGCTCATCTTCGTCGGTATACGCGCGTCCCTCGGCGAGCCGCGTACCGAGCACATCGAAGTAGTCCGACGACGTGTAGGTGACCTTCAGATAGCGCGGCTCTCCGCCTTCCCAGTGGATCGCCGCCGGTATCGGATCCGTTGCGCCAGCCAGCCCATCGAGCCCGGGCGTGTTCGTCGCGAGATCGCGGAGGTTGGGATAGGAGACGGGCAGGAGAGTGTTCAGCCCGTCGTCCCGCCGCGACTCGATCTCCACCAGCCGCGCCTGGCTGCTCACGCCCGGTACGGGCCGGAGCACCACCCAGTTGGCGAGGCCGAACACTGCGACGTTGGCACCGATCCCCAACGCGATCGTCGCCAGTACGGCCAACGTGAAGCGAGGCTTGGAGCGGAGCTGCCTGACTACGTAGCGGAAGTCGGCGAAAAGCGCGTCCATCGTATCATTCTCTCCCGGTGTGGGTAGCGGAAAGACCTCGCGCTGCGGGGAACGGATGCGGCCACTCCGGCGATTTTGCACCCATGAGGCTATGCGGTCAATGAGGCCGGGAGCTGACCCCATCATTGACAAAGCAATTTAGGATAGCCTAATTTGTGGTTTAGTAATATCTATTTTACCGTCGCCGTAAGACTCGAGGGCGGCGCCATCGGAATCGAGCATCCTTTCTGGAATCGAAGTACATGTCACCACTCCGCCGCTCCACCATCGTCGCCGCCCTCTTCGGTTCCAGCATCCTCCCGGAGCTCCTGGCTGCCCAGCAAGCAGATCCCGCAGCCGCACGCGACCCGGTCAGCGCCACGGTCGCGGGGCGGATTCACGCGGGCGTCCAACCCATCCCCCATGCGCAGTTGCTGGTGGAGGGCACGGCCTTCGGTGCCACCGCCGATGACGACGGCAACTTCCGGATCGCGCACCTCCCGCCGGGGCCGGCGACTCTCCTGGTGCGCGCGATCGGCTACGAGCCCGAACGAAGAACCCTGCGGTTGTCGGCCGGCGAGACTACGCGAGTGGAAGTGGAGCTGCGGCCTGTCGCCTCGATGCTGGGGCCCGTAGTCACCACGGGCACGCTGCAGCAGGTGCGCGTGCAGGATTCGCCGGTGAAGGTCGCGGTCATCTCCACGGCGTTCCTGCAGCGCAGCGTCAGCAACAACCTGATGGACAACGTCTCGTTCTTCCCCGGGTTGAACCAGCAGGTGGATTGCGGCGTGTGCTTCACGAACAACATCCGCATCAACGGGATGGAAGGTCCGTACACCGCGGTGCTGATAGATGGGACGCCCATCATGAGCGCGCTCGCCACCGTGTACGGTCTGAACGCCATCGACCCGAGCCTGGTGGAGCAGGTGGAGCTCACGAAAGGGCCCAGCTCCACCCTGTACGGCTCCGAGGCTATGGGAGGTGTGATCAACGTGATCACGAAGGACGCGCGCTTCGCTCCGCGCCTCTCGTTCGGCGCCTACGCCACCTCCGACGGCGAGGCGAGCGCCAACCTCGCCGCGGCGCGAACGTTCGGAGGCGCGGCCACTCTCCTCAGCGTGAGCGGCTCGCACAACGACCGCTTCGTCGATCGCAACGGCGACGACTTCAGCGACCTCCCGCTCGTGACTCGCATCTCGGCGTTCAACAAGTGGTCGCCGGCGGAGACGAGCGAGGAGCCGATGCAGATATCGGCGCGCTACTATCGCGAGACGCGCTTCGGCGGCACGAGCGAGTGGACGAGCGCCGACCGCGGTTCCAGCGCGGTGTACGGCGAGTCGATCCACACCTCGCGGGTCGAGCTGCTCGGAACGTACACCGCCGAGGCGGGCGGCTCGCCGCTCCGCGTCGACGCCGCTTTCAACTGGCACGACCAGGACAGCTACTACGGCGACCAGCCGTACATGGCCACGCAGACCACCACCTTCGCCCAGGCCGCCTGGCTCCCCGTCTTCGGCCGGAGCTCGCTCGCGCTGGGTGCCACGCTGAGATACCGGACCTATCGCGACAGCGCCGCGTTCCACCAGACGCGCGACGAGAATATCACGCCCGGACTCTTCGCCCAGGACGAGCTCGCACTCGGCGGCGGCGTGACGCTGCTCGCCGGGCTCCGCGTGGATCACCATCCCGTGCACGGCACGATCCCGTCGCCGCGCCTGGCGCTCAAGTGGGATGCCGGCAGGCACACTACGCTGCGCGTGAACGCGGCGACGGGCTTTCGAGTCGTATCGCTCTTCACGGAAGATCACGCCGCACTCACGGGCGCGCGCGACGTTCGCATCGAAGGGAAGCTCGACCCGGAGCGTTCACGGAATCTCGTCGTGAGCCTGAACCGGACGTTCGACCTGGGCGGAGTGCCCGAGGCGCTCACGCTCGATGTCGACGCCTACTGGACGCACTTCACCAACAGGATCGTCCCGGACTACGACACCGATCCGGAGCTGATCGTGTACCGCAACCTGCGCGGGATGGCGGAAACGCGGGGCGTGGAGCTCGCGCTGGGGTACGCCACAGCGCTCGAGCCGCTCTCGGCCAACCTCGGCATCACCTTGCAGGATGTCCATCAGGTGAACGACGGCGTGCGGAGCGAAATAGCCTTCGCCACCAGCTTCCAGGGCGTCTTCACGCTCGGCTACGAGTTCCCGCGCGCACGGCTCGCGCTGGACTGGACGGGGCGCGTGCTGGGGCCCATGCAGCTACCGCTCTTCGAGGGGCTGCCATCGCGCTCGCCCTGGTTCACCGAGCAGCACATCCAGGCCACCTGGACGCTACGCTCGGGAGTGGACGTGTACGGAGCGGTGAAGAACGTCTTCGACTACGTGCAGGCGAACCCCATCATCGACCCACGGCACCCCTTCGGCGATGACTTCGATACCGCGCGCGTGTACGGGCCGATCCAGGGGCGGCGGGTGCTGCTCGGGATGCGCTACGCGCTCGGGCAGTGAGCGAGTCGCGCGCGCCGCGGGTCGTGATGAAGCGTCGTGGCGCGTCTCGCGCTCGCATCGCGGTGGCCGTGCTGGTGATTACATCGTGCGCCAGCACTCCCGTCCGCGTATCGGCGCAGCACGCCGCGGCGGCGACGAGCCAGCCCGCTGCCATGTGGCCGGGCAATGCGGGCGACCACGACTCCCTCCGCACGTTCGGCGCGGCGGACTACTCCTGGCACCTTACGAGCTTTGATGGAGAGCAGCTCACCCTGGAGCGCTTCCGCGGCCGCACGCTGTTCATCAATGTCTGGGCGAGCTGGTGCGCGCCGTGCGTGGCCGAGCTGGACGACATCCAGAAGCTGCACGACTCGCTCCGGACCGGCGAGAGCGCCGACACGTCCATAGCCATCGTCCTCATAACTCCCGACCGCCGGAACGCAGCCGAGCGCTTCCTGCGGCGGCGCGGCGTGACGGTGCCGGCATACATCGAAGCGAGGCGTACCCCATCGGCCTTCGCCCTCCGCGCGCTGCCAACTACCTACATAGTCGCGCCGAACGGCGACATCGTGCTTCTGCGCCTGGGAGCCGCGAAGTGGAATACCCCCGAGGTGCGCGCGTTCCTTCGAGCGCTTGCCGCGACGGCTGGGTCAGGCACTTAGAGCGTCCCCAGCGTGCGTCGAGATGGGGTCAGACCCGTTTCCCGCAGTCATCCCCGCGCAAACGGGGAGCCAGGTTGGCCAGATTAACATGGCTCCCCGCTTTCGCGGGGATGACTGCATCTTGCGAGCAGTTCCTGCTCTCTGCCGTCTGCTTTCTACTTTCTCACCGCCCCTCGGCCACGAGCGCCGGATGCCTCTGGATTTTCCGGATCTCCCGCGCTTTCGGCGAGTGCCTGGCGTGGTAGAGGTCCCAGTTGACCTGAAGGTTGATCCAGAACTGGGCATCCATCCCGAACACCTGCTCGAGGCGGAGCGCCGTGTCAGGAGTCACGCCCCGTTTGCCGTGGATGATCTCGCTGAGCCGCGGGTACGACACTCCGATCCATTTGGCCAGCTCGGTCTGCCGTAGTCCGAGGGGCCGGATGAATTCCTCGAGCAGCATCTCGCCCGGGTGGGTCGGGGGGCGGTTCCTGGGAGTACGCATGGTAATACCTGCTCAGTGATAATCGGCAATCTCGACATCCGCCGGACCTCGATCGGTCCACAGGAAGCAGATCCGATACTGATCGTTGATCCGTATGCTGTGTTGCCCCTTGCGATCACCCTTCAGCGCCTCGAGGCGGTTATTCGGCGGAAAACCGAGGTCGCCCAGCTTCGTTATTCCATCGAGCTGATCGAGCTTACGCCGGGCGATTTTCCATAATATTTGGGGACACGTCCGTCGCGCTTTTCGAGTGTCATCGCCATCGAAGATGGCTTCGGTGCCGGCATCGGCGAACGAGACGATTCCCATGTAGACATTTCCGGGTCCTGCCTGTCATGGAGGGCCATCCCGCATATAACGTATAACGATATCCGTTATATGTCCAGGTAAGGGAGCCCCGCCTCGCGGTCTCGCGCGCCTGCCTCATCGCCCCGCTTTCGCGGGGATGACCCGGACCTACGAGCCGTTCACTGCTTTCTGCTTCCTGCCCTCTGCTTTTCTCTCCCATCCCCCGGCCCCCGCCTTGCATCTTCGGTGTTTATTCGGTATCGTCTCATCCCCGATAGGTGCAAAGGCGCTCGCCAATGAAAACGATACAACCACTGTTGTTTCCAGAATCTGTCCAACGGTCGCTCCGCGAGCTCCCCGTCATCGGCGAGCAAAGCGACATAACCTATTATGCGACGCACGCGCGCAGCGTGCTCAACGGACCCGACACCACGGGGATGGGATTCTGGTCCATCAACCCGTACACGGGCTGCGCCTTCGGCTGCGCCTACTGCTACGCGCGCTACGCGCACCGCTACGTGATGGAGCGCGCCGCCACGGCGCGGCGCCTCGCGGGCAGGGCGCAGCGCGACGTGGGAAGCATCCCCCCATGGCTCGCCTTCGAGCGCCACATCTTCGTGAAGCGCAACGCCGCACAGGCGCTCGCGCGCGCGCTCCGCCAGGGGAGCGACAAGCACCTCGCGCTCGTGCGCGGCGAAACCATCGTCATCGGCACCGCCACCGATCCCTACCAGCCCGCCGAGCGCCGCTACCGCGTGACGCGCGAGATCCTCGAACTCCTGGCCACGCACCCCGGGCTCCACATCACGATCATCACCAAGAGTCCGCTCGTCACACGCGATGCGGCACTGCTCGCGCGCATATCACAGCACTCGTCGCTCACGGTTCACATCTCGCTCATCACGCTCGACCGCGCGCTCGCGCGCCGCATCGAGCCGCGCGCGCCGACGCCCGACGCGCGACTGCGCGCCGTAGCGCGACTCGCCGAAGCTGGCGTGAACGTGGGTGTCAACTGCATGCCGGTTCTTCCCGGAATCACCGACGACCCGCGCGCGCTCGAAGCGCTCGTGAAGCGCGTGGCCGAGGCGGGCGCGCTGCGGCTCGGTGCCTGCTCACTCCGCCTCCAGCACGAGGCGCGCAAGCGCTACCTCCCCTTCATCGCGCAGGAGTTCCCGCACCTCATCGAGCGTTACAGGGAGGCATACGCCCGCGACTCGTCGCTCGGCGAGCGCTATCGCTCCGGGCTCGCCGCCTTCATGGAGCGCGCCTGCAAAAAGCACGGTGTCGGCTGGCGCACCTACGGCTACGACGAAGATGTCGAGCGGGATGCCACCGCCGCTCCGGCGCGCGCTGCCGAGCAGCTCTCGCTGCCGCTGTATCCGGCACTGGCGACGTCCGCTTCGCTATGAGCTCGCCGGCCATCGCCGTAGACGCTCTCTCGGAACTTCAGAATCGTATCGCGCTCATCACGAGCGCGGGGCCAGCCGATCCATCGTCGGCGCTCGGCACCGGCATCGCCGAGCTCGATGTGGTTCTGTCGCGCCGCGGCATCCCGCGCGGCCGCCTCACCGAGGTGACCGGCGCGCGCGGAAGCGGAAAAGCCACACTTCTCCGGCGCATGGCGATGGAGACGATCTCACGCGGGCTCGGCGTGGCCTACGTGGATGCCTCGCGCACGCTCGCGCCGCGCGACTGGGCGAGCGTGGCCAGCGATGCGAGCGATGCGTTCTGGGTGGTGCGGCCGAAGCAGGCGAGCCGCGGCGCCTGGTGCGCCGACGTGCTTCTCAGGAGCGGGGCCTTCGCGCTCGTAGTGCTCGACGGCGCGCCGCCGCTCACGCGTTCGATAGCCGTGCGTCTCACACGTCTCGCGCACGACGCCGCAGCCGCGCTGGTAGTGGTAGGCGGCGACCACGCGCCGCCCAGCATGCTTTCCGGCGCGCTTCGCCTGCACGTGAGCCGCATGCGACCGAAGCCGCGATACGACATCACCACCGCCGGCGCCGATCCTCCCACACCTCCAGGCGTGATGACGCGATGGATGACCATCGCTGTGGAGAAAGGAGGAAGAGGACAACGCCGGATAGTGGAGGTGGAGCATGCAGTCAGCGTGGCGCATCGCCTGTGTGCGCATCCCGAGGTTCCCGATCGCCGCGGCGCAGCGCGAACGGGAGGGGGCAAAGGACGCGAAGAACGAAGCGGCACGAAAGCACGACAGCCACGGCGGGGGAACGAGCGCAGCGAGGATGCCGAGCGGCTCATCCCGGAGCTCGCTTCCGTGGGATGATCGCACCATCGAGCGCGCGGCGATGGAAGTGACAGCGGCGCTCGTCGCGGCGAGTCCGCGCGTCACGCCGGCGGCCGGCGAGCTGGGGATCTGGTGGGTTGGCGCCAACGGCTTCGACCGGATCGGCGGCGAGACGCAACTCGCGCGCGCGCTCCTCGACATAGCCAAACGCTGGAGCCCGCGCGCGCGCGTGGCGGTGGCCAGCTCCTGCGTGGCGGCGCGCGCCGCCACGTGGTCTTCCGTGCGCGGGCCACGCGGACGCGACCCCGTCATAGTGCCAGCAGGCGGCGATGCGTGCTATCTCTCGAGCGCGCCGCTCGCTCTCATCCCCATGGACGTCGAGTTGCGCGATGCGTTCGCATCGCTCGGCATCCGCACGGCGGGCGAGCTCGCCGCGCTCGACGCCGAGGATGTGGAGCGCCGCTGGGGAGACTACGGACTCGATGCATGGCGTCTCTCGCGCGGCCACGACCGGCGCCGACCCGCGCTCACGCGCGTGGAAAGTCCGCGCTCGGTGGAAGCAGCGCTCACCTCCCCCGCCACCACCATCGAGCCGCTCCTCTTCCTCGTGCGCGCCGCGCTCGAGCGGCTCGCGGAGGAACTCGCGAGCGACGGACGCTCCGCGGCGACGGTGGCGATCACGCTCGTCCTCGACGACATACGCAGCGCGCTCCCGCAGGGCGCAGCTCTACACACCGTCACGCGCGAGGTGCGTCTCCCCCGCCCCACCGCGCGCGCCGCGCATCTCTTCGAGCACTGTCACGCGCTCCTCGAGCGCTGGCCGCTTGATGCATCTGTGAGCGCGCTGCGCGTGGCCATCGCCGCCACGGCACCGTCGTCCGGCGAGCAGGGTGACCTCCTGTCAGCCTCCTGGCGCGACGCGACAGCGATGGACGCCGCGCTCGCGCGGCTGCGCGCCGAGCTGGGGAGCGGGAGCGTGGTGCGTCCCGTGGAGCGCGACGAGCACCGGCCCGATCAGGCGGGCGAGTGGGGGGAAGCGAGGGAGCAGAAAGCAGGAAGCAGGAAGCAGAAAGTGCACACGAACCCTGGTCATGCTCACGGTAACGGATACCCATTCTTCGGCCATCCCCGCAAAAACCAAAGTCATTCCCGCGAAAGCAGGAATCCATTCTCCGGGGATCCACCACAACGCGTGCTGCGGCTGGTGGAAGACCCCGAGCCGGTGGAGGTGGAAGTGGACGTGAAGCGGGGCACGGAAGCGCCGTGCGCCGTGTGGTGGCACGGCCGCCGCGTGGCGATCACGCGATGCGCCGAACCGGAGCGACTGTCGGGGAAGTGGTGGGATGACGATGGCGCGTACCGGCGCGACTACTGGCTCTGCGACAGCGACAGCGGCGAGCTTCTCCTCTTCGTGGACCGCGTGGGCGCCGACCGATGGTACCTGCAGGGGTGGTACGACTGAGCACTGCGGGGCACGGCCGTTCCGCGAGCGCCACGAATCCGGAGTACGTGGAGCTGCACTGTCATTCCGCGTACTCCCTTCTAGACGGCGCGTCGCTCCCCGAAGATCTCGTGGAGCGCGCGGTCGCGCTCGGGCAGCGCGCGCTGGCACTCACCGATCACGACGAGCTGGGCGGAGTGGTGGCCTTCGCGCGGGCGGCGCACGAGAAGGAGATCGGCGCGATCATCGGCGCGGAGATCACCGTTGCCGACACTACGGACACCGGAGGCGCGACTGGAGTTGCAGGCGACGCAGGCTCGCACCTCGTGCTCCTCGCCATGGATCCCGAGGGATACGGCAACATCTCCACCCTCGTGACGCGCGCGCGGATGGACAACCCGCGTGGCAAACCGCGTGTGTCGCTGGAACTCGTGGCCCGGCACGCGCGTGGCCTCTTCGCGCTCACCGGCTGCATGCGTGGCCGCGTGCCGTCGCTCGTAGCGCGTGGCGAGTCATCCGCCGCGCGCGACGCGGCCGCTACGCTCCGCGACATCTTCGACGGCCGCATGGCCATCGAGTGCTGGGACCACGGCCTCGCCGAGGAGCACGCCGTGGTTCCACAGCTCGTGCGCATCGCGCGCGACATCGGCGTGCGGTGGGTGGTGACCAACGACGTGCACTACGCCACTCCCGACGCGCGCGTGACGCATGATGTTCTCCGCGCGTTGCGCCACGAGCGCACGCTCGCCGAGATGGGCACCCGTCTCCGTCCCAACGGCGAATGGTATCTCAAGAGCGCCGCGCAGATGTGGCAGCGCTGGCGGCTCCATCCCGAAGCCCTCCGCGCCACCGTGGAGATCGCCGAGTGCTGCAGCTTCAGGATGCGCGACCTGCGTCCCACCTTTCCTCTCCCTCCAGGCGGGGACGCCGACGAACGTCTTACCCGGCTCGTGGATAAGGGAGCACGGGAGAGGTATGGGGGAGAAGATCACGGAAAGCAGAAAGCAGAAAGCAGGAACTGCACGTACTCCACAGTCATCCCCACGAAAGCGGGAATCCATGTTACTCAGTCCGACATGGATCCCCGCTTTCGCGGGGATGACTATGAGGCGGATACCCGATCTGGCGGGGACGATGAAGATCGTACGAGCAGTTCACCCTTCTCTTTCGCCTCACCCGAAGTTCGTCGCCAGCTCGAGCACGAGCTCTCGGTAATCCGGCGGCGCGGCCTCGCCGGCTACTTCCTCATCGTCCAGGACATCGTGGATTTTGCGAAGAAGGATGGGATACTCTGCCAGGGGCGAGGGTCGGCCGCCAACTCGGCGGTGTGCTTCTGCCTGGGAATCACGGCCGTGGACCCCATCAAGCACAAGCTCCTCTTCGAGCGGTTCCTGAGCGAGGACCGGCAGGAGATGCCGGACATCGACATCGACTTCGCCCATCGCGACCGCGAGCGCGTGCTGCAGTACGTGTACGAGAAGTACGGCCGCGAGCACGCGGCGATGGTATGCGAGCAGATCACCTACAGGGAAAAGTCGGCTAAGCGCGACGTACAGCGGGTGCTGGGCCACGAGGCGAACGACGAAGTATCAGATCGGGTGAGCTCGATAGCCCAACGCCTGCTCCGCCTCCCGCGCCACCGCTCCATCCACGTGGGCGGCTTCGTGCTCACGAAGGAACCGCTGCACACGGTCGTGCCGATCGAGCCGGCCTCCATGGCCGACCGCACCGTCATCCAGTGGGAGAAGGATGACGTCGAGGCGATGGGGATGGTCAAGATAGACCTCCTCGGCCTCGGCATGCTCACCCTCCTGCAGGACTGCATGCGCTACATCCGCGAGATGCGCGGCATCACGGTGGATATCGCGAAGCTCGACCACGCCGACCAGGCAGTGTACGACGACCTCTGTCGCGCCGATACAATAGGCATCTTCCAGGTGGAGAGCCGCGCGCAGATGAACACGCTCCCGCGGCTGAAGCCGCGCTGCTTCTACGATCTCGTCGTGGAAGTGGCGCTCATCCGGCCGGGACCGATCCAGGGGGAGATGGTGCACCCGTATCTGCGCCGGCGCGCGGGCGAGGAGGAGGTGACCTATCCGCACCCGAAGCTCGAACCCATCCTCGAGCGCACGCTCGGCGTTCCGCTCTTCCAGGAGCAGGGGATGCGCGTGGCGATCGAGGCGGCCGACTTCACCGCCGGCGAGGCCGACGCGCTGCGCAGGGCGATGGGACACAAGCGCAGCCGCGAGCGGATGGCGGCGATCTGCGAGAAGCTCGTCGACGGGATGCGGCGCAACGGAATCTCCGAAGACACGGCGCGCAGGATCTACAGCCAGATAAACGCCTTCGCCGACTACGGCTTCCCCGAGTCGCACGCGGCGAGCTTCGCGCTGCTCGTGTACGCGAGCGCGTACCTCAAGCACTACTACGCGCCCGAGTTCACCGCGGCGATCCTCAACGCGCAGCCGATGGGTTTCTACTCACCGGGAACGCTGATCGAGGATGCACGCCGCCACGGAGTGACCGTGCTCCCCATGGACGTGACGAAATCGCTGTACGACTGCACGCTGGAGAGGCGGCCGGACGGAGCTCCCGATGTGGTTTCCGATGGAGTTCCCGATGGAGCTCCCGACAAAGCTCCAATGGTGCGGCTCGGGCTCCGGATGGTGAAGGGATTCGGCTCGCGAGCACGCGAAAAGCTGGAGCGGGCGCTGCGCGAGGGCGGGAGCTTTCAATCGATCGGTGATCTCATCGCTCGGTCCGGGCTCGACCGACGGGCGCTGCGCGCGCTGGCCGATGCCGGCGCGCTCGACTCGCTGGTGGCCGACGAGCCGGTTCGCCGCCGTCGCCGCGCCGCTGTATGGCGGATGCTCGAGGAATTCCGCGGTGAGGCGGGCCCGCTCGCGCCGTTGCGACCCGTCATGCAGATCCCTCCCAGCGTGCCCGCGCACTCGCCGCGCGAGATCACCGCCGCCGACTACCGGCTCACCGGCGTGTCGCTCAGCGGACACCCGATGGTCCACCTGCGCCATCTGCTGGCTCCCAACGGAGTGCGCACCGCGCACGACGTTCACACACTCGCCGATGGCACACGCGACGTGGCGGTGGCCGGAATCGTGATCTGCCGCCAGCGCCCGCCCACCGCCAAGGGCTTCGTCTTCCTCACGCTCGAGGACGAGACCGGGCTCGTGAACGTGATAGTTCCGCCGAAGCGCTACGAGAAGCAGACGGAGCTCATCTCCACCGCGCGACTCATCCTCGTGCGCGGAACGCTGACGGTGGAGCAGACAGTGGTGAATCTGAGGGGCGAGGTCTTCCGCGAGCTGCATGCCGATGTGGGCGCGGAGGGGGAGAGGGGGCACGACTTCCACTGAAGGACGACATCGTTCACCATCACGCGCGTCACCCGGACGAGGATGCGACCGCCACCGACGAGGGAGTAGTCAGCCCGCTCCGGAGCAGCCCCCGACGATCGGGTGGGCCGGAGTAAGTGATTGTCAATCAATGACCTCTGACTAGCCACGAGGATCCAGCGCACGAACTATCAACTTGATATTTTTTGATAGTTTACTGACAGTTACAAGGTCGCTCGAACCCTCCTTTCTCGCTGCGAGACAGGGAGGGAGACCCGTTCCAATTCGCTCTACCTCCGCTGGCCCTGGAGATGCTCCATTACGTCGATCGGCACGCTAGCGGAATAATCGGTGCACCGGCGCAGGTCACGAATCCAGCCACGCAGGCGACGTACCTTCTAAAATCGATCGCCGAGGAATCCATCCGGTCCAGCCAGTTGGAAGGCGCGTCCACCACGCGCAGAGTGGCGAAGGACATGATCCTGGAGGGGCGAACCCCCCGCACCCGCAGCGAGCGGATGATCATGAATAACTTCGCCGCAATGCAGCGTGTAACGACGCGACATACTTCCTGCTCTACCAGCTGCAGGTACTGAAACGCGCCATCCGCGACCTGCATGCTTACCTGGAGCGGAAGGCGAGCGAGATCCACGATGCGGAGCGTCTCATGCGCCGCTCATCGGCGCTCCGCGGCATGCTCAATCACAGACAGCTCGACCTCCTGACTCATGCCCTCAAGAACCCCTACACCACCTATACCATCGAGTCGCACCGGCGTGCACACCAGGTAGCGTACGGCACCGCGCGCAACGACCTCCTCGACCTCGCGCGCCACCGGCTCCTCAGGAAGGCGAAGCGTGGGCGCGCGTTCGCATTCGTGGCGCCCGATGATCTTCGCGTGCGTCTCTCCGGCGCAGCACGCTGACCCACCCGAACGGGTCATACATTCGCTACCCGTTCCTCTCTCCAGAGAAGCTGCGCGTTCACCGCCACGATGATGGTACTGAGCGACATCAGCACCGCGCCCACGGCCGGCGAGAGGACGATCCCCCACGGCGCCAGCACACCCGCGGCCAGCGGGATCGCCACGATGTTGTAGCCCGCCGCCCACCAGAGGTTCTGCACCATCTTCCTGTAGCTCGCGCGCGAGAGCTCGATGATGCGCGGCATGTCGCGCGGATCGCTGCGCACGAGCACGATGTCGCCCGCCTCCACCGCCACATCGGTGCCGGCGCCTATGGCCACGCCCACGTCGGCGGTCGCGAGCGCCGGCGCATCGTTCACTCCGTCGCCCACCATCGCGACGCGCTTCCCTTCCCGCTGCAATCGCTGGATGTGCGTAGCCTTCTCTTCCGGCAGTACCTGCGCGAGCACGGTGTCGATCCCGAGGGCACGTGCCACCGCATCGGCCACGGCGCGCGAGTCGCCGGTCATCATCACCACCTCGATTCCCGCATCGTGCAGCCGGCGCACCGCCTCCGCCGACTCCGGACGTACCGCGTCGGCCACCGCGAACGCCGCGAGAACATCACGCCGCTCCAGCAGAAAGACCACTCCCTCACCCCGCCCGGCCGCCGCATCGGCGAAGCGCTCGAGCTCCGGCGACGGCGCGACGCCCAGGCCCTCGAGCAGGTTCGGACCTCCCACCGCGAGCTCCCGCCCTTCCACGGTGGCGCTGACTCCACGCCCGGCGATGGCTCGAAAGTCGCCGGACGCCGGAACACCGAGCCCGCGCTCGGCCGCGCTGTTCACGATCGCCCGCGCCACCGGATGCTCCGCGTCGCGCTCCACCGCGGCCGCGAGACGAAGCGCGTCGTCGTCCGCGATGTCTCCTTCCGCCAGCATCGCCACCACGCGGTGCTCGCCAATTGTGAGCGTGCCCGTCTTGTCGAATACCACGCTGGTGAGGTTCCGCGCATCCTCGAGCCCGCGCCGGTCGCGCACGAGGAGTCCCGAACGCGCGCCGAGCGTGGTGGAGATGGCGAGCACCAGAGGCACGGCGAGGCCCAGTGCGTGTGGACACGCTATCACCAGCACGGTGACGAGCCGCTCGATCGCGGTGGCGGCGCCCGCGCCCACAGCGAGCCACGCCACGAGCGTGATGAGGCCTGCACCAAGCGCGATTAGCGTGAGCCAGAACGCCGCGCGGTCGGCGAGCGTCTGCGCGCGTGACTTCGAAGTCTGCGCCTGCTCCACCAGCCGCATGATCCCGGCGAGCGCGGTCCGCTCTCCCGTGCCGGTAACCTGCACGCGGAGCGAGCCCGCCCCGTTCACCGTTCCGGCGATGACCTGGTCGCCTTCACGTTTCGTGACGGACGCGGACTCTCCGGTGACGAGCGCCTCGTTCACCGAGCTCTCGCCCGAGCGGACCACTCCGTCGGCCGGCACGGCAGCACCGGGTCTCACGAGCACCAGATCTCCTTCGCGCAGCTCGGCGACGGGCACTTCTTCGACGTGCTCACCCTCGCCTTCACCGTGCACGCGGATCGCGCTGTTCGGGAGCAGCCTCGCCAGCTCGCCGAGCGCTCCCTCGGCGCGCGAGATGGAGCGCATCTCCAGCCAGTGGCCGAGGAGCATCACCGTCACCAGCGTCGCGAGCTCTTCCCAAAGCGGCATCCCCGGGAAGCCGAGCGTGACGACGGCGCTGAACACGAACGCCACGCATATCGCGAGCGTGATCAGCGTCATCATACCCGGCAGCCGGGCGCGCAGCTCGCGCACCGCTCCCCGGATGAACGGGACGCCGCCGTAAAGGAAGACCGCGGTGCCGAAGAGGGCGGGAATCCAGCGGGCACCGGGAAAGCTCGGAGCCGTGTAGCCGAGCACGTTCTGGAGCATGTGGCCCCAGACGAGCGTCGGGATCGTCAGGAGGAGAGAGATCCAGAACCTGTCGCGGAACATCGCCACGCTGTGCCCGGCGTGGGCGTCGTGGCCGCCATGGGCATCGTGGCCGCCATGGGCATCGTGGCCGCCGTGGGCATCATGGGCATCATGGGCATCATGGGCATCATGGGCATCATGGGCATCATGGGCATCAT
>CAZTTY010000001.1:0-54344 GCA_964616815.1 uncultured Gemmatimonadaceae bacterium | reverse complement strand
CATCATGGGCATCATGGGCATCATGGGCATCATGGGCATCATGGGCATCATGGGCCGCGTGCGCGTCATGCTGCGCGTGCACATCGCTCGCGATGCGATCCGAATCATCATCGTGATCGTGCGCGATGGGTCCCGTATGGTGGGAATGGTGTCGAGCGTGTGGATCGCTCATGCGTGACTCTCCGTCGCTGCCTGGCTGTCGGACATCCCACGTCGTCCATGTGGAAGAAGCTCATGGCGCATCATTCCCGCTACTCCGGGACCAGCTACGCCCGATGCGTACCGAGAAGCTTCCCCCCTCCTGATCCATGCAAAATGCGGGAGAGCCCGAATCCGGGGCGTTCTAACACTGTTCCATAGAAACACCTGACTTGACTTCCGATCAGGGAAACGCATATTTGCGCCAACATGGCCCAGCCGTACCGGCCTCTGGTGATCGCGGACTCCACTCATCTGTCCCACACGGAGGTGGTGAAATGGCGCGCTGCACCCGGCTCTCTGGCGTCTTACCTCTGTGCGCCTCGCTGTTCATTCTTGGCGCGTGCAGAGACGAGCCTCCAACCGCTCCCAGAGCGAGCCCCGTCAGGTCTCAAGCGAACCTGCTCCTCCCTGGCGGCGACCCGCCTGACCCGCCGGGAACCTTCGCCACCACGCTCAGCCCGACGGCGAGCAATCAGGGCGTGGGACCCGTCACGCTCGGCAATCTCGCCGAGCTCACCTGGGTAGAAGTCGAGGCCAGCGGGCTGCTGGATCAATACTACAGCGACGCTGCAGTATGGCAGCAAGAGCTGAGGGGTCAGTACAGACGCCCCTGGGATCCAGGAGGAAGTTTCGACTGGAACGCCTATTGTCAGGGCAACGTCCACGTCTGGGGCGCGCAGGCGGGTGACAAGGAATTCTGTCGCTACGACGCGCCGATTCCCGTCACTGCCGTCTGGATCGACACAGTCCTCATGAAGGGCGACGTCAAGGCCTCGTGGAAGCGAGGTCCGTTTTCCTACTCACCCGGCTGTGACGTTACGGGGAAGCCTCCCTGTTACACGTACACTGGCAGCTTCGCGATCACCATCACGCCGATTGCGCAGTATCTCGAGTTGAAGGCGACGCCGAGCACCATCATGAGCGGCGACACGGTGACGTTCACCGCGAGCGCTCCGGGGAAGACCTTTACGATCCAGGAGTGGATCTGGCAGCCTGATGAGCCGCCCATCACGCTCACCGCGTCCGCGAACAGTCGAGGTTCCTACAACACGCAGATGGCGATAACGGGAAGCTCCTGCGGAGCGGGCGATGTGACCTGCGTTCGGCCGATTTTCGAGTCGGGCACCATGTATGTACGTGGAATCATTGATGGTCGACACGAGCAGGCGAAGGCTCACGTTTCAGTACAGCCAGACATCTTGCACCTGCAAGCAAACCATTCTTCCGTCAAGCCTGGTGAAGAAGTGAAGTTCACTGCCGGTACGGAAAATGGCACATCGTTCACGATCAACAGCTGGGCGTGGGACGCGAGTAGCGTGGCCCCGAGCGGGAAGGCGCTCACGTCGGTAGCAGCTTGCAATAGCAACAACGATTGCACGATCGAGGTGTACGAGGATGGAGCTATGACGGTGACAGCTACGGTAGCCGGTGCAACGGAGCCGCAAGACGCGTCCGCATCCGTCGCGGTCACTCCCTGCGATTCGCTGGGTGATCCGAGGCTCGATGACCCGGCAGTACGAAAAAAGATGGCTGACCTATTGAAGCAGTCAATGCAGGACGGGCATGAGCTAGGTGGCAAGTTCTACACAAATCCAACGACTGGTGAGCATTTGATAATTCCCATTCCGTGGACTGGCTCTGATCCATGCATCATGGACATCTCCGGCTACCCACCGTCAAGTGAGATTCCGCCTGGCTTCGTGTTGGACACGGCAGACTTTCACACTCACCCCTTGCACCAAGGTGATCCCGTACCGGCCAACTGCAACCCTTCCGGAATCAAGAGCGGCAATCAGTGGACCACCGCAGGTGATGGGCCGAGTGAGTACTGGAAACCTGACGGCACCGTTGGAGGAGACTGGCATGCCGAAGGACTGTTTGGTCGTGCCGGCTACCTGATGGATGCAGACGGGCATATCCATCGGTGGAATCATCCGGATGACGATTCGCTGCAAGACCCATCGACTTGGAAGCGAGACGGAAATTCTATCTGCTTCACTGTCTAGAACGCCGCAAAACCGGTGGCACGACAGAAGGCTCTCGAGCCTGCGCAGTTTTCCTGTCACCCGGTGAAGTTCCTCTCAGGGAGGCTATATGCGTAGACAATTTTTCATTTATGCAGGGCTCCTTACAGTCGTACTGGCCGGGGCGAGAAGCGACACGCTCCACGCTTCAGTCGCTCCGCCACCGTGGTGCCGCCCCACAGGTGACCTGATCGCACAGCGATTCATGGCACAACTTCTGGATCTTGCGACCTCCGATGATTCTGGCTCCACACGAGCCCGGCAGGCGCTCGACGATATGCCACAACTGGACTCGAGCGCGGTCTGGATGGTCAGTTCCGACTCGCTCTGCTATCGTGCCTCAGCTGCGCTGGACAGTAGCGTGTACACGAGCGCGCGCGGCTATCAAGTATATCTGGCGCACGTCGGACCACGGTACGTCGCATTTCCCCCGAGCGACTCCACAATGGAGTTCGGCTTCTGGGTGCATTTTGATAGCAACTTTGTGGTGCTCAAGCTTAGCCGACAGTAGTGTTGCCTCCTTGGCACTGCCATTTGGTACTGCGCAGCCGCTCCGGGACGTCGGATGCCGACGTAAGTGGAAGGGCGTTCGCGGAGGACCACGACGCCCGGATTGGCCGTGAGTGTGTGGCTCGGATCGCGCGCGTATCGCCAAATACCGTATTCCGCTAAGCATGTACTGGTCGAGTAGCCCGGCCGTTCAGCTTCGTCCTCACAGATTAGCAGGGGCAACTTCCCCGCACACGGCATCCTCACGATGCATATTCCGGCGATGTCAATCACGCAGTTCGCACGAAGGTGGAGTCGACCCGGTTATGTGGCTCCTCCGTGATCTTGGTGATGCGGCGCAGCTCTCCCTCCAGACGCTTACGACTCAGGCTGCGAGCACTCGCCGGCGGAGGAGTTCGAAGCCCGCCCTGCCATATAGAGCCCGGAACATGCCTCACACCGCCTTCACGTACAACTCCTCCGGATCAGTGAGATCGTCGGCTGCTTTCGTGAAGAGCCACATCGAACTGTATCGCTCGCTCGGTGCGCGGCACTCCGCCACCTCGCTCCAGGGGAAGCCCGCTCCCGCCCGGTCCGGGCAGAAGGAGGTTACAGCGAATTAACGGCTCGCCCCCAGTCGGGTGTGCGATTCTTCCCGGCGTCGACAGCGTGTTCCTGAGAACGGAACGGTCGAGACGGTAGTTGACACCCATACCAACGAAATGGGAGTATCCATGCGACACGAGCCAGGACTCATCGTGCTTACCGCGGCACTCCTCCTGCCGTCGTGGGCAATGCCCCCGATTCACGCGATTGCAGCGGGCGTGTATTGTCTTTCTGCCGGAGATACAGGCGCCGTCGCAATCAACTTGGCTAAAGGCGTAGTGGCATCGACGACGCCCCGCGATTCGATCCTTCGGGCATCATTGGGCATCAACGCTGCGGAGGATAGTAACGTCGTCTTGGTCACCGACGAGACAAAATGCCAGCAAGCGATTGACACCCTGAACGCTGAAGCGGCGAGGTACGGAGGGGAGGGGATTTCAGACGGGATATACTTGGTCAGTACCGGGAGTGACTATGCCGTGTATGCTCCAAGCCCCGAAGGCAAAACCGGACTTACATTCCTGGATGCGCAATTCCGAGTGCTTGGAAGAACGGTCGTGCGATGAACCGTTCCTGTGAGCGGCCCCGCCTACCGCCTCCGCCGCCTCGCCCCGCTGCTCCGCCCGCGCGATTTCTCCCTCAGGAGCAGGAGCCCCAGCAACAACGCCCCCGTGCCCATCATCGCGAGCGCGGGGAGCAGAGATGCGGTCTTCGCCGGGATGAGTCCTTCCTCGCGCGCATCGTGCGCCGACATCGGCGGCATGTACGCCACGTTGTGCGCGGGATCTCCGATGGAGCGCTGGGCGCTCGGAGTTCTCGAGTCGGCGAGCAGCGCGGGCACCGGCGAGCTGGCGGCCGGATCGACAGGAGCCGCCACGCTGTCGGACGACGAATCCGCCGCGGGGCCGAGCGCGCCCGTCGAAACAGCGAGAGTGGGGGCCGCGCCCGGATCCGTCATCCCCGCAGGCCCCATCGCCGGCTGCACCGATGTCTCCGAGACGTGCTTGATCCCGAGCACCGCCGCTATGAGACCCGCGAAGAGACCGCCGCCGAGCGCACCGGCGATGCGCCCATTAGCCGTGGCATCCCGGTTCTGGCAGGCGCATGACTGCGCCGCCACGCTTCCCAGGGGTACGCTCGCGAGAAGAGCCGCTGTGAGTACTGCTGCGAGATGGCGTTGGTACCGCATGGAACAGGACCTCGCCCCGACGATGGGGCGTTGGTGTTGGGAGCCGCACCGCTCCCGGTTCGCATCCTTGCGCAGCCGGACGCCGGGAGGGGTCCCAGCGGGCTCGGCCGACAAATGGTTTACCAAGAGAACGCCAAAGCGGAAAAAAAACAAGAGCCCCAGGTCACAAAACGCCCGAGCCTGCCAGAAAATGTTACACGTCTTGCGCTTGCGCGTTCAGGGCGGCACTCGTTGTGCGACCTTGCTCACACGGAATCCCGGCGCGGGACGAGGGCACCCGCAGCGCGCGATTCCGCACCGGCCGGCGTGGGCCGGCGCAATTCAACCCGCGGGTGGAGGAGTCCGGCGATGAGATCCGGGATGGCGGGCACGCTCGCCACGGTAGCGACGGCGGCGATCGTGATGCTGACGGTCAGCGCGGGCGCATCGCGCGCCCAGGAGAGCAGCGATGACGGGCGAATGCGCGCATCGAGCGATTACCACGAGGGCGAATCCGGGAGATCCCTTGTCCCGGGCGAGCGAATCCTGACGGTTGGCCAGGGCGGGACGTACATCATCCTGCGCGACCATACGGTGTGGGAGGTTTATCTCCCCGACCGCACCAGCACGGTGGGTTGGCTCGAGAACGACTTCCTCGTGGTGAAGCAGGCGCCCGTGGGGCACGGGAACTACACGTACGAATTGATCAATGGGCGCACGGAGCAAACGGCGATCGTGCGCTTCGAAGGGAAGACGGGCTGACGCCCGGCACCGTCGCGAAGCGCGCTCCTACCTTCCTGCGCGCTTCGCGGCCTTCCTCGCGCTCTTTCTTTTAGTAGCCGTCTTCCCTTTCGTCGCGCTCTTCCCCTTCGTCGCGACTCTGCTTCTCTTCGCGTTCCCAGCCTTCGTCGCGACCTTCGTCTTCTTCGCGCTCGCGGCCTTTTTCTTCGCGACCTTCTTCCGCTTCGCCGCGCTCTCGCCGTGCCCCGCCTTTGCGGCGGCGCGCTTCCGCTTCGCTGGCGCCAGGATGGTGCCCCGGCAATTCGGCGAGCCGCAACGGCACGGGTAGCGCGCCTCGTCGCTCTCGTCCGCGCCCGGCGCACGCTCGTACTGATAATCGTACACCAGCTCCACGCCCGGCTGGATGGTCTTGATCGACTCTATGTAGATGTGACTTCCGTCGATCACGGCCTCGCAGTTGGGATCGCACGAATGGTTGATGAAGCGCGCCTCGTTCCCGCCCACGGCCGCGTCCAGCACGGTACGGTTGTTCAACGTGAACAGGAATGTGTGATGACGCCGCATCTTGTCGTCGTCGTAGCGGCGATCGGCCTCGGCGTGCGAGATGCGCTCGCCCACGTACTCTATCAATCGTGTCCCCTTGCGGATGCGTCGCGTGGCGAATGCGCCGCGACCCTGGATGGACGACGAACGGATCTCGAAATAGGACTGGCTCGCTTTCGGCATTTCTCGTGTGGTTGATGAATTGAAGGCGAGCGAAAGGTAGTTCCGCGCACGCCGTGGCGACCCCTGCCCCCTTGGGAGGCGCTCGCAATCGGGCCCGTCCTACAGGGAGTCGTCGTCCGGCGTGCGTACCTTGATCTCACCGGCGAGCGACGGCTCGGGCGTGAAGTCCTCTCCCGGGTTTATGAACTTGTCGCTCTCGATCCCGTACTGCTTCTCGTAAAGCTGACGGTAGCGCCCGTGCATCGCCAGCAGCTCATCCTGCGTTCCGCGCTCCACCACCACGCCCTCCTCCAGCACCAGGATCTGATCCGCGCTGGCGATGGTGGAGAGCCGGTGCGCTATCACGAAAGTAGTGCGGCCGCGCCGCAGGGAACGGAGGCCGTCGCGGATGAGGGCCTCGCTCTCGGAGTCGAGGCTGGAAGTGGCCTCGTCGAGAATCAGAATCTGCGGGTCGGCGAGTATCGCCCGCGCTATCGCCACGCGCTGCCGCTGGCCGCCGGAGAGCCGCACGCCGCGCTCTCCCACCACGGTATCGTAGCCCTCCTCGAACTCGACGATGAACTCGTCGCAGTGCGCCATGCGTGCCGCCTCGCGCACCTCATCCATCGATGCGCCCGGCCGCGAGAAGGCGATGTTGTCCGCCACGGTTCCGTCGAACAGAAAGTTCTCCTGCAGCACCACTCCGAGATGCGAGCGGTAGTCGCGGAGGTGCAGCGTGGCCAGATCGTGCCCATCTACCAGCACGCGGCCGAGCGTGGGGCGGTTGAACGCCATGATCAGGCTGATCAGCGTGCTCTTCCCCGAACCGCTCGATCCCACCAGCGCCGTGGTCGTTCCGGCCGGCGCGTGGAAGGAGACGTCGCGCAGCACCGGCACGCCCGGCGTGTACTCGAAGCTCACGTCGTCGAACGTCACGTCGCCGTGCAGATCCGCCACGGGCTCGCGCCGGAGATCCTCCTCGTCCTCGGTGGCCATCATGCGGATCTCCCGGATCCGGTCGAGCCCCGCGAACGCCTCGCTGATCTGCGTGCCGATCGAAGCGATCTGCACGAGCGGCTGCACCACGAGTCCCACGAAGAGGGAGTACATCACGAAGTCGCCGAGCGTCATCGCGCCCGTCGCGACCGCGCGTCCGCCGATGAGCAGTATGAGCACCCCCACCACGCCGATCACCAGGGTGGAAAAGGCGGTCACCGCCGATACGCCGGTTATGGAGCGCGCGATGTTGCGCAGCAGCCGGTGCACCCCGCGCGCGAAGGTGAGCTGCTCCCGCCGCTCGGCCGTGTACGTCTTCACCACGCGGATGCCGCTCAGCTCCTGCGAGAGCCGCCCGGTCACTTCCGCCGTGATCACGCTCCGCTCCCGGAATATGGGCCGGAGCTTGTTGAACGCGAACGCCATCCCGCCGCCGAAGATGATCAGGATGACGAGCATGAAGCCGGTGAGCTGCCAGTTCAGGTAGAACAGCACCGCCAGCGCGATGATGGCGGTCACCAGCCCGCCGCTCAACTGCACGAGCCCCGTTCCCACGAGGTTCCTGATCCCGTCCGCGTCGTTAAGGATGCGGGAGATGAGGATGCCGGTCTGGGTGGTGTCGAAGAACGCCACCGGAAGCCGCAGCACGTGCGCGTTCACCCGCTTCCGCATCTCGGCGATGGCGCGCTGCGCGGCCACGCTCATCACCTGCGAGAGCGCGAAGGTGCTGGCCGCCTGAATGACGGTCGCGATCCCCACGGCGAGCGCCAGCGGTCCGAGCAGATCGACCCGGTTCTGGCCGATGATCTTGTCGATGAGAACCTTGGAGCTGCCGGGAAGCACCAGCCCCGAGAGGCGGTTCACCAGCATCAGCAGAAGACCGAGTGCCAACTGCTTGCGGTTGCGCCAGATGAGATTGCGCGCCTCCTGCCATGCGTTGGCCATGTTCGGCTTCCGCTTCGGCTCGCGCACCGCATTCTGCCCGGCCATCGCGCGCCGGCCGCCCTGCCCGCCGACGTGGATCCCCGGTCCCCTCATGATGCCTGGACCCGTCATAAACCTCCACGGTCACGCTCGATGCGCGACCCTTCGCAATATAGTGAGAGACGGGGTTGCGCGAAGGCGAGCGATCACTCCACCACGATTCGAACCGCGGCACTGTCTCCGCGCGGCGTTACTGCCTGTATCGTGTGCTCGCCGGGCGTCAGTGCGAAACGGCGATGCCGCCACGCGCTCCCGTCCACCGACCAGCGAACGGAGGACGCATCCCTCGCACCGGATGCGCGAAGTGGGATGGTGGAATAACGCGGGTCCACGCCGGGCGGGACCCGGTAGCGGTCGCCCTCGCGTGGGGAGACGATACGGAAGCCCGCGGCCGCGCGATCCGACACCACACTATCCGCGATCGCGCCGGCCGCATCCGCCACGGATATTCTGGTCGACGCGATGAGAGTTCCATCCGCCGCGGCATCGTTGCGGTTGCGCCGCTCCACCCATGCCGCGTACTCCCGCGGCAGCACCACGGTGCCGTCGGCGCGATGCCAATCGCAACTGTCGGCAGGCTCCGTTCCGGGCGCGAACCACTCGGTCATGTGAGGACAGCCAGCCACGGCGCGCAGTCCCGAGAGCCGGCAGATCTCCACCGGCCGCGCGCCGGCGCTCGCGGGCGTGGGGAGCACGCCTGGCGCATAGCGCCGCGCGGTGAGCAGGGTGGCGCGATGCAGGAGGGGGCCGGCGCCACTCACGCCGCTCACTCCCTCCATCGGTCTGCCGCTGAAGTTCCCGACCCACACGGCCACGGTGAACCCGGCGGTCGTCGCCACCGCCCAGTTGTCGGTGAAATGTCGGCTCGTGCCGGTCTTCGCCGCCGCGCGGAAGGGAAACTCGAGCGGCGTCTGCAGACCGAATCCCGGTATCCGCGCGTTGGCATCGCCGAGTATGTCGAGCACGAGCGCCGCCGACAGAGGGCTCATGACTCTGCGCTCCGCCGAGTCGGACGCGCCGGCGCGGAGCACGCCCGGTGGCGCAGCGCCCGCGCCAGCGGCGCGCCAGCGATACGGGCGCCACACTCCGCCGTTGGCGAGCGAGCGGTACGCGTTGGCCAGCTCGAGGAGCGTGACATCGCCGTTGCCGAGCGCGAGGCCGAGACCGTAGTAGTCCGCGCTGTGATCGAGCGACACGAAGCCGGCCCGGTGCAGCGTGGAGAGCAGGCTCGCGGCACTCATCCTGTCAGCGAGCGCCACGGCGGGAACGTTGAAGGAGCTCGCCAGCGCTTCGCGGGCGCGCACCGGACCGTGGTAGCGGTGATCGTAGTTGCGCGGCCGATACGGTCCGGTGGATGTACGATACTCGTGCGGGATGTCGGCCAGGATGGTGGCGGGCGTGAGGCCGCGATCGAAGGCGAGACCGTAGAGGAAAGGCTTCAGAGCGGAGCCCGGCTGGCGCGGCGATACGACCATGTCGTTCTGGCCGCCCGTATCCGCCCAGAAATCGGGCGAACCGACCCACGCGAGCACGCCGCCGGTCTGGTTGTCCAGCACCACGGCGGCGGCATGGCGTCCGCCCTCGGCGCGCAGGTCCCGCACGGTTCGACGCACCTCCGCCTCGATCTCCCGCTGCAGCGCGATGTCCAGCGACGTACGCAGCACCCCGCCGCGACGCACGTCCGCATCGAGCCAGCCGAGCACGCGCGTAGTGAAGTGTGGCGCGAGAAATGGCGTGTCGCCGCCCGTGCCCACCAGCGGCTCGGCCTCCGCGCGTGCCACCTCGGCGGTCGATGCGTAGCCAGCGCGGAGCATCCTCCGCAGCGCACGCGAGCGATCGGCGCGAGCGCGACGCCGCGACACGAGCGGGTTGTCACTCGACGGAGAGTGCGCTATCCCCGCGAGAAGCGCCGCCTGCCCCAGGCTGACAGAGCGCGCGGATGCTCCCGCGTAGAGCATCGCGGCCGAGGGAACGCCCACGGCGCCCTGCCCCAGTTGCACCCGGTTGAGGTACTGCTCGAGGATCTCATCGCTCGAGAGGTGCGCGGCGAGCCGCAGCGCCCAGAGCGCCTGCACCACCTTGCCGCCCCAGCCGCGACTCGACGGACGGACCAGACGGGCCGTCTGCATGGTGATGGTGGACGCGCCGGAGACGATGCGTCCCGCGCGGACATTGTCGCGCACGGCACGCGCGAGAGCGCGCCCGTCGAGCGCGCCGAGTGCGCCGCGCCCGGCGCGTTCGAGGAAGCGCCGGTCTTCCACGGCGATGAACGCGGTGATGATCTGCGGATCCATCTCGCCTATGGACATCCAGCGCGCACGGCTCCCGTCGCCCGCGCGCGTGGTGCGCAGCACCACCCCGTGCCGGTCCGTGATCGTGACGCTCGGCGCGTCGACCGGCGCGAGCATCCCGGCGGGGATCGGGAGCGCTATCCAGAGCATCGCGCCGAGCAGCATCGCCAGCGTGGTCCACGCGACCAGTACGACGAGCGGTTTGGCGTTCCCGCCGGTCACTTCGTCACCGTGAACACGCCCCCGTCGCTGCGGCCGTTCACAGCGGGGTTGTACATCTCCTCGGCGTGCGCAGGCGGCCGGATGAACACGCCCGGAGTCGTGGCGCGTGCCACGTACGTGGCGGTGTATCTTCCAGGCCAGAGCACTGTGGCGGCGTAGACCACCCGATCGTCGCGGAGCTCGCGATGATCCCACGGCGTCCACCAGCCGGCATCCCAGCTCCCATAGCCCCACGGCATCGCCGCGCCGCCCGATTCGCCGGGCTGCATCATCCCCATGGCGCCGGCTGGCGCACTGCCGGGCCCGGGGAGGGCCGCGGTGGTGCGCAGACTCAGGTCGACCGCCTCCAGGCCGGCGGGAAGCGCGTCGTCCACGAGCACGAAGTGCCGCTCTTCGCTCACCGTCACGCGCAGCCGCACGCGCACCAGCTCGCCCTCGGCCACACTCACGATCGGCTTGCCGCCGTCATAGCTCTCGTACCACCGCTCCACCCGAATCCCCTGCTGCGCCGGCGTGACCGGCGGTTCGCGCGGCACCTCGCTCACGGTGATGTAGTAGTAGGCGGACTGCCCGGCGCCGCCCGCCGGCGCGGCGCCCCCGCCTCGGGCGTCGAGCGAGAGCCGCAGGAGCTTGCGGCCCTCCGCATCGCCGGGGGCGTCCTCCAGCAACCCCCGAAGCGAGAGACTCGTGTCGCCCGCCACGCCGTTCGAGGATGTGGTGAAGAGCACGCGGCCGCCCGCGCTCACGCGAATGCCGCGCTTCGCCGCCGCCTTCTGACCCTTCTCGAAGGCCGCCAACGCCTCCGCCAGGAAGCCGGCGTCCTGCGTATTCCAGAGCCACTCGCCACCGCGTCCCTCCTGTGCGAGAGTCTGCACGAGCGGACCCACCAGCGGGCTCGATGGCGAAGTGGCGAGCGTAGCAGTTATGAGACGGGAAAGCGGGCGCACACGCGACGCGAAGTAGAAGTCGCGGCCCGATGCATCGGCCGGAAGCACCGCGCGATTCCCCTCCACCTTCACCTCGCGCCATATGGGCTCGAGCAGCTTCGACGCATCTCCCCGCGCGCCGCGGCGCGCGAAGAGCTCGGCGAGCAGCACCCGATCTTCCCAGCGAAGCTGTGCCACGCGGGCGAGGAGTTGGTTCTCGGTCGCCACGCGCGGGCGCCCCGCGCGACTCAGGAAGTCGGCCGCCGCCACCCGCTCGCTCAACCGTACTCCGATGTCGCTGTACCATCCAGAGAGCGGCGTGCCGACGCCGAGCGTATCGACCGGGAGCCGCAGCTCCGCGACGAGGTAGTCGCCGAGGCGCGCCAGTACGGAGTCGCTCACCGCGACGCCGGCCGCGCGCGCACCCAGGAGAAAATTCCCCGCATACGCGGAGAGCCACGGCGATGTCCAGCCTTCGGTGCCCCAGTAGCCGACCCCGCCGCCGGTGAGCTGGCGCGCGGACACGATCTCCACCGCGCGCTCGAGCTGCGTGCGCGCAGCGGCCGATGCGGCGCTGTCGCCCGACGCATCGCGCGCCGCGTAGAGCGCGAGGAGCGGCGCGGCCGCGCTCACCACCTGCTCGGTGCAGTAGTACGGGTAGAACTGGAACCGCCGATGCACGCCGCGCAGAAGAGCCAGCGGGGACGCGCCGAGCGAGAAAGTCACGCGCGAGCGCACCGGATCGATCCCGGCCGGCAGCAGCAGTTCGGCGGAACCCGTGTCGCTCACGACTCCGCTCACGGTGAACGCGCGCGGGTGGTAGTCGGGACGGATCGGAATGCCCACGCGTACCGCGTCCGAGGCACCCGGCATCGAGGCATCGAAGCGGAAGGCGGCCGAATCGCCCGCACCGGTGCGGAACGGGAAGCGCACCTCGCGTCCCCGGCCCGCCTCGAGCGTGACGGTCGCCTCGTCGTCGCCGCGCAGCTCCGCGCCCGCGGCGGACGCGCGAACCTGCACCCGCGGCGTTCCCCCGGCGCGCTCGTTCACGACAACGCCCGCCGTGAACGAATCACCGGTGCGGGTGAAACGCGGAAGCGCGGGTCGCGCCACGAGCGGGCGAGTGACCAGCAGCGATGACTCGCCGCTGCCGTAACGGTCGCCCGCCGTCACCGCCACCGCCATCACGCGAAAGGTGGTGAGATTGTCGGGCAGCTTCGCGGACGCGGTGGCGCGGCCGGCGCTGTCGGTCACCACGGATCCCAGGAAGAACGCGGTGGGCCTGAAGCGCGAACGGAGGACATCGGAGCGGTCCGCTCCTCCCCCGCCGCCCGGCGAGCGCTTCCCCTTCTCTCCCTCCGGAATCTGCGGCGCCACGTTCGCCATGTTGCTGGCGAGGCGCAGCCCCAGTCCTCGCGGCTGATACAGAAGGTCGATCGGGTCCGGCGTGCGATAGCCGGTGAGCGCGAGCACGCCCTCGTCCACCGCCCAGAGCGTCACCTCGGAGCGCCTGCCGTCGCCCATGACATCGCGCACCGCCACCCGCACTCGCGCGCTGTCGCCCGGACGGTATTCGCGCTCCACCGGCTCCACCGCCACCGTGAGCCGCTTCACCTCGGGCGTCACCCGCAGCTCCGTGTAACCCACCCGGATCGTGGGGCGCCCCACGTCATCGAGCCGTCCTGGCGGAACGCTGCGCCCGCGCACGATGAACACCGACACGTACGCGTTGGGCGCGTACTCCTCCGTGATGGGGAATCTCAACGTAGTCGAGCCCGACTCCAGCTTCATGCGCCGCTGTTCGATGAGTCCCTCGCGCTCCACGGTTATCCACGCCTCGGCATCCGTGAACGGCGATGCGAAGAGCACCGTCGCCGTGTCGCCGACCGAATAGCGGGACGCGTTCGGGATCACGTCCACCTTGAAGCGGGTCTCGTCGTTCCAGGGAACCCACTCTTTCCCCGAGGCCCAGCGGTAGAACTCCGTGACGCTCTCGCGCCCGCGCTCATCGCGAGCGCGGAAGGTCACCACGTACATCCCGCCCGCGGGCGGCGTGACCGCGCAGTCGGCCGGCTCGGTACGCGTCAGCACCGTGCAGGCGGCCACGGTGTCCACTACCCATTCGCCCACCGTCTCCGCGACGCCGTTGCGCTCGCGGTGCACCTGGTGCCATTCGCGACGCGCCACGGTTCCGCTCACGCGTACTCCCGCCACGCGCTCGCCGCGCGGGCGCACCGCGATCACGCCGATACTGCGCTCCTCGCCTTCCGTCCAGAAGAACTTCTCGCCGCGCGGCCGTGCCGCGATGTAGAACGACGCCGGATGGACGATGACCGACGATTGCGCGCCGCTCACCTGGCGATTCACGTCCTGTACCGACGCGGAAAGCGTGACGCGCGCCGCACGCCCCTGCGCGGGCTCCGGGAGCTTCACCGTCAGGGCCGCTTCGCCGCGCGAGTCGAGCGTGTCCACGCCGCTCGCCACCATGCGCACGCCGCCGCTTTCGTCGTTCTCCCACCACCAGCCGCTCTCGCCTATGAAGTACCCTTCGGTGTGCGGGATCTCCAGCGATGCCGTGGAAACTGCGGCGGCTCTCGCCTGCCAGCTCACCGCGGCGCGCGCCATCGGCGCACCGAAGAGGTAGCGCGCCTGGACGTGCGCCCTCATGGATTCGCCGGGGAAGCGCGGCGCGCTGTCGGCGCTCATGTCCACCAGAAATTCGGGAGGCCGGTACTCGGCCACACGATAATCGGTACGCGCGATGTCGAGCCAGCGGCCGCCGCGTTTCACCTCGAGCTGCACCTGATAGCTCCCCAGCGGAGCCGAGGATGGCAGAACGAGTCTCTGCTCCGCGGTGCCGAACGCGGTGAGAGCGACCGTGGTATCGCGCAGCGTTCCCTGATCGCGATCGCCGAATAGCCAGCGGAGCGAGTCACCCCGGGCGGGCACCGAGAGAGCACCCAGCTCGCCCGTCCGGACTATGGCCTTTGCGTAGAGCTCCTCGCCCGGGCGATAGATCCCGCGCTCGGTGAATACCGCGCCCGCTACCGGAGTGCGCGATGGGCCCCAGGCCGCCTGCACGTTGAAGTTCCACGGGCTCAGGTCGGGATCGTACTCGCTCACACCCGTCAACGCGCGTTCGTCGCCGAGCGTCGCGATGACGTAGCCCTCGAAGCCGCTGTAGTAGCCGGCCTCCCCGTCGGTGGAGAGCTTCGGATCGAACTTCGGGAAAGTCGCGATTCCGCGCTCGTCGGTCACGGCGCTCGCCACCTCCTTCCCGGAGAAATCGAGGAGGCGCACGCGCGCGCCCCGGCGCGAAGCGCCATCCTCCATACCCGTCACCCACACCGCGCCCGACTGCGCGCCGATCTTCGCGTGCACGCCAAGGTCCGTCACCTGCACCACCGCGATCGTCGCGGCCGCGCGTTCGCTGCTGTCCGGGCGCGCCCGCTCCACCTTCACCGCCAGCAGCGCGCGGTGGCGCGGAGATCCGGTCACGAGCGCGGGAAGCTTGATCCCGGTTACCGCGGGCACATCGGCGCCGGCGCGCACGGCGATCCTGCTCACCCTGGCATCCCCGCGCACGCGCTTCCAGAGATCTCCGAGGTTCCACTGCGAGCGGCGCAGGAAGAGCCCTTCCAGCGAATCGGGAACGGGAGCCACGGTCACGACGAGCGTGTCCACGTTCACGTGGCGAACGGCGAGTGTGCCGAAGCCGCTCCGCTCGACCGTCATCCGCCCGTATTCGTAATCCACGGACGGCTGGTAGCCGGTGGTCCGGAATCCGGCCGCGGGATTGCCGGCCAGCCGCTGACCGAACGCGTCGCGCATCGCCGTATCGACCACGACGGCGTACGTGGTGTGCGGATCGAGCGTCGCGTGCAGCACCCAGCGCGCCGCCTCCGTTCCGCTGTTGCTCACCGTGAACGGCGCATCCGGGAATATGCGAACGTTGTCGGCGACCTCGGATCCCTTCACGGGCGTGCTGAAGCTCACGACGAGAGGTCCAGTGGGACAGAACTTCCCCGCCGAGCAGGTGAGACTGTCGATGTGCAGCGGGCCGTAAGTGGAGAACTGCCACGCGACCACCGCGCTGCGCCCTTCGGCCAGCTCCTTGGGCGCGCGCAGGTCACCCGAGCAGGCCAGCGGCAGCTCGCGATCGGGGGTCAGCCGCACGACGCGCCGCAGCGTGTCGATCGCGTCGCGCCCGGATCGGTAGGTATACGGGTCGTCCTTGGTGACGCGACGCTGGCTCTCCGCTCTCAATCGTACCGTGCGCTCGCCGGAGCACTCGGCACCGAGCCTGAGGTTGGCGGTGGCCGAGAGGAGTGCGAGGTCGGCAGGCGAGCTGTACACCAGCTCGAAGCGAGTGTCGGGGGTGAGGAAGCGCGCGCGCCCGTTCCCATTCGCGGGCGCGCCGGAGACGAGCGTGGGTCCCTTCACGCGGAAGGAAAACGTGTACGGACGGGCGAGCCGCGAGCCATCCATCGCCTCGAAACCGGTGTCCACGGCCACGGTGTAGCGAGTGTTCGGCTCGAGGAGACTCCTCGGCGTTATCATCACCGTCACCGGGTCGCGCCATTCCACGGTTCCGTCGATCGCCGGCGTGACGTGCACCACCTTCGCCGGATCCACGGTCCGGTCGAGCGAGCCCGCCACCGGCTTGTCGAAAGTCACCAGGACTCGCGCGCTCCGCTCGGCCTCTACCGTCGGGGACGTTCGCAGCACTCGCAGCGGTGTGGGAGCGGCGGGCGCGAAGAGGTAGGCGATCGTACCGAGAGCGAGGAGAGCTGTGCGGGAGGGTGTCATTTCGGCGGGAAATGGGGCGCTGGAAGCACGGCCGGCAGCGGTCGGAAGCGATCCGGCAATATGAACGCGCGTAGTGGAGCCATCAAAGCCATCGACGGGTATTACACGGGCAAAGCTGGGGAACGGACCTTGCCACCATGCCGCCGCGACAGCCCGACATGACTCGAATCCTGGACACCGTTACCAATCTGTCTACACTGACGATCGTACTGATCGCCGCGGCCGCGATACTGTTGCTCTCGCTCCTCTGGATAGTGCGGCGTCGCCGCGTCGATCTCTATCGCGACGACCTGCCGCCACTGGTGTTCGCGGTGCACGATCGGGTGAGCGCGCCTGCCGACATGCGTCCCGCATCCTTCGGGGGCCGCGCGGGGCAGCGGGTGCCGGAGCAGGGAGACGAAGGGTTCACCCAGCTCTACTACCCGGGAGAGCGGCAGATGGGACCGCTGCCATCCACTGGTCGGACGGCCGCCGTGCCGTCTCCGGCGGGCGGCGCGCAGAACGGTGGCGCCGGAGCGCGAGCCCCGCGCGGCGGGACGGGGAGCGGGCAGCAGGCTGGGCCCGGCGAAGCCACCACGCGCATGCCGCGCTACGAGGGGCCCGTCGGCAGCGCCTTCCTCCCCGGGCGCCTCGAGGTTCAGGCCGCGGGGCGAACCGGGCCGCGACCGGGCGAGGAGATTCGTTTCCCGGCGCGCAGACAGGGCGACGGCGTCGTGATCCTCGGACGCGACGACGGGCCATCGGGCGCTACGGTCAAAGTGCCGGCCGAATCGGTGAGCCGGCGACACGCGCGGCTGCAGTTCGAGAACGGCCGCTGGAACATCACGAACCTTTCGCGCACCAACCCGACGCTGGTGAATGGCGAAGAGCTGATGGTGGCCGGCGGCGCTCGCTGGCTGCGCGACGGCGACATCATCGAGATGGGCGAGATGGTGTTCCGCTTTCACGAACGTTAGACCGCGGCTCACGCGCAATCTTCGCACGGCGTGCGAGCGATGGCGATACCGTTCGAGCACGAGTCACGCGCGGAGCGAGCGAAGCGCGTCGAGAGTATCCACGTCGGCGGGCGGCGGCGCATCGAACTCCACCGTCAACACCCGAGCCGGATCGCGCGCGATGACGTCGCGCGCTCCGCGGTCGCCGCCAACGTCGAGCAGCTCCGGAAATACCGACCTCGAGAATGTCACGGGATGGCCGCGCTCGCCCCGATACACGGGAACCACGATCTCCCTCCCGCTCGACGCGCGCGCCGTGAGGAGCGCGCGAACGTCCGCGCTCCTCACGCCCGGCTGGTCGCCGAGCGCGATCATGGCGGCATCTACGTCGTCGCTCAGCGCGGTGATCCCCGTGCGGAGGGAGCTGGAGAGTCCCTCGTTCCACCGCCGGTTCACGACCACGCGCGCCGCGAGGCCGGCGAGCGCGTCACCGACTCGCTCGCCCTCGCGGCCCACGACTACCAGCAGCTCGTCCGGCTCCGCCTCGAGCAGATGTCGTACCGACCGGCGCACCACCGGCTCTCCGCCGAGGTCGGCCAGCAGCTTCTGCGAACCGAAGCGCCGGGAAGCTCCGGCCGCCAGAACGACCACGGCTGTCACGGCCGCCCGCTCTCCCGCATCGGCGTGCCGGGCCGCCCACCACGGACCGCGAGCGCCTCGGCGAGGATGCTCAGCGCGATCTCCGGTGGAGTACGCGCGCCGATGTCCAGGCCGATGGGAACGTGCACCCGGGCGAGCTGCTCCTCGCCCACGCCTCCCTCCGCGAGAAATCGGAGAACGGCCGCTCCACGCCTCCGGCTGCCGAGCAGGCCGATGTACGCCGGCTCGCGCTCGAGCACTACGCGCAGCACGGGCAGCTCGAACTTGTAGTCGTGCGCCACGATGATCACGAACGTGGATGCATCGTACCCGAGCTCCGCCGCGACCTCCGAGAGCAAACCGATTCTGATCTCATCGGCGTCGGGAAAGCGTTCCCGGGTAGCGAAGCGCTCCCGCCCGTCAATGACCACGGTGTGCCACCCCATGATCTTCGCCAGGCGAACGACGGGGATGGCCACCTCGCCGGCGCCGAAGATGAGCAGCCGCGCGGGAGGTGACTGCAACTCCAGAAAGATCCGCGCGCTCCGCCCGCCGACCTCCACGCGTTCTGCGCGCGAGGCCGAGCGTCGGAGAACCGCGAGCGCCCGCTCCACCGCGACGCCGTCGAGTGCGCCGTCGCCCAGCGTTCCGAGCGAGCCGCCATCTTCGCGCACCACCAGCCTCGCGGGTTCGCGAGGATCGCCGTCGCTACCATCGCTGAGCCGCGCCACGAGCACCGATCTGCGCCCCGCGGCCGCCTCGTGGCGAACCGCCTCGTACGCGGCGATGATCGGGTGATGTGCGTCGTCCAGCCGCACCGGCTCGATGAGAATCTCCACCGTGCCGCCGCAGGTGAGACCGATCTCCCACGCGTCTGCATCGTCGAGCTCCATCGTGAGCAGACGCGCCCCGTCGTCGCGCAGCACACCCTCGGCTTCCCGCAGCACGCGAGCGTCCACGCAGCCGCCGATGGTGACCGTGCCGAGAATGCGCCCGCCTTCGCCCAGCCACATCCTGGCCCCTTCCGTGCGTGGGGTGGCGCCCTTCGCCGACACGAGCGTCGCCATCGCTACGCGACGCTCGTGCCGGCGGAGCTGCTCGAGCTGCTCGAACGTCTCCCGCGTGTTCGAGTGGTTGGACATGGGTGGCAAGGCCGTCGCTATGGAGTATGGCAGGAATATAGGTGCCGGCGAGCGCCGCGTACGGTCACCTGGAGCGCGCGGCGCGCACCACGAGCCGCCACATACGGTGCGCGGGACCGGCGGCGCCGCTCGGGTGTAAGGACCGTTGCGGCAGCGTGACCGCCGCCGGCGATGCACCGCACCACGCACACCGTACATTACCGCAGCGAATTCTCCAGCCGATGCTCTCCGGGAGCGACCCGTCATGCAATTGCGCTCGATACTGTCACTGACCGCCCTCGCGACCCTGACCGCCGTTCCGGCCTGCGCCCAGCAGGGCGCGGCCGCGCGCCAGAGCGACAGCGCGCGAACGCTCTCGGAGAGCGCTCCCCGCCCCGCCGCGGCCGCGAGCAGGATGTCCGCGGCCGTGCAGGCGTCGGGAGGCCGGCTGGTGGAGCCCCGCGCGGAAAGCCCGCACTACGACTTCATCCGCAGAACCTTCACCGACTTCTGTTACTGCTGGAGCGGGTCGCGCGAGTCGCGCGACTGGTCGGCGCGACGCTTCGACCTCGTCATGTCCGGCAATCTCGCCGCGTGGAAGGAGCTCAACCCCGGAGTCGTGACGCTGCGCTACGCGCTCCTCATCTCCACGCTCGACGAAGCCAACAAGGACAAGGCCAGCATCACCGGAAAGTTTCTCGACGACATGAGGCGCTGGTACGCCAGGCACCCCGAATACCGGCTCGAGGACGCTTTCCTGCACGAGCCGGGCGAGGGGCCGGCGGATTCGGCGAGCAGGCTCAACCCCCACATCTGGACCAGCAACCGGTTCGTGGGGAATCCGAGCGACCCCGGCTGGCGCGCGTACAACATCGACCGGATGCAGTGGATCGCCAAGGACAGCACCACCGGCGGAATCTTCCTCGATGAGATCGACCGCGGGAACGCGGCGAAGTACTACTCCGGATCACGCGAGTTCAAGGGCGCCGACTCCACCGTCTGGCAGAACGCGCTGGTTTCGCTGATCTCCGACATACGAAAGGCGATCGCGCCGAAGATGCTGCAGATCAACGCGGCGGGATACTCCGGCCGCGACTGGGAGAAGGCGCTCGGTGCGGCCGCCGGCTCGGTGCACCTCGAGACGCTCAATCGCGCGACCCAGGAGCTTCCCTCCGTGTGGAACGTGGTGGACTGGTACCTCGACCACGATGTGTACGCTGACTTCGTGGGCCTCGAAACCTGGAGCGACCTCGCCCGCGCCAGTCAGGCGAAGCGCTATCCCGGCGGCGACTACGACTCGCCGCCGCTGCGCGGCAAGATGGTTCAGCTCGCCTCCTACTACATGGTGGTGCCGAGCGACCCGCAGCGACTCGGCATCCAGATCGAGAACGTTCGCGGCTTCGTTCCCGACAGCGTGGCCGTGCGCGCGATGGAGTACGACGTGGGCCACCCGCTCGGCAAACGTAGAGTGGTGCTGGACGAGCGGGATCCGCTCGGACAGCGCGCGCGGGTATTTCGCAGGGACTTCGACCATGCCATCGTGATGATTCGCCCCGTGGCGTACTGGGCGGACACCGTGATGACCAACGAGACCAAAGTGAAAGTTCCACTGCCCGACGGTGGTCCGTGGCAACGGGTCGAGCCCGACGGTACCACCAGTCCCATCTCCGCTCTCTGGATGCGCAACAGCGACGCCGTGATACTCGTACGCGGCTGAGCTCGGGACCGGGAATCACGCACCACCCCATCGCCGCTCGCGGACGACCGGATGGAGAGCGCTGGCTCGACGCTTGCGGCTCCGTAGCGCGTCCGCGAATCACGGCGAGGAGAGCAGGCGATGGCAAAACGGAGTGGGCAGAGCGAAAGCACGAAGTCCGGAGCCGGCTCGGCCGGTACGACAGCACCCTCCCCACCCCGCCCGCACCCGCCGAAGAGCACGACCGAACGCCGGAAGCGCAAGAGCAAAGTTCTCACGCACGGCACATCCTCGGTCACGCCATCCATAGCCGCGGCGCTGGTGGCGAAGGACGACGACCTCTTCTTTCTCTGTGAGCGTGACGGCCGCGTACCGATGGATGGTACGCACGGACTCGGCCTCTACTATCACGACTGCCGCTTCATCGACGGCTACGAGATCGCGGTGGGAGATGTGCGGCCGGGCGAGCTGGTTGCCACCGCCGCCCGCGACCACATGATGCGCATCGAGCTCACCAATCCGGAGCTGCACACGCCGGACGGCCGCTCGATCCCCAAGGAGAGCATCGGGATCACGTGGGAGCGGGTGCTCGATGGACGCCGTCTCCGGCTGCACGACCGGATCAGCTTCTCCAACTACGGCCACGACGACGCCTCCTTTCCTTTCACGCTCTCGCTGCGATCGCGCTTCGAGGATGTCTTTCTCGTTCGTGGAATGCTCGGCGGGAAAACGGGGCGCACGGAGCCGCCGGCCTGGCACGCCGGCACGCTCCAGCTCGTATACCTCGGTGAGGACTCGATCTATCGCAGCAGCACCGTCTACTTCGAGCCGGCTCCGGCGGAGAGCGGCGGTACCGGTGCCACGTTCCACGTGACGCTGCGGCCGCGCGAAGCGTGGGTGCTGGACCTGTTCATCGACGTGCGGGAGGGCAAACGGCGCAGCGATGCGGTGAAGCTCGCCCGCCCGCGGCATCCCGACGGAAGCGATGTGGAGCGCGAGCTCGGGAAGGAGGAGAAGCGGTGGCTCGCCAGACACACACGGATCACGAGCGACAGCCTCGTGCTCCGCCGCCTGGTGAAGCGCTCGCTGCGCGACCTGGGGATGCTCCGTTCCTGCCTCGGCGACGACCATTTTTTCGCCGCCGGGGTCCCCTGGTTCAGCACGCTCTTCGGACGCGACAGCATCATCGCCTCGCTCCAGACGCTCATGTACGACCCGGCCCTCGCGGAGCAGACGCTCCGCGTGCTGGCTCGGTATCAGGGACGCAAAGTGGACGAATGGCGTGACGAGCAGCCGGGCAGGATACTGCACGAGCTCCGGGTGGGGGAGCTGGCTCGAGCGGGGGAGATCCCCTACACGCCGTACTACGGCACCGTAGACGCCACGGCTCTGTTCCTGATTCTTCTCGGAGGACACGCCGACTGGAGCGGCAGTCTCGACCTCTTCCGAGAACTGCACGACAATGTGCTGAGCGCGCTCGCGTGGATGTCGGACTACGGCGATGCCGACGGCGACGGATACATCGAGTACGAGAGCAGCTCGTCCCAGGGGCTGATCAACCAGGGATGGAAGGACTCCGGCGATGCGATAGTGAACGCGGATGGAAGCTTCGCCACTCCACCGATCGCTCTGGTGGAGGTGCAGGGTTATCAGTGGCTCGCGCTCACATCCATGGCGGCGCTCTTTCGACGCGCGGGCGACAGCGCTCGGGCGACGGAGCTCGAGGGCCGAGCGCTCGCGCTGCGGACCAGCTTCGACCGCGACTTCTGGATGGAGAGCGAGGGATGCTACGCGCTCGCCCTGGAAGGCGACAAGTCGCGCGTCGATTCCGTGTCGTCGAACGCCGGCCAGGTGCTCTGGACGGGGATCGCCGATCCGGACAAGGCAGCGCGTACCGCCCGCCGACTCATGGCCGAAGACATGTTCAGTGGCTGGGGAATCCGCACGCTCGCTTCCAGCCACGTGCGCTACAACCCCATCGGCTACCACCTTGGCACCGTGTGGCCGCACGACAACAGCATCATGGCGGCGGGATTCAGGCGCTACGGCCTGGACGACGACGTGGCAAAGCTGTTCCACTCGATCGTGGATGCGGCGCTGACCTTCGAGAACTACCGCCTGCCAGAGCTCTTCGCCGGGTTCCCGCGGGAGCTGTTCGGCGTACCGGTGCACTATCCGGTGGCGTGCCACCCGCAGGCATGGGCGGCGGGTAGCATCCCGTTCCTGCTGCAGAACATGCTCGGCATCTCGGCGGAAGGGTTCGAGCATCGGCTGCGTGTGGTACGGCCGATCCTTCCGGAAGTCGCGCACCACGTGGTGCTGCGCGGAATACGTGTGGGCGGTGCGAGCGCCGACCTGCGCTTCCAGCGCACCTCGCACGGCGTGGCGGTGGACGTCCTGGACGTACGCGGTGAGCTCGACGTTCTGGTGGAGCCCGACGAGTCGCGGCGCTCGGCACGATGAATGCGCGCAGGTTCGGCGTGGAGAAGAACGGAACGTCGATCGCGGACACCCGCGTGGCGGTGGACCGCCTCGTGGTATCGGCCTATACGATCCCCACCGACCATCCCGAATCCGACGGCACCTTCGCGTGGAGCTCCACCACCATGGTTCTGGTGGAGGCGCGCGCCGGCGATGAGACGGGGCTCGGCTACAGCTACACGCATGCGGCCGCGGCCACGCTCATCGAGCAGACGCTGGCCGATGCGGTACTCGGCAGGGCGGCGTTCGACGTCGACGGTGCGTGGAACGCGATGCTGTACGCGATGCGCAACGTGGGGCGGTCCGGCATCGCATCGTCCGCGATCGCCGCGGTGGACATCGCGCTCTGGGACCTCAAGGCGCACCTGCTCGGGGTGCCGCTCGTCGGGCTGCTCGGCGCGGTGCGCGAAGCGGCACCGGTGTATGGGAGCGGCGGATTCACGTCGTACTCGGTGAGGCAACTGTCCCGGCAGCTCGCCGGCTGGATGCGCCAGGGGATCCCGCGGGTGAAGATGAAAGTCGGCACCGACCCGCACGAAGACGTCCTCCGCGTGCGCGCCGCGAGAGATGCCATCGGCCCACAGACGGAGCTCTTCGTGGATGCGAACGGCGCCTACGATCGCAAGCAGGCGCTGGCGTTCGCGCAGCTCTTCGCGGAATCTGGCGTGAGCTGGTTCGAGGAGCCCGTCACGTCGGACGATCTGGAGGGTCTGCGCCTCGTGCGCGACCGCGCACCGGCCGGCATGGCCATCGCCGCCGGCGAGTACGGGTGCGACCTCTGGTACTTCCGGCACATGCTCGACGCCGGGGCGGTGGATGTGCTCCAGGCGGATGCGACGCGCTGCGCGGGCATCACCGGCTTCATGCGGGCGGGCGTGCTGTGCGAGGCGCGATCCCTGCCCTTCTCCGCGCATACGGCACCATCCGTGCACGCACATTGCGCCTGTGCGCTCCCGGCGCTGCGGCACGTGGAATACTTCCACGACCACGCGCGCATCGAGCGCATGCTCTTCGATGGTGTACTCGAACCGGTGCACGGCGAGCTACGGCCCGACGGCAGCCGGCCCGGTCTGGGACTCACCGTCAGGCGTGCCGACGCGGCGCGCTTCGCCGTGCACTGACGCGGCGACCAGCGTCGAAGATCACGATCTCGTTCGAAGCCGGCGACCGTCGGCGAACTCGAGGCGATACGATGACAACCGATACTCTCACACCGCTCTCCGCGCGCCCACGCGGCCACCCGGCTGCGAGCGAGCCGCGCCGCGCCCGCGCGCTCGCCGGCGATCTGGCCCGCCGCGTACGCGGCGAAGTCCGCTTCGGCGACGGCGACCGCGCCCTCTACGCCACCGATGCATCGAACTACCGGCAGCTTCCCATCGGCGTCGTGATCCCGCTCGATGTGGCTGACCTGGTGGAGGCGGTGGCGGTGGCGCGCGACTGGAGTGCGCCCATCGTGATACGCGGCGGCGGTACGAGTCTCGCCGGCCAGTGCTGCAACGAGGCGGTGGTGATCGATGCTTCGAAGTACGTGAATCGCGTCCTGGAGATCGATCCCGCCAACCGGCGGGCACGCGTGGAGCCGGGCACGGTGCTCGACGATCTCCGGAAGGCCGCCATGCCCCACGGCCTCACTTTCGGACCGGATCCGGCGACGCACGACCACAACACGCTCGGCGGCATGATCGGCAACGATTCGTGCGGCGTGCGCTCGGTGATGGCGGAGTTCTACGGACCCGGCGCTAGAACGGCGGAGAACGTGGAGGAGCTGGAGATCCTCACCTACGACGGCGTCCGCATGCGCGTGGGCGCCACCAGCGACGCCGAGTTCGATCGCATCGTCCGCGAAGGCGGGAGGCGCGCCGAGATATACACCGCGCTGCGCGCCTTCCGCGACCGCTACGCCGACCGCATTCGCGAGCGTTTCCCCCGGCTCCTGCGCCGCGTGTCCGGCTACAACCTCCCGGAGCTCCTCCCGGAGCGCGGTTTCGACGTGGCGCGCGCGCTGGTGGGAAGCGAGTGCACGTGCGTGACCATCCTGGAGGCGACGGTCACTCTCATCCCCAACCCGCAGGCGCGATCGCTCCTCGTGCTGGGATATCCCAGCGTGTACGAAGCGGGCGATCACGTGCCGGCCATCCGCGAAGCGAAGCCCATCGGCCTCGAGGGGATGGACGACCTTCTCGTCGACTTCATGAAGCGAAAGGGTCTCGACGTTGCCGACCTGTCGCTGCTCCCGCCCGGCAACGGCTGGCTGCTCGTGGAGTTCGGCGGCGAGAGCCGCGAGGATGCGAAGTCGAAAGCGAGCGCGCTGATGGAAAAACTCCGCCGTGGTGGCGACGCGCCTTCGATGAAGCTGTACGACGACCCCGCCGACGAGCAGAAGATCTGGGCCGTGCGCGAGGCCGGCCTGGGAGCCACGGCGTTCGTACCCAACGAGCCGGATAGCTGGCCCGGTTGGGAGGACTCCGCCGTGCCGGTGGAGAGTGTGGGCGACTACCTGCGCGATCTGCGGGCCCTCTTCGACCGCTACGACCTGCACCCTTCGCTCTACGGCCACTTCGGCCAGGGGTGCATCCATTGCCGCGTTCCATTCGACATGTACACGGCGGAGGGGATCCGCCGATACAGAGCGTTCACGCACGACGCGGCCGAGCTCGTGTGCGGCAAATACGGCGGCTCGCTGTCGGGCGAACACGGTGATGGCCAGGCGCGTGCCGACCTCCTGCCCATCATGTTCGGCGAGGAGCTGGTGGAGGCGTTCCGGGAGTTCAAGGAGATATGGGACCCGCGCTGGAAGATGAATCCCGGCAAGGTGGTCGACCCCAATTCCCGCACGGGCGAGCTGCGCCTGGGCACCAGCTACGACCCGCCCCGGCCCGCGACTCACTTCCGATTCCCCGAAGATCGCGGCAGCTTCGCTCGCGCAACTCTCCGATGCGTGGGTGTGGGCGAGTGCCGCCGCCACGAGGGCGGAACCATGTGCCCGAGCTACATGGTGCTCCGCGAGGAAAAGCACTCCACGCGCGGCCGGGCGCACATGCTCTTCGAGATGCTTCGGGGAACGGCCATCGAGGATGGCTGGAGGAGCGAGCCGGTCAAGGAATCGCTCGACCTCTGCCTCGCCTGCAAGGGGTGCAAGCACGACTGCCCCGTGAACGTCGACATGGCGACCTACAAGGCCGAGTTCCTCTCGCACTACTACGAGGGACGCATCCGGCCGCGTCACGCGTACGCCTTCGGATTCATCGACCGCTGGTCGCGGCTGGCGATGCTCGCGCCGGAGCTGGTGAACTTCTTCACCCGGTCGCCGGTGCTCGCGGCAGTCGCGAAACGGGCTGCCGGGATCGCGCCGCAGCGCCGGATTCCGCGCTTCGCGCACCGGTCGTTCACGAGCTGGTTCCGATCGCGGCCCCCCGCCGATGTCGCGGGCACCACGAGCCGCGTGATTCTCTGGCCCGACACTTTCAACAACTACTTCTTCCCATCGACTCTCGGCGCCGCCGTGGAAGTGCTGGAGAGCGCCGGCGTTCAGGTGACGATCCCGGAGAGAACGCTCTGCTGCGGCCGCCCGCTGTACGACTTCGGGATGCTCGATGCCGCCGAGTCGCGCCTGCGCGGCATACTCGACGCGCTGCACCCCGAGATCGAAGCCGGAACGCCGGTGGTGGGACTGGAACCGAGCTGCATCTCGGTGTTCCGCGACGAGATGTGCAACCTGCTCCCCGACGATCAGGATGCCCTGCGACTCCGTGCGCAGAGCTACACGCTGGGCGAGTATCTGACGAAGCTGGGCGACGAGTTTCATCCGCCGCGGCTCGAGCGTCGGGCAGTGGTTCACGGGCACTGTCACCAGAAGAGCGTCCTCGGGATGGACGGCGATGCCGGCGTTCTCGAGGCACTCGGCGTGGACTTCGAGATGCTGGACTCGGGTTGTTGCGGCATGGCGGGCTCGTTCGGCTTCGAGAAGGACAAGTACGATCTCTCGCAACGGATAGGAGAGCGCGTGCTCCTGCCGGCCGTGCGCGCGACGCCGAGCGACACCCTCGTGGTGAGCGACGGCTTCAGTTGCCGCGAGCAGATCGCCCAGGGCACCGGCCGCACGGCGGTGCATCTGGCCGAAGTGCTGCAGCTCGCGCTGCACGAAGGACGCGACACGACGTCCGACGGCGGTCCGCCCGAGGCAGCGCTGGAACGGCTCCGGCCGCGCGCGCTGGCGCGTCCCAGAATCGGGTCGCTGGCGGTCGCCGCGGTCGCGGCCGGCGTGGCGATGGCTGGCGGCCTGCTCGCGTGGCGCGGTGCGAGTCGACTGCTCCACGCCCGAACGAGCAGAGCGAATTGAGTGCGACCGCTCCCGGGTGGTGAACCCCGGTGGCCTCGCTCTTCACCCGGCGCGCGACCACTCGGTTGCGGCTGGCGATCGTCCTGACGGTGGCCGCCACGCTCGCCGTGCCTCTGTTTCTCATGGGATGGGTGCGCACGCCGCTCGAGCGCGGAGAGTTCGCTCGCATCTCGCAGCCGATCCCGTTCAGCCACCAGATCCACGTGCGCGGTCTGCGGATCGACTGCCGCTACTGCCACTACACGGTGGAGCGCGCGGCGTCGGCCGGGATGCCATCCACGGGCACCTGCGTTCCGTGCCACAAGCAGGTGTGGCTCGACGGACCCTGGTTCGCGCCGGTGCGCCGGAGTCTCGCGAGCGGCCGGCCGATCGAGTGGAATCGCGTGAACCAACTCCCCGGTTTCGTCTACTTCGACCACGCGATCCACGTGGAGAAGGGCGTGGGCTGCGAGGAGTGTCACGGCCGGGTCGATACCATGAGCACTGCGGTACAGGTGCGCTCGCTCACGATGGGCTGGTGTCTCGATTGTCATCGCCAGCCGGCGGAGCATCTGCGTCCGGTCGCGCAGATGACCGCGATGGGATGGCAGCCGCCCGCCGGCCAGACGCGCGCGGAGCTGGGGCGCGAGCTGGTGGCGCGCTATCACGTGCGTCGCATGACGGACTGCACCGCCTGCCACAGGTGAGCCATGGATCGTGAACCGACGCACGGCTACTGGCGTTCGCTGGCGGAGCTGTTCGGTTCCGCCGGGATGAGGGAAGACGCGCTGCGGGAGTTTCCTCCCGGCGTGGACGAGCCGCCCGATGGCATGTCGCGACGCGCGTTCGTGAAACTCCTCGGCGCCAGCGCCGCGCTCGCGGGTCTCGCCGCGTGCACGCGGGCCCCCGCCGAGAAGATCCTGCCGTACGGCCGCGAGACGCCGGAGCTCACCCCCGGCATTCCTCTGCACTACGCCACTTCGATGGTGATCGGCGGCTACGCCACCGGTCTCCTCGTCGAGAGCCACGAAGGGCGGCCCACGAAGGTCGAGGGGAATCCCGAGCACCCCGCCAGCCTCGGCGCCGCGGGGGTGTTGCAGCAGGCGTCGGTGCTCCAGCTCTACGATCCGTACCGCGCGCGTAACGCGCGCGAAGGGAGTACCCCGAGGCGCTGGAGCGACGTCGCCGCGTCGCTGGCATCGCTGCCCTCCGTGAGGCCTGGCGGCGCCGGCGCGGGACTGCGCTTCCTGCTGCGACCCACATCGTCGCCGCTCACCGCGTCGCTCATCGACCGGGTGAAGGAGCGCTACCCCGAGGCGCACTTCCACTACCACGCGCCGCTCGACCATGGCGGGAGCGCCGCTGCGTCGCGCGCTCTCTTCGGAGACGCGCTCCTGCCGCAGTACGACTTCACTCGCGCGCGAGTCGTGCTCTCCCTCGATTCCGACTTCATGGATACCGGCCCCTTCTCGCTGCGCTACGCGCGCGATTTCGCCGGGAGGCGCCGCGCCGGGATGACGCCGACGACCGACTCCACCCCGGGAGTCTCCATGAATCGGCTGTACGTGGTGGAAGGGATGTGGAGTCCGACGGGGACGCTCGCGGACCACCGGCTGCGCGTGCGCCCGGGGGATGTCGCGTCGGTAGCCGCCGCGGTTCTGCGCGAGGTGCTGGCGCTGCGCGCCGCCGCGGCGGGCACGCTCCCCGCAGGCACGTCGGAGGCGCTCACCCGGCTCGCCGACGGCGCACGTGCGCCTACCCCGTGGATCCGGGCGCTGGCGCGCGATCTGGTGGCGTCCGCCGGCAGCGGCCTGGTGATCGCCGGGGAGCAGCAGACGGCGCCCGTTCACGCGATCGCCATGGCGCTGAACGAGGCGCTCGCCAACACCGGGAATACCGTGTCCTACGGAGCGCCGCCGATCGTGGAGTACGGCGGCGCCAGCCACGATCTCGCGTCGCTGGTGGATGCGATTCGCGGCCACGATGTGCGGACGCTGGTGATCGCCGGCGGCAACCCGGTGTACGACGCACCGGCGGATCTCGATTTCGCGGCCGCGTTGAAGAGCGTGGATCGCCGCGCGTACATCGGGGAGTACGAGAACGAGACCGCGACGGCCTGCACGATCTTCGCGCCGGAGTCGCACTATCTGGAGTCGTGGGGCGATGCGCGGGCGTACGATGGCACCGCGTCGCTGATTCCAGCCGCTCATCGCCCCGCTCTACGACAGCCGCACCGTCGACGAGCTGCTGGCCATCTTCGCCGGCCCCGACGGAGCGGGCGGAACGAACGCGCACAGCCTCCTGCGCGAGTCTTGGCGCGACCGCGCCGGCGGCGCGCTGGAGCAGCACGAATGGGAGGAGCTGGTGGGTCGCGGGTTCGCCCTCGATTCCGGCTTCGCTCGCACTTCTCCCGGCGTGCACTGGCCTGCGCTCCGTACGCTCCTGGATGCCCCGGCGCGGCGCGCGGACGGTATCGAGATCGCCTTCCAGGAAGACCCGCGGGTGTACGACGGCTCCTTCGCCAATAACGCCTGGCTGCAGGAGCTGCCCGATCCCATTTCCAAAGTGACCTGGGACAACGCGGCCGTGCTGAGCCCCGCCACCGCCGCCGCGCTCGGAGTGGATACCGGCGATGTATTGAGAATCTCGCTGCGCGCCCGCGAGCTGACCGCACCCGCCTTCGTGCTGCCGGGCCACGCCGACGAAGCCGTGACGCTGCGGCTCGGCTACGGCCGCGCGGGCTCCGAGGAGGTGGCGCGGGACGTGGGCGTCGACGCGTACCGCCTGCGCACGAACGGCGCGCCCTACGTGGATGGGCCCGCCGTCGTGACGCGAGTTCTCCACGGCAGTGCCCCCGCACGCCACGAGCTGGCCACCACGCAGATGCACTGGAGACTCGAGGGTCGCGATATAGTCCGACGGGCGACGATCGATGAGTACCGCTCCGGCCCGGCCTTCGAGGGCGGGAGCAACGCGAGGCAGCCGTCGCTCTACGAACGCTACGACTACACGCAGGGCGATCAGTGGGCGATGACAGTGGACCTCGCCACCTGCACCGGGTGCGGTGCGTGCGTCACGGCGTGCCAGTCGGAGAACAACATCCCGGTAGTGGGCCGAGATGGCGTACTCCAGGGGCGGGAGATGCACTGGATGCGCATAGACCGCTACTTCACCGGCGCGCAGGACGAGCCCGGGGCCGTGATGCAGCCGATGCTCTGCCAGCAGTGCGAGAAGGCGCCGTGCGAGTACGTGTGTCCGGTGAACGCCACCGTGCACAGCCGGGACGGCCTCAACGAGATGGTCTACAACCGGTGCGTCGGCACGCGCTTCTGCTCCAACAACTGCCCGTACAAAGTGAGGCGATTCAACTGGTTCGACTACAACCGGGAGATCGCCGAGACCGTGAAGATGGTGAAGAACCCCGACGTGACCGTGCGCGAGCGGGGAGTCATGGAGAAGTGCACGTTCTGCGTGCAGCGCATCAGGCGCGCGCAGACCGCCGCGGAGCTCGAGGGACGGCGCGTCGCGGATGGCGAGGTGGTCACCGCGTGCCAGCAGGCGTGCCCCACGCAGGCGATCGTCTTCGGCTCGTATACCGATCCCGAGTCGAACATCGTGCGCAGCCTTCTGGAGCGCAGGAGCTACGCCGTACTCCACGAGCTGGGCACGGAACCCCGTGTCCGCTACCTCGCCCGCATCACCAACCCCAACCCCGAGCTGGAGGACGGGGAGTGACGGCGACGCCCGCACGCACGCACGGTGCGAGCGCTACGTCCGAATCCGCGACTGCGGTGCTCGATCCGTACCCGGTCGCGGGGTCGCTGCGGGACGATGCCGCGCTGACCGACCAGCTCCTCTCGCCGATCTGGACCGCCTCGCGCGCATGGTGGATCCTCTTCGGCATCTCCGGACTGCTCTCACTCCTCTTCATCTTCTGCGCCACATGGACGGTGGCCAGGGGAATCGGAAGCTGGGGGAACGACATCCCCGTCGCGTGGGCATTCGCGATCACGGACTTCGTGTGGTGGATCGGGATCGGCCACGCCGGCACGTTCATCTCCGCCTTCCTCGTGCTTCTCGCTCAGCGCTGGCGCGCGTCGATCAACCGCATCGCCGAGGCCATGACGCTCTTCGCGCTGGTCAACGCGGCGCTCTTTCCCATACTGCACCTGGGACGTCCGTGGTTCGCGTACTGGCTCATCCCCTACCCGTCGACGATGAAAGTGTGGCCCAACTTCCGCAGCGCTCTCCCATGGGATGCGGCCGCGGTCGCCACGTACTTCACTGTCTCGCTGCTCTTCTGGTACACGGGCCTGGTCCCGGACCTGGCCACGGCGCGCGACCGCGCGCCGGGCAGGGTGCGGCGCATGATCTACGGCGTCTTCGCGCTCGGCTGGCGCGGCGCGGGACGCCAGTGGCGACAGTACCGCGTGGTATACGTCATCCTCGCCGCGCTCGCCACGCCGCTGGTGATCTCCGTACACAGCGTGGTCAGCCTGGATTTCGCCATCGCGCAGCTCCCCGGCTGGCACTCCACGATCTTCCCGCCGTACTTCGTGGCGGGCGCCATCTACTCGGGCCTCGCCATGGTGTTGATGCTCATGCTCCCGGTGCGGAGGATCTTCCACCTCGAGCACGTCATCACTGCCAGGCACCTCGACAGGATCGCCAAGCTCCTCCTCGCGACCGGGTTGATGCTCGCCTACAGCTATCTCTGCGAGACGTTCATCGCCTGGTACAGCGGCGATGGCTTCGAGCGCTACACCTACCTCTTCATGCGGCCGCGCGGACCGTACGCGTGGCTCTACTGGACGATGACGGCGGTCAACGTGCTCACGCCGCAGCTCTTCTGGTTCGGGAAGCTGCGCACGAACGTGGTGGTACTCTTCGCGGCTTCGGTTCTGATCTGGGCCGGCATGTGGATCGAGCGATTCGTCATCATCGTCACGTCGCTCGGGCGCGACTTCCTGCCCTCGAGCTGGCACCTCTACGCGCCGAGCTGGGTGGACTGGGGGCTTCTTCTCGGCAGTCTGGGCGTCTTCTTTCTGCTCTTCCTCGCTTTCCTGCGCTGGGTGCCTTTCGTGCCGCTGAGCGAGGTGAAGCGCCTCCGCTACGAGCTCGCGCGCGAGGAGAGTGACGCACCTCGAAGGCTCACGGATGACGCGGCGGCGTTCGCCTCCGCGGCCCGGCCGGCGACGGAAGAGATCGTACGGTGAGCTTCTCGGCTGCGAGGCGGCGTCCGCGGCTCATGGCCGAATTCGCGTCGGCAGCCGAGATGGTCGACGCGCTGGCCTCCCTGCGCGCCGCAGGCTACCACGACCTGGAGACGTACACCCCGTTCGACATGCCCCGCACCACCGGCACACTGGGCCTCCGCCGCCCGCGTCTCCCGTGGCTCGTGGCAATGGGCGGCCTGCTCGGGGGGATCGCGGCGTACTGGATCCAGTGGTTCGCGAACTCGCGGAGCTATCCGCTGAACGTCGGCGGCCGGCCGGTCCATCCGGTGCCCGCGTTCATCCCGGCGACTTTCGAGGGGACGGTGCTCGCCGCGGCGCTCGTGGCTTTCGTCGGACTCTTTCTCTCCCTGCGACTTCCCGCGCTCTGGCATCCGGTGTTCGACATCGATGGCTTCGAGCGCGCCACGGTGGACCGGTTCTGGATCGAGACGGGCGGTATCCAGAGCGATCTCGATGCCGGCGAATTGCGGAGCATCGTGAGCGCCGCCGGCGCGCTGCGGGTGGTACCGCTGGGGACGGAGCTCGCGGATCGATGAGACGGCCGTGGCGCCGCATCTTCGTCGCGCTCGGCGCGCTGCTGGCGGTCGTGGCGTGCAGCCGCGAGCACGGCGCCGTGGCACCGTCGTTCGAGCGGATGCTCACCCAGCCGCGCTACACTCCGTACGGCGCCAGCGGCTTCTTCCCCGACGGACGCGCGATGCGCCTGCCGCCGAGCGGCACGGTATCGCGCGAGCGAGTCGCCGACAGCTCGCTCGTTCCGGCGGTGGGCGCGGAGCGCGAGGCGCGCCCCGCCCGGCCACTACCCGTTACGCGGGAACTGCTCGACACCGGACGCGAACGCTTCGACATCTACTGCGCCGTTTGCCACGGCGTGCTCGGCGATGGCAGGAGCGTGGTGGCCAGCAACATGGTCGCCGCTCCGCCGCCATCGCTCCTCTCGGCGCGCGTGCGATCGTCGTCGTCGGCCGCTCTCTTCCGGATCATCACCGACGGCTACGGCAGGATGCCCGGTTACGCGGCCGAGCTGCCCGTCCGACAGCGCTGGGCGGTGGCCGCGTACGTACGTCGGCTCCGCGCCCGCCCGTGACGATGCAGCGGGGCGGGCGCGAGGGGACGCCGAACGCGGTGCACGAAAGCTCCGCGCCGGCCGCGCACGAATCTCCGGGACCGCTGCGCGCGCCGCGCCGCCACCGCGCATCGCGCACCTCGCTCGCGCTGGGCGCCATCGGGCTGGCATTCGTACTGCTCGGGATCGCCGGCTCGCCGCGACAGGCATACATGTCGTACCTGGTCGCCTACGTCGCGGTGCTGGGTACGGTGCTCGGCGCGCTCACGCTCGTCATGATGAGCCACCTCGTGGGCGCGCGGTGGTACGTGGTGCTGCGGCGGCTCACCGAGGCCGCCGCCGCGACGCTGCCGGCGCTCGCACTCCTATTCATCCCCGTTCTGGCGGGGATGACTCGCGTCTTCCCGTGGGCCATGCCCGCGGAGAGCATGGCACCCGGGCTGCAGGCGGAGATCGCGAAGAAGTCCGCCTATCTCGACCCCGTCTTTTTCGTAGTCAGGGCGGCGGTCTATTTCGCGGTGTGGATCCTGCTCGCACGTCTCCTGCGAAGGTGGTCGGTACGGCAGGACGGCGAGGGGGGAGTCGAACTTTCCACGTGGATGCGGCGCCTGAGCGCGGGAGGAGCACCATTTCTGGCCATCACGCTCACATTCGCGTCGTTCGACTGGCTGATGTCGCTCACCCCCGCCTGGTGGTCGACCATCTACGGCCTCTATTTCTTCGCCGGCGCGATAGCGGCCGGCACGTCGCTCGTGGCACTGCTGGCGATGCTCGCGGTCCGCACCCGGGATCCCGCGGGTTTCATTGGAGCGGAGCACTTCGGCGCGCTCGGGAAGGTGCTGCTTACGTTCGTGATCTTCTGGGCATACATCTCCTTCGCGCAACTGCTGATAATCTGGATCGCGGACATCCCGGCCGAGTCGAGCTGGTACATCACGCGGCTGCACGGCGCCTGGGGCGGGGTGGGACTCGCGCTCCTCGTGTTCCATTTCGCGATTCCCTTCCTGCTCCTGCTCCCGTGGAGAAGCAAGCGCGACCCGCGCATCATGGGGGCGATCGGAGTCATGCTGCTGATCATGCACTACTTCGACATCTACTGGCTCGCGATGCCCGTGCTGCACCCCGACGGCGCGACCATCGGCTGGCTCGATCTCGCCGCTCTCGCGGCGGTGGCCGGCCTCACTACCGCATACGGCCTCCGGCTCTACGAACGGAGCGCGCCGGCTCCCATCGGCGATCCCTGGTTCGCGGATTCCGTCCGCTACGGGGGGGAAGCGGTTCACGAGTAGCCGCAAGCGGATAGTTTGGATGTTTCGTGCGCGACTTGCCGGCTGGCGAGCCCCGAGCCCGATCGACGCGGTTCGGTTGCGGCTCGCTGAGCGGTCGGCGACTCGTTTTCGAATCACCTCCGGCCGAGCATACGCGTGGCGACTCGAGCACCTTCCCCAACGGATTCTCCGCTTCTTTCGACCCTGATCGCCCGCGCGACCGATGGCGCCGCCCATCCCGCCGTGGGCCCCATCCGCGGCGAGCTGCTCGGCCCACAGCAACTCGTCGAGCGCGCGAAGGAAGTGGCGTCCGGGCAGAGCCTCGCACCGGGGAAGAAGGGACTCCCGCGCGCGCGTCTGCTCGCGCGGCTGGAGGAGACCCGGCGAATTCTCGAGGAGGCAAACGAGCGCCTCGGCGCCGTGGACCAGCAGGTGGACGTCGGTCCGGCGGGTGAGTGGTTTCTCGACAACTATCACGTCGTCCGCGAACACATCAGGGAAGTTCGCGACGGCCTGCCCAAGAGCTACTATCGCGAGCTGCCGGAGCTGGCGACGGGGCAACTGGCCGGCTATCCCCGCGTGTACGAGATGGCGATCACTCTCATATCGCATACCGAGGGCCGCATCGACATCGCCAACGTGGATCTCTTCGTCGGCGCGTTCCAGGAGGTGGCACCGCTCTCCATAGGAGAGCTCTGGGCGATACCTGCGATGCTGCGGCTGGGCCTCATCGAGAGCGTACGCCGCATGACGCTGCGTACGGTGCAGCGACTCGACGAGATCGAGCGTGCCGACCGCTGGGCGGCGCGACTGCAGGCGGCCAACGATGCCGGCGGCTCGGCGCTCGGCACCGCGCTGGGGGAGTTCGTCGGCGCGCGGCACGATCTGAATCCGGATTTCGTTTCGCGCTTCCTCCACCAGCTCCGCCTGGGCACCGGAGCGCTCCCCGCCCTGGTATGGCTGGAGCAGTGGATCTTCGAGGAGGGGCTGGCACCCGACGACGCCGTGGCCCGCGCTACCCAGCGGCTCGCGCTCACGCAGCTCATGATGGCGAACAGCATCACGAGCCTCCGTGCGATCGGCCGGATGGACTGGCGCACGTTCGTGGAGCGGCGAAGCCGCATGGACGCGATCCTGCGCGAGGATCCATCCGGCTACTACGCCCGGATGGACTTCGCCACGCGCGACCGCTATCGCCACGTGGTCGAGAACATCGCCAAGAGTACCGGGGTCGGCGAAGAGGAAGTGGCGCGACAGGCGGTGGAGCTGGCGCGCTCGAGCTCCGCGCGCGACGGCGTCCGGGAGAAGCAGGACGCGCACGAAGAGGAGTACGACCCCCGCCGCGCGCACGTGGGCTATTACCTGATCGACGAGGGGCGCACGGCGCTCGAGTCCGCCACGAGCTACGAGCCCGAGCGGCGGGAGCGGCTCCATCGCTGGATACTGCGGAACCCCAACACGATGTTCGTGGGAGGGATCGCCTCCGGCACGGTAGTGGCGCTGGTGGCGGTGTACTGGCTCGCCGGACCCGCTTCGTACTCGGCGTGGCTCGCGGTACTCCTGCTGGCGCTGATCCCGGCGAACGACATCGCCGTGAGCGTGATGAGCAGGGTCGTCACCACGCTGATGCCGCCGAGCGTCCTCCCGAAGCTCGACTTCACCGAGGGCGGGGTACCGGAGGAGTTCCGCACGGTGGTGGTGGTACCCACGCTCTTCGGCAATCCGGACGCCGTGCGCGAGGCGCTGGAGAACCTAGAGGTCCAGTTTCTGGCCAACAGGGATGCTCGCGTGAAGTACGCCGTCCTCGGAGACTTCACCGATTCGCCGACGGAGCATCGCGAGGGCGACGAGGAGATAGTGGCGGCCGCGGCGAGCGGTGTGAAGGCGCTCAACGAGCGCTACGGCGCCGCCGACGAGGAGCTCTTCTTTCTCTTTCACCGTCCCAGACGGTGGAACCCCAGGCAGGGCGTGTGGATGGGATGGGAGCGGAAGCGGGGGAAGCTGGCGCAGTTCAACCACTTCCTGGAAGGAGTGCGCGACGATGCGTTCTCCGTGGTCACGGGCGATGCCGACGAGCTTCGCGGTGCCCGCTACGTCATCACCCTGGACTCCGACACCATGCTCCCGCCGAACTCCGCGACCGCGCTCGTGGGAGCGATGGCACACCCTCTCAACCGCGCGTGGTACGACCCGTCGCTGGGGAGGGTGACGCGTGGATACGGCATCCTGCAGCCGCGGGTGGGAGTGTGGCTCCCCAGCGCGTACAGGTCGCGCTTCGCCGCGATCCACTCCGGTCATCCCGGAGTGGACCCGTACACGACCGCCGTATCCGACGTGTACCAGGATCTCTACGGCGAGGGGAGTTTCACCGGGAAGGGGATCTACGATGTCAAGGCGTTCGAGCGCGCGACGCGCGGGCGTTTCCCCGAGAACAGACTGCTCTCGCACGATCTCATCGAAGGGAGCTTCGCGCGCGCCGGGCTCGCAACGGACATCACCGTGTTCGATGAGTACCCCACGCGCTACCTCACCTTCACGCGGAGGAAGCATCGCTGGATCCGTGGCGATTGGCAGCTCCTGCAGTGGCTGACCCCGCGCGTCCCGGGGCCCGACGGCGCAGAACCCAATCGTCTGTCGATCCTCTCGCGCTGGAAGATCTTCGACAACCTGCGCCGCAGCACGGTCGAGATCGCGATGCTCGCCTTCATCATCGCCGGCTGGACGTTTCTTCCCGGCTCGCCGCTCCGGTGGACGGTGCTGGGCGTCCTCGCCATCGCCACCCCCTGGATAGTCTCGCTCCTCCTCGCCGTGCTCCGCCCGCCGCTCGACAAGTCGTGGCGCGCCTACTACGCCGCGGTGGGCGCGGACGCGCTCACCAGCCTGGAGCAGATCGCGCTCGCGCTCACATTTCTGCCACATCAGGCGTGGATCTCCGCCGACGCCATCCTCCGCACGCTCTACCGACTCTTCGTATCGAAGCGCTCGTTCCTCGAATGGCAGTCGGCATCGCATTCAGAGCGGTCGCTTCCGGCTTCGGCGCGCTTCGTGTGGCGCGGAATGTGGCCCGCCATCGCCATCGCGCTGGCGGCCGGCACGCTGGTGCTGCTTCTTCACGCGCGATCGTCCGGGGGAGTGCAATCGGAGAACGGATCGCACGAATGGCTGCTCACCATAGCGGTCCTCCCGCTGGTGGGGCTCTGGCTCGTTTCGCCGGCCATAGCCGACGCGCTGCGCGCACCCGCCGTGCGCCGCATGCCGAAGCTGCGCGCGGAGTCGCGGGCGGACGCGCTGCGGCTGGCGAGGCTGCATTGGGACTACTTCGAACATTTCGCCACCGAGGAAACGAGCTGGCTCGCCCCCGACAACTTCCAGGACGACCCGGCTCCGGTGGTGGCCATGCGCACCTCGCCCACCAACATCGGCCTCCAGCTCCTCGCGATCGTCAGCGCCCGCGATCTGGACTTCATCTCCACCGACGAGATGACGCGCCGTCTCGAGCTCGTCTTCGCTTCGCTCGACCGGATGGCGCGCCTCGAAGGGCACTTCTACAACTGGTACGACCCGCGCGACCTGAACGTACTGGAGCCGGCGTACATCTCCACGGTAGACAGCGGCAATCTGGCCGGGCACCTCATCGCGCTCAGACAGGCCTGTCTGGAGATCGCCGCGGCCGGCGACCCCGGCCTCGCCGCGCGTCTGGAGAACATCGCGGAGCAGGCCTACCGCTTCGCGGTCGAGATGAACTTCGACTTCCTGTACGACCAGTCGCGCAAGCTCTTCGCCGTGGGATATCAGGTCGGCAGCCACGCGCTCGATGAGTCGTACTACGATCTCCTCGCGTCCGAGGCGCGGCTCGCCAGCTTCGTGGCCATCGCCAAGCAGGACGTGCCCGTGGCGCACTGGTTCCACCTCGGCCGCGCCCTCACTCGGGCGTCGAGCGAGACGGCGCTCGTGTCGTGGAGCGGGAGCATGTTCGAGTACCTCATGCCGGCGCTCGTCATGCAGTCCTTCCCCTTCACCCTACTCGCGGAGACCTATCGCAGCGTCGTGCGCCGGCAGATGGCCTACGGCAACGAGCGCGGGGTACCGTGGGGGATCAGCGAGAGTGCGTACAACCTTCGCGATCGCCATCTCATCTATCAGTACCGCGCCTTCGGAGTCCCCGATCTCGCCCTCAAGCGCGGGCTCGGACGCGATCTCGTGGTGGCTCCGTACGCGACGTCGCTCGCCGCGATGATCGCGCCGCGGCAGGCGCTCGACAACTTCGCCCGCCTCGAGGCGCGCGGCGCGCTCGGCATCTACGGTTTCCGCGACGCACTGGATTTCACACGGCCGCAGCCCGGGCACACTTACGCGGTGGTGCACAACTACATGGCGCACCACGCCGGGATGAGCTTCGTGGCGCTCACCAACGCGCTCCTCGACCGCGTCTGGCGGCGCCGCTTCCATGCGGACCCGCTGGTGCGATCGGCGGAGGTGCTGCTGCACGAACGCATGCCGCGCCGGCTCGTGCTGGAGGAGCCGCAGGAAACCACGCCGGAAGAGGCGCTGCCGCGCCCGGAGATGGAGCGGCCGGCGGTCCGCGAGATCGATACCGCCGATACGCCTCGCCCCGAAGTCGCGCTCCTCGGTCACCTTCCCTACACCATCATGGTGACGAACGCCGGCTCCGGATACAGCAGGTTCGAGGACCTGGCCGTCACGCGCTGGCGCGCCGACGGCACGCGCGACTCCACGGGGTGCTTCATCTACGTGAAGGACCTGGACACCGGCGGGGTCTGGTCCAGCGCCTACCAGCCCACGTGCACCGAGCCGGACTGGTATCGCGCCGTGCTCGCTTCGGACCGCGTGACGTTCCTGCGCGTGGACGGCGACATCGAGACCCGTACGGAGATCGCCGTGGTGCCGGAGGACTCCGCCGAAGTGCGGCGCGTCACTCTCACCAACAACTCGAACCAACCGCGCGAGCTGGAGCTCACCAGCTACGGCGAGATCGTGCTGGCCAGCCCCGACATGGAGCGGGCACACCCGGCGTTCGCGAACCTGTTCGTGGAAACGCAGTATCACGATTGGTGCACCGCCATCACCGCCACGCGGCGGCCGAGATCGTCGAAGGAACGCGAGCTCTGGTGCGTACACGTCGTGGATGGTTCGCCCGCGGCCGTCGGACCGGTGAGCGGCGAGACGGATCGGGCGCGGTTCATCGGGCGCGGTAGATCGACGCGCGACCCCGTGGCCATGGAGCAGGATGGTCCCCTGTCGGGGAGCGTCGGGGCGGTGCTCGACCCGATCTTCGCGCTGCGCACTCGCGTGCGTCTCGCGCCCGGCGCCTCCACGTCGGTGGCGTTCGCCACGCTGGTTGCCGACTCCCCGGAACGCGCCTTCGAGCTGGCGGATCGCTACCACGATTCCCACAACGGGCAGCGCGCGCTCGACCTCGCCTGGACGCGAACACAGATCGAGCTCCGCGAGCTCGACATTACCCCGGCGGACGCAGCGACTTTCCAGGAGATCGCGGGCCGGCTGTTCTATGGCGGCAGCGCGATGCGCGCACCCGAAGAAGAGCTGCGGCAGAACCACGGTGCCCAGCAGCGACTCTGGTCGGTGGGCATCTCGGGCGACTGGCCGATTCTCCTGGCCAGGATCGAATCGGTGGAAGGTCTTCCCACGCTCCGACAGCTCTTCGCCGCACACCGCTACTGGCGTCGGCGCGGGATGATGGTGGATCTCGTGATTCTGAACGAACGGCCCACGTCGTACCTGCAGGAACTGCACGACAGAATCATGTCGGCCATGTTCGGGTCGAGCGACTCGGGCGCCATCGACCAGCCGGGTGGTGTGTTCATCAGGCGCGTGGACCAGATCGAGCCGGCCGACCTCCTGATGCTGCGCGCCACGGCGCGCGTCCACATCAATTGCGATGGCCGCTCGCTCGGGAGAATCGTGAAGGCGTCGGTCGCGACGGCCGCTCCGGACGCCGGGGGCGACGACGAGATGCCCGCGCCGCGTCCGCCGGTGCGCAGCACGCCGCCGTCGTCTTCGGTGGTGCGCCGCATCCAGGCGGGCGCTACGCAGCTCGTCTCGAAGCAGGGCGGAAGCCCGGAGCCCGCACCACCCGACGGTACCACGGCGACCGGCGGCCGACCGGCCGAGCGCGATGTGAAGCACGACTCGGCTCGCGGAGCAACGCGGATCACGGAGGGCGGCCCGGCCCACCCCGGCCACGAGCAGCTCCGCTTCTACAACGGCCTCGGCGGCCATGACGCGGACGATGGCTACACGATTTTCGTGAACGGCGACCAGCTTCCGCCCGCGCCGTGGACCAACGTCGTCGCGAATCCGAACGGCGGATTCATAGTCACGGAGCGCGGCGCGGGTTTCAGTTGGGCGGAGAACAGCTACTTCTACCGCCTTACCCCCTGGCACAACGATCCTGTGAGCGATCCCGCCAGCGACGTGGTCTACCTGCGCGACGACGACAGCGGCGAGTCGTGGAGCGCCACCCCGGCGCCGGTCGGGCACCCCGCGGCGTTCACTGTGCGCCACACCACGGGCTCATCCACCTTCGAGCAGGAATACGCGGAGATCGAAACCCGGCTGGAGCTCGGCATACCGCCCGACGCCGCCGTGAAGCTCTCGCTCCTTCGCATCACGAATCACGGCGACCGACGGCGCAACATCTCGGTGATCCCCTTCGTGGAATGGACGCTGGGAGTGCTGCGCGAGCATACCCGCCACCAGGTTCAGACCGCGTACGACCCCGACCGCGACACGCTCTTCGCCTGGAACAACTTCGACGAGCAGTTCACCGACTGGGTCGCGTTCCTCACCATCAGCGAACGCCCGTCCAGTCACACGGCGGACCGCCGCGAATTCCTCGGTCGCAACGGCGATCCTGCCGACCCTGCCGCCCTGCATCGGAGCGAGCTCGGCAACCGCACCGGCGCCGGCATCGACCCATGCGGCGCGCTCCGCACCACGGTCTCTCTCGAGCCCGGCGAATCGCGCGAGATCGCCATCGCGCTCGGCGCCGCGCGTGGCCGGGAGGAAGCGGCCCGTCTCGCCGACGAGTACCGTTCCGCGGCGCGCGCGGGTGCGGCCGTGCGGAAAACGAGTCGGGAGTGGGCGGACCGCCTCTCCGTCATCAAGGTGACGACCCCCGATCCGTCGTTCGATGCCGTGGCCAACCGCTGGATACTCTACCAGGCGCTGAGCTGCAGGATGTGGGCGCGCTCCGCGCTGTACCAGAGCAGCGGCGCCTACGGCTTCAGGGACCAGCTTCAGGACGTGATGGCGTTCGTGTACGCCGAACCGGGTATAGCGCGCGAGCACATAGTGCGCTGCGCCACGCGCCAGTTCGTCGAGGGCGATGTGCAGCACTGGTGGCATCCGCAGAGCGGGCGTGGCGTTCGTACGAGATTTTCCGACGACCTGGTCTGGCTCCCGTACGTGGTGAACCACTATCTGCGCCTCACCGGCGATGCCACGGTCCTGGACGAGGAGGCCACGTTCCTCGAGATGCGCCAGCTCGAGCCGGACGAGCAGGAGGTGTACGACCTGCCGCGGGTTTCCGCGGAGCGCGCCAGCGTGTACGAACACTGTCTCCGCGCGCTGCGGAAGGCGTGCACCACCGGCCCGCACGGTCTCCCGCTCATCGGCTCCGGCGACTGGAACGACGGGATGAATCGCGTGGGAGTCGAGGGGCGCGGTGAGAGCGTCTGGCTCGCGTGGTTCCTGGTGACCACGCTGCGTCAGTTCGCGGACGTCGCCGAGGCGAGGGGCGACGCGGATGTCGCCACGGAGTTCAGGGAGCGCGCCACGAGCTACGCGGCCGCGGTGGAGCAAGCTGCATGGGATGGCGAGTGGTACCGGCGCGCGTACTTCGACGATGGTACGCCGTTGGGATCGGCCACCAACCGAGAGTGCCGCATCGACTCGATCGCGCAGAGCTGGAGCGTGATCTCCGGTGCCGGCGACCCGGAACGCAGATCGCGCGCGCTGCGCTCGCTCGGCGAACACCTCGTGCGCGAGGACGCGCGGCTGATCATGCTCCTCACTCCCCCCTTCGACCGCACCACGCACGACCCGGGGTACATAAAGGGCTACGTCCCGGGTGTGCGCGAGAACGGCGCCCAGTACACTCACGCCGCGCTCTGGGCGGTTCTCGCCACCGCGCTCCACGGCGACGGCGATCGCGCTTTCGAGCTCTTCCAGATGATCAATCCGTCGACGCATGCGACCAGCGCGGAGGCGGTGGCCACCTACCGGGTGGAACCATACGTGGTGGCGGCGGATGTCTACACCGCGGCGGGCCACCTGGGCCGCGGCGGCTGGACGTGGTACACGGGATCGGCGAGCTGGATGTATCGCGTGGCGCTGGAGTCGATTCTCGGTTTCGACAAGCGCGGCGACTCGCTCCGCGTGAATCCGCGAGTGCCCGCCGAGTGGCCGGAATTCACGATCGAGTACCGACACGGGAGCGCCACGTACACGATCACCGTGCACGAGCCGGGGCGCGTGCGTGCCGGGGCATCCATCGTGCGGCTCGACGGACGGGAGCTGCATGACGGAGTCATCCCGCTCGAGGACGATGGCGGGAGGCACGTGGTCGACGTGGCGCCCTCCTCCCGCTAGCTCACCCCGTCGCGCCCCTGCCCCACGCGATCACGGAAAGGGTCGCGGTCGCGGCCACGGCCAGGGCCACGGGCGTCCACCGCGGCCGGCGAGCGCCACGGCGGCCATCTCGCGCAACTCGGCGTCACCCGATTTCAGCGCGCTCTCGAGCGCGCTCTCGCTCCGCTTTCCGATCATCAGCAGTGCCCTCAGCTCGGCGCGGCGCACCTCCGCATCGCTCTCGCGCTTCAGACTCTCATCCAGCGCGGGAGCGGCGCTCGAATCGCGTATCTGGCCCAGCGCCCACGCCGCGCTCAGACGCACATCGCGGTGCGCGGAAGAGAGCCCCTCGATCAGACCGCGCGGCGCGCGATCCGGCCCGATCCGGCCGATCGCCCACGCCGAGGTCTCGCTCACATCGCCGCTCTGGTCGTCGCGCACCGCCGCCGCGAGCGCATCCACCGAGCGGGCATCATCCAGCCGGGCGAGCGACCACGCGGCCATCTCGCGTACCGGGGCGGCGTCATCGCGCCGCAGCGCCGTTCGCAGCGCGTCGGCCGCGGCGCCATCGCGAATCTGGCCGAGCGCCCATGCGGCCGAGCGCCGCACGTCGGCGCTCGCGTCGCCGCTCAGGAGCCGCACGAGCGCCTCCACGGGCTCGCTGCTCCGCGCGTGCCCCAGCGCTTCCGCCGCGGCGCCGCGTACCAGCGGCTCCGCGTCGCCCAGAGCGTGCGTGAGCGGAGCCACGGCCCTGGCGTCACGCACACGCCCGAGCGCCCACGCGGCGTTGGAGCGAACCGCCACGGACTCGTCGTCCAGCGCGCGCAGCAGCTCCGCGGGTGCCGACCGCAGTCTCACCATCCCCAACGCGAGCGCCGCGGCGGCACGGGTGTCGGGCGACGACGACGCGAGCCGCTTCGCCAGCTCGCCTACCGGCGCGGCTTCCCGGGCGCGCCCCAGCAGCCGCGCCGAGAGCTCGCGTACGCACGCGTCGCCGTCGTCGAGCCCCGCCAGCAGCAGTTCGACATCGGACGATGTCGGCTCCCGCTCCGCGATCTGCGAGAGCTGCTCGCGGACTTCGGTCCCGATCGGCGGCGATGGCGCTTCCCAGCCGCGTCCGCCCAGACCGGACGACACTGCGCGGGCGGCCATCCCGCAGAGGAGCGGCGGCGCGCCGCGCACCGCATCGAGCAGAGCCCGAACGTCGGCGGCGGATGGAGCGAAGCGGGAGAGCCTGGCACCGGCCACGGATGACTCGCCCGGTGCACCGTGCCGCGGCGCACGGATCGCTGCACCGGGCCACGCGGCGCCGCCGATGGCCAGCAGCATGGCGCATGTACTGATGACTCGCATCGTTCCCTCCTCAGGGCATCGGACGCGGCATCGGCCACGGCCACGGCCACGGCCGTACGCCGCGGAAGCCGACGATGGCGCGCGTCACTTTCAGACGGACTTCCGGATCGGGCGAATCGAGCAGTTCCTGCAGCGCGCTCTCCGATGCATCGCCGAGGAGGATCAGCGCACGGAGCTCCGCATCGCGAATCTCGTGGTCTTTCTCCGTGGTAAGCGCGTTTGAGAGCGCGTCGAGCGACGCCGGATCCTCGATCTGGCCGAGCGCCCACGCGGCCGCCAGGCGCACCTTGACACTCGAATCGCGGAGCGCCGCGAGAAGTCCCGCGGGCGCCGCATCGGGCTCGACCTGACCCAGCGCCCACGCGGCGCGGGCACGCACTTTCGAGCTCCGATCCGCCATCGCCGCATCCAGATCCGCCGCGGACGAAGCATCCCCGATCGTCCCGAGCGCCCACGCTATGGTGGTCCGTACCCGTTCGTCGGACTCGCCGCGCAAGGCGTCGCCGAGCGCCCGGATGTCGCCGCTGCCACCGAGCTGGCCGAGCCCCCACGCGGCCATCTCGCGAACGCTGGCACTGGTATCTCGTGCCAGCGCCGCCGACAGCGCGTCGGACACCGCGTGTGAATCGGCCGGCTCGCGCTGCGCCAGCGCCCATGCCGCGGTGCGGCGAACATGGGCATCCGTATCGCTCGCCAGCAGCTTCACGAGGAGGTCGGTGGCGCCGCTGTCGGCCACCACGTGGGCGCCGGAGCCTCCCCGGCCGGCGCCGAAGTTCAGGCGCACGGCGCCACGCACGGCGCTGCTCACGGCGCGCCCGACCGCGTCGCTCACCTGGATGTCCATGTCCGGGACGTAGCCCTCCCAATCATCGAGCGGCCCGGGATGCACCGCGTTGGCGAGCGCCACCGACGTCCGCTCCGACGCCGACTGGATGCCTCGTTCGACTGCGGAGCTCACGGCCCGCTCGAATGTGTCGTCGCTCGCCGCCTCGCCGGTATCGGATGCGCTCGCGATGGGAGCGGGACCGGCTGGCACGACCGTACCCGCCGCGGGTGGGGAGGGCGACGCCGCCGCATCGGAGAGGGCGCTCGAGTCGCGCGCCGCCGCCGGCGCAGCCGCCTTCACGGTCTGGCGGGGCGCCGCGGCGGGCGCCATGGCGGGCGCCATCGCCGAAACCGAAAGGGTGAGCGCGCCCAGTCCCACGATAGTGGCCGCGGCCTGCAGCGGACGTGGTGCCGCTCGACGCCGCTCCGGGTCGAGGATGGCGAGCATGCGTCCCTCGAATTCCCTCGGGCGCGCCATGGCGAGTGCCGTCACCGGCGCGTTCGCATGCCTCGCCCCGGTGACTATCTCGAGCAGGTGGTGCGCGTAGTCCGACGCGCGCGTCCCGGACGTGAGCACCAGGTCGTCGCACGCGCTCTCGCTCTCGGAGCGCAGGTGCCGCGCGGCGGTCCACACCAGCGGATGAAACCAGTAGAATGCGCACGCGATACGGCCGAGTGTGTGACCGAGGATGTCGCACCGCCTCACGTGGGCCAGCTCGTGGAAGAGTACCGCGCGCCGCCGCTCGTCGTCCCACCGCTCCGCTCCGGCCGGCATCACGATCGCCGGGCGCAGCAGCCCGCAGGCGAATGGCATCGACACGTCCGGACTGTGGAGCAGGCGGGGAGCGCGCGCGAGGCCGAGCCGGTCGGACACTTCCCACAACGGCACCGTCCATTCCGAGCCTTCGAGCGCGGTCGCACGGCGAAGCACGCGCCGTACGGCGGCCATCCCGAGCAGCAGACGCGCGAGCAGCAGCGCCGTGCCGATCGCCCAGAGCAGCGAAAGCGCCAACGGGAGCGGGAGCGGGTTCGCAGGGAGAACGTCGGTCGACCTCGGCGCGGTCGGCGCACCGGGCGATGACGGGAGCGCGGACCGCGCAGCCGGGCCATCCACTTCCCCGGAGCGTATGCCCGAAGCAAGCTCGGCACCGCGACCGGGGAGCGCGGAGTGCCCGGCCGACGGCGGAGCCAGCTCCACGCGATGGAGTCGCTCGTTCCGCATTTCGCCAGGCGCTGCGCCCGCGGCGGCATCGAGCGGGCTGGTCGCGCGCTCGGCGTCCGCTCGCGAACCGGTAACGCTGACCGCGGCCGCGACCTCGCTCCAGATAGCGCGCGGGAGGACCGCGAGCCGCAGCGGCATCCAGTACGACAGGAGCGGGAGAAGCACGACGCCGCCCAGAACCGCCGCCCACACCATGTGCCGCACTCCGGCGGAGGCCCGCCTGAGCGCGGCCGCGATGATGACGGCGGCGAGAAGGAGCAGCGTCGCCCTGGCGAGGAAGAGCGACACCGCGACGGCGGTCGGCGTGGACACGAGCATATGCTGCGATATGAAGGATGTCATGGTCATTTCCCTTTCCTGCGCGCCGCGTGGATGCGCTCCTGCAGGCGGGCTATCTCCGCTTCGCTGAGACGCGTATCGGAGAGGCGCAGCAGTGCGGTGACGGCCTGCTCGGTAGATCCATCGAAGAACGTGCGCACCAGATGCTTCAACGCATCCGCGCGCGCCTCCTCCGGCGCGCCCGCCGGCAGATAGACGTAGCGTGGACCCTCTTCCCTGTGCACCACGTGCCCCTTCTCCTCGAGAATTCGCAGAGTGGCGCGCACCGCCGAGTAGCTCGGCGGATCGGGCATGTTCTCCATGACTTCGGCGACGGTGGCGTCGCCGCGCCGGAAGAGGACATCCATGATCTGCCGCTCTCTGCGGCTGAGATTGCGGGTGGACGGATTTCTGGACGTAGGACGCTCCCGGGCGACGAGTGAAGGCATCGAACAGTACGGCCGGTCCGCTGCTAAATTTCCAGCATCTCGTGCTAATTTTCCAGCATGCGCGCCTCCTGTCAAGACCCCACAGGCTTTCGTATCTTCCCGAACGTATCGCTGGCCGGGGCCCGTCCGGCCCGCCCGCTCCTCTCCGCCGGAACGATGTCCAGACACACCACTTCCCGCCGCCACGGCGCGCTCACCGACTCCTGGGAGGCGTGTGGCGAGGGAAGCGGCTTCACCTTTCCGGCCGACAGCGCGGTGCGCCGCATCGACTATCTGTACGCGCGCGGCCTGCGGTGCAGCGCCGCGGAAGTGCCCGACACCGACGCATCCGACCACCGCCCTCTCGTCGCGACCTTCGCGATGACGACGCCGTGAGCTTCGGTCGCGCCCCGTGCCGAGGTGATCTCCGGCCCCCGCCGCGATTCACATAATTGCGCACTTAGCTAAGTAACTATATATTCCCGGCGATGAGGGAATCCGTCTTCAAGGCGCTCGCCGATCCCACCCGACGCGAAATCCTGCGTCTGCTACGCGATGGCCCACGCACCTCGGGAGAGATCGCCGAGCACTTCACCTCGTCGTGGCCCACCGTGTCCCGGCATCTGGGAGTGCTGCGCGATGCGGAGCTGATACTCGCCGAGCGCAGCGGCCAGCAGATCAGCTACGCGCTCGATACTACCGTCCTCGACGATGTCATAGCGTACATGCTCGAATGGAAGAGCCCCGGCCGGCGGACCGGTAGGGCCAGGCAACCCGGAGGGAAGCATGCGTAAATGGTACCCGGTGCTGATCATCGCGCTGGCATTCGCGACTTCCATCGTCGCCTACGGCCATCTCCCCGACCCGATGCCCACGCACTGGAACATGCGGGGCGAAGTGGACGACTACAGCTCGCGACTGGTCGGCGCGTTCCTCATGCCGCTGATCATGATCGGGATCGCCGCGCTCATCCCCGTGCTCCCGAAGATCGACCCGCGCGGAGGCAACTACCGGAAGTTCGACACCGCCTACTTCACGATCATGAACGCCACCGTCACGGTGATGTTCTTCATCCATCTCTTCGCGCTGGCCGCCGCGCTCGGGATCGGCGTCTCCATGGGGCGGATGATCCCGGCGGCGGTCGGCGTTCTGTTCATCGTCATCGGTAACGTTCTACCGCGCGTTCGCTCGAACTGGATGGTGGGTATACGCAACCCGTGGACGCTTTCCAGCGACCGAGTCTGGGAGCGCACGCACCGGGTAGGCGGCTACCTCATGCTGATCCTCGGCGTGCTTCTGCTCGTGAGCGGGCCGTTCGCACCTGCGAACGTCACGTTCGGTCTGGTGGCCGGCGGCGCGCTGGCGGTCGGTCTCGGAATCACCGCCTATTCGTATGTCATATGGAAACGGGAGAGAGAGACGTGAAGCTCGCAGCCATCGCGGCGCTGGCCGCCGTGGGTTCCCTGGGTGCCGTGGGTGCGGCCGGCGCGCAGCAGCCCCGTGCCGGGAGCGCGCCCGTACGGTTCGTCGTGAGTGCCGGCGGAGATACCATCGCCACCGAAACGGTGCTGCGGGAAGAATCGCGGCTGCACTCCGAGCTCCTGGTGAAAGCCCAGGGGGTACTGCTCGACTTCACGATGACCCTCGCACCCGATGCTACGGTGCCGAAGCTGGTGACCGAAGCCCGCGCCGCGGGTGCGCCTCCGGCGGCGGCTCCGCTGCAGCGCGCTACGATCGACTTCGGAGGCGACAGCGTCCTGGTGACCATGGGCGATGACGCGGCGCCATCCCAGCGCTTCACTGCACCCGCCGGTACACTCCCATTCATCAATCTCTCGTCCGCCGTGATCGAACAGATCTTCCGCCGAGCGCGCGCGCTCGGCGGCACCGCGGTGAACCTCCCCGTGTTCGCGGTGGCCGGCGGTCAGGTACTGGAGGCGAGGGTCGCGTGGACTTCCGACGACTCGGCCACGCTCGCTCTGGGCGGCGCCACCATCGACGCGGAGGTTTCCGCGGAAGGAGAGTTTCTCGGGGGCAGCGTGGCGGCCCAGGGTCTCACGTTCACGAGAGTGGGCGCCGCCGACCGCCCGGGCGGCGCCCACTCATCCTCCGCGGCAGCCGGCGTCGCGCCCGCGACCGCGCCCACCACGCCCGACTACTCGGCGCCGCCGGGCGCGCCCTACACCGCGGAGGACGTGAGCGTCCCGGCTCCGAAGGCGGGGATAGCGCTCGCGGGAACGCTGACGATTCCCCGACATGCGCCCGGAGCGCGGGTTCCGGCGGTGGTATTGATCACCGGATCGGGTCCGGAGGATCGCGACGAAGCGATATCGATCTTTCCGGGCTACCGCCCCTTTCGCGCCATCGCCGACACACTCGGCAGGGTCGGGATAGCTGCGCTGCGCCTCGACGACCGCGGAGTGGGCGGCACCCCGCGCGGGCCGAGCGACCCGACGAGCGCCGATTTCGCGGACGACATCCGCGCGGCACTCGACTACCTCCGCACGCGTCCGGAGATCGACGCGGGAAGGCTCGGATTGATAGGGCACAGCGAGGGCGCGCTGATCGCACTCATGATCGGCTCCTCCGATCCCGAGCTGGCGGCGCTGGTGCTCGTCGCCGGGTCGGCCCGCACGGGGCGTGAAATATCCGACGCGCAGGTGCGGGAAGCCATCGCCGCGCGACTGGGTCTGAGCGGTGCCGCGCTCGACTCCGCGATCCTGGCGAACGAGCCGGCGCGACAGGCCCAGCTCGCATCCTCGGCCTGGCTCCGCTTCTGGTTCGACTACGATCCGCGCACGGCCGCGCGCGAGCTCCGCATGCCCGTGCTCATCGTGCAGGGAGCGACGGACACCCAGGTGACTCCGGACCAGGCGGAGGAGCTCGCCGGCGCGATTCGCGCCGGGGGCAACGATGACGTAACCGTGAAGCTGATCCCGGAGACCAACCATCTCATGGTGCACGACCCGGACGGCTCGTTCGTGAGATATTCCACATTGAAGTCGTTCGAGGTGAACCCGCCGGTGCTGACTGCCATCGCCGACTGGCTCGCGGGCCGGATGAGCTGAGCTGCACGCCTCTTGCGGCACCGAAGGTGGTTTGGCACCTTGGCGCATCTGCGCACGTAGTGCCGGTGAACCCCTTCCAGGAAGGCCACCATGCCGGAGCAGAACGACTGGACGGATCCCGCGGGCGAACCAGGCGCACCGAGCGGACGACCGGAGCCGCCGTCCACGGATGGAATCGACGATCATTCGGTCGCCGATGAACCGCTCACGCTGATCACCGGTAAGGCGGATACGGGAAAGCGTGTCGTCGCCGCCGTGATCGACTGCATCGTCGCCGCCATCCTCAACGCCGTACCGACCATCGGCGGCCTGGTCGCGGCGGCCTACTGGCTTCTGCGCGATGGGCTGGACATCACCTTCATGGACCGCCGCTCCATTGGCAAGAGGGTCATGAAGCTCCGTCCCGTTCGCCTGGATGGCCGTCCCGTGGACATAGAGACATCGGCCAGGCGCAACTGGATGTTCGCGCTCGGCGGCATCGTGTGGTTCCTCAAATACATCTTCATACTCGGCTGGCTGCTGATCGGGCCGGTGCTCCTGGCCGCCATCGTGCTGGGCATCTACGAGCTCTACCGGGTGATCACGGATCCACAGGGGCGCCGGCTGGGCGATGCCATGGCCGGGACGAAGGTCGTGGAGGTGGCCGATTGACGGGGATCCGGATTCGGCGTTCCCTCATCGGGACGCTCGGCATCACCTTCATCTGCGCTGCGGCCGGAGTGCGAGCCGCGGCGCAGGACGTCCCGAAAATCCCGTTCGAGAAGTACACGCTCGACAACGGACTCGAAGTGATTCTCGCCCCCGACCATTCGACTCCGGTGGTGGCGGTGAATACGTGGTATCACGTCGGGTCCGCGGACGAACAGCCCGGCCGCACCGGCTTCGCGCACCTCTTCGAGCACATCATGTTCATGGGGTCGGAGCACGTACCGGTCGGGAAGTTCGATAGCTGGCTCGAAGCTGCCGGTGCGAGCAACAACGGCTCCACCACTCAGGACCGCACGAACTACTACGAATGGATGCCGTCGAACGCGCTGCCGCTCGCGCTCTGGCTCGACGGCGACCGGATGGGCTACCTGCTCCCCACCATGGACCAGGCGAAGCTCGACCTGCAGCGCGACGTGGTGAAGAACGAGCGCCGGCAGGGCGTGGACAATGTCCCGTACGGGAGAGCCAACGAAACCATACTCGCGGCACTCTTTCCGGAGGGACATCCGTACCACCACAGCGTGATCGGCTCCATGACCGACCTCTCCGCGGCTTCACTCGATGACGTGAAGCGATTCTTCGACAGCTACTACGCTCCCAACAACGCGACGCTCGTGATAGCCGGCGACTTCGACCGCGACTCGGCGAGGACGTGGGTGGAACGCTACTTCGGACCGATCCCGGGGAACCCGCGGCAGCCACCGCGTCCCTCGGTCCCGCGCTTCGAAGTCCCGCGCGACACGTTCATGGTGCTCGAAGATCGCGTCCAGTTGCCGCGGCTGTACCGGAGCTGGCACACCGTGAAGGCGTTCTCAGACGACGATGCGGCGCTCGACGTCCTGGCATTCGTGCTGGCGAACGGGAAGAACTCGCGACTCTACGAGCGGCTCGTCTACGACATGCAGGTCGCGCAGGACGTGCGCGCTTTCCAGGCGAGCATGCGGCTGGACGGCTACTTCCAGATAGTCGTGACTCCCGTGCCCGAGCAGGCGCCATCGCGGATAGCAGAGTTGGTGAACGAGGAGATCCAGCGAATCGCCGCCGGCGGAATCGAGCCGCGCGAGCTGGAGCGTGCGCAGAACAGCATCCTCGCCAACCAGATCGACCGTCTCGCGTCCGTGCTCGGGAAGTCCGACCGCCTGAACCACTACAACTACTTCCTGGGAACGCCGGACTACACGCGGCAGGATGCCGAGCGCTATCGCAAGGTGACGGCCGTGGATGTTCAACGCGTTGCCCGAACGTACCTCGGCGCGCCGAGCGTGGTGCTCACCGTCGTACCCGAGGGAGAGCGCGCGCTGATGGTGACCGCGGCGGGAGGTGGGCGATGAGGCTGCGTACGACACTGGCGGCGCTCGCGGTGACAGCGCCGCTGGCGTGCGCGCCGCGGACGTCGGCCCCACCCGCGCCGACGCCCGCCGCACCCGCCGCCGCACCCGCCGCCGAAGCGCCCGCCGCTCGCCCGGCATCACCCGCGACCGTCGACCTTACGCGCCCCCCCGAGCTGGCGCCGCCGCCGGCGCTCGACCTCCCGCCCATCGTCACCCGTCGGCTCGACAACGGGCTCTCGCTGATGATCGTGGAGCAGCACGAGCTCCCCGTCGCCGACTTCATCATGCTCGTGCGCACCGGTGCCGAGGCCGATCCGGCCGGGCGGGGTGGCCTGGCATCGCTGGCGGCGGACATGCTCGACGAGGGCACCACCACACGCGACGCGCTCCAGATAGCCGACCAGGCCGCGTTCCTGGGCGCCGACCTGTCGACATCCAGCGGATGGGATCGATCGTTCGTCTCGCTCCACACCACCACCGCGCAGCTCGACAGCGCGCTCGCCCTCTTCGGCGACGTGCTCCTGCACCCCGCGTTTGCGGACGCCGACCTGGAGCGCGTGCGCAAGGCCAGGCTCACGTCGCTCCTGCAGCTCGAAGATTACGGGCCGGCGATTGCCGATCGCGTCTTCGACGAGGTCGTATTCGGAGATCGCAATCCATACGGGCACGCACCGAGCGGAACGCGGCAGTCGGTGGCGGCCATCTCCCGCGCCGACATCGCGCGATTCTACGGTAGCCATTACCGGCCCAACAACGCCACGCTCATAGTGGTCGGCGACGTTCAGCCGGACGACGTGGAACGGCGCGCCCGCGAAATGTTCGGCTCGTGGCGGCCAGGTGACGTCCCGGCCACCGAGTACGGCCCCTTACCGCCCGCGAAGGGCCGCACGATCTACCTGGTCGACAAGCCGTCCGCGGCGCAGTCGTCGTTCAGGATCGGCGCTGTGGGTGTAGCGCGGTCGACGCCGGATTACTTCGCCGTCGAGGTGATGAACACCATCCTCGGCGGGGCTTTCACCAGCCGATTGAACCAGAATCTGCGCGAGACGCACGGCTACACGTATGGCGCCTTCTCCGGCTTCTCGATGCGCCGGCGGCCGGGGCCATTCACGGCCGAGGCGGAGATCGTGGCCGCGAAAACCGACTCGGCGCTGCTGCAGTTCATGACGGAGCTCGAGGCGATTCGCGAGCCGGTGCCCGAGGCCGAGCTCACCAGGGCGAAGCAACTTCTCCAATTGCAACTGCCAGGCGACTTCGAGACGACGCGCAGCATCGCCTCCCGACTCGTGCCGGTAGCCGTGTACGACCTGCCGCTCGACTTCTACGACAAATATGCGAGTCGTATCGGAGCCGTGACCCGGGCCGACGTCCAGCGCGTGGCGCGCGAAACGGTCGACCCGGACTCGCTCGACATCGTGATCGTGGGCGACGGCAAACTGGTTGAGCCGACGCTCGAGGCCCTCGACCTGGCACCGGTGGAGCTGGTCCAGTTCCCGTAGCGAACGACGGGGTCGGGTCTCTAGCGTAGAGGGGCCAGCAGCGGCGCTGCTGGCCC